>NZ_CP078093.1:2067099-2756133 GCF_019203185.1 Crassaminicella indica | reverse complement strand
AAAGATCACCTCTTTTTTAAAGTTCTATAATAATATATGGGTAAAAAGTATAAATGATGATTAATGTTTATGTTGTTTATCTATATATATAATTAAAATTGTAACTAAATCACCCTTTACCATCATATTTATATAAGAAGGGGGTGATTTTTTGCGTTATAGGAGATACCACCGTAGAAAGACGAAGGGTAGCTTAAAACTATTTATTGGTATATTACTTATATTTTTAATACTTATTTATGGATTTATGTTAATTGATCAGAAAATAAAACCTGCATTTATAGCAATAGCAGAGGTGAAAGCGAGAGAAATTGCAACTCGTGCAATTAATGAATCTATAAATGCAAAAGTTTCAGAGGATATAAAATATCAAGATTTAATTTTTATTAGAACAGATAATGAAGGTAATGTGACTATGATGCAAGCAAATACTATGATGATGAATAAATTAGCATCACAGGTTGCATTATTGGTTCAGGATAAAATTAAGCAAATTAAAGCTTCTTCTGTAAAAGTACCGTTGGGAACAGTATTTAAGAGTCAGCTTTTAGCTAAATATGGACCTAAAATCAATATAAATGTTACTCCTATTGGAATGGTTAATGTAAATTTTAAAACAGAATTTGAGCAATCAGGGATTAATCAGACAAGACATAAGATATATCTAGTCGTAAGGACACAAGTAAGAATCATAGTTCCATTTTCTTCTAAAGCTACAATGGTTGAAACAGCAGTACCGATTGCAGAAACTATTATTGTAGGAAAAGTACCACAAAATTATATTTTTGTGCCTAAAGATGAAGTTCTCAACTTAGTTCCTAGTGATGTATCACAATAAAACTGTTACAGATTTGGTAACAGTTTTATTTTTGTATGAGGATAAAAATTAAGTGTTAGCTTATGATAGGATATATATTTATTATTCCTATAAATGAATAGAATATGTAAAACAATATCAAAATATGTCGACAATATAAATTATTTTCTAGGTTTAAATTTTTAAAATTTCCATATCATAAAGATAATAGGGGTGAAAAAGAGAAAAAAATTTTCAATAGATCAAAAAGGAGGAAGAGTATGGCAAATATAAACCCAAATCAAGAAAGAGAGCAATGGGGCTCTAAAATAGGATTTATTTTAGCAGCAGCAGGTTCAGCTGTAGGGCTAGGAAATTTATGGAAGTTTCCGTATATGGCAGGTAAAAATGGTGGAGGAGCTTTTGTACTTGTATATTTTATAATATTATTTTTGGTTGGTTTTACTTTGATGCTTGCTGAAATTGTTTTAGGAAGATATACGCAACTAAATGCTATAGGGGCTTATAGAAAAATACGTAAGAGGTGGGCATGGGTTGGAGGCTTGGGTGTTTTAGCCGGATTTTTGATTCTTTCGTTCTACAGTGTTGTAGGCGGATGGGTAATCAATTATCTTGTAAAAGCGCTAAGTGGTGCATTAAATATTACAGATGCAGAAGTTTTAGGGAATATGTTTGGTGAATTAATATCTGGAACAACTGTGCCAATTTTTTATCATGGAGTATTTATGTTAGCAACACTTTTGATTGTACTTGGTGGTATAGGTGGAGGAATTGAAAAATCAAATAAAATATTAATGCCAGGACTTTTTATTATGGTTATTATTCTTGCTATTCGTGCTATGACTTTACCCGGTGCTGTTAAAGGAATCAAATATCTATTAATCCCAGATTTTTCAAAGCTTACAATAGGTGTTGTACTGGATGCACTTGGACAAGTATTTTTTTCATTAAGTTTAGGTATGGGATGTATGATTACTTATGGTAGCTATTTAAGCAAGGATACAAATATTCCACAAAGTGCTACGATTATTCCACTTATTGATACAGGAGTTGCTTTGCTTGCAGGGCTTGCAGTATTACCAGCAGTTTTTGCTTTTGGATTTGAGCCATCAGCTGGACCTGGATTAATTTTTATTACATTTCCTGCAGTATTTGCACAAATGCCTTTAGGTACATTTTTTGCAGTTATGTTCTTTGTATTAGTGTTATTTGCAGCGTTATCTTCATCAATTTCATTGTTGGAGGTATGTGTTTCTTATGTCGTAGATGAATGGAAAATAAATCGTAAGACTGCTACAATTGGACTCGGATTAATATTATTCTTAATAGGTATTCCATGTTCATTATCACTTGGTCCGTGGGCAGATTTTCATATATTGCCGGATAAAGGCTTTTTTGATACTTTTGATTTTGTTTCAAGTAATATTTTACTTCCATTAGGTGGGCTGTTACTATGCATCTTTGTTGGATGGATTTGGGGAACAGATAATGCTATTGAGGAAGCTACCAATGGTGGAACACTAGAATTTAAATTAGCTGGTATATGGTCATTTCTTGTTAAATATGTTGGACCAGTAGCTATTGCTATTGTATTTATGCGTTCATTGATATAATGAAAAGATCGGAATCTTATCCGATCTTTTTTAAATGAGATTTTTTATAATATATGAAAACTTAATGGTGAAATTTTTGCATTTTAGCGTATAATAGACATGATAGAACAAGTTGAGGTTGGTGATTAATATGCAATTGAATGACCATAATGAGATTATGAAAACTGTAGAGCAAAGAGCTATATTAGTAGCTTTAAGTACATCAAGTAAAAAAGAAATAACGACCGTTGAAAATTCTTTAAAAGAATTAGAAGAATTAGCAAATGCAGCTGGTGCAAAGGTATTGCATAAGATAATGCAGAACAAACAAAAAATTGATGCGTCTTTTTACATTGGAAAGGGAAAAGTAGAGGAAATTAAGATGCTTTGCGATGAATTAGATGCTAATTTAGTTATATTCGATGATGAATTGTCAGGTGCTCAAATTAGAAATTTAGAAGAAGCTATTGAAAAAACTATTATCGATAGAACTACTTTAATACTAGATATTTTTGCTCAAAGAGCACAATCAAAAGAAGGTAAATTGCAGGTTGAATTGGCTCAGCTTCGATATAGATTACCAAGACTCGTAGGACTTGGTAAATCTTTATCAAGAACTGGTGCTGGAATAGGTACAAGAGGTCCTGGTGAGAAAAAACTAGAGCTTGATCGAAGACATATTTTAGATAGAATACGTGACATAAAGGATCAACTTGAAGAAATAAAGAAAAATCGTCAAGTTCAGAGAAAACAAAGAAAGAAAAATGAAATGCCTGTTGTAGCATTAGTAGGGTATACAAATGCTGGAAAATCTACACTTATGAATAAGCTTATTACAATGACAGAGCTTTTAGAAGAGAAGGAAGTATATGTAAAAGATATGTTATTTGCTACATTAGATACAGCACATAGAAAAATTATACTACCAAGCAAGGAAGAATTTATTCTAATTGATACAGTAGGATTTGTAAATAAGCTGCCACATGCATTAATAGAGGCTTTTAAAGCAACATTAGAGGAGGTAGAAGAAGCAGATTTATTGTTGCATATTGTAGATGCAACCAATAAGGATTATGAAATGCAGATGAAAGTTACAAATAAAGTGCTTGAAGAATTAGATGTAAAAAATAAGCCTATGATTATTGTATTCAATAAAATAGATCAGGTTAAGAATATGTACGTGCCTTCAGGAGAAGATGTAATTCATATATCAGCAGTAGAAGGGATAGGGATAGAAAAATTAATATGCAAAATAAAAGAAAAGATATTTTCTCATATGAAGAAGGTAGAACTGCTTATTCCATATGATAGAGGAGAGATTGTATCTTACTTATGCGATAAGACTAAAGTAGACCAGTGTGAATATAAAGCAGAAGGTGTTTTTGTAAAAACTTGTTTAGCACCTATTGATTATAATAAATATAAAAAATATTTGGTTTAAATGAAATGGAGTAGTCTTATATGGAAAAAGGGAATAGCTTGAGTTTATCATGGGAAAATTATAATACGATGAAGGATTATATGATAACATATCTTCTATATCATGAAGGAAAAAGCATTGCATTGATTGCTAAGATTAGAAATATGAATGTGGAACAAGTAAAAAGACAAATTATTTTAGCAAAATCAGAAGTTTTTTTTGCAAATGATAATGAGCAGTCTATTTTAGAAAAAATGCTAGAGATTTCAAAAGTTGAGAGGATTAAAATTATTAATAATATGAATATTGAAGATAGAAAAGCTTTGGCAAAAGAAATTTATTATCAATATAATCGAATAAGCAATGCAGAAGATAAAATGATTTTAATTTGGATTATCGGTGAATTAGGGATAAAAAAACTAATTCATATTGTTTATAAGGATATCAAGCATCCTCATGGAAATGTTAGGAGAATGGTGTGTTCTGCTATTAATAAAATTGGGGATGCGAGCGGTATTGAATATCTCCATAAGGCTTTAATAGATCCAAAGCCTCAAGTAAGGCAATATGCTGCAAAGGGGTTAGGAAAAATAGGAAATGAAAAGTCTGTTATGAAGATAAAAAGACTTTTGGGAAATCCTAATGAAAAAAAATATGTAAAAAAAGCATTTTATGAAGCTATTGATAATATTGAGAGGAGATTGGGAAATCCTTAAGGAAGGATTTTCTTTGTCTCCTCTACTAATTTTACAAGATCTTTATATGCCAAAATGGTTCCATGTGCGACAATAGGTCTTCCAAATGTAATCCACTTCAATCTTCTAGAAATAAAACCACCTATTTTCATGAGCCAATTTACGCATGGGAGTGTATCTATAATTAAGAGATCTTCTTCCTTTTGACCTAATATATTCCACATGTCCTTGATGCAGGGAATAATAATATGAGGGACAAACTGCCTTCCGAGGGTGTATATTTTATTGCCACATTCATCAGTCCCTCTATAAATAATTTTTCCAGCATCTGTTTTTTCCAGTGTATCAAAAAAAGGAATATTTAATAAATCGTGTTTATTTGGAGTATGATGAGTAGGTAAAATATTCAAATGAATTGCAGCGGCAGTACAAGATGAATGACAACCACCTACGCAGTGATAAATGATATACAAATAAATCACCTCAAAGTTCTTTTCAATTAGTATGCGTGAAAGAAGTTTAAATTATTATTGGAAATAATACATAAATTTTATTTTGAAAGAAATAATATAGATAAACAACGTCAAAACTCACTTCGTTCAAACAATGAAGGCTCTTAACTTATTTTTCATGTAATTTCATTAAGTTTTTTTGCAAAAGTTATCAAAGTCATTCACTTATATTTATATATTTTTTTAGTGTTTATGTTGTTTATCTATAGAACGAAAATAAAATTTTAAATTTTCAGAAAAACGTTGAAAAAATAGTATGTATAGGTTATGATAATAATATACAATATGAAGGGAGGAATGCCCCATGCTTTTTAGAAATTGCGCTGGTGGTGTAGTGTTCTTTGAGGATAAGGTTTTGCTTTTGAAAAATGAAAAGGATCAATGGGTATTACCAAAGGGTGTAATTCGTAACGGGGATCTTTCAAGAGATGTTGCTTTGACTCGTGTTAAGGAAGAAGCGGGTGTTGAAGCTGAAATTATCTCATGCGTGGGAGAAACTTGTTACGAATTTTTTTCTATGAGCAGACAAAAGCCAGTTTGCAATGAAATAACATGGTATTTGATGAGGGCATTAGAAGAAAATTATCAATTAAATGAGGAATTAGGTTTTAGGGATATTGGTTTTTATGATATTGATGTAGCATTAAATATGATTACACATAATCAAGATAAATCTTTAGTTAACCTTGCATATAAAAAATATAAAGACATGGCTATACAAGAAATAATGGTATAATGATAGAAGAGTAGTTTAGTCTACTCTTCTATTATTTTAGGGAGGGAAAGTTATGGTTAAAAGATATAAAACTATATTTCAATATGCAGAGGTGGAACATGTTATTGACAAATCAAGATTTATTGGTTATGCAAAGCCTGTAGAAACGGAAGATGAGGCGGTGGCTTTTGTAGAAGAAATAAAATCAATACATAAAAATGCAACACATAATGTACCTGCCTTTATAGTAGGGAAAAAAAGTGAGATACAAAGATATAGTGATGATGGAGAACCAGCTGGAACAGCAGGTGTACCTATTTTAGATATGCTCAAAAAGGAAGGAATTACAAATATTGCTATAGTTGTTACAAGGTATTTTGGAGGAATAAAGTTAGGAACAGGTGGTTTGGTTCGAGCATACACTGGCACAGCAAAGCTGGTGTTGAATGAAGCTAAGGTTATTGAAAAAGCTTTGTATGATTTGATTAAAATAAGAATAGATTATTCAATGCTTGGAAAAGTTCAAAACAAAATATTAAATGATGGATATAGTATAAAAGATACAATATTTGATGATGCTGTAAATATGTATATTTATTCTCCTGTAGATCAAAGTGAACAAGTAATGAAAAATATTAAAAACATAACTAATGCAAAAGCTGAAATATCTATACAAGACACATTATACCTTGATGAATTAGATGGGGGGATCATTAAGGAAAGATAATGTGTTGACGGGATTATGAATATATTATAAAATAAATACATAAATTCCGATAAGAAAACTATGGATTGGAGGATTTGTATGAGAGTTGTAAATAATATCACAGAATTGATAGGAAATACTCCTATGGTTAAATTAAATAAGTTAGTTGGAAAGGATGATGCTGAAGTATATCTTAAGCTAGAATTTTTTAACCCGGGTAGTAGTGTAAAAGATCGAATTGCTTTAAATATGATTGAAACAGCAGAGAGGGAAGGAAAATTAAAAAAAGACTCAGTCATTGTAGAACCTACTAGTGGAAATACTGGAATAGGACTTGCTATGATTGGTGCTGCAAAAGGTTATAAAGTAATACTTGTTATGCCAGAGACTATGAGTATAGAGAGAAGAAAATTATTAAAAGCTTTTGGAGCTGAAGTGGTGCTTACAGATGGAGCAAAGGGAATGAAGGGAGCTATTGATAAAGCCAATGAAATTGTAAAAAATAATCCATCTTATTTTATGCCTCAGCAATTTGAAAATGCAGCAAATCCAGAAGCACATAGAAATACTACAGCTTTAGAAATTTTAAAGCAAATGGATAATAAATTTGATATGCTTATTGCTGGAGTAGGGACAGGAGGAACTATTACTGGAATTGGAGAAATCATTAAGAAAGAAATAAAAAATGTAAAAATAGTAGCTATTGAGCCAAAAAATTCTTCTGTGCTTTCAGGAAATAAACCTGGACCTCATAAAATTCAAGGGATTGGAGCAGGTTTTATTCCTAAAACTTTGAATAAAGATATTATTGATGAAATTATTCAGGTAGAAGATGAAGATGCAATACAGACAGCAAGAAAACTTCCTATGAAAGAAGGTATTTTAGTTGGAATTTCGTCAGGAGCAGCTATTTTTGGAGCTATAAAAAAGGCAAAAGAACTAGGAAAGGGAAAGAAAATCGTTGTGATTATTCCAAGCTATGGTGAACGATATTTAAGCACGTCGTTGTTTGATTTTGAATAATATGGTGAAGAAAGACATAGTCTCAGGAGACTATGTCTTTATATGTCGAGGAGTTTTGTGGTATAATATCTAATAGTTTTAACGAATTTATAAAGAAAGGAAAGATCTTGAATGAGTAGAAGCATACAAGAAAAAATTGATTTAACAGTAAATTGGCTTAGAGAAAAGGTAAAAGAGTCTAATACAAAAGGATTAGTAGTAGGAATATCAGGTGGAATTGATTCAGCTTTAGTGGCTAATTTAATAAAAAGAGCATTTCCAGAAAATTCTTTAGGTGTTATTTTACCTTGTAAAAGTAATTCTAAGGATAGATTAGATGCTTTAGAAGTTGCTAAAGCTTGTGGAATAGAGTATGTTGAAGTAGAATTAAGTGAAGTTCATGATAAATTATTTAATAGTGTATTAAGTACAATGCATAGCAAAAAAATATTAGATCAAAATAATCAATTGAAATTGAGTGATGCAAACTTGAGAGCGAGATTGCGTATGAGCACAATTTATTGTATAGCAAATTCACTAAACTATCTTGTTGTAGGAACAGATAATGCGGCTGAAGTGTATACTGGATATTTTACAAAGTATGGAGATGGTGGGGTAGATATTTTACCAATTGCTAATTTATTAAAAAGAGAGGTTTATGAATGGGCAAGATATTTAGGAGTACCACAAAGTGTTATTGATAGACCTCCATCAGCAGGTCTTTGGGAAGGACAAACTGATGAAACAGAAATGGGTACAACATATGATATGATAGATGATTTCCTTGAAGGAAAAGAGATTCCTAAAAAAGATCAAGAAATTATTGAAAGATTACATAAACGTTCGGAGCATAAGAGAAAGATGCCGGAAGCACCACCTGTATTCTAAAAAAACTTGATTGGGTGTTTTTTCTTAGAGTAATTATGAATAATATTTTTTTGCTGACAGATAATATTATTGTACAGGACGATAGGGAAAGGGAAGTCTTAGGATTTGGTCCGATTTTTTATATGGCAAATGTCTTAAAGACCTTTCTCTATTGATCCTGTATTTTTGTGTAAAAGGATAAGCATCATATTGTATATGATGCTTTTATGATACAGGCTTACCTAAATCATCAACCATTAGCATGATGTTTTTCATGACGATGCTTGTATTGATCTTAATAAGATGTATATCCTTTTTATCAAGAGCTTTTTGTAGATTGGTTACAGATGCATCAAATTTATCTGCTGTAGATTTAGCTTTCTTCTCAATCAGTTCAGATTTTATGGTTTGGCCTTGCTCTTTAATTTGATTTAGACTTTTTTGTGCATCAGTATAGTTTCCTATAGCAGCTTGTAATACCATATTTCTTGTAAGATATTTTAATGTATATACGGTAGGTGGAATTTCTTTTTTGAAATAAGGCATAAATTTTGGTAAATAAGAAGTAAGCATATTAGCAGTAGTCATTGTACCAAAATAATTTTGTTCAATTCCATGTTTTGTTAATCTGTCTAGTGTTTCTTCAAAGCCTGTAATAATATCTAGAGAAACATTTTGCTGCGTTAATTGTGGTTCTAATATATTCCATTTATTGTGTATACCTACAATGATTGTATTGATTTTTTTCCATGTTTCAGTAATATCTTTTGGAGGTTTTTCTGCTTGGTTTTCATCAGAAGATGCTTTTTCTTTTTTTAGCAATTCTGTAAGTATACTTTCTTCAATGGTTTTAGGTTTTGGTTTTTCTTTTATATTACTGCTTGAGTCTTCTTTCTTTTTTTGATCTTTATTGTCTTTTGAAGCTATTTCCATTTGTATTTTTTCTATTTTTTCTTTTTCTTCAATTTTCTTTTGTTCTATAATGACTCTTTGAAAGTATGGAACCATATCTGCTGCATACATAATTTTTAATGCATCCTTTTCTATTTCTTCAACTATTTTAGGTAAAGGTTTTTGTTGGTTTTCAGATTTTGAACTTGGCTTTTGAGGTTTTTTTGAGCAGGAAGCAGCAGAAAAAGTGATCAAAAGAATCATGATAAAAAGAATATGTGGCTTTAAATTTTTCATACCATCACCTCTAAAATAGTATTTCCATAGTATGTTTAAAGCATACTGTAAAAGTTAAATTGTGACAGAATAGATTAAACTTATAAACAAAAAAACGATGGACTTATTGTCCATCGTTCAGTTTAATTTAATGGAATATATTCATGAAAGCTGTAATAATACCAACATTGAAGAAGTCTATAAATAAGCTTCCTACTAATGGGATTATGAAGAATGCTACTGGAGCTGGACCATATTTGCTTGAAATAGCTTCCATATTTGCAATAGCATTTGGAGTAGCACCCATACCAAAGCCACAGTGACCACCAGCTAAAACTGCTGCTTGATAATCTCTTCCCATTACATTGAAGGTTACAAAATATGCAAATAATCCCATAAGTATTGTTTGTGCAATTAACATTACGAATAGAGGAACTGCTAAATCAGCAAGCTGCCATAATTTTAATCCCATTAATGCCATTGATAAGAAAAGAGATAATGAAATATTTCCTAATATATCAATTTCAGTACTTGGTGTTTTATAAGCATTTGTAAAATCAGATATATTTCTTATAATAGCTGCAGCAAACATTGCTCCTATATAAGGTGGGAAAGTTGCACCTGTTTTTTGAATTAAAGATGAAATGATTGTTCCAATTCCCATAGCAATGATAATTTGAAATGCAGCTAGTGCGAAGTTACTAGGAATTAATTCTTTTATTTCATTTTCTTTTGTTGTTGCAACTTCTTTTGAAGCTAATGTTTTATTTTTATCTAAAAGATTATGCTTTTCGATCAATCTTTTTGCGATTGGACCACCTAACATACTTCCTACAATTAGACCAAATGTTGCAGAAGCCATTGCTACTGTAGTAGCACCAATAGCACCTTTTTCTTCAAATAGAGGTGCGAAAGCTCCACTTGTTCCATGTCCACCAGTCATAGGAACAGAACCTGTTGAAAGACCGATTAATGTATCTAAATGGAAAACCTTTGCCAAACTAACACCAATAACATTTTGAAGGGATACAAGAATTATTGCAATAATAAGGAATAAAACAACTTTAAGTCCACCTTTTTTCAATAATCTAAGGCTGGCAGTAAAACCAACAGTTGTAAAGAATGCAGTCATTAGTACTTTTTTTAGCGTTCCATCCATTTCAAATTCTATAATACCAGTTTGTCTTAATATTAAAGCAAGTATTGCAAAGATCAATCCACCTATAACAGGTGCTGGAATACAGAACTTTTCTAAAAAGCTCACTTTTTTTCTGATAAACTGACCTACTAATAAAACTACTACTGCAAGAGCTAATGCTTGAATCATGTCTAGTTGTAATATCATATTAGCATACCTCCTATAAATTTATTTTATGAAAACGTTCACAAATATATTATAATGGACATGCTACGTGATTCGACGAATTACAACTAAATGCTACAATTAAAATTTTTACAATTCAATAATTTTAGAAATGATGCAAAAAATCTATCATTATTCTAAAAATTCAGTTTAGAAATGATTCCTTCTATAAATTTTTTGATGTTGATTTTACCTCTATCTTCTTTAGAATTATTTATATGCTTTATTTCTTGTTTTACTTGTTTAAAATCGAATAAAATAGTGCTGTATTCAATAAATTTGTTATTATAATAATCGTCATTTCCAAGTACTGCGACATTTTCTAATGCTTTAAGAATTGTTCTTCTAATTCTTTGTTCGATTGTTCTTGCGTTAATATGAGTATTTTTTATAGCATTTTCTTCCTCTGCAATTTTTCTATAAATATCTTGTAATTGATAATTGGAGGAAAAATTTTTTCTTTTGAATATTAGAACCTTTTCAATAACATTGATCAAATCATTACTGCCAGATTCACTTATTATACCAATATCTGTAAAAATATTGATCATTTGGTTGTTAATACTTGGTTTATCTGTAATATATGATGACTTTTCAATATTAAAGACGGCATTTTTAATCAGTGCAACAGATTTTTCAAGTTCAATATTATGACATACTCCTTTTATAATATTAAGAGCCTCTATCATATTTATAGGTTTGTGAATGAAAAAAACAATACCATTTTCATATGCTTTTCCAATCATATCATAATCTTCTACTTGAGAGATCATGATAAATTTTCCATTATAGCCAAGAGCTTTTGCAGATTCAATAATTTCAATACCATCTTTTATAGGCAATAAAAAATCAATAAGTACAATATCTGGATTATAAAAAAGAATTTCTTCTGCGGCATATTCTCCATTGTCTAATTCTTCTAAAACTTTTCCTAAATTATTTTTTATGATTAAATGCTTTAGCATTTTTCGAATATTAATATCATCATCAATAATTAAAAAAGTATTTAACATAAATTACCACCCAATCAATGAATTTTTTGGTATAATGACCTTAAATGTAGTTCCTTTATTGATAAGAGAATTTACTTCAATAGTACCTTTAAATTCCTCAATAATATGTTTCACATGAGAGAGTCCTATACCTGTAGAAGGTTTACCTGTTTTTTTATCATATTTCATTGTAAACCCAGGATTAAATATTAGTGGAAGTATATCTTCAGCAATTCCTTCACCATTATCCCTTACATAAAAAATAATATTGCTTGTATCACTGTCTTGTTGGATATGAATGTTTCCATGATCTTTACAAGCATCAATAGCATTGAGAATGAGGTTGTTTAAGACAGTAAATAGATGATAGTATTTTTTTAGCTCGAAATCATCTTTGAAGTCAAAATGCATAGAAATAGATTTATTATTTTCTGCAAGATATCTTTGTGTATTTTCTCTTATAATTATAAGCATATCAGATAACATCATTGTACCATTTTTTTCAAATGTTTTTAGGAAATTCTCAAATCCATTTAACACTCTATAGTAGTCTTTTTTAATCTCATGTATTTCGCGAGCAATATCTAAGGTTTTTTCTTTTAAAGTTTTATCATGCTTATAGTCTTCATATAGTTGATAGCTTTTTCGCATGACTTCTTCAATATCATGGGTAGATTTTTTTAAGTAGAACATCTCTGCTTGAATATCAGAAATTAATATATTCAATTGACTGTATCGTCTTTGATGTTCACGTGTTAGTAAAAATAATTCCTGTTTTTTATAGAGCAAATAAATAAAATAGGCAATGATACTTCGAGCGATTCCAACTAAGATTGTCATCTGGATTAGATGAGGAGTAATTTGTTGGCTCCTTGCTAGAATTTCAAATATATTACTAATTATATCAGCAAAAGCCAAAACAATAATAGAAGTAATGAATTGATTTTTTTGTTTTCTAATATTTGTAGCTAGCATAAATAATCCGTATGCAATGTAGTAAATTATTGATGGAAAGTGTAACGATACACTATCTATAAAAGACATAGAAGAAAAGAATATGCGAATAAAGATCCTGACTAAAAATACACCGATGCCAGATAAACAGGAAACGGATAATGGGGAGGAATCTTCATCAATGAGAATAATTAAATTTAACATAATAATTCCTGCTGAAAATCTAAGTAAACTATTAAAGGGATGAAAATATAATTCTCCAAATAAAGCTACTGATATTATAAAAATGAAGTGCTTTTTGATTTTATTCATGATTGCCTCCAAGACCTTAGGTTTACACAATTATTTTATAGCAAAATAAAGTATATCACAAATTATTTTTTTTGAAAAATTTCATATAAATGTTAAAAAGTATTTTTTGAAAGATATTAGGTGAAAATATGTACAGGCACAAAAAATAAGATAATAAATAGAATAATAGTATCGCTATATTAGAAATTAGTTAGAAGGGGGCAGGGTATATGGGTGAAAAAGGTTGGATAAAGAAGGTTTTTCCAGGTGGGAATACAGCAAAGGGATTCTATTCTTATTATGATCATATTATAGGAAGTGATGCTAAGCGATTATTTATTATTAAAGGAGGACCAGGAGTAGGAAAGTCTTCTTTTATGAAAGAAATAGGCTATGAAATGGTAAAGCTAGGATATGATGTAGAGTTTCATCAATGTTCATCAGATAATGATTCATTAGATGGAGTTGTTATACCAGAGCTTAAGATTGCTTTGATTGATGGTACAGCACCACATATAGTAGATCCTAAATATCCGGGTGCTGTAGATGAGATACTGAATTTTGGTGAATTTTGGAATGAAGATGGAATACGCAAGAATAGAAATGAAATTTTAAAAATTACGTCTAAAATCGGGAAACTATTCGAAAGAGCATATAGATACTTTGCTGCAGCAAAATCTATAAGAGATGATATGGAAGTGATTTATGAAGAAGCTTTAGATGTAGGAAAATTTTATAAAGCTGTAAGAATATTGAAGAACGAAATATTCGGTACCTTGAATTATGCAGAAAAGGAAGGAAAAGTACGTCATTTATTTGGAAGTGCATTATCTCCAAAGGGATTAGTAGATGATTATGCAACTATTATTGGGAAAGTAGAAAAGGTATATTATATAGATAGTTCATATGTAAAAGGCGTTTCTAATTTTATGGAAGAGTTTATTGATGAAGGAATTAAAAAGGGACTGTATATGGAAGCATATCATGAATCACTAGATGAAAAAAATATTGAAACACTTATTATACCAAAATTGAATATAGCAATGACTACTAGTAATAAGTATGCACAAAATTACTATAAAAAAATAGAGTTTGATTCTTTTATGAATAAAGAACTTCTAGTTGAAAATGAAAAAAATTTAAAGGAAGATAAAATGATTGTAGAACAGTTGTTAAATGCTGGTATTTCGAATATAACAAAGGCAAAAATAAATCATGATGAGCTGGAAAAATTTTATATTTCAAATATGAATTTTAAGGCAGTAGATGCATTAAAAGAAAAAGTAATTAATAGAATATTGAAATATGCTAGAGAAATAAATTATAAAAATAATTAGGGCTAAAAAGCCCTCAGACTGTTGACAAAGTATAAAAAAGCGAGAATTCTTTTTTTTCAAAAAGGATTTTCGCTTTTTATGTAGAATAAATATATATAGAATAATTTCCCGAAGGGACTGATTGTATTGTTAACTAAGAATAATGGATACCAAAATAGAATTGAAACTGTTATGATTGAGAACCTAGTTTCTGAAGATCATTTGCTTAGAAAAATCAATAAATATATTAACTTTTCATTTATATATGATTTAGTAGAAGATAAGTATTGTTTAGATAATGGAAGACCATCTATTGATCCAGTTGTTTTATTTAAGATGATGTTTATTGGATATCTTTATGGTATTCGCTCCGAAAGACTTGTGGTAATAAGTCAAGATGAAAACAGATAATTTTTTACTAAATTTATGAAAATATTTCTTAAAAAAGGCATCACTTAATAAACCTAAGGAAAATTAGGCATAAAACGAAAGGATTACGCATCGAATAGTATTCGATATTATACACTCCTTTCAGGTGCATAAAGTTGGTGATTGCGTAGCAGCACATCCACCATGCGCACCAATTTTCTTGCGGTAAGGACGAGGGCTCTTTTATGTTGATGTTTGGGAACTTCATGATACTTTTTGAGATAGTATTCTCTATAAACGGGTTCATTTCGCATAACTGAATTGGCAGCTTCAATCAAGTAATAACGAAGGTAATGATTCCCCGTTTTGGTCATAGTCGTTCTTTCAGCTTCAAAATTGCCGGATTGTTTTCGTTTCCAGTAAAGACCTGCATACTTGGCAATCTTCGCTTCATTTTCAAATCGTTCAATTTGACCGATTTCGGCGATGATACCAGCAGCATAAACTGGTCCAATACCAGGAATACTGAGCAATGATTTAGATTCGGGCAGAACTTCAAACAGTGCCTGAATAGCTTTATCAAGTTCTTTGATTTGCTTTTTTATAGTTTTGATCATCATAGCGTATGAAGCTAAGACAACATCGACTGAATTCTTCATGACTTTTCCTAGTCGATAAGAGTCTCTAATGGGCTTTGGAAAGTGACTTTGCAAGCTTTTGAGGATTGCTAAAGCGACCGCGACCTTTTTGTTGTAAAACAGTTGCCAAATCTTCCAAAGACATATTGGCAATGTCTTCAAGAGACATAGAGTCTGTTAGTAAGTCCATCATAGTTGAACCAAAGACAGATGTATCGATTTCTTTAGTGAGGGTATTACATTTGTAATAAAGATTTTCTAAAAAATGTTGCTTCATTTCAGTCAGTTGACCAATGAGCTGGTAACGTGATCTAGTTAATCTTTGCAAAGCCATATATTGTTCTTCTTTAATCAAAGAAATATTGAAACGATCAAAACGAAGAAAGTCTGCAATACGGTAAGCATCTATTTTATCGGTTTTGTCTTCTTCAAAGAGTCCTTTAAAGCGATGAATGGTCTTTGGATTTATGACAACAACTTCGATTCCTAAGGACTTTAATTCAGCATCTTCTGCTAGGAAAGCTGAAGGATGAAAACTGTAAACAGAAGTGGCTTCCATACCAACAATGATGCGCTTATATTGGATATGCTCAGTAAATCTTATAATATGCTCTTTGATTTTACTAGCACCAATGATATTATTTGGTAGTGAAATCTCAAGCAGAATTTGATCTTCACTATCAAGAAAACAAATGTCAAGTTTTTCAGAACTAACATCAATACCAATAAACAATTTCATGGATAGGACCTCCTTTCTATGAATTTGGAACGGCTTGGATACTGAAACCTATCCCTAGTTACCAACAGGGTGGCAACAACCTCGCTTATGAGTATTCAATACTTGCCAATCATAAGCTGCTCCGAAGCTGCTAACATTCGGTATGACAGGCAAGAGATACAGCTTGTGAGTTTGCAGTACAACTGTTGGCTGGGAGACAGTCTTTCAATGCAGTCTTGCTGCAGGAGACATCAGCCTTTTTCCAGATAGATCCTTATTCCATACTTCTATTATCTAGGAATAGGGCTCAATATCCAAGTCAATAGATAATAATTTATTACTTAAACTTATTATACGAGGAGATTAATGGAAGAAATCAAATATAATATTGCTTATAGATGGTTTTTAGGTTATGGAATTAATGATGAGATTCCTCATCATTCTACTATTAGTCAAAATAGAAGACGTAGATTTACAGGTACTGATATATTTGAAAAAATTTTTTCAAATATAGTGAAACAAGCAATAGATAATAATTTGGTATTGGGTAAAATACTATACACTGATTCTACTCATCTTAAAGCTAATGCTAATAAAAATAAGTATGAAGAAAAATATATTAAAGTCGAAGTAAAAGAATATGTTGATGATTTAGAAAATGCAATTAATGAAGATAGAATAAATCATGGTAAAAAACCTCTAAAAAAAAAAGAACATGAGCCAGAAATAAAGAGAATTAAATCTAGCATTACAGATCCTGACAGTGGTTTTATGCATAGAGATAGAAAACCCAAAGGTTTCTTCTATCTAGAACACAGAACGGTAGATGCAGAGAATAACATTATTACAGGTGTTAATGTTACTCCTGGTAATATTAATGATGCAACACCTTATCTTCAAATACTAGATGAACAAATTGAAAAATATGGTTTTGAGGTGAAATTTGTAGGACTTGATGCTGGATATTTTACTGCTCCAATTTGTAAAGGTTTAAATGATAAAAATATACAGGGTGCTATAGGTTACAGACTTGGACCACATAAAAAAGGAAAGTTTACAAAAAATAGATTTCAATATGTTGATGAATGGGATGTTATAATGTGCCCAAATCTTTATCCAATGCATTATAAAACTACTACCCGTCAGGGTTATAGGGAATTTCATAAAAGTCATCAACACTATTTTGATTAAGTTTTTTAAGTCCTAATTCATCCAATATTAGCAAATCTGGGCTTGTATAATATCTTAGTTTTTGCCTAAATGAATTATCAGCTCTTGACATATATAGCTCTTCGAGCATTTCATTTACAGTTGTAAATACTACTTTATAGCCTTGTGTAATAGCTTTAAGACCTAGAGCTATTGCTAAATGCGTTTTTCCTGTGCCCGGAGGGCCTATTAATGCTATATTTTCTTTTTTACGTACAAATTCACAAGTACTAAGATTATACACAAACCTTTTATTAATTGTAGGTTGATAATTAAAATTATACTCTTCTAATGTTTTATGCTGTGGAAATTTAGCTTTTCTAATTCTATTTTTATTGCTATTATTTTGTCTATTTAAGATTTCATCATTTATTAATAATTCAAAAAATTCAATATATGACAAATCGCTTTTTATAGCTTCTTCATTTCTCGAATCAAGTGTTTTTACTATACCTGAAAGCTTCAGATTTTTAATCTAGACATTAGCATATCATTCATATTTAAACTCCCCAAACTAGCTAGTTTATCATATTCTGCAAGATTCCTTGTAATATTAGTTGTATTTTCATTGATATATGTTATATTTGTTTGAGTTGGAAAATCTATTATACCTTTCTCACAGATTCTCTTAATAATTTTATAAGAAAAAGCTCCATAAGTATTAGCTCTTTCACATGCTTTATCAATTATTTCATCATCATATTTTGTTCTTAAAGAAAGTATTCCAGAAATAGATTTATAATCATATTTTTGTTGTTTGAATGCTTTATGAAGTTATCAAAGAACTTAAGAGCATTTTCTCCTATTTCAAGCATTTCTTCTCTTTGTCTTGACAATATTTGAGCACTTGTTATACTTTTACTATAAGGATAATGTTCATTATTTGTTATGTATTCGCCCTTTTTATCTTGACATAAGGTATGGAGGGCTATTTTTTTTTCTTTGTAGAATATTTTTAATATATTATTTATCTCAATAGCTTCTATTTCTTGTCCTATATAAGCATATGGTACAGAATAATAATTAGCATCGTAGCTGATATGACAATTTGTATTTACAATACATTTAGTAGATTTAGATAAGATAAAATCTTTATTAGGGATAGGAATTAATTTTTCTTTTTCTATAGAGTTAAAAACTTCGGCAGGAACTTTTTAGTTGTACCATGTTTTCTTATGTTTGCAATATTTTCAAGCCATTCAGATAAAAATTCTTTAGCTTCTTCGTAATCTTTAAATTCTCGACCTTTAAAACAATTATCCTTAACATATTTAACATTAGCTTCTACTTTGCCTTTATCCGTAGGAGTGTATACTCTACATGGCTGCGCCCAAAATCCATAATGCGAAGCAAATGATGCATAATTTTTTTGCACTGTAGGTTCATAAAAATCAGCTTCTAAAATACCTGCTTTTAAATTATCTATTTTTACTGTTTCAGGTACTCCACAAAAATATTTAAAAGTATTTTTGTGACAAGTAATAAAAGTTTTAACAGATTGGTCAAATACTATTTGAACATACATATATCTTGAATAACTCAATGTCATAACAAATATCCAAGCTTTTTATGTCTGCCATTAACTTTTATTGTTCCTATATACCCAAAATCAACTTGAGCTTCTTCTCCAGGAAGAGAAGTTAATACCATGTAAGCTTTAGGTGGATTTTTCTTTATTCCAGCTATATATTTTTTTACAGTATCATAGCTTCCTTCATATCCATGTTCTCTTTGTAAATCTTGAAAAATGCGCTTTGCTGAAAGTTCTTTAGAAGTTTGAATATTGATATATTCTTTATATGGATCAAGTATTGAAGGATACGCTTTTCTTTCTACAGCACCATGTTTTTCAAGTTTTTCTAGTACAGTTCTTACTGTTTTTCTGTCTATTTTTAACATTTTAGCTATTTGAGTTTTGTTATATCCTTTTTCAAATAAAGTATCTATTGTAGTATGCATTTCAACCCCCAACATGTATTTCATCTCCCTTTGCAGACTTTATTTTATTAAACTACAAAGGGGTATTTTTTTCTATACAGATGGGGAATTTTCTTTCCCTTTTCCGGGTAATTAAATTCTACCACTAACAGTCAGCAACCTGAGATTTTTCAATCTCTTTTGCTCTGATGCAGAAAGTAGAATGATCAGGAATATCGGAAAGTCCAATTATCTTTGTTGTTATAATATCATTAGTCAATTTCCACTCAAGTTCTCTTAAACAGTAAATTTTATTCATGACCTTATACAAAAGACATTGGATAATTTGTAAGTCCGAGTATTTCTTGGGTCTACCAACACTTTTAGTATTAGGCTTAGAAATTAATTTTTCATATACCTTTTGTAATTTTTTACAAATTGCATAAAAGGGGTTATCAAGTATCTTGTTAAGTGTTACAATCATTACAGTCGTCCTTGCTAGAGATTGTTTTGTTGGCGCTTAACATGATACTAGAAAATGGACGACTTTTTTACTGGTAATTTTAGTTATTCAACAACCTATTATATATAGAACTTTTATCTTTAGCTGATACAATACTTTCGGAAATTTTGGGTATAGTTTTATTGCCTTTTATATTTATTAAACCATTAATAATGCTGGATAAATGATTAAATTGTGGTTTACTCATTCCATAATTTACATCATATAAATAGTTGAAAAGTTCAGGGTTTAAGTTTAGAATAGTAGATATAACTGGCATATTACTAACCTCCGTTTGTGTATTTGTGTGGTAACTTATATATAACACGAAGGTATAGTGATATGCCATATTCATTTTTTGGTAAATTTACCAATTTAACTTTTTATTTTACAGAACTAGAGTTATAATTTGGTATGGAAAAGATGTATAAAATATAGATCTTTGAATTTGTCAAAAGGCTTATTATATAAAATTGAGTTTTCTTCTATGACAGTTACTTTGTTTTTACTCCTATTTATACAATAAATATGGTTATTTAAATAGCATATGTGACTGAATAATGAATTTATATATGTTAAGTAAAAGAAATGTGATAATATGTTGTCAAAATATATAGGGGACTTGCTAACATTTTAGATTAAAAACTACGTTAAGCATTAATGTGTCAAAAAATGCAGTTATATAACTTTTATATAGAAACTATATAATGAATCTATGTCAATATTTTGGACAACAAAAAGTTAGTTTTTAACATACAATTTTGGCCTCATCTTCTACTTGTTGAGGGGTTTTATATTTTAATGATCCATGAATACGACTTCTATTGTACCAACTTTCAATGTATTCAAATATAGCTAATTTAGCGGTATAAAAATCTATATATTTTACATGATGAATTTCTTCTTTTTTTAATACAGAATGGAATGATTCAATAGTAGCATTGTCATAAGGACACCCTTTACGACTAAAGGAATGCTGTATCCCCTTAGATTTAAGGTACCTCCCAAATTCCATGCTTGTATATTGCGAGCCTAAATCAGAATGCAATACAAGTGTATCTGTAGGATTTTGTGAAATATAAGCATTCTTTACAGCCTGTAAGGCTATATTTACAGTCATAGCAGTATCAAATGAATACCCTATTATTTTACGAGAATGAAGATCCATAACAGATGCAAGATAGCACCATCCATCTTTTATCGTATGTATATAAGTGATATCCGTTACCCATTTTTGATTAAGTGCAGTGGTTTGAAAATCACGATTAAGTAGATTAGGATATTCTATGACTTTCTGTTTTGTTGAATAAGGTCTATACTTTTTGACTGTAATAGCATAAATACCAAGCTTTCGCATTATTCTCTGTACTCTTTTTATGCTAACTGTGTATCCTTTTTGTAAAAGCATATGATATATTTTAGGAGCACCATATCTTCTTTTAGATTGAGTATAGATGTTATAAATTGTTTCTTTTAGTTCTTTATTTTCAAGTTCTCGATTAGAAGGTGTATGACAAAGTGCATTATAATAAGAGCTACGAGAAACTTCTAGTATTTTGCACATAGCTTGTATAGAATGTTTATCAGACTGCTCTGTAATAACTTTAAATAATTGATTGTCATTTATGCTTTGGCGAATATGGTGATAGCCTTTTTTAAGATAGTATTCTCCTCCTGAAGGCGTGCAATTTGTTTTTTTAATTCTGCTACATCATTTAATGTAGTAGTTTTTCCATCTGATGTAGATATAGGAGAAAATCTTTTAATCCATTTATATATGGTGACATCTGAAACACCATATTCGCTGCTTAATTCTTTTACAGAACGACCAGAATAATAAAGATCTACAATTGTCTTTTTAAAATCTTGATTGAATTTTTTATTGTTCATTATGGACACATCCTCTCAGTTATTATTTTATATATTTAACCAATTTGTGTCCATAAAACTATACTAACACCATAACTTAGTAATTTAAATACATTAAGATATATAAGGGTAAGACATTATATGTAGATATAGAGGATTAATACATTTATTCAAGTTTTGATAAAAGATTTAGTTGTATCTTAGTAGTAATTTAGTAGGAGACCCCATAGATAGAAAGGAAAAATAGGAGGACTGAGATATGAGATACTTGTGTCATGATGTTTTTATGGTAAGAGTACCAAGTCTGTCTCTCAAAACATTTTGGGATTTTAATAAAACTGATGTTAATATTTCGGATTATATTTCTAAAAATGAAAAAATAATGAATTTTATGAAAGAAAGTGTATTGTTATCTAGTAAATCTCTGTATGCATCTTTAAACAATCCACCAACAGAAAAGAAGAAAGTTAAAAACTATAATTTAGGACTTTTGAAATATTTTATAAGGGCTTCAACTAGGCCGACTCCTTTTGGATTGTTTGCAGGGGTAGGATTGGGTGAATTTTCAGATCAAACTGATATTAGTGTAAATCAAAAAGAATATATCAAAGATATTAGTGTAGATATAGGATGGATGGATTGTGCAATACATAAATTTGAAAGTGATATTAATGTGGTTTCTCAACTTAAAGTAAAATTTAATCCCATTTGTTATTTATGGGGAAATAGACTTAAAAATCCATATTTTTCTAACCATGGTATGCTCAAAGATTATAAGGATTGTATTGAACAGAATGATATACAATATACGAACCTGATTGAACTTATAAAAAAAAATACAGAAAAATTCACTGATTTTTCAAAAATACAAAATATTATTAGAGAAACATATAAAGATGTTCCAGATGAATTGATTGATTATACATTATTTCAGTTAATAGAAAATGAATATTTGATAACCAACTTAAGAATACCTGCTTATTGTGATAATCACCTAGAACATGTTATCAAAGTATTAGGAAATAATGAATACACTAATAAATTAGCAGAACCATTTAAGGAAATTAAAATATTATTAAATAAATATAACAAATACCAAAACAAATTAGAAATAATAGAGACAATTTATAATAAAATGAAAAAAATTCATAAATCCAAGAATTATTTAAAGATTAATAAAGGTTTAATATTAAATGAAAACTGTCTATCATATGAGATCAAAGATAAATTAGAGCATTTTGCAAATTGCTTAAACAATATCTCTATAAATGCTACTGAATATTCAAAATTAGACAAATTTAAAGAAGCATTTTCTCAAAAATTTGGTTTAAACAGTGAGGTTCCACTAATTGATATTATTGATAAAAGCGAATTTAATGGATTAGATTTAATTGGAAATATTGATAAGACAATAAGCGAAAGGGAAAGATCAATAAAAAAAATTATTGATGATAAAATTATGTTAGCTTTGATGAATAGTACTGAAGAAGTTAATTTATATAATAGTGATTTTTCATCAATACCTAAAAAGGAAAAAAAACATAAGAGTTCAAAATCTTTCGATATGAGCTTTTATATAAATAAAAAGGATAAAGATTACAATATTATTGCTGGTCCTGCTGTTTCAAATAAAGCAGGAAGTATATTTCAAAGATTTTACAATGTTTTCGACCCGCAATTAATAGCAAAGTATAACAGAATATATGAAAGTGAAATTAAATTAACTGAAAATGAATATTTACTTGTAGAAGTAAGAGAAAAACCTGTTGCTGGAAGAGTAAATAACATTATAAATAGTAATAAAAATCATGAATATTACTTAGCTATAGCTTGTACTGATGAAACTGTTTCTGGTGAAATCCATATAAATGATTTGTGTATAGGATTATCACAGGAAAGAGAGTTATACATAAAATCAATAAGCAAAAACAAAAAGTGCAAAATAATTATGGACAATATGTTAGTATCTCGTCTAAATAGTAAGATAATAAATTTGTTAAGAACTATTTCTGAGGAGTATGAAGATGATTTAATAGACAGAATCTTCACTCTTTATAAAAATGAATATATATATACTCCAAGGATTAAATTTGAGGGTATTGTAATACATCCTAAAAGTTGGAATTTTAGTAGTGAGAACTTTGATATGAAAAGTTTAGAAAAGTTCAAAAAAAGCTTTGATAAAGTCATTCACCAATATAAAATTGATGACTATGTATGTTTGTGTGAAGGAGACCATCGAATATTAGTTGATTTAAAACATGAAGAGTTCTTAGATATTATATATTCATCTGTTAAGAAGAATGGTGAATTGAATTTACACGAAACTGAAATGTTTAGCAATCCCATTGTAGAGGATTTAGACCAGAATAATTATATGGCAGAATTTGTTTTTTCATTCATACAACATGAAGAAAATAAAAAAATACTTTTATCGACTATAAAAGAGGATTTTGTAGAAAACAATAGGATGATTCAAAACAAGAGTCAACGTTTTTCTTTAGGAGACCATGGTTGGATTTATATGAAATTATATGGATTAGGAGATAAAGAAAATGAATTATTAACAAAAGAATTACCATGTTTGTTAGATGATCTAGATTTAGAGAAATTCTTTTTTCTTAGATATTATGAGAATGGAAAACATCTACGACTAAGATTTAAATTTGAGAATGAAAATATAGCATTAAATAAATTACATAGAATTAAGTCTTGGATTTTTGAATTGCAAAAAAATCGTTTAATTAATAGAACTATATTTGATGTATACGAAAGAGAAGTGAATAGATATGGTGGATTAGAATTAATAGAATATGCGGAACAATTTTTTTATGCGGATAGCATTTTTGTAATTAATATATTAAATTCATTTGATTTAGATAATGAAAAGGATAAAGAACTGTTATATATGGTTGGTATGATATCGGTATTAAAAGAGCTAACTCATGATGAATTTGAATTGCTTGAAATCTTAGATGAAGAGAATTTGAGAAATAAATATAGAGATGAATTTAAGAAAGAAAGGATAAATTATCTTAGAATCGCAGAATACATATTAAAAGGAGAAGTTGAAAAAATTGATAAAAGATTATTAAAAATAATAGAAGTATATAAAAAAAGACAGCTAATGTTATTTGAATTCAAAAAACAGTTAGAAAAGCAGATTGAAAAGAAAAAAACAACAAATATCAAAAAAGAGATTATATTTTCTATGAATCATATGTATTGCAATCGTATGATTGGTGATACAGCATACGAAGGAAAATGTTTATCAATCATAAGACATTCTTTACATGATTTAATAGAAAAGTGGAAGTATACAAAAAGAAAATAAAAGTACCGCATATTTAATTCAGTAGGTGATCAAAGGGGTCGTAAGAGTTAATAAAAAACAATAATAGTAGTTAGAAATCATAAGGGGGAAATTGCTATGGGTAAATTCAAAGATTTTGATTTGAATTTAAAGAAAGTTAAAACTGATAATAAAAATACTGCTCGTAACTGGACGATGAATCCACTTACTTGCTATACTGTTTTATCAAGAAAGTATTGTTCTGATCCTTCAACTCATTGTTCACCAAGTGATATGACAGCTTGTCGTAATGCTGCTAAGCCAGGAGAAGGTACACGCTGCTAAAAAAATAGTTAGATAAAATTATGTAATTAAATCATATGAAGGAGAGATTACTGTGGGTAAATTTAAAGATTTTGATTTGAATTTAAAGAAAGTTAAAACTGATAATAAAAATACTAGCCGTGCGTGGACGGCTAATGTTTTTTGTTATACTTATATATCAGAAAGACATTGTTCTGAAATTTCAACTCATTGTTCACCAAGTGATATGACAGCTTGTCGTAATGCTGCTAAACCAGGAGAAGGTACACGCTGCTAAATAAAATAATTAGGTAGAACTATATAATTAAACTGTAATAAAATATTACGACCCCTTTGATCACCTACTGTGCAAATAAAAGGAGTAAAAAAAATAACCATAAATAGATATAGTATTACATCACATACAACATTTGGATGTACTATTACTAAATTAATTATTAAAAAAATCATGTAGTAATAAGGAAGTGATGATATAGTGAAATGTAAAATAGTAGCTGTTGTTGGTAGTAATAACAATAATTCTATTACAAATTTGTTAACGAAAAGAATTTTGGAAAAAATTCAGATTTTAGATACGAGTTATGACTCGGAGATAATTTGTTTAAGAGATTATAAAATAAATTATTGCCTTGGATGTTCAAATTGTTTAGATAATGGATTTTGCTTAGTAGATGAGCATGATGACTTTTTTAAGATAAGAAAAAAATTATTAGAATCAGACATTGTGTTTTTTGCTAGTCCCGTTTATTTTAACAATATATCGGGAATTATGAAAACTTTTGAGGATAGAATATTTAGTTCAGCCCATTTAATGAATTATGCTGGCAAATTAGGATTTACATTAACTACTACAATGAGTAGTGGACAAGAGTTTGTAAAAGAACATATGTGTGAAATACAAGAGTCGATAGGTATTAAGAATTTAGGCAATTATGTTTTTATTAAAAAGAGAGATAAAATTAAAGAGTTTATAGAAACAAGTGCAGCTGAATTTTTAAATTCTATACAAAATAATTATGGATACTCAAATAAGTTTTTGGAAGATTACTTTGGATTTTATCAAAATTATTATAGTATTCTCATTGATAAACAAATAGCTGTTGGGCAACTAGAGTATGAATGGAATTATTGGGATCAGAAATGGATTAAAGAATGTAAGTCATTTCAAGAATTTGCTATTAAAAATAAAAAAATGCAAAGATTAAAAAAAGAGGGGGAATTTTATAATGATAGGTGATACAAATAATTATATACATATTTCAGAAAATACAAGGGATAGGGTTAATGAGTTTTTAAATTGCTTTTTTCAATACATTGAAGAACAATATGATTTAGAAATTATAAATCCTATATATAATAGTGATTTTTTAATGATAATTTCGGAGATCTATCCACTAATAGATAATAAAGATAAATGGGAACAAATGGGATATGACTTATGTAAAGGATTGAAACAGGAAATAGAAACATATGGTATTTCAGAAAAAAATCTTGGTATGATTGGTGGATTTGGATATAAATGTTTCTGTGTTAGTTTATTTAATAAAAAAACTGGAAATCTATCAAAATTCTCTAATACATTAAATAAGTTTTTTCTAGAGCAAGCTGTTGAGTTTGTGGAAAGATTAAGAAGAAAAAATGATGTTTTTATGAACGATTATGATGTTATTGCTGGAGTATCTGGTTTTGTATACTTTTTACTAGATTTTGAATGGAATTTAGAGGAAAATTTGCAATTAGAAAAATTAATTAAATATCTTATTGAATTAACTAACTATCATGAGCATATGGATAATTCGATTATAAATTTTCATATTATTAAGGAAAATTTATCTAGAGAAGATGAACAATTAGAGTTTCCAAATGGAAATATTAATTTTGGTTTATCTCATGGAATGTTAGGACCATTAGTGGCATTAACTAAAGCACATAATAAAGAAATAAGAGTAGAAGGAATTGAAAATGCAATTAGCACATTGTTTGATATTTATGATCAATTTAAAGTATACCGTAATGATATTGCTGCATGGCCTACGCAATTATCTTTTGAAAATTTTATCAAAGGACAGTATTCAGATAATTTAAGACTTCCCATGGCAAGTTGGTGTTATGGTAACACAGGAATAGCAAGAGGGTTGCAAAAAGCAGCTCAATATATGGGTTATACGCAAAAGGAGGAAACTTATAAAAAAGATCTGATTAATATAATCAATCAACCTGTAAATCGATATAATTTATTTGAAACAATTTTATGTCATGGGTATTCTAGTGTTTTATGCATAAGAATGATGGCTTATAGGGATACCAAAGATGAACGTTTTGTTAAAACTATTGAGAAAGATATAAATGCAATTCTTGATATATTTAATAAGAATAGTGATACTAGCTATGATATGAATCAAATCATTAAAAATCATTTTGAAAATGATTTGTCTTTATTACAAGGAGCAATGGGAGTTGTACTATCACTTTTAGGTGTTATTCATGAAAGCATGGAGTATGGAAGAGTATTAATGGTCGATTAATGGTATTTATATAATGTAGGTATGCTTATAAAAATCTAAAAATAGATGTCTATTCTATACAATATAAGGAGTCTTAAATGATAGAATATCTGTTGTTAAAGGAACAAAATTATTAGAAAGAAAATTATCAGGTTGGTGTTAGTATAGAATCATGGACACACTTAGTTTAACAAGATAAACTATAATTAGATGAAAGGGTGTGTCCGTATGAATACTAATGGTAAAAGATACAACGAAGATTTTAAACAAACAATTATTGAATTATATAACTCTGGTAGTTCAGTATCAGAGTTAGAACATGAATATGGTGTAACTAGAACAACAATCTATAAATGGATTAAAGAAAACAAAGTAATTAAAGTAGAAGATCAAGAACCTATTACTCCTAAAGATATAGCTGAGATGAAAAAGGAAAATGCAAAGATCAAGGAGGAAATTGAAATCTTAAAAAAGGCTTTAACCATATTCACGAAAAAATAGATATTCAATCATTAATTTCTTTTATCGAAGATAATAAGAAAAAACATAATATTAAATTGTTATGTAAAATTTTAGAACTACCTCGTAGCACTTACTATGACCGTAGGTCCAGAGAAAAATCTAACAGATCTCTTGAAAATGAAAAACTAAAAAGCCATTATGTCTGTTTATCTAGATAGTAAAAAGCGTTACGGTGCTCCTAAAATTAGACAAATACTAAAATCTCGTGGATGGTCAGTAAGTCTAAAAAGAACATAAAGGTTAATGAAAAAGCTAGGTATTAGATCAATTGTTCATAAAAAATTTAAGTATTATTCTTCTAAGTGTAATGAAATAATAGGTAAAAACATCATCAAAAGAGACTTTACAGCTACTTGTATAAATCAAAAGTGGGTAGCTGATATTACCTATATTTATACTATTAAAGATGGTTGGTGTTACCTAGCATCAATAATGGATTTATATACAAGAAAAATCATAGGTTACTCATTCTCTAAATCTATCACTACTGAATTAACAATAAAAGCTTTAGAAAATGCTTATTTTAACCAAAGACCTAATGGTCAAGTTATCATTCACTTTGACCGAGGAAGCCAATACACTAGCTATGAATATATGAAAAAGGTTAAAAGTCTAGGATTATCTATTTCTTTTAGCAGTAAGGGTAATCCCTATGATAATGCTCCAATAGAATCATCTCATTCAATATTAAAAAAAGAAGAAGTTAATCATAAAAAGTATAGAGATTTTAATGAAGCTAAAAAATCTATCTTTGAATTCATTGAGTCTTGATACAACAGAAATAGAATACATAGTAGTATTGGTTATATCACTCCCGACCAATTTGAGAATAATTTAAAGTCAGCTTTTTAATCTGTTAAACTTTTTGTGTTCAAAATATTGACATAAGCCCAGGTAGCACATTAAAAATTATTGTACTTAGTTAGTAGGACTAAGTATAATTGTTGGTAGATACAAAACACGATAATTTGCATACTATTATAATATAAGATGAACAACTTATATTAATGTATTTAGTTGAATAGGAGAATAATTATGAATCCAGAAGAAACAACTACTAATATTTGGGAAAACTTAATTAAAACAATAAAGTATATATATAAAGTAGACAAGAGATATTTTGCTGTAACTTTAATTTCTACGATAGTAACGGGTATACTTCCTACCGTTTCTTTACTATTAATGCAGAAAATTATAAATCTAATACAACTTGGAATAAAAAATATAAGACAAGTATTTGTTTATATAGCTCTTTATGCAGGGGTGGATTTATTTCAAACTATATTTCAAAGTTTAGTAGGATATTTTAATACTAAGTTTAGTTTAAAATTTAATTTAATAATTAAAGAGGAAGTATTACGAAAAGTAACAAATCTTGAGCTGAAGGATTATGAAAATAGTGAAACTTATGACATAATTAGACGAGCACAATATGAAAGTGAAGGTAAGCTATTATCATATTTTAACATGTTTGTTAATATTTCAAGTACTTTGATTACTATGTTTTCATATGTAATTATTTTACTTTATTTTAAAGCTTGGATTGTTATAATTGTTTTGATAGTTCCAATTGTTAAATATTTTGTAGTTAAAAATATAAACATAAAAGAATTTAAAATAATAAAAGCGAGAACTAATCAGGAGAGACAAGCATGGTACTATGATTTTCTTATAAAGAATGGAGAGAACTATAAAGAATTAAAAGCATATCAATTGTTTGATTATTTTATAACTAAATATAAAAACTATATTAATAGTTTTAATTTACAAGATTTAAAGATTGCAAAGCAATCTATAGTATATTTATCAATTGTTGGGATATTTGAACATATTTTAAGCTCACTTATGTTTGCTTATGTTCTTTATATCGGATATATTGGTGAAATTTTAATTGGAAATGTTATAACTTATACTAGAACGATTATAGATTTAACATCTTATATTGAAAAAATTCTAGAGTCGTTTGCAAGTATACAAAAACAAAGTATTTTTATAGATCAATTGTATGTTTTTTTGAATTTAAAAAACAAAAGAAAAGTAACAACTCTAAAAGAGATAGATCAAATAAACGAAATAAAAATAGAACATCTATATTATAAATATAGAGAAGATGAGGATTATGTATTAAAAGATATTAATTTAACCATTAGGAAAGGGGAATTTATTGCAATAGTAGGAAAAAACGGAAGTGGAAAAACTACTCTAATAAAAATTATGATGGGATTCTATGATGATTATGAAGGCAGTGTATACATAAATGGAATTGATATGAAAGAAATAGATAAATCAGTATTACAAAGAAGAATAGGAACTTTATTTCAAGATTTTGCTAAATTCGAAACTACTTTTAGAGAAAATATAGGCTATGGAAATTTAGATATTATTCGAGACGATAATCGTATTAATGAAATTAGTAATAGATTTAACTTGCAAGATTTGACAAAGAATGAACCTAAAAACATAGATGTTCAGTTGGGGTATTGGTTTGATAATGGTAAACAAATATCTATTGGACAGTGGCAAAGAGTTGCTTTAGCAAGAGCGTTTGCAAAGGAAGCTGATATATACATCTTAGATGAACCTAATGCAGCATTAGATGCTATATCAGAGTACAATTTATCTAGTATGTATAATGATTTGTTGAAAGAGAAAATAGGTATTATTGTAGCTCACAGATTTAATAATTTTATTAAACAAGCTGCTAATATAATTGTTTTAGAAAAAGGAAGAATTGAGGAAAGTGGAAGCCATGAAGAGCTCATGAATTTAGAAGGAATTTATAGTACATTATATAATATCCAAATAGGCGACTATGAACAGTCTTAAATAAAATATACGCATAGTAGAATCATATGTTAATAATGATGAACATGTGAAGCTGGACTTATGTCAATATTTGGACACAAAAAGTGTGATATTTTAAGCAGCAAGTTTTTCAAATTCATTTGGTGTAAGATATCCAATGCTGCTATGAATTCTTTTATTGTTGTACCAGGATTCAATAAACTCAAATATAGCCAAATTAGCTTTTTCATATGAACGATAAATATTTTGGTAAATTTCTTCTTTTTTCAAAATTGCATGAAATGATTTGATTACAGCATTATCATAAGGATTTCCCTTAGCACTATAAGATCTCTTTGCTCCATAGCCTTCGATTGCTTTTATATAATCTTTACTTAGGTATTGACTAACACGATCTGTATGTATAATCACATTTTTAGGTTTTCCTTGTCGAAGCATAGTTTTATCTAATGCGTTTAAAACGATGGATTAATCCATTTTCTTAGTAAATTCATAGCCAACAATTTTTTGGCTATGTAAATCAAGTATTGAAGCTAAATAGCACCATCCATCATGAATTGTATTGATATAAGTTATATCGGCAACCCACTTCTGATTCAATTTAGTAGTCGAAAAATCTTGATTAAATAGATTTGGAAGATTTTTATTAGTAGTCTTGGTATTCTTGTATTTAAATCGTTTGATGAGTACAGCAAATAAACCCATATTTTTCATGAATCTTTGAACTCTTTTTAGGCTAGGTATTGTTTCAAGCAGTTTCTCTTTCTTCATCTGTTGATGGATTTTATGCGCTCCATAGCGGCGCTTGCTTTCTTTCACGAGGGCTTATAGAATTTTCATCCGATGGATCGATAGGAGTTAAATCCTTTACCCATCTTTGAATTGTTGTAGCTGTTACGCTATATTCGCTTTCGAGACTTTTGTAGGTATGATTGGTGGTATTGTATAAATCAACAAGCATTCTTTTAAAATCATCATCATATCTTTTTCCATTTTGTTTCATGTGAACACTTCCTTTCAGATATAGTTATTATATCCTACTTTTCGTGTTCATGCTTTTATACTAACATCAAGCTTATTAAGAATTATTTAATAAATTGCAGTGTACTTTAAACAAAACGAAAGGATGTTTAATAATGATTAAAAATAAAAAAAATAATGCTATATTGACCGTTGTTCTATTGATATGTCTAGTTTTAGGAAATCTTAACTTTGCTTATGCAAAAGAATTATTAGTAGAAAAAAAACCTATCACTATAATGTACTATTGCGATGCAGATAATGATCTTGAACCAGATTTGTTAAGTGACGTTGTAGAAATGAAAAAAGGTGTTACTAAAGAAATTAATCTGATTGCGTTAGTAGACCGACATGAAAGCTATAGTTCTGATCAAGAGGTATTTGGAGAAGATTTTGATGATACAAGATTATATAAGATCAATCCAAATGAAGTTAAAAGGTTAGATGGTGGAAAACAATTTCCTAAAATAAGTACAATTTTTACAACATTTGAAGCTAATATGGGGGATGCTTACACACTAAAAAATTTTATTGATTATTGTAAAGAAAAATACCCAGCTGATAAATATGTATTGATTCTTTCTAATCATGGAGGAGGACCAAGAAAAGATCCTAAAAACGAAAAAAGAAAAATGGTATGTACAGATGAAACAAATGGATATGATGCTTTATATACGGGAGAGATTTCTGATGTACTAACTAAAGAACAATCTGTAGATGTTTTAGGTTTAGATGCTTGCTACATGGGAAATGTAGAGTTTGCTTATCAATTTTATAAAGGAAATGGTGGATTTGAAGCTGATATTATGGTGGGCTGTGCTACAGCTGAATGGGAACAAGGTTGGAAATATGATAAGATTCTAAACAGATTACAAACTAAAGATGGACACAATAATGAAAAGGATTCAACTTTGGGGGGATATGAAAAATATTATTCTCCTAAAACTATAACAAATGCTCAAATTGGTGCAATCATCGTTGAAGAACAGAGAGATTCTTGTAAAAATATTGTTACAAATCAAACTTTGTCTTGTTATGACTTATCCAAAGTAAAAGATGTTAAAAATGCAGTAGATGGTCTTGTTGTTGCTATTGAGGATGAGAAACAAAAAATCGAAGAATTAAGAGGGAACATAAGTAATCCTAAAATTATGCATTATTTTTATTCGAATAATATAATTAGTCAACTTTTTTATCCATTATTTGATTTATATGATTTTGCAAAAGAAATAAAATATAGTGATAAATTCACAAAAACTGTTGCGGATGAAGTATATAATGAAAAACAACCTAATACTGTTATGAATGAAGTATATATAGAAAAACAACAGACTGCTGTTTATGATGTGATATATAATCAAAATGAAGATATTCTTATAACAAATTTATCGAATATCTATAGTAAATCTCAAACTCTTATGGATAGAGTAGATGATATGATTCTCTATTCTTATGGGGGAGAAGATTATGATGGATTTAAGGATGGTAAAAATGGATTATCTATTTTCTTCCCATCAGGTGATAGTGAAGTTTATTCTAATCGCGTTTACCATAGACATTTTGAATCTCAATTTTGGTATAGCCCTCTTGATTTAACTAAATATTTAGCGCTTGGAGACATGTGTTATGGAAAATTAAAATGGTGTAAAGAAGGAATAAATAAAGAAATAAATAAAGTAGGTAACTGGTTTGAATTATTAGATAAATGGTATGACAAAGACAATGGTCCTGAAGGTGGATATAATGAGTATAGGTGGTAAGTATAAAATCGTATCTATCTAATATTTTTACATTACTTTACAAGAAATTATAAATTAATTGGATATAAATAACAAAATCAGACACCTGAATACTAGGAATACTAATTTTATGAAGACCAATACCCTAGGAGGCATCTGATATGATTAGTATATCCAAATATTCATTTATTCAAACTTTACAACAGTATTTACTTAAATATTGCTCACTTTTCAAAAAGCGTAGCTTTGATGGATTTCTGTGGTTAATGTTAGCCATTACTTCTGTTGAAGAAGTTAGATCTATACGATTTTTATATGAAAATTTCATTAAAAAATATAGTGGAAAAGCTTTAAATTCCCTATATTACGTTTTATCCTATGTTCATTTCCCTATGGAAGAACTAATTAGAATTACCGTAGGTATTGTAATATAATTGATTCCTAAAACGTTAAAGAATGCTACCATATTTCTAACTATTGCTGATACATTACAAGCCAAGTTTGGTGATCGTTTTGATTGCTACTTTAAGCACTTTGATCATGCTAACAAAAGAGAAAATAAGTATCTTAATGGGCAATGTCATTTAGTTAAGGCACATTAATAAAATTTAAGTCAGTTAAGAATAATAAAATATTCTTGGCTGACTTTTTTTGTTTGTGAAAAATGTAATTTGAGCGTAACCGTCAAAGATTTTCTGCCTAGTAGTTTGTACCTTACTTTGCTAGAATAACAGATAACAAAATTTGAATAGATTTTCTTTACATAAAGGAACTATTAGATCTTTTTGTAAAGAAAATAAGATTAGCATCCATCAACTATATTAAAGAAAGATCATCAGGTATTTCATGCTGTCAATCTTAAAGAAAAAACTTCTAAAAACGTATCTACTACATCTACATCGTCTATCATTCGTTTTGGAAGCGATTATGAAGACATGTTAAATATAGATAAAATAGATACAGTATACTTAGCCTGTGGGGCTACTGATCTTAGGAAAAGTATTGATGGATTAAGTATCATTGTTCAAACTCAGTTTCAGCTAGATCCTTTTGAAAAGGCACTATTTGTTTTTTGTAATAGACTGTTAGTGGTAGAATTTAATTACCCGGAAAAGGGAAAGAAAATTCCCCATCTGTATAGAAAAAAATACCCCTTTGTAGTTTAATAAAATAAAGTCTGCAAAGGGAGATGAAATACATGTTGGGGGTTGAAATGCATACTACAATAGATACTTTATTTGAAAAAGGATATAACAAAACTCAAATAGCTAAAATGTTAAAAATAGACAGAAAAACAGTAAGAACTGTACTAGAAAAACTTGAAAAACATGGTGCTGTAGAAAGAAAAGCGTATCCTTCAATACTTGATCCATATAAAGAATATATCAATATTCAAACTTCTAAAGAACTTTCAGCAAAGCGCATTTTTCAAGATTTACAAAGAGAACATGGATATGAAGGAAGCTATGATACTGTAAAAAAATATATAGCTGGAATAAAGAAAAATCCACCTAAAGCTTACATGGTATTAACTTCTCTTCCTGGAGAAGAAGCTCAAGTTGATTTTGGGTATATAGGAACAATAAAAGTTAATGGCAGACATAAAAAAGCTTGGATATTTGTTATGACATTGAGTTATTCAAGATATATGTATGTTCAAATAGTATTTGACCAATCTGTTAAAACTTTTATTACTTGTCACAAAAATACTTTTAAATATTTTTGTGGAGTACCTGAAACAGTAAAAATAGATAATTTAAAAGCAGGTATTTTAGAAGCTGATTTTTATGAACCTACAGTGCAAAAAAATTATGCATCATTTGCTTCGCATTATGGATTTTGGGCGCAGCCATGTAGAGTATACACTCCTACGGATAAAGGCAAAGTAGAAGCTAATGTTAAATATGTTAAGGATAATTGTTTTAAAGGTCGAGAATTTAAAGATTACGAAGAAGCTAAAGAATTTTTATCTGAATGGCTTGAAAATATTGCAAACATAAGAAAACATGGTACAACTAAAAAAGTTCCTGCCGAAGTTTTTAACTCTATAGAAAAAGAAAAATTAATTCCTATCCCTAATAAAGATTTTATCTTATCTAAATCTACTAAATGTATTGTAAATACAAATTGTCATATCAGCTACGATGCTAATTATTATTCTGTACCATATGCTTATATAGGACAAGAAATAGAAGCTATTGAGATAAATAATATATTAAAAATATTCTACAAAGAAAAAGAAATAGCCCTCCATACCTTATGTCAAGATAAAAAGGGCGAATACATAACAAATAATGAACATTATCCTTATAGTAAAAGTATAACAAGTGCTCAAATATTGTCAAGACAAAGAGAAGAAATGCTTGAAATAGGAGAAAATGCTCTTAAGTTCTTTGATAACTTCATAAAGCATTCAAACAACAAAAAATATGATTATAAATCTATTTCTGGAATACTTTCTTTAAGAACAAAATATGATGATGAAATAATTGATAAAGCATGTGAAAGAGCTAATACTTATGGAGCTTTTTCTTATAAAATTATTAAGAGAATCTGTGAGAAAGGTATAATAGATTTTCCAACTCAAACAAATATAACATATATCAATGAAAATACAACTAATATTACAAGGAATCTTGCAGAATATGATAAACTAGCTAGTTTGGGGGAGTTTAAATATGAATGATATGCTAATGTCTAGATTAAAAAATCTGAAGCTTTCAGGTATAGTAAAAACACTTGATTCGAGAAATGAAGAAGCTATAAAAAGCGATTTGTCATATATTGAATTTTTTGAATTATTAATAAATGATGAAATCTTAAATAGACAAAATAATAGCAATAAAAATAGAATTAGAAAAGCTAAATTTCCACAGCATAAAACATTAGAAGAGTATAATTTTAATTATCAACCTACAATTAATAAAAGGTTTGTGTATAATCTTAGTACTTGTGAATTTGTACGTAAAAAAGAAAATATAGCATTAATAGGCCCTCCGGGCACAGGAAAAACGCATTTAGCAATAGCTCTAGGTCTTAAAGCTATTACACAAGGCTATAAAGTAGTATTTACAACTGTAAATGAAATGCTCGAAGAGCTATATATGTCAAGAGCTGATAATTCATTTAGGCAAAAACTAAGATATTATACAAGCCCAGATTTGCTAATATTGGATGAATTAGGACTTAAAAAACTTAATCAAAATAGTGTTGATGACTTTTATGAAATTATATCAAGAAGGTATGAAAAAGGCTCAATAATAATTACATCAAATAAAGTTTTTGAAGAATGGGCAAGAATCTTTTATGATCCAGTATTAGCTACTGCTATATTAGATAGGTTTATACATCATTGCCATTTTATTGTAATTAAAGGTGAAAGTTATAGAATGAAACAACGTGAAGGTGTAATTAAGTCTATGTTTCAAAATAATGAAGTAACTAATAAAAAATCATCTGAGATTGAAACTTAAAATCAATTATTTATTTTTTTATATTTTTTAGGTGGGGAAAAAATCTTCCCTTTTTTGAGGAATTTGTATTGACATTAACACTACTATCACGTGACAAAAAAATCTCAAGCGAAAGGTAAAGCTCCTGGACGAGCTATACCAGGATATTCAAAAACCAATAATGGGAAAAAGGTATCCGATGAACAAATCAAGGAATATATTATTCAAATTATTGAAGACGAAGGATATTCCTACGGTTACTTAAAATTAACATATGCGTTGAGAAGAAATTGCAATTTAATCATAAACAAGAAAAAAGTATACAGGCTTTGCAAAGAGCTGAACATATTAAAACAACAAAGAAAAATCAAACCAAAATATCCAAGAAAACTCGCAAAAAATAGAATTGTTACAGGATCTAATCAACTATGGGAAATAGATATAAAATATGGATATATAGCAGGCGAAGATAGATTTTTTTACATTATGAGCATGATAGATGTAGCTGATCGAAACATTATTGCATACCATATAGGTCTTAGTTGCACAGCAGAAGATGGAATTAGAGTGATTAAAACAGCATTACTAAAAAGACAATTATATGATGTTAAAAGCAAGCCTATTATTCGATCAGATAATGGCCCTCAATATATTAGCAATGCTTACAATACTGCTTGTAAAGATTTAAATATAGAACATGAAAGAATTCCATATAATACGCCAAACATGAATGCATATATAGAAGCATATCATCGTATCTTAGAAGATGAGTGTTTAGGAATCAATGAATTTGAAAATTATGCTCAAGCTTATAGAGAAGTTAATGAGTTCGTCAAAAAATATAATACGAAAAGAATCCATTCATCTACAAAGTTTATGCCTCCAAATGAGTATTATGAATATTTACAGAATACAAATGAGAAAGTTCATATTGCGCTATAAAAGCTATACTTAGGTCTGGCAGAGCGTACCCTTGATATTTAGGGCATGCATGATAGCCTATTAACAAGGCAAGCTCTTTCACTTTTAATGCTGCCTTAAGAGCATTACATCATGAATACAAAGGCTCAATGTCAAGGGCAGACCGAGAGTTACATGACAACTTTAGAAAAAGCTGAAATACTATGTTATCTTAAGAAAATTTAAGATAGTGTCCAATAATAGGGGGTCAATCCGAATGCTGTAGTTCTAATATGTTCTGAAGCTAATAAAGCAATCCTAAAACAGTATCTATTTTATCTACCGACACAGAGCTTAGTAACAAAGCCATTTTAAAGTATTATTCTAATCGTTGGGAAATAGAAATATTATTTCTATATCTCAAAGACAGATTAAGATTAAAGCATTATCAAATGCGTAAACTAAAAGGCCTTACAAGGTTTTGGATGGTTGTATATTTAGCCTACACTTTGTTAGAGATCTATCGAGCTAGAGTAAATCAAGAAAAATCTAAGCTAACGCTTGGAGATATAATACAGTTATTTAAAGGGGATACCTTTAAGTATATAATTATATGGACATATATATTAGCTTCAATTAATATCAACTTGTATGAATCATATAAAATCTTTGGGCTAACGCCCTAGAATTTTTGCACAAGTCAATAATTTATTTGGTTTAATGACATAAAGTAAAATTGGAAAGAAAATTACTTTAGCATTTAATATTTTTTGCACCAGAACCCTTTTTACATGTATCTCGGCGTTCCCCGATTCTAAAAAATTACAATCTTCTTTAACTTCTCAAACTTATATCTACTCATTAAAGCAGTTTTTTCAGATCCTGTAAATTCAATTTGATAAGATCTGTTTCCCATATTTGTAATTGTCTTTATTTTTTCTATATTTACTATAAACGATTGATGCACTCTACAAAAACTACTATTAAGTTTATCTTCTAGTTCAGTTAATGTTTTACTTAAGGTATACTCTTCTTTTTGAGTATGTACCAATACATCCCTATCTACCTTTTCAAAATATAATATCTCTTTTAGTGGAACAACAGATATTTTACTTTTATCTTTTATAGTAATCTTTCTAATACCATTCTCTTTAAAATCCTCCATAACAATGATTATAAGATTATTAAGTGTATATTTAAATTTTGAAATATCTATTGGCTTTAAAAGATAATCATAAGGATGTACGCTAAAAGATTCAATAGCATGCTCCATATACGCAGTAATAAAAATAAATCTAGTTTTAGAAGATAAATTACTCATCATTTTTGCTGCATCTATGCCATCTAGATTAGGCATATCAATATCCATTAATGCAATATCAATAGATTCATTTTTAATCATATTAATTGCTTCTACGCCATCCTTTGCAAGAAAAACAGTATCTACAAAAGGATTTTGTGATACTATTTTTTCTAGCATTTTTCTTGTATATAGATCATCATCACATATTAATATATTCATCATATACTTTTAAATTAAAGTTCCTTTCTAATACTTTCAGGTATTTCAGGCTCGTAAACTCCCCATGTACATGCAGTACTTACACCTGTCATAGCTACCATAGTGACTACCCCAGCAACAAGAGCTAATAAATTTCTTCTCATTGATTTAAACATTTTGTTTTTTTCCTCCTTTTGTTAAGAAATTCAAGTAAATTTCTAAATGATTAATGATTTTATAACTAAAAGGGGTGCTAAAGAAAAATGCACCAATTACCCCTAATAAACTAGAAAATATATATTTTGATGAAACTTTATCTTTTAATAAATAAATGATGATCATCCAAAAACTTAAAAGTAGTATTGTTTGTATTTTGATTTTTAAACGAGTATTTGAATTTTTTATCATTTTCTTCTCTGTTCCCATTGGAATATATCTAATGGTTTGTATGACAGAGAATATATAAGCTAATCCAAGTAAAACGAATAAGTATTTAGATGATAAGACTACTTGATCACCTATAAATCCTAATAAAAGCATACTAAACCCACTTACAAAAAAACAGTTTCTATAAATAGTGCAGTGAGTCCCCCCTAATAACCTTCTAAAAAGAATAAAAGACACTAATACAACAATTGTAGATTTTAAGGTATTAAGCAAATAAGCAGTAATAATAATAAATATGATTTCGAAAGCTGTTCCTAAAAATATTTGTAGTCCATAGGAATAAATCTCTATTTTATCCCTATCACTTTTTAAATTTTTGCTTATGTAAATAGCTATTGTATCAGATAATCTTTTCAACATTTTCTTGTACTCCTTCTATTAGCACTAATGTTACCAATACGGTTTCATCTTCTGTTTCTTCTATGCTTACAGTTCCATGATATTTTTCAACGATTTGTTTTACGATATATAGTCCGTACCCTCGGCTGGTCGCATTTTTAGTAGAAATACCTGCTTTAAATAACTCTTCTGTAGGAATATTTTTATCTAATTTTCCTGTATTCTCTATTTGTAAGATATATTTATTTTCAGATTTATCGATTTTTACTTTTATCCATTTTTTGGAATTAGTGAGTATCGTAGCCCCTTCAATTGCATTATCTATTAAATTCCCTACCATATCACAAAGATCCCAAGGTCTAATCCATTCAAAATTTGTTTTGTATTTACACTTAATATATACATTCACGCCTTTTTTTTCTGCAATTTCCTTTTTTATATTCAATAAAGCTGTAAGAGCTGGATTTCCTACTCTGATTAATTCAGAAACATTTCTATATTCTTCTGAAATCCCTTCTAAATAATCTATTAAATCATTATACTCTTCTAAATAGCTCATAGATTTTATGGTTTGTATATGGTTGATATAGCTATGTCTTTGTTTTCGAAATAAAGTAAGTATACTTTCTACATTACTTAAGTAGGTTTTTAATAATTTATTTTCAATTTCTTTGTTTCTATATTCATTTATTTTTTTTATAGAAAAAATAACAAAAAAAGTTAAAATCATTATTAATAAGTTGAAAAATGGTATACACCTTTTGAGATTTTCAAGGGATGTAGCAGTTTCAATAGATGTATTAAACATTAAAATTACTGTTAGTTGTAAAAGAATCGTAATAATAAGCATATAAATGTTAAATATTTTCAATATAACACCTTCTATTTTTCAACATCCCATAAGGAGAGATTAAATTTTTTAATAAGAAATATAAACAAAAATGAAACTATAAAAATAGGCATAAAACACAAAGTTATATCCTTAGGTTTTTGTGCTAAATTACATACATCAATTTTACAAAAGTTTAAAATATTCGGTAACATACTGCTTTGAATCATTCCTTCTAATACAGTTCCCATTAGAACAGGGATTGCAGCTTTATAAAAGCTTATATTTAGAATAAAATAAACCAATAAAGTCAATGTAATCATATGTACAATGGTATGTATTCCAAATATTCCAGTTAGCTTTCTTACCTGGTAGGTAATAATAGCTTGTATAAATGCTATAAACAGTAATTTGAATATGTTTAGTTTTCTTATATTTGATAAGTAAAATCCCATTATAAGCATTATAAATATTTCTGGCCAACCTATCATTACAGCCGTAGCTAATGGTATTGAGAACATGCAAATCTTCCTTTCTATTTGATTACAAATAAAACTGCATTTATAATAATAATAATATAAACAACTTAAAAAAAAAGCAGAATTTTGTAGAATGAATGGAAAAATTTATATTACTTGTGTTTTGAGTTTCTTTCAACATGGGGTAATAGGATCATCCGTGCATCTAGGGATAAAGTAAATTGTATATATTGGAAATTACTTAGCCCTTGATGACATCTTCGCTGATAAATAATTAATGTGAAAAAAATTCAATAATTATCCCCATATATTGTCTTAGCGGTGAGTTTTGTCGGATTATCTTAACTAACAAAGATGAGTTCCTGTAAAATCAAGAGATTCATCTTTGTTTATATGTCTATTATGTAGTGTATATAGTTTGAGAAAAGAATTTATGGATGCATATTAATTAAAACTCCTCATATATTTTAGCTCTTAGATTTGCTGCTTCTTGTTTTAAACATTATTCGTAACCGTCAAAGATTTTCTGCCTAGTAGTTTGTATCTTACTTTGCTAGAATAACAGATAACAAAATCTATTATATAGGAGATATAGGAGGAGTTACCTGTTATGAAAGAAGAATCACCAGCTATTGACAGGGAAGATATTTTAAATAGATTTTCTTTACATAAAGGAACTATTAGGTCTTTTTGCAAAAAAAATAACATTAGCATCCATCAACTATATTACAGAAGAAAAAATATCAAAAAGAAAGATCATCAGGTATTTCATGCTGTCAACCTTAAAGAAAAAACTTCTAAAAACGTATCTACTACATCTACATCGTATCCAACAAATAGTATTAAAATTGAGATAGGAAAAGCCAAAATATATATTCAAAATAATGACAAGGCTTCAATATCATCCGTTTTGGAAGCGATTATGAAGACATGTTAAATATAAATAAAATAGATACAGTATACTTAGCTTGTGGGGCTACTGATCTTAGGAAAAGTATTGATGGATTAAGTATCATTCGGATCAACCCCTTATTTTTGAACAATAAGTACTATTAGCTCTTTCATTCTTAAAATACCTTTGTTATAAGTGTATTTCCTTAGTTTTTATTTTGTTTTTCTGACTTGCTTCATAAAATTCTTTTGGAGACATATCATTAATACTAGAATGAATTCTACGTTCATTATAAAATCTCATAAACTCGTATACTACAGTTCTGTAAGCACCTTGAATATGGTCAAAGAATAAAACGTGAGCTTCTGAAAAGCAATATGTATTTTGTTTAGGGAATAATCTAGCCTATCTATAATTGCCGTAGGCAGATGTAAATATGGCCATTTGATATTCTCTTAAAACACTACCTTCGGTGTATAATTTCACAGTTTCCCAATCAAATTCCGCAGCATCACCTTTAGAATATTCTTGCTTAATAAAGGCTTCTTTGGCTACTTTTTCAATATTATTTATAGTATTTACAACACTAGTATAGCTAATTCCAAAGCCTTCGGCTAATAAGGCTTGATGTATATCAACTTTTTTCTTCTGTTGCTTAGATAATCCCATTAACCTTTTATTTTCATTCTCTTTTAAGTAATATTTAATTCTTTCTATAACTTCATCTGTCATAGCTTTTTTAGTTCTTGGGCCAGTTTTATACTTGGGAGGCAAAATTATATCTCATATAAGGTCCACCTTATTCATATCATCTCCTTTGTTGATTTTTCCTAGTTCTATTAATTTGTTTTCATATTTTCTGATGTATTTTCTTAGGGTGTCTCTAGATATACCAGTTTCTTTACTTATTTGTCTTTGAGATTTGCGATCTCTTATATACATCAATATGATATTATTCAAGATTATAGACAGGATTTTAGAAGTAGATTCAGTGGACTAGAAATTAAATGTTACAGTGGACTAGTATTATTTTAGACAAAACACTAAAGTAAGGTTTGATAACTTTTTTCAGAAAAAACGGAGCTGCCCAGTATCACTATTCTATTATCATTTAATTATTTCTTTATATAATTATTTATAAACCTAATGGCTTTATCTAAAGCATCATCAGATTCAACCCAAAAATCAGGGAAATATCCAATGCCATCTCTCCAAACAAAGTCTGGTTCCATTAATATGAAAGATCCAAATTGAACTGTTAACTTAGAATTTGGAAGAATGTTAATCCCTAGACCAGGTATATTTAATGCACCAGCTGAATTCATTCCTATGAAAATGGTGTTATCCATTTTACTTAACGTACTAATCATGTTTTCACTAGCTGATGCAGTATTTTTGTCAAAGAGAACAATAATAATCTTATCATTTTTCAAGTATCCTAATTCAGGAATCCTTATTTTTGACCAACCAACTAAATTAGAGGAATCAATACCAGCATAAAAATCCTTTAGGTCTACTTTTTTCAGGTTGTTATTTGTAGTAAAGTTATCAGATATTCGCTTTTTACAAACTTTAGTAAGTAATGCAGACTTAATAAGTTTAAAAGAATCTACCTTATTATTAGTAAAGTTCGAAATCCATTTACAACCATCAAAGATTGCACCTCCTTTATTACCTCTTAAATCTAATATGGCAATATTCTCATCTGAATATCTCAAACCGTCCTCTTGAAATGATTTTAATTCTTTTCCAAAAGAAGTAACTTTAAATATTGGTATACCTTGAATTTTTTTAAATATATAGTTTTTCAATTTTATTTTCTTTGAGGGGGGAATTACCCTTTTAAGTTTCACTTTCTTTAGAATTTCTGATTCTTCATCATTAAGAACCATATTAATGTATAATGCAGAATTTATAACATCTTTTAAATACACAATTTTATATATAATTTTTCCATCATCATCAAGAGATGGCTTTATATAATAGGATGGATCTTTTTCTTCAATAGATACTATGGAGTACATTTTGTTGTTATCTTTTATATAGTAATTATCACGATCTTTTAAAATAGAATTATTTATATTCATAAATGTATATGTAGTATTAGTAAGAGGCATATAATTTACTATAAAATGTCCATCCTTAATGAATTTTAAATTCCTAATAACAATTAAATTGAATTGAATTGTCTCTATTCTTTCATTTTCATCTTTAAATTGGTTTATTTCTTTTAAGATTTTACTTTTTGATTTATTAAATCTGTCATCTCCACCAAAATATTCATATCCAGGATATCCATACTTTAGATTTGTAAAAAGATAGTTTATATCTTCCACACATTCTTCATATTTAAGCATATTCTGTTGAGTTAATAAGGAGTCTGAAGGATTTCCTTTAATTTGATCATTCTTAGGAATCTTATCTAATCCTTCATCTAAGCTAGTATATTTATATAAACATTTTTTAAAATTTTCTTTCATCTCTTCTTTAGATAAATCACTAGTGATTCTATTGGACTTAATATGTTTAATAATATCTTTTGGAAGATCATTGAGTGTATATTTTGTGTTTTTTATCTTTTTACTATCAGTTGATTGCTCAGTGGTAGAAATAAATTTTAGATTATTTAAGATATATGCTATACTAAAAATAATTGTTATACTAATAAGCCCTAAAATAATTGTTTTTTTTGTTAATTTCATATATATTCGACTCCCTCTCTATATAATATTAAAATATCTTTTATTTACTCTCTTAATCTCCATTTTTCATATTCCTTTAAAAAGCTTTTAAGAACTCCATTATTTTGCTACAGGACTTTGATAAACGTATCTCCTATATTCCTTATCTTTGATGGTCACAACATCTAAAGTAGAGAGGTCTAGATATTCTGTGAATTTAGAAAACTGAAGTTTTATTCCTTTAGGTACTATAATTCTATTGCCTTTTACAGCACTAATAAAATGATTAAGACTTTCATAAATTATCCCTTGATTGCTATACCATGAATCTGTAAAGGGATATATTTTTTTACAATGGGATGGTGTTTTAAAATTTCTCACAAATTCTTGAGCGATATTTAATATCTCTTACAACAAAATTAGAAGTAACTACATAGTGGAACCAAATATTCTTGCCTTCTGCATGAGAAAAGTGATAGTCTAATCTTTCTATCTTCTTAGCTTCTGGCTTGGAATTAACAGTATCATCAATTATTAGAAATCCTACGGAATTAGATTTGGTATGTTGCTCTAAAAAAAGATTCAAATTTGCTGTTCGATTTCTGTTTAGAATCTTACCATCCCACTTTGACTTGCTTAAAAACTTATAAATACAGCTACTATCTTTATCTGATAAGATAGCCTTAGAAATTGAAGAGATTGACTTATTGTTATGTACAGCCACTAGACCATACATCAAGTTGCTTAAATGATTGATTTATGGTTTAATCATACCATAATTTACATCTTCAATATAGTTGTAAATTTCTTAGTTTGGTTTTAAAATATTAGTAGTTGTATATGGCATAAGTTCTTAACCCCCTGTTATATATTTGTGTGGTAACTTTTATTTAACACAGATTAAGGAATTATGCCATATCTATTTTTGGAAGTACTACCAATTACGATTTTATTTTTGCAGAAATAAAGTTTTTTAGTGAATTCTGTTTTCTTGTGGTGTAATAATTGTATATTTCTTTAAATTCATTATTGTTTGCTACCAACAACAGAATTACCTGAAAAATGATGGCTCGTAGTCATTTCCTGCTTTGCTTATTAATTCTTGTCTTTTCTTTGTATTTTGCTAAACTATTTTCCCTGATTGACAATCGATCCAATTTTTGGTATCCACCCCAAAATAGATGCATGGAAAATAAATTTAATACCTGATAAAATTTAATCCAGTAGGAGAATTATCTCTTACTGGATTGATTTTTTTTAGTTCAATTTTTAGTTCTTTTGGGAGTTCACTGGCCCAAGGAAGAAGTTTCAATAAAGATGATTTATCTTTGTTTTGAAGCTTTGATAATTCATCCATCAAGTATAGTAGATATTTTTCTACTGCTAGGTGATTAAGCTTTGCTGTTTCTATAATACTATAAAGCGGTGCACTTGAAGCTGCTCCTTTTGATGATGCTGAAAAGAGACAGTTTTTACGACCCATTACAAATGGCTTTATGGATCTTTCAGCTCCATTATTATCTATTTCAAGTGTTCCATTTTCTAAAAAGATAAGGAAATTTGGTAAAAGCTTCTTTGTGTATTCTAGCGCTTTTCCTAGTGGGCTTCTAGGCACTGCATCTTTTATTTCTTTATCTACATAATCCATAAATTCTTCTATTATTGGCTTAGATTTTTCAAGTCTTGTTTTATAACGTATATCATAGTAATCTTCTTTTTCACTATGCTCTTCTCTAAGCTTTTTTTCGATTTCATAAAGCTTGGCACAAGAATTAAACCCTATTAATGCTCGTGATTCTTTGAGGGCTTCTTCATTTAGATTTACTATGATTTCATGAAATTTTCTTCTTATGTGAACTAGACAATATATCCTTTTTACATTTTCAATCTGATTATAACATGTATAACCATCTGTTTGAATAACCCCAGCAAAACCTTTTAAAAAGTTCTTAGGGTAAGAACCTGACCTTGTCTTTTGATAGTCATAAAGGACTATTGGGGCTTTTTTACTTGGAGATTTATAAAGCCACATATTTTTGCTGGAATTATTTTCAGAATCTCTTTTGATTTCTTTCCTATAACTACTAAATTTGATGAGCATTTTTCGCAGACTTGTTCATTTTCATCTAATTTATGTTCAAGCACTACTTTTTCTAAATTCGCTAAATTATCTTTTTTGCCTATATTTTTAGAGGGCTTATTTTTCTTGTAAGTGATTTCTTCAATTGTTGGTTCTTCTATTTTTAAATTGCTGAATTTTTCAGCTTCATCAAAGATGGATATTTGCATTGAGCTTGTTTGCTCACTAGAAGAGCCGAATATTTTTCTATTTTTATTTAAAATTTGATTTTTAAAGTAGAATAACTCATTTTTTAGATTAGCAATTTCTTTTTCCATTTTTGAAATCAGCTCTTTAGTTTTTTCATCTAACTGATTTTTGTTGAATAAATCACTCATGTTTTTACCCTCATTTTCTATTAAAATTCAAGTAATTATACCACAAAATCATTGAATTTTTAACCTTCGATTTGATTTTGTGGTATCTTTTAGAAGTGATTTTTCCCTTTGATTGGTTTGAATTTTGAAACAGTTCTTACTTAGTATCCTTTAAGCAGCCATCTTAATTCTTCTACTGTAACTTTAAGGCCTTCTTCTTTTGAAATAGGCCATTTAAACTTATTTCTTTCTAAGCTATGGTAGTATAACCAAAATCCATCATCAAAATGTAGTATTTTAAGCTTATTCATCTGTCTATTACAAAAAACAAATAGTGCCTTTTCAAAAGGATCTAGCTGAAACTGAGTTTGAACAATGATACTTAATCCATCAATACTTTTCCTAAGATCAGTAGCCCCGATACTATCATCTCTATCTTTTAATTCTTTTTTGAATGATTATTCTCATAAAATATTAAGCTACGCTCGCTTATTTTATATTTAAAAAAGACAAACCACTGAAATTTTTCAATGGTTTTTTATATTTTTAGTGTATAATTTACAATATAAAGAAATAAATGAATAATTTAGGAGGAGCTATGAAAAATAATCGATCATTTAAGCACATTTATATCATATTTGCTGTAAGTATGGGCGCTATTGCAGCTTGTATCATAAAGAGTATACCTTTGTTTTATGGATTTTTTATAGGTGTATTTTTTTCTATAATTGTATTTATGAGAAATGGTTTTTCTTTTACTGCTTTAATTAAGATGATTTTAAAAGGTATAAAAGAATGTTTTTCAGTATATATCATTGTACTCCTTATGGGATCAATTATATCTGTTTGGATTGCTTCAGGAACTGTACCTACTATGATTTATTATGGATTTGATTATATTGTACATATGAATTATTTACTTGCATGTTTTATGATTATGGTAGTGATATCATTTGCTATGGGAACAGCTTTTGGAACTATTAGTACGATAGGAATTGCTCTACTTGGAATAGGAAAAGGGTTATCAATACCAGAGCCTATCCTTTTAGGAGCTATTATTTCAGGTGCTTTTATTGCTGATAAAATATCTCCTATTAGTGCATTGGTTAATCTTACTATTAAAACAATAGATATAAATTATAAAGATTTTTTTAAAAATATGTTAGCCACATTGATTCCTACTCTCATAGTTAGTGCTATTATTTATTATATTTTAGGAAAAAGTTTTACAGGAGAGGTAGATGTTTCAACATTAAAAGCTTATCAAAGGAATATTTTTAATACTTTTACTATTTCACCAGCATTATTGTTGTTCCCTATTACGATGATTATTTTAGCTGTTGTAGGTGTAAAGGTTATTCCGAATATGACTTTTGGTTTATTAGGTGGGATATGTATTAGTATATTTTTTCAAGGAATCCAGATAAAGGAATTGATGCATGCTATATTATTTGGATATCATGCGCGGACAGGAATAGAGGAATTAGATGGGATTTTGAGGGGTGGAGGAATTCTTCCAATGATTGAGGTGATTTTTATTATTATAGGTGCTGTTGCTTTAAGCAGTATATTTGAAGGTACGAATACAATTGCTCCAATGATAGATAAAATGGCATCAAATATAAAAACAAAAGGAGCTTTGATTGCAAGAACTTCTATATTAAGTATTGTTTTAACAACAGTTGCTTGTGATCAAACAATAGGAATTCTTTTGCCAGGAAAGTTTTTAAAAGCTAAATATGAAGAATTTAAAATAAAGAAAACGATTCTTGCTAGAAGTATAGCAGATACAGGGACAACTATAGCACCTTTGATTCCCTGGAATGTAAATTCAATTATTATTACAGTTATAACAGGTGTAGGAGCAACAGCGTATGGATTATATACTGTATTATGTTATGTTTCTCCTGTGATAACTATTTTATTTGGTTACTTATTTGTGAATAAAAAAGAGGAATTTGGGAATTTTTAACTTTAGAAAAGTAAAAATTATTGAAAAATAAAAGGATTGAGTATGTATTTGTCCTATATGATGAAAGATGTCGAAAATAATAAAAAAAATTTTAAAATACTATTGCAGTATATTCATTCTTTATATATAATTAATAAATGTGAGTAAGATCATTTTCCAAGCATATATAGGGTAGAAAAAAAGAAAAGTGTCTTTGGACACTTTTCTTTTTTATACTAAATATTGATGAATGATAATATCTTGAGCTGTTTTTAATGCTTCTTCAAGCTTTGATGTTTGATCGCCACCACCTTGTGCTGTATGTGCATTTCCTCCACCTCGTCCATTAATGATAGGACATACTTCTTTAAATACTTTTGTCATATTAATATCTATTTCCTTAGAACAGCTTAATATCATTTGGGCTTTTTCATTTTTTAAACCGAATAAAACAATTACATCAGGTTTTGAGACAATTTTTGCTGCTAAGTTTCTTATATCTTCAAAATTTCTGTTATCAAAGATATTGTTAATAATTTTAATATTATTTACTATATAGGCACTTTGATAAAAGGTGGATGCTTCATAGTCTAATAGTTGTTCTTTTAATTTCCTAATCTCTTTTTTCTGTGAATTATATTGAGAAAATATTCTTTCTACACCGCTCAATGCATCTATGTCCTTTACGGATAATAGCTTAGATATTTTATTTATAGTATCATTTTTCCAGTAAAAATCTTTAAGGGCACGATTACCACACACAAATTCTATACGAATATTTCCTCGTATTTTTTCCCATTTTCTAATTTTAATAACTCCTACTTCTCCTGTATGTGATGAATGGGTTCCACAACAAGGAGAAAAATCAAACTGGTCTATTTCTATAATGCGAATATTTTCTTTAACTTTAGGAGGCTTCCTGAGAGGAAGTTCAGAAAGCTTTGAAGCTGTTGGATATAATTGTTTTACGTGAAGATTGTTAAATACTACTTGATTAGCAAAGTACTCAACTTTTTCAATTTGAACAGGAGATATATTGTTTAATGTGATGTCAATTGTTACAAATTCATTTCCTAAATGAAATCCAACTGTTTTTGCATCAAATAGTTTATGAAAGCAAGCAGATAAAATATGTTGTCCTAAATGCTGCTGCATATGATCAAAACGTCTTTCCCAGTTAATTGCACATTTTAAAAGATGAAGCTTAGGAGGCTCTCTGTCTATTATATGATAAATTTTGTTGTTTTTTTCATATACATAAGATACTTCAAGACCTTCTATAGTTCCTTTATCGCATGGTTGACCGCCTCCTTCTGGATAAAAGGCAGTTTGGTTTAATTCAATATGAAATTTTCCATCTATTTCTTTTACTGAAGCAATATTTGCAGTAAACTCTTTTTGATATATATTGTCGTAGAATAATTTTTTTGTCAATAATCTCATTCCTTTCGGATTGTATTGTGAATAACTATTATCTTCTATATGAAGAGATAAAATCCTGCAAAAAAAATAGGGCTTTTGCCCCTATAGCTATTTACTTTTTATAGATACAAATTGTTTATGTAAGTAAAATACTTTTCCGTTCTCTGTGAGAATTTTGTAGTTGTTTGATGGAAAACCTAAGAAAGATTCTAGCCAATGATTTGTATCATCAATAATTGCGATAGCTGTTGTTGAATTTTTGATTATTCCTTCATTCATTACAAACATCTGATATTTTGGACTCCAGTAATAATTTTCTTGTGTGACAATTTCTTCAGTAAGTTTAAAATCTCCTTTTGCAGGGAAGGTTTTTTTGATGGTTTCAAATTTTTTTTGATTAATAGAAACGGATATATTCAATTTTGGTTTTTGATTAAATGTAATATTATTGGCTTCGATAATTTTTATCCATTTCTCTGAAGATGCTTTTGGGTCGACCCATTCTGCATTATAGATTTCTTCTTTATATTTTGCTTTTTTAAAAACGCTTTTGAAATGATCATCACGATAAACAAAAATTTCTATGAACTCTTCTAAAAAAAATGCTCCCAATCGTTCATCTAATAATTGATCGGTGATTAGCATATTATATCCTAATTCAGGAACAGGTAGAAATTTAATATTTTGAACAGGTAATACATTCTCAATTTTATTTGTAAATATGTATTCGTTGTTTACATGGGAATATATAGCTATGACAGAGGAGTCCTTTGATAGATTTAGTACAACGATTAGTTCATCTTTATTGTAAGGGAGTACATTAGACTTATATAGGATTAAATCAATATAATCTGCATATTCAATCCATTGGTTGTATTTTAAATTTTTTAGTGTGGTTAGGAGAATAGCTTCAGAGGCTTTTTTATGTAGTGTTGTATTAGTACTATAATAATTTTCTAAAAGCTTATTTGATATTTTTAAGTTAGGAATTACATATGTTTTGAAAGTGGTAATGTATTGATTGTTATTAAAAAATTCATTGAATATAAAGGCTGTAGATAATAAAAGGATAATAAGCAAAATTGTAAAAAGTTTTTTTACCATTTATATCACCTCGATTAAGTATATGTCCCTTTTAAATGAAATATTTGTATTTGCTTGAGATAAAAAACAAAAAATACAACTATTAAATTTGTATCAAAACACTAATATAGACAGGCTGAATAATATGTAGTAAGAGTTATATTATTTAAGGAGTCGAAAAAATTTCATCTATTAGTAGCTATTAGGGTAAAATAGGTATATAATATTTAAATTGAAATGATTAGAGTAGTTATAAAGGAGAGACGCATATGAATTATGAAAATTTAGAAATGATCATAGAAGAAAATATTTTAAAATTTTTACTGGATGATGAATTTAGAAAGGATATTGAAGAGGCAAAAGCATATTTTGATAGGAGTATTGGCGAAGAAGGAACTAATGATAAAATGATGATAGATTTTAATTCTTGGTTAATATATGACTATATCATGAAAGATGGAAATACATTTATCGAAAAATATCATGAAAGGATGAAAGGTCAATTATCTCAAAAAGAAAGTGAATTGATTCAAAGAAAAATAAATTCTTATCTAAGCATATATGAAATAAAAGAGTTAAATGAAGATAGAGGTTTATTGAGAGATATTTTTACAAAGATAGATGTTTTTGTAAACTTAGAAAAATTTCACAAAGCACAATGTAAAGATTTGATACTTGGAAGAATGATAGAAATAAAAAATAGATCAAAATTTGTTGGCAATAGTATATACATACCAGCCATTTTTAAAAATGCGATAGAAAAACATATACTTTTAAAGTATGAAGAATACAAAGGAAAGAATCGATATGCTACATGGCAGGAATTTTTGAAGAAAAATAGTCTTTTACTTCAAAAATATGTAGATGTTATTACAGATGTAACAAAGGAAACAGATGATAAAGATGAATATAATGTTTTGCAAAGTATATACTTGATTGATGATTTAAAAACTATTAAAGAAATATTACAAAAGCATAAAGAAATTCAGCTTGATTTTGAAGACGATGGAAGTTATTATTTTAAATTTTTTGATAAAGAGGGAATATTGGCGGAAATAGTATTAGAGAAAAATAGAATAGAATTAGAGTGCAATTCTGAAAAAGATCGAATCAAAGTGAAGAAAATAATTGAATCAATTTTAGGAGATTTAGCAAAACATTATAAAGATGAAGTTGTAGGATTAGAGGATATTCTTTAAAAAGAAAAATGAAGCAATATAATAAATTAATAAAATTGACAGTAAAGCATAAAATATATACAATAGTATGTAATTAATAGTGAATAAACACTTATCTTGAAGGGGGATAAAAAACTCTTATGCAAATATCATTGTCAGATTTGGTAGATTCGTGCAATGAAGATATACCTTTATACTTGGATACTTGTGATAATTTTGTAGACAACGAATTAAAATTTCTAAAGGATTTAAAAAAGCTTTTAAAGGATTACAATAAGCCGATTCATAAAATTGACTATTTGATTAGTGAGCTAGAAAGAAATAAGGATTGTGAAAATGTAATTCGTATTTTTGATATTGATAAAAACAGTATCAAAAAAAAGATTGAAAAGCATCCTTATTTTAAAAATCCTTGTGATTATCCTATTCGTTTGGTTACGATTATGAAATATTTAAAGAAAAAGGGCGTTAACATAAAGTATAAAGATATGGATTTAATTGTGGATCAATTGATTCAAGAAATTGATGGGGTTAAAAAGGTTGGAGATGGTATGTATTTAAAAAAAACAAATTGATTTAAAAATAACGCGGTGCTTTCGCGTTATTTTTTGATTTAAATTAAAAAGCTTGTGAAGGAATCTATGAAAATGTATAGAAATAATATAAAATATTATGAAAATAGAAGGTGAGAAAATGAATTTATTTAAAAACAAACAAGTACCTTCACAAGAAAAAGCTAGAAAAAATAGCTTAGGACAGAAATTTATTATTTTGAGTATACTAATGATTTTTATTACTACATCATTTGTTTATTTAACACAACAAGACCTCATTATGAAAAATAGCATTGTAAAAAGTTTTTTTTATATAAAACAAAAAAAACAAATATTTACCTATTTAAAAAGTATACAATTCATAGAGGAACAGTTTTATACATTAGTAAATGAAACCATAGATTTAAAGAACCAAAGTATTTATCAAGATAATAAAGAGTTACTGCAAGAAAATATTGCAGCAATCGATGATATGATGATCAAATTAGCAAATGTTAAAACTAATTATTATATGATAGAAAATCATTATTTATTTTTAGAAGAAATGAAGACAATGAGAGATGTTTTGTTAGAAAAAAAATTGAGTGTAGTATATAATGATGAAAAGAGCTTAACAAGAGCCAATGAATATTTAAAAAAGTATTTTATTGTGGGTCAAATGAGAAGAAGCTCTTTAAAAAAGGTTTTTGACAAATATGATATTATATATTTAGAATTAGATAATAGGATAAAGTATATAACTGAGTAAAAAAATAAAGATTAAAGTTTTTTATTGATAATTAAAAGGTATATGTGATACCCATATGACTTTATTTAGGTGGAGATGTGATGCAGAATTTGAAGTGGAAGAAATTTTTTGATGCAATTGTAAGGAATACAGAACAAATTAATATTAAAGATTCAGATTTTATATTAGAAATTTGCAAAGTGATATTTTTAAAGAAATATGGAATGGAAGCTCTAAAAAATATAGGTGTTTTTATAAGAGAAGATATAAAAGATCAATTTGAACTAAATGAGAATCTAAATTTAGAAGATTTTGATTTTGCTGTATTTAGTCAGATATATGATAATTATTTGTCATTAAATCGTCGAGAAAAGACAGGTAGCTTTTATACACCATACTATATTATCGATTATATGGTACAAAGAGCTTTAGAAATTTATTTATCAAGAGAAACTGGATTTTCCGAAGAATATTTAAAGAAATATTTTTTTGAAAACAATTCACTAGATAAAAAGGAACTTTTAAAAATTTTGAAAGCATTTGATGAAATAAGAATGATTGATATATCCTGTGGAACAGGATTGTTTTTGATTGGTGCTTTTAGAAAAATATATGAATATAAAAAAAATATTTATAGAGTATTAGGCAGAAAAGAAGAGGATTTTTTCATAAGAAAAAATATTGTGGAGAACAATTTGTTTGGAATAGATATACAAAGGGAGCCAACAATAGTTGGGAAAATGGCTTTGTATGATCTAGTTTGTGGACAGCAGCAAAAGGGGTATCCACATATTATTAATATTACTAAGGCAGATAGTTTGATAGATGAGAATTTATTTGGAAAAGAAAAGGAATTTGATATTGTAATAGGAAATCCTCCATATTTAGGAGAAAAGGGAAATAAAGATTTATTTGATGGGATCAAAAATACTCCTTTTGGGAAAAAATATTATGAAGGTAAAATGGATTATTTTTATTTTTTTATTTATAAAGCATTAGAAATTTTAAAGGAAAAAGGAATATTAGCTTATATTACAACCAATTATTTTGTAACGGCAGATGGTGCAGTAAAACTTCGGGATTTTTTTAAAAATCATTGTTCTTTTATTGATATTATAAATTTTAATGATTATGAAATTTTCAAAGCTGCTAAGGGACAGCATAATATTATATTTTTTATAGCAAATGATAAGCATAAGCATCAATCTGTTTGTGTAAAGTATGTTAAGGAAAAAAATATTGATCCTAAAGATATGTATCAATTGCTTTGTGGGAATAAAAAAGCAGAAGAAAAAGTATATGAGTATGAAATATCCAATCAAGAAAAATTATATGATAGGAATGGACATATTTTAATTCAAGAAGACTACGAATATGATAGTATATTGAAAAAATTATATAATCGTCGACAGTGTATATTGAAAGATGTATGTAATGTAAATCAAGGGATTGTTAGTGGAGCAGATAAAGTAACAAAAGATATGGTACAGAAAAAAATCCCCTTTGAAATTACTAAAAAAAGGAATATAATAATGAATCAGGGGATATTTGTTTTATCTCATGATGAAGCAAGTGAACTGGGATTTTTAGGTTTGCATTATCTGAAGCCAATGTATAAAAATAGTGATATTCAGAGGTATTGTGTAAAGAGTTATTCATCAAAATATGTATTATATATTAATGATAAAACGAAGATAGAAAAAAAGGTATTACAGCATTTATCAAGATATAAGGAGGTTTTAGAGGGAAGAAGAGAAACGATTCGAGGTATAAGACAGTGGTATGCACTACAGTGGCCTAGAAATCAAGAAATATTTGAAAATATGAAGATTGTTGCTCCTCATAGAGCAAAAGAAAATAAATTTGCTTTGAATTGTTCTTCTTGGTATGCTAGTGCAGATGTATATTTTATTACATCGAAAGAAAAGAATATAGATTTTTATATGCTGTTAGGACTTTTGAATTCAAAGATTATGTATTTTTGGTTATATAATCGAGGAAAAAGAAAGGGAGATTATTTAGAATTGTATGCAACTCCTTTGAAGAATTTACCAATAATTTATACTTTTAATCAGTGTATTTCTGAAAAAATTAGGTCTATAGTCAAAGAAATGGTGCAGTTTGGAGAAAATCATACAGCTCAAGAAAAAATAGACAAAATATTTTATGATTTATACGAATTAACAAGTGAAGAAATAGAAGTTATAGAAAATTTATACAAAAGAAATGTAGGGAAATAACGTATATTTAATCACCAAATAAAAAGGTTAGAATATTATGTATTGAAATCAACAAGGGCTAAAGGTGTAAAACATGTGTATGATATAGTCCCTTATAGTGAAAGGAGGCTATATGCTTGGATGGAGTTAGTATTTTTTTTCCTACAGAAAAATTAAGAAATGATTATATGAAAAGAATTTTTAAAGTAGAAGAAAAAATTTATCATAAAAATATGCAGGATGCATCTATTTTTGGTGTAAAGGATATTTCTTTTCATAACAAATATAAAAAAATACCTGGATATTGGATAAGAATAGAATTAAAAGATTCACAAGAGAGTGATACAATAAAACGAAGAATTGACAAAGAAATCCCATTATTTTGGAGGGAAGAGCATTTGTTTTTTCCTCAGAAATTGATGTCGCAAAGAGCAATGGAAAAGATGTGGATACAAAAGTATAATTTGTTGAAGGAAGGATATTCTTCAGATGCTTGGAAGATTTTTTTGAAAGAAGGAAAAAGTCATTTAGAAGATGGTAGAGTAGACATTGCAAGGGCTGCTTTTATGTGTATATATAGAAATAATCCCTTCTTTCTAAAAAAATATAAAAGATATTATGTTTTTGAAGATATAGCTTATTATTATGAAACAAAAGGAGAATTGCATAAAAGCATTAAATGCCTAAAAGTGCAAGCTAGTTTACAGCCACGTTCATCAGAAGCTTATTTGAATATGAGTAATTTTTTACTGTTAAATGGATTAGAGGAGGAAGCTATAGAGGTATGTAAACGTGGTCTTATGATTGAGCCAGATGATGAATATTTGATAAATAATTTACTTATTGCATATGTAAATTGCGAGTATTTTGATAGGGCATTATCGTTTTTAGAAGACCGTATAAAAAAATATCCAGATGTCTCAAGATATTGGAAATTTATGGGGGATATTTTTTGTCAGATTGGAAAAGATACAGCGGCGATTATTTGTTATCAAAAGACACTTGATATGAATGATGAAGATGTTTTGGAAGCAAAACAAGATATTTATTATAGTCTTGGTATATGCTATCATCAAATATGTGAATATGAAAAAGCAATATATTATTATGAAAGATTTTTAAGGTATAATAAAGAGGATTCTATTGTTTTATTAAATCTATCTAAAATATATGGGGAAGATTTAAAACAATATGATCAAGCTAAATATTATGCAAAAAAGGTTGTTGCATTATATCCTCAAAATGGATATGGACACCATAATTTAGGTTTAATATATCTTTATACAGGTAATTTAGAAAAAGCTAGGTGGCATTTATATAGGGCTAGGAAGCTACTTCCTAATTATCAGCCTATTTGGGATGCTATTGTAGAGCTAAAGAAAAAATATTCTGCCCTTTAAATTAAGTCAATAGTGAATGCTGTTGACTTATTTTTTGTATAAAAAATTAACCTTATATTTCCTGTATTGAATGATTAGATCTGCAAAAAATAATGATGAAAAAATAAATGGAGATGATTTGTTTATGGATAAAATACCTATAAACCCTAAGGTAAGGGAAGCGTTTAATAAAATGAAGAATGAAATGGGAAAGGAATTGAATATTGATAAAGGGAAATTACCATCACGTTTGTTTAGTTATTATAGAAAAGATATAGACAAAATAAAAAAGTAAGAAATTATGTATAAAGAATCGGGAAAAATTCCCAACTCTTTATATTTTAGCATCCACATCCATAGAAATATGGACAGCAGAATAATACTACAAGAAGTAAGAAGAAGAATAATAAACTACTATCACAACCACCATAGCAACCCACTTATAAAACCTCCTTCTTTTTTAAATTTTTCTATGTTTTAATCTCTTGTCCTTTTTCTTACTATATAGTATGCAGTTTATAGGACTTACGTTACGAAATAATCTGTGTTTTTTAGAAAATTAGAAAAATATCAAAGCGTATCGATACAATAACTATAAAATTTGATATTTACATAGATACAATTTATTGTTATAATGAAATAGCAATGATACATATGGGTATAATTAGAAGGGGGAACGATACAATGAATAAAATGAAAGTAAGACAATTGACTATTACTGGATTAATGGCAGCTTTGGTATTGGTAGGGACAATGCTTATACAAGTACCAACTCCAACGAAGGGGTACATTCATATTGGTGATAGTATGGTGTATCTTAGCGGTATTTTATTAGGTCCAGTAGCGGGAAGTCTTGCTGCAGGAATAGGATCTCTTTTTGCAGATGTTTTCTCAGGATATTATATTTATGCTCCAGCTACTCTTGTGATAAAAGGGTTGGATGCTTTAGTTTTAGGATATATTTATAATAAAATAGTAACAAAAGATACTAGCATTTCAAAAAAAATAATTGTATTTGTTTTTTCAGTACTAGCAGGAGGAGCTGTGATGGTTGCAGGATATTTAGCTTATGAAACTGTACTTTATGGTTTTGCTACAGCGGTATTAGGTATTATTGGTAATATTACTCAAGCAATAGGTGGCGGGGTATTAGCAGCACCATTGATAATTGCTTTTGATAAAATAAAATTATTTCAAAAACTAAAAGAAAACTATAGATAAAAAACACTTCCAGTAAATGGAGGTGTTTTTTAGTAAATATTTTATTTTTTATAAAAAAGGGAAAAATATGTAATTGAAGGATAATATAGAAGCATTAAAAGAGAGGTATAGTATAAGTGAGAAGACCTATTTTGATGATTACAGCATTTTATATTTTAGGGATATTGTTGGAATATATGTTTGCTATGTCTTATGATGCGATATTGTATATTTTTTTTATAATGATTGTGGCTGGAATTTGTATACATAAGCAGAGATCTGCTATTATTTTATTTTCTATTATACTATTATTAGGGATTTTAAACTTCAAGGTAAACAATGAATATGATGGGGAATTAAAACAATTATTTGGAAAAAAAGTATATGTTATGGGAGATGTAATAGATGTTGTCTATAAAGAACGTATGTGCATGATCCTAAAGGTAGAAGAAATTGTTGTTGATGGGAAAAAGTATAGACCTTCTATCAAGCTCCTTGTAAAACTTAAAGGAGAAAATGAAGAGCTTCAAGCTGTAACAGGAAAAAGAATTGGTATGAATGGTATGCTTTTAGAACCTCAAAAAAGACGAAACCCTAAAATGTTTGATTACAATATATATTTAAAGAGCAAAAATATATATGGGATTTTATATGAAAATGCTAAAAGCGTAGAGGTTATTGGAGAAGGTGATATTTTTTTTATAATTAAAATAGCAAATTGTATAAAAGATAAAGTTGTATGTATAATAGATCATATTTTTTCTAAAAGAGAAGGAGGGGTTTTTTTAGGAATTCTTTTAGGGGATAAAGAAAAATTGGATACAAATTTATATAAAGTTTTTAAAAAAGTAGGAATTGCACATATATTAGCAGTATCAGGGTTACATGTAGGGATTATTTATATGTATATTAATAAATTATTAAAAAGGTTTCCTCTGCCTATAAAGATATTTAGCATATTGGCTATTGTTAGTTTTTATGTTATTATAACTGGATGTGCTCCTTCAGTTTTACGAGCTGCAAGCATGACTTTTATATTGATTTTAGCACCACTTTTTGATAGAAGATATGATTCCTTATGTGCTGTTGCTAGTGCAGGGTTAATATTTTTGATGATAAATCCTTTATATTTATTAGATATAGGCTTTCAACTTTCTTTTACAGCAGTTTTAGGTATTATACTTTTATATAAATCAATTTTTAAAAAACTAAGAATTTTACCTAAAGCTATTAGAACAATATTATCTGTATCTATGGCTGCACAAATAGGGGTTATTCCTATTGTTGCATATCACTTTAATTATATATCTTTAGGTGCATTTATTATAAATATACCTATTGTAATGATTGTAGGCTTTATTGTACCAGTAGGGCTTGTAAGTATTATATTTGGATTTGTAAACATCTCTATAGCGTCTGTTTTTGGATATATTGTGTCTATTTTAATAAAGATTATGATTGCTTTATCAACCTTTATAGAATCTATGCCTTTTTCTAGTATAGAAGTAATTTCGCCAAGTTGCTTTTTTATATTTTTTTATTATATTTTCTTTTTGGTGTGGATTGTAGAAGATAAAAAAATTCAGAGATATTACATAAGCAAAAAACAAGGATTGATTTTAGTGGTTGGATTATATGTTATCATAAACGTTGTTTTTTATTTAATGCCTAATAAAATGGAAATTACTTTTGTAGATGTTGGACAAGGAGATTGTATTCTTATTAGGACACCTATGAAAAAAAATATTTTAATAGATGGTGGAGGAAGTTATCAGAAAAAAATAGATGTTGGTGAAGATATTTTAGTGCCTTTTCTAAGGAAGAATCATGTAGGTAAAATTGATCTAATGATATTATCTCATATTCATAAAGATCATATAGGAGGACTTATTTGTGTATTAGATCATTTAAGGGTAAAATCTTTGATTATGGGGACAGATTATTTTCAATCAGAAGATTTAGAAAAATTAAAGGAAAAATGCAGGAAGCAAAAAACAAAAATTATTCAATGCTTAAAGAATGATAGTATAAAAATTGAAAAGGATGTCAGTATGAAAATTCTTCATCCAGATGAAGAGCATATTTTGTTTTCTGGTGATGAAATAAATAATAATTCCTTAGTTGTATTAATGGAATATAATGGAAATAATATTTTATTTACTGGTGATCTTGAAGCTCAAGGGGAAGAGGAAATTTTAAAAAGTTATCCAAATCTTTCTGTAGATCTATTAAAGGTAGCACATCATGGTAGCAATAGTTCCACTACTAATGATTTTTTATGCTTTGTAAAACCAAAATTTGCTGTGATACAGGTTGGAAAAAATCTACATGGGCATCCCCATAAGGATGTATTAGATCGATTAAAAGAAAATGATATAGTAGTATTTAGAAATGATGAAGATGGTGCTGTTATTGTTACTTTAGATGAAGAAAATATAAGAATTGAAACAATGTTGCATAAATGGAGAAAATAATTTGGAGGTATTATTATGAATTACAAAGAGGTTTTAAAGGATTTAAAAAATGATGCACTGAATAATTTGTATTTATTTTATGGACAAGAATATTATCTTATAGAAAATATTTTGAATAGTATTAAAGAAAAAATAATAAATAAAGGATTTGAAGATCTTAATTATCAGTTTATAGATGGGAAAGAAACAGATGTTAATACAATCATTAATGCTTGTGAAACTCTTCCCTTTATGGCAGAGAGAAGAATGGTTCTTGTAAAAGATCTAGAATGTTTTTTTGGAAAAAGAAAAAACATTAGCGATGGAGAGGAAGAAAGATTGACTAAATATTTTGCTAATTTACCTGCTACAACACATTTATTTTTTGTAGTAACACAAGACATTGATAAAAGAAAAAAGATTATAAAAGCAATTAGTAAGTATGGAAAAATAGTAGCTTTTGAGAAATTATCAGAGAGAGATATGCATAAATGGATTTTAAAAAGCTTTAAAAAGTATAATAAAGAAATCAATGATAGGGAAATATCTTATTTCTTAGATATTACTGGATATTTAGATAAAAATTCAAATAAAAATTTAAAAGATTTAGATAATGAAATCAATAAATTGTGTAGCTTTTTAGGGGATCGAATTGTAGTAACAAGTAGTGATATTGAATTATTAGCACCTAAATCTATAGAAAATAATATTTTTAGCCTTGTAGAGTCAATAGGAAGGAAAAATACGGATAAAGCGCTTTCTCTTTTTAGTGATATGTTAATGGAAGGGGAATCAGAAATTAAGATATTGTATATGATTACAAGACAATTCCGATATTTATTTCAAATAAAATTAATGGAAAAACAAGGGTATACACCAATGGCAATAGCTCCTAAACTAGGTCTTAGACAGTTTGTTGTAAAGAAATATTTGCAACAGGCTATGAATTTTGATGAAAAAATGCTAAAAAAAGCTCTTCAGGCTTGTTTGGATACAGATGAAAGCATTAAGAAAGGGAAGATTGACCAAAGACTAGGGATAGAATTATTAATAACTCAATTTGGATAATAAAAAGTCCAAAAAATGGCGGAAAGCGTACAAAGTACGCTTTTTATCTTAATGGGGAATAAATGACGGTTGAAAGATTCATTACATAGCTTTATTTAATTTCATAGCTAATTTAGCAACCTTTCTAGAAGCAGCATTTTTGTGGAAAGTTCCTTTTGCAGCAGCCTGCATGATTTTCTTTTCAGCAAATTGGAACTTAGCTTTTGCCTCTTCTACATTACCAGCTACTAAAGCTTCTTCGAATCTTCTGATTGCAGTTTTAACAGCAGATTTTATTCTTCTGTTTCTAGCTGTTTTTACTTCAATAACTTTAATTCTCTTTTTAGCAGATTTAATGTTTGCCAACCTGTTCACCCCCTTATAAGCAATTCAACAAAAGATATTCTATCATGATTATCATGAAAAAGCAAGGGAAAAACTACTATTTGTTTTATTTCCATAAAGGCTTTAATTTATACATATATTCGAAAATAAAGAATGCTGATATCTGATAAACTTCAAAAAAAATAAATTATCTATAAGATATACATAAAATTATAAAGATGGTCAAAACTATAAAAATAGGAGGTGGCGTAAATGTTTAAAATTCGTACAGATTTGGCTTTAGAAGTAAGAGAGCTGTATCATGAAAAGACAAAAAAAGAAATTCCAGGCGTAGAAGTGAAGAGAAGAGAAGAGGAATTTGCTACTATTACGAATGTAACAGTTTTGAATGAAGAAGGTAGCAAAATAATTGGAAAGCCAAAGGGCAGTTACATTACTATTGAGGCATCAGGAATGAAAAATCCAGATGCAGATTTAAAAGATTGTTTGAGCCAAGCTCTAGCAAAAGAATTATCAAATCTTGTTCCTAAAAAGGACAATTTTAAAACACTTATTGTTGGATTAGGAAACTGGGATATTACACCAGATGCTTTAGGACCTCAAGTTGTATCAAAGGTGTTTGTTACAAGACATTTTTTTGAAGCTTATAAAAAAAGTGATGATCCTACAATGAGACCTGTTAGTGCTATATCTCCAGGAGTAATGGGAACTACAGGGATTGAGACAGTAGAAATTATTCGAGGAGTTGTTGAAAAGACAAAGCCAGACCTTGTTATTGCTATTGATGCTTTAGCATCGAGAAAAATGCAAAGAGTACATACAACTATACAAATATCTACTACTGGAATAAATCCAGGGGCAGGGATTGGTAATAAGAGAAAAGAACTTAGCAAAAATACTTTAGGGGTACCTGTATTAGCGATTGGTGTTCCTACTGTTGTTGATGCTGCAACTTTAACAAATGACACAATAAAATTAGTAGTGGATGAATTATCTAATCAAGCATCGAAGGATTCTGAATTTTATAAAATTCTAAAAGGAATGAATGACGAAGATCAGTATGGTTTGATAAAAGAAGTGTTAGAACCTTATGGTGCAAATGTAATCGTTACAACAAAAGATATAGATATGACTATAAGAAATATATCTCAAATTATTGCTAATGCTTTAAATATTGCGTTGCATCCTGGAATTGATTTAAAAGATGTGAATAGATATTTGCAGTAAGAATAATCATATATTGATGACACCTCTCATATAATCTTATATAAGCATATTGTTCTTATTTATTAATAACAAAAGAAACTAAAGAGGGGTGCGTAGATTGGTGAAAGTTAAGGTAATTGAAATGAAAAGATATTATAGATGGATAGGTGTTTTTATAACTTGTATGATGTGTATTTTAGCATGCGGTATGTTGATTTTAGATACTAAGGAAATGATTGTTAAAGCAAATGGGGTCAGAAACGGTCAAAATTTTGTACAAGCTCATGAAAAAGAAAATATAAAGGATGATTTATTTATACAGATGTTAAATAAAACGATACCTGCTTTAGAAGTAAATTATAAAAAGGAAAATGGGTATAGCCAAGATAAAACATTTGTTAAAATGGTTTTAGGCAAATTAATGAATTTTGATTATGAAGATCCTAAAACACTATTTAAGGCACAAATATCGATGTTAAAAGAAGCAGATGATGATTTAGCAGAAATGGATGATTATATGTTGCTAAAGGATCAGGAAAATAACATAGCAAAGAATCATGATATAAATAATTCTTTAGAAGAGATAGAAAATAATGAGATAGTTAAAAAAACAAAAGAAGTTCAAGAATTAGCTGTAGCATCTAGGAAGGCGAAAGTAGAAAGTACCCCCAAAAAAAATACAAAACAAATTCCTATTGTAAGTTCTCCTGTAAATATGCCAAACAAAGTGGAGCTGAATATGAATAAGCCTGTAATATTCATATATCATACTCATGCAACAGAATCATATATGCCAGAATCTATAGGGAATTTTCATTCTCTTAAAAGAAGGTTCACAGTAAGAGCTGTAGGAGATAAATTAACATCTTATTTGGTTAGAAAAGGCTATAAAGTTATACATAACGATACTCTCCATGATTATCCATCATACCAACAATCATATGTAAGAGCTTTAGAAACATTAAAATCAAATATGGATAAAAACCCTTCATTGAAAATAATATTTGATATTCATAGAGATGCAGCACCTAATAATAATACTGCTAGAGAAAACAGCTATGTGGTGATTAATGGTCAAAAAGTTGCAAGATACAGTATTGTTGTAGGTACAAAAAATAAAAATACAGAAAAATTATTAACATTTGCTAAATATATAAAAGCAAAAAGTGATGAACTTTATCCGGGATTAGCAAAAAAAACTATCACCAAGCCTTATCGATTTAATCAGTTTAATTCTGATTATTATGCACTTATAGAAATTGGAAATACAGCTAATAATATAGATGAAGCTATTAGAACAACAAAATATTTAGCTGAAATACTAGATAGGGTCATTAATGATATAAAAAAATAATATGGTGATAAAAATGAGTAGAGTAGAAAGAAAAAAAACGGAAAGAATAAAAAAAAAAATAAGTGGCAAAAAGTTTATTTGTGTGTTATTTGTTTTTTTTATATTAATGAATGGTATTTTAATGGTAGATGATTCTTTTCGCATGATGATGATGATTGAGGAACCAAAGGTTTTTGGATATAAAAAGCTTAATAATCAAGTACATGAAATATGTTTTTGTGGAGAAAAATTTTATGTAGATGAACAAAAAATTATTCATGTATATCAATCGATAAAAAGTGAAGTAGAAATTTTTATAGAAATATTAAAGGAAAAGAAAAATGTGATTTGTAAGTATTGGTAAGGATCAGCCGAGTGATTAGCTCGGCTGTTATTATGAATCTTTATAAAACAGAACTCTATACGAGCAAAATGAATTATGATATAATGTTAAAGATTACCGTAGTGTATAGAGGAGGAGTAGGAATGAGCAGTAATCGTCAACAAAAGATACGTAATTTTAGTATTATTGCCCATATTGATCATGGTAAATCTACCCTTGCCGATAGATTGATAGAAAAAACAGGCTTACTTACACAAAGAGAAATGAAAGCTCAAATACTGGATAGTATGGATTTAGAAAGAGAAAGAGGAATAACCATAAAGCTTCAAACAACACGTTTAATATACAAAACTAAAGATGGTGAAGAATATATACTTAATTTAATTGATACACCTGGACATGTGGATTTCACCTATGAGGTATCAAGAAGTCTAGCTGCTTGTGAAGGTGCTATTTTAGTAGTAGATGCAGCTCAAGGTGTAGAGGCTCAAACTTTAGCAAATGTATATTTAGCACTTGAACAGAATCTAGAAATTATCCCTATTATTAATAAAATCGATTTGCCTAGTGCTAGACCAGAGGAAGTAAAACAAGAAATAGAAGATATTATTGGTATTGATGCAAGTGATGCACCATTAGTTTCAGCAAAAGCTGGATTAAATATTGAGCAAGTTTTAGAAGCAATCGTAAAAAAGGTTCCGTCTCCTGTTGGAGATGAGAAGGGTCCTTTAAAGGCGTTAATATTTGATTCTTATTATGATAGTTATAAGGGTGTTATCGTTTATGTAAGAATCAAGGAAGGAACGGTAAAACCGGGAGATAAGATTCTTATGATGGCTACTGGTAAAAAATTTGAGGTAAATGAAGTAGGTGTATTTATTCCTGGTCCTATGAGTGTGAATGAGTTAAAAGCTGGAGATGTTGGTTATATAACAGCAAGCATAAAAAATGTAGCGGACACAAGAGTGGGTGATACTGTTACCAGTGCGCAAAACCCTACTGATGAACCACTACCCGGTTATAAAAAAGTAGTGCCAATGGTATATTGTGGTGTGTATCCAGCAGAAGGAGAAAAATATGAAAATGTGAGAGATGCATTGGAAAAATTAAAAGTAAATGATGCTGCGTTAGAATTTGAACCTGAAACTTCTAATGCATTAGGATTTGGTTTTAGATGTGGATTTTTAGGACTGCTTCATATGGAGATTATTCAAGAGCGACTAGAAAGAGAATTTGATTTGAATCTAATTACTACATCTCCAAGTGTTATATATAGAATCACGAAAACAGATGGGGAAGTTTTGATGATTCAAAATCCAACAAATTTACCTCCAACTCAGGAAATAGCTTTCATGGAAGAGCCTATTGTAGATGCAAATATTATGGTTCCTAATGAATATGTTGGAAATATTATGGAGTTATGTCAAGATCGAAGAGGAACTATGAAGCATATGGAATATATAGATGACAAAAGAGTGTCACTACATTATGAACTTCCATTAAATGAGGTAATATATGATTTCTTTGATGCTTTAAAATCTAAAACAAGAGGGTACGGGTCCTTAGACTATGAATTCAAAGGTTATCAAAGATCAAAACTTGTAAAATTGGATATATTATTAAATAAAGAGGTTGTAGATGCATTTTCAATGATAGTACATGAGAGTAAAGCCCAATCTAGAGGTAGAGTTGTTTGCGAAAAATTAAAAGAAGTAATTCCACGCCATATGTTTGCTATTCCAATACAAGCAGCTGTTGGTACAAAGGTTATTGCGAGAGAAACCATTAGTGCTATGAGAAAAGATGTATTAGCGAAATGCTATGGGGGAGATATATCTAGAAAGAAAAAGCTTTTAGAAAAACAAAAAGAGGGTAAAAAACGTATGAGACAATTAGGGTCAGTAGAAGTACCACAAGAAGCTTTCATGGCTGTATTAAAATATGATGATAAAAGATAGTCACCAAATGGTGACTATTTTTGCTAAAAGAGGTGAAAATAAATGAAAGAAATAGGCATATATATTCACATACCGTTTTGTAAACAAAAATGCTTTTATTGTGATTTTTGTTCTTTTAGTAATATGGAAAAATATATTACAAAATATATAGATGCTTTGAGAGAAGAAATAAGGGGATGGAAAGAAAAGTTAAAAGCATATGAAATAAAATCTATATTTATAGGAGGAGGAACTCCATCGATTCTTCCAATCAAAGAAATGGATAAAATAATAGATGCAATTTATTCAAACTTTCATATTAATAAAGATTTAGAATTTTCTATAGAAAGCAATCCGGGAACACTTAATAAAGAAAATCTTGTATATTATTTAAATAATAATGTTAATAGACTAAGTATGGGGCTTCAAGCATGGCAAGATATTCATCTAAAAAGTTTAGGAAGAATACATAATAAAGAAGAATTTTTGAAAAACTTTTTATTAGCAAGAGAAATAGGTTTTGAAAATATTAATATTGATTTGATGTTTGGGTTGCCTGATCAAAGCTTAAAGGACTGGGAGGAAACTTTATATCATGTTGTTCAGTTGAATCCAGAACATATTTCAGCATATAGCTTGAAAATAGAAGAAAATACAGTTTTTAATGAGTTATATGAAAAAGGAAGCTTAAACTTACCTTCAGAAGAACTTGATCGAGATATGCACCATTTTGCAATAGATTATTTATCTGCTTATGATTATAAACACTATGAAATATCTAATTTTGCAAAGAAAGGAAAAGAGTGCATACACAATCAAATCTATTGGAAAGATAAAGAATATATTGGATTCGGTTTAGGGGCTCATTCATATTTTAATAAAAAACGCTTTTCAAATACTAAAATAATGGAGGAGTATATAGATAATATTCATAAAAATATAAGTCCTTGTGCATTTGAAGAAATCATTTCAAAAAAAGATGAAATTTCAGAATATATGTTTTTAGGACTAAGAATGATAAGAGGGATAGTGATTGATGAATTTAAGGATCGATTTGGATTTAATCCTTATGATGTTTATGGGGAAGAAATTATGAAGCTTAAAAAACAGGGACTTTTATATACAGATGAAAAAAGCATACGATTGACTAGAAAAGGGATAGACTTATCTAACCAAGTCTTTGTAGCTTTTTTATTAGATTAAAAAAATAGCAAAAATGATATTGACAAATGTTTTTATTAATGATAAGTTAAAATCGTAATAGATTAGCACTCATTCAATGAGAGTGCTAACAAATAGGAGTGATATTATGGAACTGGGAGAAAGAAAGTTGAGGATTCTGCAGGCCATAATAAAAGATTTTATTTCTACAGCTGAACCGATAGGCTCAAGAACCTTGATGAAAAAGTATGATTTAGGAGTAAGTGCTGCGACTATACGCAATGAGATGGCGGATTTAGAAGAAATGGGGTTTTTATACCAACCCCATACTTCTGCAGGGAGGATTCCATCGGATAAAGGTTATAGGTTATATGTAGATAGCTTAATGATTTTAGATAAGCTAGCTCAAAATCAAAAGCAGGCTATAAAAAAGAGCTTTATAGAATCAGTAGGAGAATTAGAACAAATAATTACGACTACTTCAAAAATTTTGTCTCAAATGACGAAATTAACTTCTATTGTTTTATCTCCACAGTTTGAGCAAAGCAAGTTAAAATCAGTACAGCTAGTTCCAATTGATGAAAAAAGCATATTGCTTGTGATCGTATCAGAATCTGGCATTGTAAAAAATGCAATTTTAAGAATTAATGAAGATTATACTTTTGATAACTTAGGCATGATATCTAAAATATTAAATAGTAAACTTAAAGGATTAACTATAAGAGATATTGATATTCATGCAGTTGAAGAAATAAAAACCGAGATGAGAATATTTCATTCATTAATTGATGCAATTATTCCAGTTTTATTGTCAACACTAGAAGAGATGGTCAATGTACAGTTATATTTAGATGGGATAACAAATATTTTTCATTTGCCAGAGTACCATAATATCGAAAGAGCAAGAAATTTTATTGAGATGTTGGATCAGAAAAAGCAGATTATGGAATTGTTAATGAATAGTAAAGATGGCTTAGATATTACTATTGGGAAAGAAAACAAGCATGAAGAAATGAAAGACTGTAGTATAGTAACGGCAACCTATAAGGTAAAAGGATTTATTGTTGGAAAAATTGGAGTGATTGGACCTACAAGGATGAACTATGAGCATATTATTTCTGTTGTAGATTATGTGACTAAAAATTTAACAGAATTATTAAATGATCGCTAAAAAAGAATATAGATAGGGTGCAAAGTAATTTTATTTTGCACTATATCTATCTACATATTTAAAATATAAAGCTAGGTAGGTGAAAGCAATGGAAGGGAATACTTATAAAGAAGAGCAAAATGATGAGAAAGTAGATAATAAAAATGATGAAGCTGTAAATAGCAGTTTAGATGCAGAAAAAGAAGTACAAATGGATGAAGCTAGTGTAGATATTAAAAAGTTGCAAGAAGAAAAGGAAGAGCTAAATAGTAAGTATTTGAGAATGACAGCAGATTTTCAAAATTATAAAAAAAGAGTCGAAAAAGAAAAGAGCGAAATCTATCAATTAGCAAATGAAAAATTAATTTTAGATTTACTTCCAATTGTAGACAATTTTGAAAGAGCTGTAAAATCTTATAAAGACGAAGGAAAGGATGAATCTTTTACACAAGGTATAGAGATGATTCTACAGCAACTTTTAGATGTATTCAAAAAAAATGGAGTAGAGGAGATTGAAGCTTTAGGAAAAGAGTTTGATCCAAACTTTCATCATGCTGTAATGCAGGAAGAAAGTGATGAGTATGAAAGCAATACAGTCATAGATGTTTTTCAAAAAGGATATATTCTTAATGGTAAAACAATTCGACCAAGCATGGTTAAAGTTGTAAAATAAAAATTTTATATATAAGATGAAGGAGGAAATGAAACAATGGGTAAGGTAATTGGTATTGACTTAGGAACAACTAATTCATGTGTTGCAGTTTTAGAAGGTGGAGAGCCTGTTGTAATTCCAAATGCTGAAGGTAATAGAACGACACCATCTGTTGTTGCATTTACAAAGAATGGGGAAAGATTAGTAGGAGAAACAGCTAAAAGACAAGCGATTACAAATCCTGATAAGACGATTATATCTATAAAAAGACATATGGGTACTGACTATAAAGTAAATATTGATGGAAAAGATTATTCACCACAAGAAATTTCAGCAATGATTCTTATGAAGTTAAAAGCAGATGCTGAAAGCTATTTAGGTGAAAAGGTTACAGAAGCAGTTATTACTGTTCCTGCATATTTTACAGATAGTCAAAGACAAGCAACAAAGGATGCTGGAAAAATTGCAGGTCTTGAAGTAAAAAGAATTATCAATGAGCCTACAGCAGCATCACTAGCATATGGACTTGACAAAGAAAATGAACATCAAAAAATTATGGTATTTGACTTAGGTGGAGGTACTTTTGATGTTTCTGTTCTAGAGCTTGGAGATGGAGTATTTGAAGTATTAGCTACTCATGGAAATAATCATCTTGGAGGAGATGACTTTGACCAAGCAATTATAGATTTCTTAGCTGAAAGCTTCCAAAAAGAGCATGGCGTTGATTTAAGAAAGGATAAGATGTCTTTACAAAGATTAAAAGAAGCTGCTGAAAAAGCGAAAAAAGAGTTATCAAGTACACAAACAGCGAATATTAATCTTCCTTTTATTACAGCTACAGCAGAGGGACCATTGCACTTAAATATTGATTTGACAAGAGCGAAATTCAATCAGCTTACAGCACATCTAGTTGAAGCTACAATGGAACCAACAAGAAAAGCATTAAAGGATGCAGGGCTTTCAACAGGAGAGATTGATAAGGTGATCCTTGTAGGAGGTTCAACTAGAATTCCAGCAGTGCAAGAAGCTGTTAAAAAACTTACTGGAAAAGAACCTCATAAAGGAATAAATCCAGATGAATGTGTAGCATTAGGAGCTGCTATTCAAGCAGGTGTATTAACAGGAGAAGTAAAAGATGTATTGTTGCTTGATGTAACACCGCTTTCATTAGGAATAGAAACCTTAGGAGGAGTATTTACAAAGCTTATAGAAAGAAATACAACTATTCCTACAAGAAAGAGCCAGATCTTTTCTACTGCAGCAGATAATCAAACAACAGTTGATATTCATGTGCTACAGGGAGAAAGACAAATGGCAAGTGATAATGTAACATTAGGTAGATTCCAACTAGGTGGAATTATGCCAGCACCAAGAGGAGTACCTCAAATTGAAGTAACATTTGATATTGATGCGAATGGTATTGTAAATGTTAGTGCAAAGGATAAAGGTACAGGAAAAGAGCAAAAGATTACAATTACTGCATCAACAAATTTAAGTGATGAAGAAATAGAGAAAAAAATAAAAGAAGCTGAACAGTATGCAGAGGAAGATAAGAAAAGAAAAGAAGCTATTGAAGCAAAAAATAAAGCAGACACAATGGTTTATGAAACGGAAAAAGCTCTAAAAGAAGTTGGAGACAAAATTAGTACTGAAGAAAAAACAAATATCGAATCAAAGCTTGAAGTGCTTAAAAAAGCTTTAGAAGGTGATAATACAAAAGAAATTAAAAAAGCAACAGAAGAATTAACAAGTGCTTTCCATGCATTATCTCAAAAAATGTATGAACAGGCAGCACAGCAAGGTCAAGGAGCAGCTGAGAGTCAAAATACACAAACACAGCAAGAGAATGTTGTAGATGCAGATTATGAAGTTGTAGATGATGATAAATAAATAAAAGGCACCCAATAGGGTGCCTTGAAAATGTGAAAAGTCTTGCGAAAAATAGATATTTTTCATATAATTGATATAGTTTGTGATTCTCACAAAACCTGATTAGAAAGGCGGTGAGAAGGGTGTCTAAAAGAGATTATTATGAAGTTTTAGGCGTTGACCGTGGTGCTGATGAGCAAACAATAAAGAGAGCTTATAGAAAATTAGCTATGAAATATCATCCAGATAGAAATCCTGGAGATAAAGAGGCGGAAGAGAAGTTTAAAGAAGTCAATGAAGCTTATGAAATATTAAGTGATCCAAATAAAAAAGCAAGATATGATCAATTCGGTCATGCAGGTGTAGATGGTAATGCACAGGGTGGATTTGGCGGAGCAGCTGGATTCGGTGGATTTGAAGATATATTTGGAGATATATTTGACATATTTGGCGGAGGCTTTTCAAGCTCAAGAAGAAAAGCAGGACCTAAAAAGGGTGCTGATTTAAGATATGAATTAGCTATAACCTTTGAAGAAGCTGCTTTTGGAGCTGATAAAGAGGTAATTATTAGAAGACATGAAAAATGCAGCACATGTAATGGTACAGGAGCAAAGCCTGGAACAAGTAAAAAGACTTGTAGCAAATGTAATGGAACAGGAGAAGTACGTTATGCAACAAGAACACCATTAGGACAATTTGTAAATGTAAAAACTTGTGATGTATGTAATGGAGAAGGTTATATTATAGAAAATCCTTGTATAAAATGCAATGGAACAGGAAAAGAATTAAAACAAAAGAAAATACAAATAAAAGTTCCAGCAGGCGTGGATACGGGTTCTGTTATTCCGCTCAGAGGAGAAGGTGAACCAGGAGAAAAAGGTGGACCTAATGGGGATTTATATATTGTTTTAAGAGTAAGACCGCATGAGATATTTAAAAGAGATGGAAATGATGTGATTTGCGAGATTCCAATTACTTTTGTACAGGCAGCATTAGGAGATGAATTAATTGTTCCTAGTTTAGATGGTAAAATTAAGTATAAGATTCCAGAAGGAACACAAAGTGGAACGATATTTAGAATAAAAGGTAAAGGAATACCAAGCTTAAGGGGTTATGGAAGAGGTGACCTTTACGTAAAAGTTATAGTAGAAGTTCCTAAAAAATTAAATGAAAAACAAAAAGAATTATTAAGACAATTTGCAGATATAATGGGCGAAGATGTACATGAACAAAGAAAATCCTTTTTTGATAAAGTAAAAGAGGTTTTTGGTATTTAATAAAGACACCCAGTCATGACTGGGTGTTTCCTTGTATTGTAAAATTTCTGATAAATATAGATATTGTAGGGTATAATAACAGATAAAGTGAAAAGCACGGAGGTTTTGTATATGAAATGGATAGAAGTAAAAATTAAAACGACTACAGAGGCTGTTGAAGCGGTAGCAAATATTTTATATGATGTAGGTGTAGGTGGTGTTGCCATAGAAGATCCAAATGATCCTATTTTTAAAGAAAAGCAATCAGGGGATTGGGATTATTTAGATGAATCGATTTTACAAAGTGATTATGAAGGAGCTATTGTAACGGGATATCTTCCAGAGAGTGAAGACCTATTAGACAAAATAGAATTAATAAAACAGAATGTAGAAAAAATACCACAATATAATCTTGATAAAGGATTAGGAGAAGTGACAACATCAGAAGTTTATGAAGAGGATTGGGCGAATGCATGGAAAAAATATTATAAACCTAAAAAAATAGGGGATCAAGTAGTAATAAAGCCTTCTTGGGAAGAATATACACCTTCTCTTGATGAAATTGTTATAGAGCTTGACCCTGGAATGGCATTTGGAACAGGAACCCATGAAACAACTATGATGTGCATCCAAAATTTAGAAAAATATGTAAAAGATACGTCAACTGTATTTGATATTGGCTGTGGAAGTGGAATACTTTCTATTGTAGCTGCCAAACTAGGAGCAAAAAAAGTAATTGGTGTTGATTTAGATGAAGTAGCTGTAGAAGCATCAAAGAGAAATGTATTAGATAATGGTGTAGAAAATATAGTTACAATTAAACATGGAAATTTAATGGATGTAATAGATGGTCAGGCAGATATAGTTGTTGCAAATATTATTGCAGATGTGATTATATATTTATCTAGCTTTATAGGAGATTTTATGAAAAAGGATAGTATTTTTATTGCTTCTGGTATTATTCTTGAAAAAGTTGATGAAGTGATTGCAGCCTTAGAAAAGAATAAAATGGAAATTATAGATGTTAACAAGAAGGGTGAATGGGCAGCTATTGTTTCGAAACCAAAGGGTGACAAAGGAAATGCATAGATTTTTTGTAGATAGAAAAAATATTTCAGAAGAAAAGAAAGAAATTATTATTGATTACAGGGAAGATGTGAAACATATTGGAAAGGTTTTAAGACTTTGTAAAGAGGACTGTATAGAAGTTTGTGATGGGAATAATAATGATTACATAGGAAAAATTATATCTATATCAAAATCGCAAATTAAATTAGAAATTCTTGAGAGAAAAATATGTGATACGGAACCACAAATTCAGGTTGCTCTTTTTCAAGGGATTCCTAAGTCAAGTAAAATGGATATGATTGTACAAAAATGTACTGAATTAGGAATTTATAAAATAGTTCCTATAATAACAGAAAGGACAATTGTACAATTAAAAGATAAAAAAGCTGAAATAAAGAAAATCGAAAGATGGCAAAAAATTGCAGATTCAGCAGCAAAACAATGTAAAAGAGGTATTATACCAAAAGTTGAAGCACCTCTTTCTTTTGAGGAGATGCTTAATAGTTTAGCAGATTATGATTTGAAAATTATACCTTATGAACAGGAGAAAAAAGTAGGACTGAAAAATATTTTAAGTAGAAATAAAGAATATAAAAAGATTGCTATTATTATTGGTCCAGAAGGTGGATTTGAGTACGAAGAGATTATAAAAGCTCATAATGCTGGAATAGTGCCTATTATGTTAGGACCTAGAATATTAAGAACAGAAACTGCTGGCTTGGTAGCTTTAAGCGTATTAATGTATGAGATAGGGGATTTAGGAGGCTATTAGTTGAAATTGTTAATGTATTTAGCTGTAGGTTACAAGGAAAAAGAGCCAATAAAGCTAGAAAAATGGTTAAAGAGTTAAATGGCAAAAGACCACTATTTTTGATTAAGTGGTCTTTTTTAAAAAAATATCTAGTTGCAACGGAATTTCCTTTTTTCTTGATACAGATTTATGTTCTTTAAGATACTGTATAAGCATTGGTTCATAAGAACGATAAAGAAACTTTTGTTTTGGACGCATTTTCTGTTTCTCTTTAGCTTTATATCTTCAACGACAACCATATTAACCGTTTTTGCTTCTTCTTCATCTATTACATGGAATTTTTACTCCTTTGACGCTTTTAACAATATTAACGATGTTATATCCGCCCAAAGTTTTTTAATGCACATAGAACTTGAATAGTAACGTATGGCTGCCAATATTCTAATTCATGTTCATCATTCCATCCTCCATCATCTCTCTGAGAAGTATATAAATAATCTAAAAAACTATTAATAATAGTATTGGGCATATACTTTGCTAGTTTGTCCTCTGGTGATTTTACAAACTGAAACAATGTATGATATTGTTTTTCTGTGGCATTTTTTGCACACTCTAATATATTTTTCATCATAGCTTCTTTTACATTTTTGTTTTCTTCACTTTCTTCTATACTTGAGAAGTAATCAAAGGCATGGTATGCCATAAAAAGCCATTTATTAGACAATATCTTTTTTACAGTTAAATTTTGAGAGACCCATTTTTTCGCAGATTCTTCTAAAACAGGAGTACATAATCCTAATTTCTTTAAATTGCCCACTATTGAATCTGGAATAGTTTGATCAATATCTTTTGCCATCCACCAAGCATGAGGATATTGATATAGTGTATCTGGAGATCTAAACGAACCATCCTCATTAATATTTCTTTCAAGCCAGTCTACTGTTCCATCTAGCAAGTTACCTATTGGTATCCCTGTATCTCTTACAACTGTCAGTAAGAATTCAAGAGATATAGGATTTGAATCTGGACATTTTACATCATGTTCAATTCCATTAGCCCACCCTCCATCATCATTTTTATAACATAAAAGTGACTGATGTAATTTTTTAAGATTCCCTTTACAAAATAGATAATCAAATAATTGTTTTTCCCATAATAAGCCTTTATCATATACGAAATATCTTGCTTTCTCAATAGAAACTATCATAACCACTCCTTTCTTTACATAATCATAATTTGAGGAATGCAGGTAATTTTTAACTTAAATAGACATAATAGGAATACCATGTATTTTTAATTCTTGTTTTATCATTTTATCCTCCATTGTTATAGAGATTACACCTACATAATTATCATTGTTTCTATATGTATGCATATACAATTCATCATTTCTCGTCTACTAATTTATATTAAATAAGTAGACTGCTACAAAAAAATATAAATAATCCTTAACTTCCCAGTCTACTACTATGTAATATCTATGATATGTGTTTTTTCTTCTTTATAATTTTTTGCTATTGTAGATAACTTAAATATTTACGACATTATATCTAAACAATACATATACCCAATCCCCAAATAAGGCACTAAAGCAAACCTTCCATTATAATCCAACTTTTTATATTTAAAGTATAACATATTTGTCAATATTGCAAAAACAAGTCCTATAGTAATTCCTGCAAATCATCCAGCTAATCCTAAATAGAACGAACAAGCACTTATTTCCCAAAGCCATTGAATATCTAACTTCTAAGTTTCAATCCTTGTGGGATATATAGAGATTTATCATTTTTCAATTTCAATTCAAAAATGGGAAAGCAACCAAAACATTAAAAATGTATATTAATAATGAAGAGAAAATTCCGCCAGAAATTAAAACAGAATAAAATAAGCGAAAGCCCGTTGGAGAATTGATGTTCACCAGCGGGCTTTTGTTTTGGTCGTATTTTAAGTTGAACACTTGCAAACTGTATGGTAGAATATACTCATGTACAAAACAGTATTATACCAAAAATACAGAAAGAATACAAGGAAAATTAATTCTATTAATAATATACGATGATATACTTGGAAATAATAAATATAGGAGGAAGCTACCGCGATGGAAAATAAAAATAGAGAAAAAGTTGACCTAAGCCTTGACGCAGAAACGTTTTACAAGAAATATGGACGTAAAAAAATCATATCTTTCATAACTCTCGGTTGCAAGGTGAATCAGTATGAAACAGAGGCCATGGGAGAGATTTTTGAAAAATCAGGATATAGGATTGTAGATAGTGAAGATCATGCAGATGTATATGTGATAAATACTTGTACAGTTACAAATTTAGGAGATCGAAAATCAAGGCAGTTTATTCGCAGGGCAAAAAGAAAAAACCCTAAAGCGATTATTGCAGTAGTAGGATGTTATTCTCAAACAGCCCCTGAAGAAGTATCAGCTATTGAAGGGGTGAATGTTATTTTAGGGACAAATGATCGAAAAAAAATAGTTGAATATGTAGAAAATGCACAAGTAGAAAATGAAAAAATTAATGCTGTTGGAAATATTATGAAAATAAAAGAGTTTGAAGAGATGACTATAGGAGAAATAAAAGGGAAAACAAGAGCATATCTTAAAATTCAAGAGGGATGTAATCAATATTGCACATATTGTATTATTCCATATGCAAGAGGACCTATTAGAAGTAGAAAGCCAGAAGATATTATAAAAGAAGTACAAAGACTTGCAAAGAATAATTTTAAAGAGATTGTGCTTACAGGTATTCATGTTGCTTCCTATGGAAAGGATCTAAAAAATACATCTCTATTAGATGTAATACTTAAAGTTCATGAAGTTGAAGGCATTGAAAGAATTAGATTAAGTTCTATTGAACCAACTATCATGACAGAGGAATTTGTAAGTACGCTTGCAACTCTACAAAAGGTTTGTCCACATTTTCATTTATCTCTTCAAAGTGGATGTGATGAGACGCTGAAGAGAATGAATAGAAAATATACAACAAGTGAATATAAACTTATTGTAGAAAGAATAAAAAAATATATGCCTGATGTGTCTATTACAACAGATATTATGGTAGGATTTCCTGGAGAGACGGAGGAAGAATTTGAAAAAACAATGCAATTTGTAAAAGAAATAGGCTTTAGCCAGATACATGTATTTAAATATTCTAAAAGAAAAGGAACGCCAGCAGCAGGATTTAAAAATCAAGTACCTTCTCAAATTAAAAGCATGCGAAGTGAAAGGTTGATAGCATTAGCAGAAGAAGGTTTGAACAATTATCATAAGAAATTTATCGGTACAAAAAGGACAGTTCTTTTTGAAACTGCAAGCAATGAAATGAAAGGCTATTATGAAGGCTTGACGGATAATTATATAAGAGTATTTTGCAAATCTAAAGAAAATTTAGAAGGAAAAATATTACAAGTGGTATTAGAGAAAATATCAGGAGAAGGCGTTATCGGAAAAATAGTCAATCAATAGAAGGAATTTTTTTATTTATGTTGAATAGATATTGATAAAAGTTTGTGATTCTGTAAAGGAGGTGAAAGGAATGAAAGATTGTATTTTTTGTAAAATAATAGCTAAAGAAATTCCATCTAAAGTGGTATATGAAGATGATTATATAATGGCTTTTCATGATATAGAGCCTCAAGCACCTACCCATGTGGTCATTATTCCAAAGGAGCATATAGCATCTTTAAATGATCTTTCTGATGAACATAATAATCTCATAGGACATATTTTCCTTTCTATAAAAAATATTGCAAATACATTAGGTTTAAAGGAAGGCTATAGAGTTGTAAGTAATTGTGGAGATTTAGGTGGTCAAACTGTAGATCATATACATTTTCACCTTTTAGGAGGAAGACAGCTTCAGTGGCCTCCAGGTTAAAAAAAGTTGCATAAATTGTTAATTTAATGTATAATAACATAGTGCGATTTCGGACTCCCAAGTGTTTTTGCTTTGGTGTTCTACGAGCACAGCACAAGTTTGCTAGCGGAGGGAGGGAGAACTATGTCAACAGAAATAAGAATCGGAGAAAGCGAAACTCTTGAAAGTGCTCTTCGCAGATTCAAGCGCTCATGTGCAAAAAGTGGTGTTTTATCAGAAATTAGAAAAAGAGAGCATTATGAAAAGCCTAGTGTAAGACGTAAAAAGAAAGCAGAGGCTGCTAGAAGAAACAGGGCTAAAAAAAGATTCTAAATAAAATCTTAAAAAAAGAGGTGTGACAGATGTCCCTCAAAGAGAGATTAATGGCTGACTTAAAGGACGCTATGAAAGAAAAAAATAAGATTAAAAAATCTGTTATAACAATGGTAAGATCTGCTATAAAGCAATATGAGATAGACAATAGAGTAGAGCTTGATGATGAAGGCATTTTAGATATTATATCCAAACAGGTAAAACAGAAAAAAGATGCCATTGAAGAGTTCACTAAGGGAAATAGATATGACCTAGTGGATGAAGCAAAAGCTGAAATAGATGTTTTAATGGATTATTTACCAAAGCAGTTAACAGAAGAAGAAGTTTCACAAATTGTTAGTCAGACAATTGATGAAATTGGTGCAAATAGTATGAAGGATATGGGTAAGGTTATGTCAGCAGTAATGCCTAAAGTGAAAGGTAGAACTGACGGTAAAACAGTAAATAAGCTTGTTAAGCAATTTTTACAATAAATGATCTAAGTTTAACTTAGGTCATTTTTATTTTATATAAAAATGATTTTCTTCCTTATAAAATATATTGTAAACAATGTGTTATAATTTAAAAAATTATTTAAGTGTTATTTGATATGAGATATAATAAAAAGGAAAATTATTCATCAATTAGTTCAAATTTCTAACGTTTAAGTGAAGGGGTAAAAAATGAGCAATAATATTTCAAAAAATGTTCTTAAGAAGATAAGTAAATTTATAGAGAATAGATTTGGTTTGTATTTTCCTGAAAAAAGCTTTAATGATCTTGTAAGAAGGATTTCTTATGCAGCGGAACAAAAAAAAATTGACCTTAAAGAATACATAGATTTAATGGTGCGAAATAAATTGTCTTTAGAAGATATTCAACAGCTAATAGATTGTCTGACGATAGGAGAAACTTATTTTTTTAGAAATAAAAAATTGTTTGAGATACTAAGAAAAAGCATACTGCTTGATATGATCAATGCTAGAAAATATACGAATAGAAGTTTGAAAATTTGGAGTGCAGGTTGCTCTTCTGGAGAAGAAGCTTATTCTATAGCAATCTTAATAAAAGAATTGATTCCTGATTATAAAGATTGGGATATTAAGATTATTGCTACAGATATTAATTATTCTTTTTTAAGTAAGGCGAGAAAAGGAATATATAGTAAGTGGTCTTTTAGAGGTACAGATCAACATTTTAAAAATAAGTATTTCAAGAGAATAGATAACATGTATTATAAGCTTAATGATGAGATTATAAAGCTTGTAACATTTCATCATTTGAATTTAGCGGATCCGATGTATATAGTGGATAATATTATGATGAATAATATAGATATTATATTTTGCAGAAATGTTTTAATGTATTTTAGTAAATACCATGTAAATGAAATTATTAATCGTTTTTATAATATGATTGTAAATGGAGGATGGCTTATTGTAGCACCTACCGAAAGTTTGTTGCTTAATAGATCCTTGTTCATACCTATAAATATAAATGGTGTATTTTTATATAAGAAAAATATAAAACGTAGTAATTTTGAAAAACATCTTTGTAAGCATATTACACACAAAACATTATTTATTCAAAATGAAGTAAAAATAAGCCCTAAGAAGGAAGAAGAATATAAGAATCTAATTGTATTAGAAGATATAAATAATAAAAAAGTACTATTGCAAGAAGAAAAAGCAGATGCAGGAGAATGTGAAAAATTATCACGTTTATTTGCAAATGAAGGAAATTTGGAAGAAGCTATACGGTGGTGTAAAAAGGCTATTGCTATAGATAAAATCAATCCTTTATATTATTATCTCCTTGCAAGTATTCAGCAAGAGCAAGGAAATGTTGATGAAGCTATAATATCATTAAAAAAGGCCATATATATTGATTCAGACTTTATTATGGCTTATTTTGATTTAGGCAATTTGTATTTAAAACGAGGGAAATACAAAAAAGCATTTAAAAATTTTGATAATGTATGTATATTGCTGAATCATTTGAATCAGGATGATATTATTCCCAATTCAGAAGAAATAACAGTAGGGGCGTTAAAAGAAATCATTCAAAGTTTATATGGTAAGGGTGGTTTATATGAAAAAATATAATGAAGAAGAAAAGCTTGAAATTGTTGAAATACTAGAATTTTTACTGAAGAGTGATCAAAGCACTGAAAAATATGCAATAGAAGTTTTATATATAAATGAGGTATATTCAGTAAAAAGAGTTACTATGCTTCCTTGTACACCTCCCTTTATAACAGGTTTAATGAATTTTAGAGGAAAAATTATATCTGTTATAGATCTAAGAAATTTTTTAGGCTTTACTTCTAAAAAAATATCTGTAGAGAATATAAAAAAAGTAATAGTTGTAAAGGTTAATGAAATAGAGGTAGGCATAGCTGTAGATGGAATTTTAGGATGTAATGAAGTCTTTGTATCAGAAATACAAAGAAATATTTTAAATATAACAAATTTGAATACAAAATATTTTAAAGGAATAACAAAGGAAAGGACTATTGTTTTAGATATAAAAAATATAATGATGGATGAAAAAATGATTGTTGATGAAGAAGTTATTTAATAATTTGAAGGGAGGAAATATAATGAAAATAAATTTTATAAAAAGCTTAAAAGGAAAATTGATTATATATTTTTTGGCATTATCAATTATACCAGCAATGATTATAAGCGGATTTAGTTATTATCATTCAAAAGTATCTTTGCAAAAGGATGCTACTGACCAACTTACCTTTATAAGAGATACAAAGAAAAGGGAAATAGAAGATTATTTTAAAATGATGCAAAGCAGAATTTTATATATGGCACAGGAGCAAGTGACTGTAGATGCTATGATAAAATTTAGTCAGAATGCAGCTGCTGATGGTAGTGATAATGAGTCATATGAAAAGTATAACTCTGTATTTTTAAATTTTATTGATAAATTAGCCTATGGAGATCTATTATTAATAGATTATAAAAATGGTAAAGTTTTATATTCTACATTGAAAGAAGCAGATTATGGGACAAATCTTATGAGTGGACCTTATAAAAATACAAATGTTGCAAGAGCCTTTGAAGCTGCAAAAAATAGTAATGATAAAAATTTTATAGCTATTACAGATTATGAGTTTTATGCTCCTTCTAATCACAAACCTATTATATGTATGGCAGCTCCAATCTTTAAAGGAGACAAAAAAGTTGGTGTTCTTGCTTTTAAAATAGGAACAGAGAAAATTGATGAAATTGTATCTAATAACAATAAATGGGAGTCGTTAAATCTTGGTAAGAGTGGAGAGGTTATTTTAATCGGACCTGATTATAAGTTACGAAGTAATACTAGATTTGTAAATGAGGAGGAAGATGAAAGAATAAAGACAGCAAAAACTGCTATTCTTTTGAAAGAAATAAGAACAAAGGGAGCAGATGCAGTAATGGCTGGGAAAACAGATGTGGATACTTATTTTGATTATCATAATATAAAGTCTATTGTTGCTTATACACCACTGCATATTAAGCATTTGAAGTGGGCTATACTTGTTAAAATAGACGAAGAAGAGGCATTTTATTCAGTATATAAATTACAAAAATTGATGATAATTGTTTTGATGCTTTCAGTGATAGCTATAGTAATATTTTCTATATTTATGGCTTCAAGTATTGCAACACCAATGATAAAAATGTCAGAGGTTGCTTTTAAAATATCTCAGGGAGATTTAACTATTGAAGTACCAAAAGAAAAGCGTTCAGATGAGATAGGCATTTTGACAGAAGCTATTAGTAATATGCTAAACCATCTTAGAGAACAAACAAAAGAGATTATTCATGTAGCAAACGTACTGGCATCTTCTGTGAGTGAAATTACAGTTTCTCTTACTCAAGTTACATCAGGAGCGGCTGAAACTTCTTCTGCAGTAAGTGAAACTACAGCAACGGTTGAGGAGGTGAAACAGACAGTTCATATATCCAACGAAAAGACAAAAAATGTTTCAAACAGTGCAAAGCAGTCTCTTGAGATATCAAAAGTAGGAAATCAAGCAACAGAAGCTACTTTAGAAGGAATGAAGATTATTAATAATCAGATGCAGGAAATTGCAGGAAGTATTATCGCTTTAAGTGAGCAAAGCCAGAATATTAGTGAATTGATAGAGAGTGTTGATAATATCTCTGAACAATCTAATATTCTTGCAGTTAATGCGTCAATAGAAGCAGCAAAGGCTGGAGAACATGGTAAAGGATTTTCCATTGTTGCTCAAGAAATTAGAAATTTAGCAGAACAATCCAAACAAGCTACAAAGCAGGTAAGAAATATACTAAAAGATATACAAAAGGCAGCCAATACAGCTGTAATGACAACGGAAAAGGGGATAAAATTTGTTGATGCAGGTATAAAACAGGCATCTAAAGCAGGTGATGCTATACGAAAGCTTACAGAGCATATGAACATATCTGCACAGGCAGCTATCCAGATAGAAGCATCTAGCCAGCAGCAGTTAGTTGGAATGGATCAAGTGGCAATGGCAATGGAAGGGATTAATGAGGCAAGTATTCAAAATGTGAATAGTATGAAGCAACTAGAAGAGGCAACACGTAACCTTCAAGAAATGGGATATAAGCTGAAACAGCTAACTGAAAAATATAAGGTTTAAGGAGAGAGGCTTGGAATGAATAGAAATGATGCTGAATTTTTTAAAAAGCTTCGCTACACTTTCAAGATAGAGGCTTATGAGCATTTAAAAACCATTTCTTTGTCACTTGTAAAGTTAGAAAAAGCATTTGCTAAAGAAGATCAAAAATCACTTGTTGAAGCTATACATAGAGAGTTTCACAGTTTAAAAGGTGCAGCTAGAGCAGTAAATATGAAGGAAATTGAAACAATATGTCATATGCTAGAAAATATATTTTCTAAAGTAAAAAAAGAAATATTAATATGCAATGTAGAGATGTTTGATATTTTTAATAGAGCAATAGATACAATAGAAGAGATACTTTCTTTGAATGAAGATAAAGTCAGAGACATTTCAGAAATCATGAGTGAATTAAAAAAAATAGAACATAGCGATGTTGTAAAAAATGAATCAATAAAATCTGATCATAAAGATATAGAGTGTCATGACGTAAGATTTAATACAGAAATAAAGAGCAATAGAAACATAAAACTAGAGAGTGAACAAGAAAAAAATAGTCAGATAAAGGCTTTAGAAGCTATAAAAGCCAAAGAAAATATAAAAACACAAATAAAAGGTTATGAGGATAGTACGAGCGAAATTCTTAGAATTTCAAAGGCTAAATTGGATGCTTTACTCCTTCAAGGAGAAGAAATGATTTATGCAAAGCTTTCAGCTATTCAAAGAGCTAATGAGATTAAAGAAATTAAGGAATTATTTGATTTATGGAAAAAAGAAAATGATGTGCGAAATGTTTCTCTATAAGTGATTAATCACGAAAAGAGAGGATTAATGAAATCACATTTAATCTAACTGATTAACTGAAATTTGGAATGAAGCCTTCATGTAGGCTGAAACGAATTACTTGATACTCCTACAAGCGTTTAATGTTTAGTAGACATTAAGGGTTTGAAGCTAGGTAAAGTCGGCTAAGAGTATACCGTAAGGCATGTGGGATAATAACCTACCACCACGAAATGCGAACCAGAGGTGGTTGAGTGTATGATAGGTCGGAGTGCTAGAAAATATCTACGGTGAGAATGTTCTTAAATGAACTGACGAACTTGCGAATGTACGAGTCTAAATTCTTATTAAATAGAAATATTTAAACCACAACTAGTGGGGTTAATTACCGAAAAGTATGTTTGTCAATTAAGAAATTCGGAATACCTAACAACGAAGGTATAAATTAACAGGCTCATAGTAAGCATCTAAGGATATATGTAAAAGCTAAGTTAATCGGAACATTGTAAGCAAAAGTCAACTATCTAAACGACTACTAATCGGGTTGGTTTCTATAAGATATCAAATGATATTGAAATGAATTTACTTTTGTGAAAGTAGGGACACAGTACCTATGAAACCATGATAATAAGTGGCGGAGGGATAGTCCCAAGTCTTGAACTTTGAAAACTGAACTAATTAAATGAAACTCATAGGGTCAGGTAAGATGATGGGACTTCTGTATGGAAGGAGAACAACACGCCATCAATGAGTACAGCATTACGATATAGCGAATATTACGGTATGCAAGAAACATTCGATTGGTTATATGATAGAAGTAAGAAAAGAGCCACTAACGGTCTTAGATTATATGAAATCATAACATCAAGAGAAAATATACTTCTTGCATATAGAAACATCAAGGCTAACACAGGAAGTAAAACTAAAGGTACTGATGGATTGACAATAGCAGATTATAAAGTCAAGGATGAAGGTACATTTGTGAAAGAAATAAGAGACACACTAAAGAATTACAAACCCAACTCGATTAGAAGGGTAGAAATCCCTAAAGATAACGGTAAAACAAGACCTTTAGGAATACCAACTATGAGAGATAGAATTATACAGCAAATGTTCAAACAAGTTCTTGAATCAATATGCGAAGCAAGATTCCACAAACATTCTTATGGATTTAGACCTAATAGGTCAACTCATCATGCTATGTCAAGAAATCAATACCTAATTAATATAGGGAAGATGCATCATGTAGTAGATATAGATATAAAAGGTTTCTTTGATAACGTAAATCATACAAAATTATTAAAACAGATGTATGATATAGGTATCAAAGATAAGAGAGTTCTTAGAATAGTTAGTAAAATGCTAAAAGCACCAATAGAAGGAATAGGGATACCAACTGAAGGTACTCCACAAGGAGGTATATTATCTCCTTTACTGTCTAATATTGTGTTAAATGAATTAGATTGGTGGGTTAGTGACCAATGGGAAACCTTTGAAACCAAATACAGATATTCAAGAGTAGACAGTAAATACTTGGGACTTAAAAAATATAGTAATCTAAAAGAAATGTTCATTGTAAGGTACGCTGATGATTTCAAAATTTACACTAGAAATCACATAACAGCAAATAAAATATTTCATGCAATTAAAAACTATTTAAAGAATAATTTGAAACTGGATATATCAACAGAAAAATCTCAAATAACAAATCTTAGAAAGAAAAGTTCAGATTTTCTAGGATTCAAGATTAAAGTAGTAAAAAAGAGAAACAAACATGTTGCTAATACATTCGTCATGGAAAAGAAAAAGGAGAAGATTAAATCAAGATTAAGAGATTTAATTTTAAATATACAAAAAAATCCTTTAACAAGTACAGTCAATAAATACAACATATATATTATAGGGATTAAAAACTACTACAAATATGCAACGCATATTAACAGAGATTTTAGTAAAATAGCCTATCAAATTTCCAAAACCCTATTCAATCGTCTAAAATCAATAGGTAAATGTGAAATTCCTATTAAACCCAACGAAACATACAAAAAGTTCAATAAAAATAACTTTAAAACACATAAGGTAGCAGGTTTATATCTCCATCCAATAGCAGACATACAGACTAAAAATGTGATGAATTTTTCACAAAATATATGTAACTATACATCTCAAGGTAGAGAATTAATATACAAGAAACTAAAACCTAATGTGTCTACTGAAATACAAAGGCTTATGAATAATATATACGAATATAATACGGTTGAATTAGCAGATAACAAACTCTCTAAATACTCATCACAGAAAGGAAAATGCTTGGTCACAGGTAAATTCTTATGTGCTAATGAAGTGGAGATACATCATATAAAGCCAACAGAATTAGGTGGAAAAGATGAATTTGCTAATCTCATAGCAATACACAAGGATGTTCACAAGTTAATACATGCAACACTAAAAGAGACGATTGATAGATATATGAACAAACTTCAATTGAACGTAAAACAGTTGAAGAAAGTAAACAAATATCGTAAAGAATGTAATTTGATTAATTTAGATTAAAAGTTTAAGATGGAACGCCTTGTGAGTTCGAAAGTCTCATGCAGGGTGTGGTCGAGGGGAAAAGGTGGAGATAACTTCAAATCCTTACCTATTCGAATAATACTATTATTGAAATGTTGGAAAATCGTATGGAGGCTTTATTAAAATCTGCTGAAAATGAAGCTAAAATGACGGAAACGAGGATAGATACTTTTATGGAAGAAATAAAAAGTATTATGCTTCTTCCTTTTTCTTCTATCCTTGAAATGTTTCCTAAGATGGTTAGGGATTTATCAAGATATGTTGGCAAAGAAATTGAATTTATTAGCAGTGGTGAAGAAATAGAAATTGATAGACGAATTTTAGAAGAAATAAAAGATCCTCTTATGCATATTGTCAGAAATTGTATTGATCATGGAATAGAAGAATATGAAGAAAGAAGGAGGTTAAAAAAGCCTTTAAAAGGAACTATTAATTTAACTGTTATACAGGTAAGTAGCGATAGAGTAGAAATTGAGATTTCTGATGATGGAGCAGGAATTAATATTGATAAAGTTAAGGAAAAAGCTGTTAAAAATAAGCTTTTAACACAAGAACAGGTCGATAATATGAACGATGAAAGTGCAAAAATGCTTATTTTTAAATCTGGGATTTCAACGAGTGATATTATAACGGATATATCTGGTAGAGGCTTGGGGCTTGCTATTTTATATGAAAAAGTACAAAAGCTTGAAGGAAATATATCAGTAAAAAGTGAAAGGGGAAAGGGTACTACATTTACTATTACGCTACCTATAACTATTTCTACTCATAGAGGAATACTTGTGAAGGTAGCAAAACAATATTTTGTCATACCAACGGGAAAAATTGAAAAGGTTATAAGAGTTAAAAAAGATGAATTGAAAATAATGGAAAATATGGCTACAATATTATTAGATGAAGGTATTATTCCTGTTATTAAACTTCAAGATTTATTGGAAATAAAAGAGCCAAAAATAGAAGTTGATTCTAGGGATATATTTCCAATTTTGATTGTAAAGGATATGAAACATAAGATAGGGCTTAGTGTGGATGAGATTATCATAGAGCAAGAGGTTCTTGTAAAAAGGTTTAATAAGCAATTAAAAAGGGTTAGAAATATTTCAGGAGCAACAATCTTAGGCTCAGGACAGGTAGTACCTATATTGGATGTATCAGATCTGATTAAATCATCATTAAAAAGTGATGGTCAAGCTTTGAATATGATTATGGATATGAAAAAAGAAAACACAGAGAAGAAATGTATTATTGTAGTAGAAGATTCGATTACATCAAGAACTCTTTTGAAAAATATTTTAGAAACACAAGGATATTCAGTAAAAACTGCTGTTGATGGACTTCAAGGGTGGAGAATGTTAAAATCTGAAAAATTTGATCTTGTAATAACAGATGTTGAAATGCCTAAGATGGATGGATTTGAGTTAATCACAAAAATTAGGGAAGATAATGAGCTTTCAGAAATACCTGTTATTCTTGTAACTTCTCTTGAATCAAGAGAAGATAAGGAGCGAGGTATAGATGTTGGTGCCAGTGCGTATATTGTAAAAAGTGATTTTCAACAAAATAATTTATTGGAAATTATAAAAAGATTAATATAAAAGAACTATGCAGGAGTGTAAAAAATGATTAAAGTACTTGTAGTAGATGATTCTCCTACTATTCAAGCATTAATAAAACATATATTAAATTCAGATAAGGATATTCATGTAATGGGTGTAGCAAATAATGGAGAAGAAGCTATTCAATTCATAGAGCAAAATAAACCTGATGTAATAACTATGGATATAAGTATGCCTATAATGGATGGATTTGAGGCGACAAGAAGAATTATGGAAACTAATCCTATACCTATTATTGTCATAACAGGATTATTTAATAGTCAAGATATAGATAGAACTTTTCAGGCTATGGAGGCAGGTGCTGTTTCTGTTATAGAAAAACCAGCAGGAATAACTTATCCTGATTTTGATAAGGCGTCAAAAAATATTGTTGAAACGGTTAAATTAATGTCAGAGATAAAGGTGATCAAACGTAAAGCTAATTATAAGAAAAAGAAACGAAATTTATTAAATGCTCAGAAGTTGATAAATATTTGTCCAGATATAAAAATAGCAGCTATAGGGGTGTCTACAGGTGGACCATCTGTCCTCCAAACCATATTTTCTAAACTTCCAGCTAATATTAAGATTCCTATACTTGTTGTACAGCATATAGCGCCTGGTTTTTTAGATGGACTTGTTGATTGGCTTTCTAAATTTACAGAATATCCTATTCATATAGCTTCACAAGGAGAAAAAGCATTGCCTGGACATATCTACTTTGCACCTGATGGATTTCATATGGAAATTCGGTATAATGAACAAATATTTTTAAATTGTGATGAGAAAAAAAATGGAGTAAGACCAACAGTTTCGTATTTATTTAGATCTATTGCAAATTATTATGGAAAAAATGCTATGGCAATTCTTCTTACAGGAATGGGGAAAGATGGTGCTGAAGAATTAAAAATATTAAAGGATAAAGGGGCAATTACTGTAGTGCAGGATAAGGAAACATCTGTGGTTTATGGTATGCCAGGAGAAGCTGTAAAGCTTAATGCAGCTACATATATTCTTTCTCCTGAAAAGATTGCAGATTTGTTTGGAAAAATATGATTTTAACTATAGCCGTAGCTGTTATATGAGGAGGAGAAATATAAAAAATGGACAAGGAAATACAGATTTTGGTTGTTGAAGATAGCTTAACACAAGCACAGCAGCTTAAATTTATGCTTGAGAAAAGAAATTATAAGGTAATTATTGCAAATAATGGGGTACAAGCTTTAGAATATATTTATCAATATATGCCTGATTTAGTAGTAACAGATGTACTTATGCCTAAAATGGATGGATATGAGTTATGTAAAAGAATCAAAGAGGATGATAGATTCAACCACATACCAGTTATTCTATTGACATCCCTTTCAGATCCTAACGATGTGATAAAAGGACTAAAGGTGAAGGCAGACAACTTTATAACAAAACCATATAATGAAAGATTTCTCCTTTCAAGAATTCAGCATATGCTTGTGAATATAGAATTGAGAAAAAATAAAATTAGCGAAATGGGTATAGAAGTATTTTTTGCAGGAGAAAAGCATTTTATAAATTCGGAGAGAATACAAATAATAGATCTTTTGCTTTCTACATTCGAAAATGCTGTACAAAAGAGTAAGGAGCTTGAAGAGGCAAATAATGAATTAAAAAAAGCATTTGAAACTATTCGAAAGCTTGAAAAAAATTATAGAGGTATTCTTGAAAGCAATATAGATGCTTTGGTAGTTATTAATCGTCAAAAAGAGATACTGTATCTAAATCCTGCAGCAAAAAAAATATTTGGTGAAAAATATGAAGAGTTAACATTTGATATTTTAGATTTTAGTACTATTAAAAATGGTGTTAAAGAAATTACAATAAAAACTATGGATGGAAATCAAATTATTGGAGAGGTATGTATTTCAGAAACTGACTGGGAAGGGAAAGAAGCATATCTTTTATCTATTAGAGATATTACTGAAAAGGTACATCTTCGTGAAAAATTAAAAATTCAATCCCTTACAGATGAACTTACATCTCTTTATAATAGAAGAGGATTTTTTAGTATCATTAGACATAAATTTGAATTTGCAAGACGTAATAAGAAAGGAATGTTATTATTTTTTATTGATATTGATGGAATGAAGCATATTAACGACAATTTATCTCATAATCAAGGAGATTGTGCATTGATTGGGACTGCAAAGATTTTAAAAAATACTTTTCATGAAAATGATGTTCTTGCAAGAATCGGAGGAGATGAATTTGTAGCTTTATCTATAGATGTAAAAAAGCAGGATATTGAAAAGTTTATAAATAAGCTTTTAGATCAACAAAGAGCATTTAATGAAGAAAGCAACTATCCTTTTAATATATCTATTAGTATAGGTGCTGCATATTTTGATCCTGAAAATCCAGTAAGTATTGAAGAGTTAATGGCTAGAGCAGATAAATTGATGTATGAATACAAAAAAAGAAATCATCTTTGTTTATAAAAGGGTTGTGCTTAATATCTAAGCACAACCTTAGCTTTTAATTTCAAAATAGGTCTAACCAATACCACCATAGATAGCTCCTAAAATTACAATAAAAACTGCAACAAGAATATAAATATATTTTCCTAAAATTAAAAAGCTATTTTTTAGTGGAGTTTTTGCGCCTAGATTAATAGCTTCTAAGGCTTTAGTTTTACCACAAATCCAATAAAAAACAAAAGCAGAAATACTTGCACCAATAGGAGCTAAATATATGCTCATAAAATCAGCCCATGCTCCAAATAAATCTATGTTGATGCTTAAAAGGATTGAAATACATAAACAGATTAAACCTATTAAAATAGTTGCTTTTTTTCTACTAAGATGAAATTCTTCGATTAAAGCTTCAATAGGTGCTTCCATCATATTTATTGCAGAGGAGATAGCTGCAAATACAATACTTAAGAAAAATATAATAGAAAAAATATAGCCACCTGTCATTTGCGTAAATATTTTAGGTACAGTAATAAATAAAAGTGGTGGACCAGCAGCAGGATCAAGGCCAAAGGAAAATGCAGCTGGAATAATAATAAAGGCAGCCATGAGTGCAGCTAATGTATCAAAAATGACTATGCTTCGTGCTGATGAAGGAATATCTATATCTTCTTTTAAATAACTCCCGTATACTACCATTCCTGCACCGCTTAGAGATACAGAGAAGAAAGCCTGTCCTAATGCCATAACCCAAGTAATAGGCTTTAAGAGATATGAAAAATTTGGCATTAATAGATATTTTACACCTGCTATCGCATTTGGGAGAGTTAACGATTTTATCAATAAAACAACAAATAAAATAAATAACCCAGGCATAATTACTTTATTAATTTTTTCTACACCAGAACCAATTCCCATACAAAGTATAAAAACTGTAGCAATCATCCCTAAGATTGTCCAGGGAACTGTTGCTATGCTTCCGGCAAAGCTTCCAAAGTATGTAGGAATATCTATTGTTTGAAAGATATTTATAAGGGAAGCATAAAAATATCTGAAAATCCATCCAACTACTACAATATAGAAAATAAAGATTCCTGTCATTGCAGCAAGAGGAATACTTCCTAATAGGCTTCCAAATTTTAAATTTTTCTCTTTAAAAACAGTTTTTATGGCACTTAATGCACCTTTTTGATATTTTCTCCCAAAAGCAATTTCTGTAATAAGTCCGGTAGTGCCTAAAAAATATACAAATATAAAATAAGGAATTAAAAATGCAGCTCCTCCATATTCTCCTAATCTCCAAGAGAACATCCACACATTCCCAAGCCCTATGGCAGCCCCTGCACAAGAAAGTATAAATCCAAGCTTTGAAGAAAAATTTTCTCGTTTTTTCAATTCAATTCCTCCTTAAAATTCAAGAATATAAAAAATCCTCTATATGTATATACATATAGAGGACGAATCAACGTGGTGCCACCTCATATTTAGAAAATAAAAATTTTCTCTTTTTCAGATACAGGAAATAATCCGATATCCTATCTCTATAACGGGAGAAAACCGTGTTGCCTACTAAAGTTTCAGCTTCCGCTCATAAGCCCATTCCAAATCATTTTGAATATCAAGGTTCCACCAATCCCTGACTCTCTGTAATTCTCAATGAAATGTACTACTCTTAATCACAGCTTTAGCATATTTTATTGTTAAATGAAATTATAAAGAAAAATTATAAATTTGTCAAATAGTATTTTTGAAAAAATACAAAATTTAAAAGAGTTGTGTTTAAAAGCATGACTTTTTTATTATTATAATTAATAAGCAAATAATTTTACAAACATAAACAATGATGTTAATATATATCTATATATGTAGAATTATATAATATATAGAAAAATATATTAAAAAATTTTTATAAATATAACAGTAAAAATTAAATGATAGATATTGCGACAATAGCAAACTTATCGAAAGGTAAGGACGCAAAGTCATGTGTCTAAGGGATTGTAATCCTATGATTGACAGACTGCCGAACAATGCTAGTATATAGAGAATATTCTTTATTTAGCAATTTTGGGCATCTGTGGAAGCATAGATGTTTTTTTAATGTATATTTTTCAATAATTTATTGGGGGGTGATGAGCGATATTAAAGTTGAGAAAATTAACAAATATATTATTGTAAAAGATTTTTTTAATAGTAATATTTGAAAATTTTATTTTTTTTTACAAATGTATTAGAAGCAAAGTAAGGTGATGATGATTGTGGGAATAAAAAAAGATGAAATTATTTTATATGGCTTAGATGAACATAAAGATGTTATTGATAAAATTATTACAGAGATAGAGAATTTTGAAGAATCATTTGATATTCGATTAATGCTTATAGAAGCTTTAACAAATGCTTTTAAGCATGGAAATAAGTGTTGTGTAGAAAGACCTATTTATTTAAGATATGTACTTAATGAAAAAAATATAAAGTTTGAGATAGAGGATTCAGGGACTGGGTTTAAAAACATAAATATTCCAGATGCAATATATGATGAAAATTTATTAAATGATTCTGGAAGGGGATTGTTTCTTATAAAATGTATGGCAGATAAAATAGAGTTTAAAAATAATATTTTAATTATACAAAAGTATTTAACAGCTAAAAAGAATAAAGCTCAGAATTAAGATAAGGAGGAATATGATGAAAATAAGTTTGAAAACAAAATTAGTTGCTATGTTTTTTATATTTATAGCTGTACCGCTCATTATTTTAGGCACTACTTCGTATATGATGACTTCAAATTCAATACAGGATACAACTGAAGAAAAATTAAGTGAAATTACTATAAAAACAGCAGATGTTATTAATGAAACAATTAATTCGGTAAATAAGTATATTGAAATTTTAAGTCACAATGAAGATTTGGTTAAAGTTGCAGCAGGGGATAGTACAGAGAAAGGTAAAGTTTTTAAATATTTATCAGAATTACAAAAAGATAACAGTGATTATGTAGAAGCATTAATTATTACAGATGCCTTTGGTAAAGGTATTATTAGCAATAAAAGTGAAAATTTTAATATGGATTTAAGTGATTTTGATTATATTCAAAATGCTTTAAAAGGAACTGAAGCTGAAAGTGATGTCATATTGTCTAAAATCACGAATAAACCTGTAATAGCTGTTGCTTATCCTTTAAGGATAGATCAAAAGGTAGTGGGGACAGTTGTTGGAAGTATTAAATTTGAAAATATTTATAAGCATGCTTCTAAAATAAAGATAGGCAAAACTGGATATGCTTATATGATTAATAGAAATGGATTACTTGTATATCATCCAAAAGCTGAAAAAATATTAAAAGAAAATGTAGGGAATGCAAATAATAAAGAATTAAAAGCTTTAGTAGACAAAATGAAGAAGGGGGAAACGGGTGAAGGTTATTATACATATGAAGGAGTGAGAAAATTTGTAAAATTTATTCCTGTAAATAAATGGATTTTGGCAGTAACTGCTGATTATGATGAATATATGTCAGCAGCTAATAAAATTAGAAGGAATACAATAGTGATAACTGCCATAGCGTTACTTGTTTCAATGCTTGTAGCTTATATTTTAATAACAAGAAATATAATCAATCCAATTAAAGAGCTAGAAAAATTAATGACAAAAGCAGGAAATGGTGATTTAACAGTTAGATCTAAAATAACTACAAATGATGAAATACAAGTATTAGGTGAATATTTTAATAATATGATAAAACATCAATCTAATATAATAAATCATGTTAGAAAGGGTGCAGAAGAATTAGCAGCTTCTTCTGAGGAAATCTCTGCCTCTGCTGAAGAAATAAGTGCATCAGCTGAACAAATTACATCTAATATCCAAGTAGTTGCATCTAATGCAGAACGTCAAAATAATTCAATTGTTGAAATATCTGAGGTTTTAGTTCAGCTTTCTAGCTTGATACAAATAGCACAAAGCAGAGCATTTAAAGCAAAAAATAATTCTGAGCATACTATGGATGTTGCACAGCAAGGAAGAATAAAAGTTAAGGATACAGTTGAAGCTATTGAAAATATTAGTAATGTATCTAATGAAACAGCGAATATATTAAAGTCATTAAATGGACTTTCAAAAAAAGTTAGAGAAATTATTAGTACAATTAATAATATTGCAGATCAGACAAATTTATTAGCATTAAATGCAGCCATAGAGGCAGCAAGAGCTGGAGAGCATGGAAAGGGCTTTACTGTTGTAGCAGAAGAAGTTAGAAAGCTTTCAGAACAAACAAATATAGGAGCTAATGAAATCTCTTCATTGGTAAATGAAATGGTAGTTCAAATAGATAAGGCAGTAGAATCAATGCATAATAGTAAGAAGGTAGTAGAAAACGGGGTAATGGTAGTTAATGAAACGGACAAGTCTTTTGTTAGAATCATTGATGCAGTAGAACAAATAGTAAAGGATATAGAACAAGTTGTAGATGTTGCGAAGGATGAAGTCGCAAGCTCGGATCAAATTATTCAGCTGATTGATACAGTTGCAACCATTACTGAAACTACAGCAGATAATAGTCAAGAAGTTGTAGCAGCTACTGAGGAACAAAATTCTATTATTCAGAATTTTGCTGCTAGTTCAGAGGAGACTAGTGCTATGGCAAATAGTCTAAATAATCTTGTAGAAAAATTTAAAATTTGAGGTGAATATAAATGAATGATAAAAATATGTTAATACCTAAGAATTTTTCAGTGGATGAAGCTGATCAGTTTAGAGAAAAAGTAAATGCTCTAATTGACAAAGGAGAAAAAGATTTTGTGCTTGATTTTAATAATTGTACATTTATCGATAGTACAGGTCTTGGTGTATTAGTAGGAATTTATAAAAAGTGCATGGAATTAAATGGAAGTCTTAAACTTCATTCAATTCATCCACAGGTTATGAGAATTTTTAAATTAACAAGATTAGACAAGGTTTTTGAAATTAGATGATGTGTTGGGAACCCATGATTATAATTAATCATGGGTTTTACTATTTTTAAAATTAATATAAGAATTAAAATTAACAACATGCGACATAATTTTTAAAATATTTAGGATAAAATATAGTTATAGGAATTTATTCTATTCATTTTTAATATAAGTTAAAGATAAACAACATCAACACAAAAAAAAGAAATATAGAACTATCTTTTATATTTTGTTTTAAATTTGTTTATCTATAGGCAAACAACTTCAAAATGAAATATAAAGAACAGTTCATTCCAGATAACTTTTGAAAAAACAAAACTTCATTCCATGAAAAAATACTAAACCTTCAAAACTCACTTCGTTCAAACAATGAAGGTTCTTAACGTATTTTTTATGAAATTTCAGTAAGTTTTTTTACAAAAGTTATCGAAGTCATTCACTTATCTTTATATATTTCTTTTTTTATGTTGAAGTTGAATCCCTATATATTTAAACAATATAAGACAAATTGGGAGTGACATGATGAAAAAACTTATGGGCATTGGAAATATGAGCTTTAGTAAAAAAATAAAAATATCTTTGATTTTTTCTTTTATGCCAATAATTTTGTTAGGTATATTGTATTTCATTCATTCTCGATATATTGTTGTTGAAAGTATGAAAAGTGAAAGCTTAAAAATCATTAAGAATGTGCAAAAAATATATATTGAAAAATATATTAATGATGTCGAAAAAGATTTGAATTTGTTATATAAAGAAATTCATTATAGTGATTTATATGATAAAGAAAAGATGAGAAAATACATGAAGGAATGGAGAGAGTATTTAAAATATAATACAAATGTTGATTATATTTATGTAGGAACAAAAGGTAAAGAAATATATATATTTCCATGCTGGGAAAATAATGATGCACATTATGATCCTACGAAGAGACCCTGGTATATAGAAAGTTTAAAGAGTGATAAAATCCAGTGGGTATCTTATATAGATTATAAAAGTAAAAAAAGATTAATCTCTGCAGTAAAATCTATAAAAGATAGTAAAGGACATGTTATAGGTGTTTTAGGAATGGATACTACACTAGACAATCTTTCTGAAAGTGTATCAAAAGTAGATTTAGGAGAAGATGCTTATGTAATGATTGTAAATAAAGAGGGAAATATTATTGCTCATAAAGACAAAAAACAGTTGTGGAAAACTGTAGAAAATAATCAGTGGTATAAAGTAGTTAAAAAAGAAAAACAAGGTGTTTTTTATGATAAGAAAAAGAAATGCTTTGTAAGTTTTTCTAGAATTGATAAAAATGGCTGGAAGATTATTGGTGTTATTCCAGATAAACATTTGGAAGAATTATTAAAGCCAGTTGGATTATATGCGGGGATAATTATTTTAGTAGCTAGCTTATTATTTTTTATTGTAGGGAATTTGATAATTAGGAAGTTAAAAAGAGAAAATAAAAATATATGTACTATTATTGAAGCTATTGAAAATAAAGATTTGGATATATTCGAGATAGATTATTATAGAAAGGATGAATATGGAGAAATTTATAAAAAACTCAATAATGCTATAAAAATGATCAATCGTATAAAAAATGATGCTATATATGACAAACTAACAGGAGTATATAACAGACGGTACTTTGATCAAGCATTAGAAGAAATGATTCATAAATCCGAAAATTTTACTTTGATGATGGTTGATGTAGATGATTTTAAAAAAATAAATGATACTTATGGACATCAAAAAGGAGATTTTGTCTTAAGAGAAATTGCAAGAACTATTTTAAAAAGTATAAGAGGAAAAGATATATTAGCAAGATATGGTGGAGAAGAATTTATAATTATATTTCCAGAATTGGAAGCAAAGGATGTATATAGCATAACGAATAGGATAAGAGAAAAAATTGAAAATATAAACTGGAAGGAAAAAGAAATGAAAATAACTATTAGCGCAGGAGTTAGCACATATAATGGACAAACAAAGGAAGACTTGATAAATGAAGCTGATGAGCTACTTTATAAGGCTAAAAGTTTAGGGAAAAATAAAGTAATATTTAAGGAATTACTTTGAAAGCAGAAAAGATTCATAAAAAAATAGGTCAATATTGACCTATTTTTTATGAAAAAAACTTCATATAATTTGTGATTTGAGAACCTAATATTTTATTAATTTTTCAGCACATAATTGAACATTTTTCATAACAGTATCTAAATCGATTGTAGTTAATTTACGATTTTCCATTAATATATTTCCATCTACAATAACAGTATCGACATCTGAAGCTTGTACAGAGTATACTAATAAGGAAATCAAATTATGTCTTGGACATAGGTGTGGTTTATTTAAATCAATTAAAATTATATCAGCACATTTGCCAATCTCTATTGACCCTACTTTATCATCTATGCCGAGAGCTTTAGCTCCGTTTATTGTAGCAATTTGAAGAGATTTTTTAGCTGGTACGACTGTACTGTCTCCTGTAACACCTTTATTGAGTAAAGAAGCAAGCTTTATTTCTTCAAACATATTTAAATTGTTGTTGCTACAAGAACTATCTGTTGCAAGAGATATATTGATTCCTTTTTCTAGCATTTTTACAATAGGAGCAAAACCATTTGCAAGTTTTAAGTTGCTGACAGGATTATATAAAACATTAACATTATTTTCCTTTAAGATCTGTATGTCTTCATCAGATAGATGTACACAATGAGCAGCTAAGGTCCTTACATCAAATAATCCTAAATCATATAAGTGTTGAACAGGGGATTTTCCGTACATGTTAAAACTGTCTTGAACTTCTTTTATGCTTTCACTTAAATGAATGTGAATGCCTGTGTTTAATTCTTTTGCTAAAAGAAGCATTTCTTCTATATAGTCAGGAGAACAAGTATATGGAGCGTGAGGGCCTATAAAAACACGAATTCTATCATTATTTGATTGATGCCACTTATTATATAGATCTCTTGTTTCTTTGAAGTTAGATTTATGCTTTCTAGTTTTATCAAAAAGTGTTTCGCATATGCATCCTCTTATTTTTGCATCTTTAGCAGCACTAGCAACAGTATTTGCAAAGTTGTACATATCATTAAAACAAGTAATACCTGACATAATTAATTCTGCTATGCTAAGAAGTGTTCCCCAATAAACGATTTCTTCTGTTAATTTTGGTTCAATAGGCCATACTTTTTCTGTAAGCCACTCCCAAAGAGGTAAATCATCAGCAAAATTTCTAAAAAGGGACATGGGCAAATGAGTATGGGTATTGATCAGTCCTGGCATGACAAGCTTATCTGTAGCATCAATAAGCTTGTCATATTGAAAGCTGTCTGGAATTTTTCCAATATACTTAATAATTCCATTTTCAATGGCTATATCTTTATTTTCTACAAAGACTTTTTCCTTATCAAAGAATAATACAGAAGGATTTTTGATAAATATATTCATAAAATGCCACTCCCTATAAATTTGTTTGTATTTATCCTATGCAGTAATAAAAAAGAGTTTTTTTAAATGATGTTTTTTATGAGTGGTTGATTTAACTATATATTTTTAATGATATTTTGCATAAGTGTAATAAATTTTGCTCTAGCTTTTTCAGAGGTTTCCATTACTTCAGCATGATCAAGTGGTTGATCTAATATGCCAGCAGCCATATTTGTCATACAAGAAACACCAATTACCTTAATACCACTATGTACAGCAGTAATAACTTCTGGAGCTGTTGACATACCTACAGCATCTCCACCTAAAATTCGGACCATTCTTACTTCAGCAGGAGTTTCATAAGTAGGACCGCTCATGCAAGCATAAACACCTTCTTGTAGCTCAATATTTAAAGATTTAGCAATTTCTTTTACTTTTTCTCTTAGTTCTTTATCGTAGGCATTTGACATATCAGGAAAACGTGTACCAAAATCTTTTAAATTTTTTCCTATTAAAGGATTATCTCCTGATAGATTTAAATGATCACTAATGAGCATTAGATCTCCAGGTTTATAAGAAGTGTTTACTGCTCCAGCAGCATTTGTAACAATTAGTTTCTTGATTCCTAATAATTTCATTACACGAACAGGAAATGTTACTTCTTTCATATGATATCCTTCATAGTAGTGAAAACGACCTTGCATAGCTACTACTTTTTTTCCTTCTAATGTGCCTATTACTAATTGCCCTGCATGTCCTTCAACAGTAGATACAGGAAAATTTGGGATTTCACTGTATGGATATACTTCTTTATCTATAATTTTGTCTGCTATAGCTCCAAGACCTGATCCTAATATAAGACCGATTTCAGGCTCTACTTTCGTTTTGTTTAAAATATATTCTGCTGATTGTTTTATTTTTTCATAGTATTCCATTTTGCATCCTCCTTATTGATGAATAATTTCTTTTAAGAAGCTAGTACCATTTTTAATTGGTGAAACATTAAAAATTTCAGCAATAGTTTGTCCCATATCAGAAAAGGTTTGTCTGGTTTTTAAATTGTGATTTTCTTTTAGTGCTTTTCCATAGGCTAAGAAAGGTACATATTCTCTTGAGTGGTCTGTCCCAGGCATTGTAGGATCACAGCCATGATCAGCAGTAATGAACAATATATCGGTATCTTTCATAGCATCTAAAATTTCAGCTAGTCTTTTATCAAATTCTTCTAATCCTTTTCCATAGGCTTTTACATCGTTACGATGACCCCATTTCATGTCAAAGTCAACAAGGTTTGTAAAAATCAATCCTTTTTTGTCTTGCTTCATATAATTAAGGGTTTGATCTATTCCATCCATATTATCTTTTGTATGAATGGCTTCTGTAATTCCTTGATTTGAAAAAATATCTTCAATTTTTCCAACAGCCATCACATGAAAACCTTCATTTTTAAGATGATCTAGTAGGGTATCATGTGGGGGTACAAGAGAAAAATCTCTTCTATTAGCTGTTCTAGTAAAGTTACCAGGTTCTCCTATAAAAGGTCGTGCAATAACTCTTGCGACACCATGTTCTCCTTTTAAAATATTTCTAGCGATTGTACACATTTCATATAAGCGTTCAAGAGGAATAACTTCTTCATGAGCTGCAATTTGAAAAACACTATCAGCAGATGTATATACAATAGGGTATCCAGTTTTTATATGTTCTTTTCCTAACTCTTCAATTATAGCTGTGCCAGAGGCTGGTTTATTCCCTATTATTTTTGTACCAATGGCATTTTGGAATGCGGTTACAATTTCATTTGGGAAACCATTTGGATAAGTTGGAAAAGGTTTTTCTAAACAAACACCACACATTTCCCAGTGACCTGTAGTAGTATCTTTTCCTTCTGATTTTTCTGAAAAACGTCCATAGCATCCAATAGGATTTTCTACTTTTTTTACACCTTTTATACCATCAATATGACCAAGCCCGATTTTCTCCATATTTGGTATATTGAGTCCTCCTAATGCTTTTGAAACATTGCCTATAGTATTACTACCCTCATCTCCATACTTTTGAGCATCTGGTAGCGCTCCCATACCTACACTGTCTAATACAATCCAAATTACTCTATTAATCATTATTATAGCCTCCTCGTATAATAAGTTTAAGTAATAAATTATTATCTATTGACTTGGATATTGAGCCCTATTCCTAGATAATAGAAGTATGGAATAAGGATCTATCTGGAAAAAGGCTGATGTCTCCTGCAGCAAGACTGCATTGAAAGACTGTCTCCCAGCCAACAGTTGTACTGCAAACTCACAAGCTGTATCTCTTGCCTGTCATACCGAATGTTAGCAGCTTCGGAGCAGCTTATGATTGGCAAGTATTGAATACTCATAAGCGAGGTTGTTGCCACCCTGTTGGTAACTAGGGATAGGTTTCAGTATCCAAGCCGTTCCAAATTCATAGAAAGGAGGTCCTATCCATGAAATTGTTTATTGGTATTGATGTTAGTTCTGAAAAACTTGACATTTGTTTTCTTGATAGTGAAGATCAAATTCTGCTTGAGATTTCACTACCAAATAATATCATTGGTGCTAGTAAAATCAAAGAGCATATTATAAGATTTACTGAGCATATCCAATATAAGCGCATCATTGTTGGTATGGAAGCCACTTCTGTTTACAGTTTTCATCCTTCAGCTTTCCTAGCAGAAGATGCTGAATTAAAGTCCTTAGGAATCGAAGTTGTTGTCATGAATCCAAAGACCATTCATCGCTTTAAAGGACTCTTTGAAGAAGACAAAACCGATAAAATAGATGCTTACCGTATTGCAGACTTTCTTCGTTTTGATCGTTTCAATATTTCTTTGATTAAAGAAGAACAATATATGGCTTTGCAAAGATTAACTAGATCACGTTACCAGCTCATTGGTCAACTGACTGAAATGAAGCAACATTTTTTAGAAAATCTTTATTACAAATGTAATACCCTCACTAAAGAAATCGATACATCTGTCTTTGGTTCAACTATGATGGACTTACTAACAGACTCTATGTCTCTTGAAGACATTGCCAATATGTCCTTGGAAGATTTGGCAACTGTTTTACAACAAAAAGGTCGCGGTCGCTTTAGCAATCCTCAAAAGCTTGCAAAGTCACTTTCCAAAGCCATTAGAGACTCTTATCGACTAGGAAAAGTCATGAAGAATTCAGTCGATGTTGTCTTAGCTTCATACGCTATGATGATCAAAACTATAAAAAAGCAAATCAAAGAACTTGATAAAGCTATTCAGGCACTGTTTGAAGTTCTGCCCGAATCTAAATCATTGCTCAGTATTCCTGGTATTGGACCAGTTTATGCTGCTGGTATCATCGCCGAAATCGGTCAAATTGAACGATTTGAAAATGAAGCGAAGATTGCCAAGTATGCAGGTCTTTACTGGAAACGAAAACAATCCGGCAATTTTGAAGCTGAAAGAACGACTATGACCAAAACGGGGAATCATTACCTTCGTTATTACTTGATTGAAGCTGCCAATTCAGTTATGCGAAATGAACCCGTTTATAGAGAATACTATCTCAAAAAGTATCATGAAGTTCCCAAACATCAACATAAAAGAGCCCTCGTCCTTACCGCAAGAAAATTGGTGCGCATGGTGGATGTGCTGCTACGCAATCACCAACTTTATGCACCTGAAAGGAGTGTATAATATCGAATACTATTCGATGCGTAATCCTTTCGTTTTATGCCTAATTTTCCTTAGGTTTATTAAGTGATGCCTTTTTTAAGAAATATTTTCATAAATTTAGTAAAAAATTATCTGTTTTCATCTTGACTTATTACCACAAGTCTTTATGATTATGTTGTTTGTAATGTATTTAACCATATTATATGGAAAAAATAACATATTATAAATAAGGGGATTGCTAATTTTTAAAAAACGCCCCTTAGATAAATTGAAACAAATTATCTAAGGGACGAAGTTTTATTCGTGTTATCACCCTTGTCTACGGAGATAGCTCCGTATTCACCTTTTATGGGGGGCAAGCCCAAAATCTATCAAAAGATTCTATGATGGATATTTTACAATTTTAATATATATATTTTTCATACAGTTGTCAAATCTTATTTCAAAAAATTTTTTGGATTATATTTTAATTTATGATTTGTGAAAAAATTATGTATTAATGTTATAATAATGAAATTGTTTTTATAGCATTTATATAACTGTATTCTTTTTAGTATATTTGGTAAAATGTTATAGGTAAACAGCTTTAAAATGAAATATAAAGAACAGTTCATATGAATGTGTAAATTAGAACTAAAGGAGTTATAATATGAAGCACAAAATATTAATCGTAGAAGATGAAAGCAGTATTAGAAGTTTATTAAGGGTGAGCTTTAAAAATAGTGATTATATAGTGATAGAAGCATCATCTGGAGAAGAAGGCATTGAAAAGGCAAGGCGGGAAAAACCATCTGTTGCTATATTAGATGTTATGCTACCGGGGATAGATGGATTTATGGTATGTGAAGCTTTGAGAAAAGAATATCCGCATATGGGCATGATTATGCTTACAGCTCGTAGTCAAGATACAGATAAAATTTTGGGATTAAAGTTAGGTGCAGATGATTATGTAATAAAGCCTTTTAATCCAACAGAATTAGTACTTCGCGTACAAGCACTACTTAGACGAATGGATGATGGAAAAAATAAGGATGATGCAATTATTGAAAATGGTTTCTTTAAAATCGATACGAAAGCACATATTGTATATAAAAAAGATGTTGTTATAGATATGACGCCAAAAGAATATTTGTTGATGAAAATGTTTATGGAAAATCCAGGAAAAGCCTTTACAAGAGATGAACTATTAGATTTAGTTTGGGGCTGGGATTTTGTTGGAGATACAAAAATTGTGGATGTGAATATTCGAAGACTAAGAAGAAAAATAGAAGATGATGCATCTAATCCAAATTTTATTGAAACTGTTTGGGGAGTAGGGTATAGATGGAAAAAATCATAATATACGAATAAGTAATAGGGAGAAAGTATGAAAAGTATAAAAAAGAGATTAGCCATTAATTTTATGTTAGTAGTTTTTTTTAGTGTATTGTTTTTTGAAATATTGCTAATTAATTTTGTTAAGCAATATTATTATAAAAATGTTGAAGATGTTTTAACAAATCAAATTACTATTTCTTCTGAATTTTATTCAAGATACTTTTCAAGTGCTACTCTTGAGGATAATGTTTTAGATAATGTAGATGTGTTTTGGAAGCAAACACCTGCCCAAGTACAAATTATTGACCTTTCGGGAAAGGTTTTAATGGATTCAATTGGTGTAACATACAAAGAACCAATAGAAACCAACGATGTAAAAAGTGCATTAAAGGGCCAAAAGGGAACATGGATTGGAAAAGTAAATTATGATGATTATGATGTAATGGCAGTTGCTTATCCATTAAAAACGGATAAAAAAATTGTTGGAGTGTTAAGATTTATTACATCTTTAAAAGAAGTGAATAATGGTATTCAAAGGATTGCTTTTCTTTTCCTTAGTATAGGGGCTTTAGTTATTTTAGTGTCTGGTGTAGTAAGTATTATTTTAGCAAATACGATTACAGAGCCTATAAAAGAATTGACTTGTGTAGCTGAAAAAATGGCATTAGGAAATTTTAGAGTAAGAAGTAAAAAGAGGTTTGATGATGAAATCGGAAAATTATCAGATACATTTAATTTTATGGCTCAAGAGATTGTAAAAAAAGATCAGCTCAAAAACGAATTTATTTCTTCTGTTTCTCATGAAATTCGTACACCTTTGACTGCTATAAAAGGATGGGCAATTCTTTTAAATAAAGAAGAATTTGAAGATAAGGAGACGATGAGAGAAGGACTAAAAATTATTGAAGAGGAAAGTGAAAGATTGACTGCTATGGTGGAGGAACTCCTAGATTTCTCAAAATTTGTATCAGGTAAGATTACTTTAAAAAAAGAAAAAATTAATATGGAGAATTTGATTGAATATATTGAAAAATATATGGGTCCTCGTGCAGAAAGAGAAAATATATACTTTAATGTAGATTATGAAAAGCATATTATACCTATGTGTGTAGATGAAAACAGAATCAAACAGGTACTAATAAATGTTTTAGATAATGCATTTAAGTTTACGAATAAAGGAGGAAGAGTAGATTTTTTTGTTAAACAAGAAGGAGAATATCTAAATATGTTTGTAAAAGATAATGGCTGTGGTATTAGTAGTGAAGATTTACCTAAGATCAAAGAGAAATTTTATAAAGGGAAAAATAGCAAATCAAAGAATGGAATAGGGTTGTCTATTTGTGATGAGATTATTAAACTTCATGGAGGAGAACTGATTATAGAAAGTAAGTTAAATAAAGGAACTACTGTTCATATAAAATTACCTATGAAAAGAAAAAAGTAAAACTTTAGGAGAAAGATTTATGAAAAAAAGAATGATTTTTTGGATTCCTTTATTAATTTGTATAATTTTTCTACAGGGATGTATGGATATAAAGTTAGATATTGGGGAAAGTATTCAAGCCCCTAAAAATCAAAGGATTCCGATAAAAGGAACTTGGAAAATTGAAAAATATAAGATAAAAAAATATAGTAAAGATAAAGAACAAATAAATTATTTAGTAGGAAAGGTGGTAGTATTTAGCAAAGAATCGGTTGTTTTTGGAGATGAAATATGTGAGAAACCAGAGTATAAAGTTAAAAATGTTGATGCAAAAGATTATTTCTTATATACACATAAAGCAGTCGCTAAAGACTTAGGGATTCAGAGTGAAAAAATTGAAGTGATCTCTATTACTTCAAAGAATCAATACTTTTATGATTTTATCAGAATAAATGATCATCAATTAATTGTTTGTGTGGAGGATGTATTTTATTATTTAAGTAAAATATCTGATGCAACTAATCAGGATCAGATTGATAAATATTTGCAAGAAAAAGATGCTACGAAAGAGGAAAAAGAACTAAAGTTTTTAAGTTCAGGCGTTTTAATAGGACTTGCTTCTTCAAAAAACACAAATGAAGGGGATTTTTATAGAACATTATGGATTGCTGCAGAAAACAGAAATCTCTATCCAATAGTAGAAATAAAGGATTTATTTTTACCAAGAAAAAGTGGATTTTGGATTGTGGGAAAAAATCGATTTATGAAAAGAGGATATATAAAGGATGAGATTTTTGCTTATCCATTAGAAAGTAATATAAAAAAAGAAACTTTAGAAAGTATAGATGAGCAGGAAGGGGATGAAAAGGAAAATATTAAAGAAAATATGATCCGGGAAATAGTATTTGTTGGAAATGATTATATTGCAACGGCTTATGGAAAAAATATAAAAAATTTATCAGGGCTTCAAATGCTTCTTGTAGATAATGTTAAAAAGAGTATAAAGATATCGGAGCTTGCAGGAGATGAAGGAAAAGATGCTTTTTTTTATTCAGCACAAGGATGCCTTTCAAAGTTAAGTAAAAGTGAAGTAAGTAAATTATATAAGCCTATGGAGGAAGATTTTACATTATCAAGAAGAAATGGACATTGGATAATGAAGGGAAGATTATACTATAAGGGTAAAAAAGAAAAGTTTTTATCGTTTAACATTAATATGATTCCACCTAAAAAAATTGTTCATTATGATAATTTATATATATCATGGAATGAAGTAAAGGAGAGAGAACCAAAGGCATTGGATATCTTTACTTCTCCTAATAAGGATATAGCCATTGTTATTACAAAAGAAGCAATATATGTATATAGCATCAAAAATAATAAGCTTTCTAATAAATATATAAAAAAAGTAGAATTAAAAGAAGATGAAAGGGTTGTTATGGCAGAGTGGGCAACGGGTAGTTATGTAAAGAGATGGAACAATACTGTTAGCAATAGTTTATATGTTAAAAAATGACCAAGATAGTATTGGTCATTTTTTATGAGCTTTTTTCCAAAGGTTTTTTGGATTATAATTGGATAAAGAAGATAAAATTTTTTGCTGTGAGTCTGGATAAATATTCTCAAGCTTGATCAATAAATTTTTCATATCTTGACGGGTAGTTTTTTTATCCATAGGACAAGGATTTTTAATGACAGGAAGATTATATTTATCAACCATAGATTGTATCAAATCTTCACGTATATATATCATAGGTCTTATAATAGAAAGATCCTTTTTTGTATTATAACTATTTGGGTGAAAAGTTCCTAATTTGCCTACCTTTAGTACATTCATAAAAAGAGTTTCGATAACATCATTACTATTGTGACCTAATGCGATTTTTTTTATGTGATGTTCTTTTGCTACTCTTGACAAAGCACCTCTTCTAAGCTTTGAACAAAGAGCACATGGATTTTTTTCTTTTCTTTCATGAAAAACCACATCTGCAATATTTGTTTTTTCTATGATTAGGGGAATATCATTTTCTATACAATATTTTTTTAGCGGTTGCATGTTCATAGGAAACCCTAAATCTATATGAATGCCAACTAATTCAAAGTCTTTGATATAAGTTAACTGTATTAATTTTAGGCAGAACAATAGAAAAATACTGTCTTTCCCACCAGATAATCCAACTGCTAATTTATCGTTAGCTTTGATCATTGTATAATCATCAATAGCTTTTCTTATATTGTTTAAAAAGAGCTTATTATATTTCTTTTGAAATTGTATCATGAAAAAACTCCTTGCTACTCAATTTTATTTGTAAGCGTTCCGATTTTTTCAATATAGCATTCGACTACATCACCTGATTTTAAGAACTTAAATGGCTTAAAGCCTAATCCAACGCCTGAAGGAGTACCTGTTAGAATAATATCTCCAGCTCGTAAGTACATTTCTTTTGATAGGTCACTGATAATATAAGGAATATCAAATATTAAGTTTTTCGTATTTGAATTTTGTCTAATTTCACCATTGATACTGCATTTTATATCTAATTCAACAGGGAAAGGAATTTCACTCTTATGTACGAGATAGGGACCCATTGGACAGAATGTTTCAAGACTTTTTCCTCTAAACCATTGTGAATGTTTTCTTTGAATATTTCTTGCAGATATATCGTTGACAATTGTATATCCAAAGATATATTTTTCAGCCTCTTCCTTTTTAATATTTATACCATCTTTTCCTATGACAATAGCTAATTCTACTTCATAGTCTATCATGTTTGTTATATTTTTATGATTTTTAATAATATCTCCATTTCCTATTGCTGGATCAGCAATCTTTGTAAAGTATATTGGGAATTTAGGGATTTCATTATCAGCTCCAGGAAGTCCTACAACTTCTTTTGCATGATCCATATAATTTTTTCCTAGGCAGATTAGATTTCTACGAGGGTAAGGAATGGGTGCGCATAATTTGATGCTTTCAAGGGGGATAGCTTCAAAATCATGTGCTTTTAGGGTATCTTTTATAGCTTTAATGAGTGTATCGTCTGAATTTTCTACGAAATCCCTTAAAGTTTTTGGTATGGCTATACCTAGCTTGTTTAAAATTTTTTTTATAGGTATGATATTTTCTTTATTTTCACTTAAAATGCCAAATTGTTCTTCTCCATTATAATGAAAAGTAGCAAAATACATGGTATTACTCCTTTCTTTGTTTGAATAAAAATTGCTTTAATAAATTTCTACGTTTAAATCTTAAATCCTTTATTTATTTAGTCATTTTCAAACGGTTTTCTGCAAGTAAAAGATCCACCATTCTTCCATAACTATGCACACCGTCCTTTTGATGATTTGCTTTAAGATAAGCGTTGTTTAGTCTTGTGGACGTGCGTTCTATAGGGCCTTTATATTGTTGCCAAAATGATCTTAAATAGCTTAAATCTCTCTTTAATCCTTCGCTATATTTTTCCTGTAGTTTTTTATATTTTTTTAGATCTACTTTATATAGTGCATTCATAGAATGAATCAATGCCAAAAGAGTTCCAGAGTATTGAAAATCTTTATCAGGATGCATACTACATGTTAGATAAGCAATATAGTTTGCTTCATCTTCCCTTGAGAAGCCTCGTTGGTGAGCCATTTCATGACAGGCTGTACTAGGTATTGAGCTATCTGATATTGCTGTATTCACATTGGCTTCTCCTGTAAATGGACAATAAATTCCAGCTATACCTGTATAGGACATCAAATGAGAGAAAGTAATCCTTTTAGGTCTACCGTATTTTCTCCCTAGTTCAGGATAAATGTTTGCTGCTTTTTCATATCCTTTAGAGGCACGAAGAAAAACATCTGAAGAACCCTTTGGAAGCATCATAATCCCATCTTTATTTTCTATTACTTGAGATCTTAAATCATTTGCTTTTTCAATAAGATGATTACATAAGATTTCTAGTTCTTGAACAGTTGATGGTTTTATTTCAAGGTTTGCAATTTTAGAAAAAGGAAGACGACAATAATTGAAACCCCAGATCATAATAAAAACAAAATAAATAATACTGACAAAAACTATCATATTTCCTATGCAATTAAGGATAGTAAATTTTCTCTGATTTTTATTTTTTATAAAGCATAGAATAGTTTGAATGAACATTTTTATAAAGAAAAAAATAAGCGATATAACTAGAAATTCAGCTAGTGAAAATGGAAAAATACCAGTAATAGAGCTTAAAATTTGCATAATTTGCTTATAGATTATATTTGCATATACTGTTTCAATTAATTGAGGATGCAATGAGGCTATATGAAATAATGATGATGTAATAGGGATCAAGAGTATAAAAAGAAACTTAGTATATATTGTTTTTTTCATAAAAAATTTCCCAACTTTCTATTTTGTTATGGATATATAATATTATACTTAATATTTATATTAAAAGTATAAAGAAGTTATATCTAAGATTATAAATGCTTATACTAAAGAGTATACAACAATAAAAGACAAAATATATTTTGAAATTTTATGCATAAATGGAGTTTTAGAGGAGGTATGAATGATGAAAAATAATGAAGCAGGTCTATCTGCATGGGGACTTACTATGATGGCGTTAGGGACAGTTGTAGGAGGTTCATTTTTTCTAGGTTCGGCTATTGCTATTCGTGCTTCAGGACCTGCAGTAATTATTGCATATCTATTAGGAGGTGGATTAGTTTATTTAATTCTTTTTGCTCTTTCAGAAATGACTGTAGCTGATGCAGACCCAGGTTCATTTCGTACATTTGCAGAGAGAGAATTTGGTCCATTAGTTGGATTTATTGTTGGATGGGTATACTGGACAGGCCTTGTATTGGCTATGTCCAGCGAAGCTACAGCAGTAGCATTGTTTTTAAGAGTATGGTTTCCGAAGATATCAGTTTCTCTTTTAGGAATGCTGATTATTATAGGAATTACATTATTAAATCTTTTAGGGGCAGAAAGATTAAGTAAACTTGAGAGTGGATTAGCTGCTATAAAGTTGTTAGCAATTGTAGGTTTTATTGTGATAGCTTTTGTATTGGTAACAGGAGTTATTCCGGATATGGCTGCTATCGGAATAGGTCAATTAAAAAATGAACCATTATTTCCTAGAGGAATTTCAGGAATTGCAGGAAGTATGTTGATTGTAATGTTTACCTATGCAGGCTTCGAAATTATAGGGTTAGCTGCTTCTGAAACGCCTGATCCAGATCATACAGTGCCAAGAGCAATTACTTATACTGTTTTGGGATTAGTTGGATTATATACAGTAGCAATTGCATTGCTATTGCCTCTTATTTCTACAGAAGAGCTTACAGAGGAAGTAAGTCCATTTGTAGCAGCACTACAAGCTAAAGGAATTAATTGGGCTGCTGGGATTATGAATATTGTTTTGGTTACAGCTATTCTTTCTACAATGCTTGCTGCAACTTTTGGATTAGGAAGAATGATACGTTCTTTAGCAGATGAAGGTTATGCACCAGTATGGGTAAAGGATAAAACAGATGTACCTTATAGAGGGATAATATTTTCAGGAGTTGCCATGTTGTTAGCACTTGGAATGTCTTTTATACTACCAAAGAAGGTTTATTTATTTTTAATTAGTTCAGGAGGATTTTCATTATTATTTACTTATCTTATTATTTTGGCAACACATTATAAATTTCGGAAATGTGAAGGATGTCCACCAAGAGGAAATTGTCAACTTATTGGGTATCCATATACATCATGGATTGCCATTATTTTGTTGATTGCAATTATTGGAAGTATGCCATTGATTAAAGGACAAGGCTTGGGTCTTATAGCAGGATTAAGTTTAGTAGCATTTTATTCTTTATGCTATTTTATATCAAAGCATAAAAAAAATAATACTTGAAATGAACCCTCATGAAATAGAGGGTTTATAATTTTTTGCTATTTTAAGTAATTGATCCTTTTCATTCAAATTTGGATTTTCTAGAACCTTATCAAGAAGCTGTTCTAATAATATGCCTACCTGTTTTCCTTGAGGAATGCCAAGTGATATGAGGTCATTACCAGTAATTTGTAAATCTTTTAGCTCTAAAGGATGCTTTTCTTTTAATATTTTTTCGACTGTATTTTTTACATTTAAAATATTAGAAAAATCACTATGTGCTTGTGATTCCTTGATGAGTGCTATTTTAAGTGCCCAAAAATTTTCTAAATTTTTTATTCCAATTCTTATCATAAATTTTTTTATATCTTTAATACTAGAAAAATCAGGTGTATATAAGCTTTCATAGATTAATAAACATACATTATTGATTGTTTTATTATCAAACTTTAAATTTTTTAATATATTATTTACTGTTAGAGGATTATTCAAAAAAAGATTGATATAAAATAAGAATGCTGACAGTCGAATTTCTAATATTTTAGGTGTATTGTCTAATAAGAATAATATACGATTAAATAGATCTTTAGGAATATTTTTAAATTCAGGTATTATAAATTCTAATAAATGTAGATCACTTAAAAGAAGTATACCATTTGAAGGCTTATGGGCTAAAAGTATTTTCACTATTTCATCTCTTATCCTTTCTTTGCTGATATTTTGAATAAGCTTTCTTTTCAAGTACATAGCATTTTTTGTTGTTTCCTCTAAATGAAAATCTAATTGTGCGGTAAATCGAATACCTCTTAAGATTCTTAAGGCATCTTCTTCAAACCTTTTTTTAGGTTCTCCTACACATTTTATAATTTTTTTCTTTAAATCGCTTTGTCCATTAAAATTATCTACTAATCCTTTTTTAGGATGATAGGCCATAGCATTTATAGTAAAATCACGTCTTGATAAATCTTCTTTAATATAATCGGTAAATATGACTTTATCAGGTCTTCTATTGTCTAAGTAATTTCCATCAATTCTATATGTAGTAATTTCAAAATGTTTTCCATGAAAAAGTACTGTAACTGTTCCATGCTTTATACCTGTTTTTAGTACCTTTAATGAATAACTAGTAAAAATATGAATTATTTCCTCTGGTCGTGCATTAGTACAGATGTCCCAATCTTGGGGTTTTCTTTTTAGTAAAGCATCTCTAACACAACCACCAACTACATAGGCATCAAAGCCATGATTATTTAATAAATGAAGAATTATTGCAGGTTCTTTTGGTATATCTATTTTCATTTTTAGTTCTCCTTTATATAGATTTTGATTTATAAAGTTCAATATATTAATCGTATTTCCTCTATTAAATTATTTACCAATATTTATGAAAAAATTATTTTTCCCAAATTATTGACAAAAAATGCGTCTATTGGTATGATAAAAATACAAAATTGATTATTTTTATGAAACAGATCACATGACTGGCGGAAGTGGAATAAACCACATGGGAGTGTGATTTTGAGAAATGCCGACCGCCTGGGCGACAAGTCCAGGGGGTCTTTATGTTTTTTTGATACCTCGGACTTGTTAATCTATGTCAGGGAGGGAATTTTAGGTTGAGAAGAGAATGGACAGGATTTATAGAAGGAAATTGGACAAAAGAAGTAGATGTAAGAAGCTTTATACAAAAAAACTATACTCCTTATGAAGGAGATGAAAGCTTTTTGGCGGAAACGACACAAAAAACTGAAAAGGTATGGGGAATTTGTAAAAAACTGTGTTTAGTAGAATTAAAAAAAGGTGTATTAGATATTGATATAAAAAATATTTCAGGAATAGATAGCTTTAAACAAGGTTATATAGATAAAGAAAATGAGGTTATTGTAGGACTTCAGACAGATAAGCCATTAAAGAGAATAGTCAATCCTTTTGGTGGTATTAGAATGGCAAAGTCTGCTCTTGAGGCTTATGGATATGAAATGGATAGTGGAATGTATGAAGTATTTCAAAATTATAGAAAAACTCATAATCAGGGAGTTTTTGATGTATATTCAGAGGAGATAAAAATAGCAAGATCGGCAGGACTTTTAACAGGACTTCCTGATGCTTATGGAAGAGGAAGAATTATAGGAGATTATAGAAGAATTCCTCTATATGGGATAGATTTTTTAGTAAATGAAAAAATAAAGGATCTTGCTGATTTAAATGGTGTCATGGATGAAGCATTAATAAGAAAGAGAGAAGAGGTAGCAGAACAAATAAAAGCATTAAAAAAAATAAAAAATATGGCACTCTCTTACGGAATAGATATTTCAAGACCTGCCCAAAATGCTAAAGAAGCGGTTCAGTTTATATATTTTGGGTATTTGGCTGCCATAAAAGAGAATAATGGTGCCGCTATGTCGCTTGGGAGAACAAGCGCTTTTATTGATATATATATTGAGAGAGATTTTAAAAAGGGTATTATATGTGAAAAAGAGGCTCAGGAAATCATTGATCAATTTATAATAAAGCTTAGAATGGTAAGACATTTAAGAACGCCAGAGTATAATGAATTGTTTGCAGGTGATCCTAATTGGATTACGGAGGCTATAGGAGGAATGGGGATAAATGGAAAAACTTTGGTTACAAAAACTTCTTTCAGGTTTTTGCATACACTAACAAATTTAGCTCCAGCATCAGAACCAAATATGACTGTGTTGTGGTCTGAAAAGCTTCCGGAAAAATTCAAGAGATATTGTGCAAAAATGTCTATTATGACAGATTCTATTCAGTATGAGAATGATGATATTATGAGACCTATTTATGGAGATGATTATGGGATTGCTTGTTGTGTTTCAGCAATGAAGTTAGGAAAGCAGATGCAGTTTTTTGGGGCGAGATGCAATCTTGCAAAAGCTCTTTTATATGCAATCAATGGTGGAATAGATGAGAAAAAAGAAATTTTAGTTGTGCCAGAAATTGAAAAGATTGAAGATGATGTATTAGATTATAATAAAGTGAAAGAAAATTATTTTAAGGTTTTAGAATATGTAGCAAAGCTCTATGTAAATACTATGAATATTATTCACTATATGCATGATAAATATGCTTATGAAGCAGGGCAAATGAGTTTACATGATACAGATGTAGGAAGAATTATGGCCTTTGGAGTAGCTGGACTCTCAGTAGTAGCAGATTCATTGAGTGCAATAAAACATGCAAAAGTAAAACCAATAAGAAAGAGCGGCATAGCAGTAGATTTTGAAATAGATGGAGAATTTCCTATGTATGGAAATGATGATGATCGAGTAGATGGAATTGCTGTTGAAATAGTGAAAAAGTTTATCAAAGAATTAAAGAAGCATAAGACATATCGAGGTGCAGAGCATACTTTATCAGTACTCACGATCACCTCAAATGTGGTATATGGTGAAAAGACAGGTGCAACACCAGATGGAAGAAAGATGGGAGAAGCTTTTGCACCGGGAGCAAATCCTATGCATGGAAGAGATAAAAGTGGTGCTTTAGCATCACTCAATTCTGTTGCAAAGATTCCTTATAAGGATGTTTGTCAAGATGGTGTTTCAAATACATTTACAATTGTACCTGAAGCTTTAGGTAAAGATGTATATACTAGAGTGAATAATTTAGTATGCATATTAGACGGATATTTTTCTCAAGGTGCACATCATTTGAATGTAAATGTATTAAATAGAGAAACACTCATAGATGCTATGAATTATCCAGAAAAATATCCTTCATTAACTATCAGAGTATCTGGATATGCTGTTAATTTTAATAGACTTACGAGAAAACAGCAATTAGAAGTGATCAGTAGAACATTCCATAAGAATATGGTCATATAGAGGGAACTATATGATAGGAAGAATTCATTCAATAGAGAGCATGGGACTTGTAGACGGTCCGGGTATAAGAACGGTAGTGTTTTTTCAAGGTTGCAAATTAAGATGTGTTTATTGTCATAACCCAGATACTTGGGATATTCATAAAGGAGAAGAGATAACAGTAAATGAATTAATGAAAATTATATTAAGATTTAAACCATATTTTAAGGCTTCAGGAGGAGGGGTAACCTGTTCAGGAGGAGATCCACTTATGCAGCCTGAGTTTTTAATAGATTTTTTGAAATTATGTAAAGAGAATAATATTCACACAGCCATAGATACTGCTGGTTTTGGAAAAGGAAAATATGAAGAAATATTAAAATATACAGATTTAGTAATTTTAGATATAAAACATGTAAATGATACAGGATATAAGAAATTAACAGGTAGAAATATTGAAAGCTTTGAAAGATTTAAGGAAGCAGTTGTAAATGCTCATATGAAATTATGGATAAGACATGTGGTTGTTCCAGGAATAACAGATAGCAAAGATCATATAAAGCAGCTTAAAAATATGATAAGGGAGTTTAAAAATGTGGAAAAAATTGAGTTGCTTCCATATCATAATTTGGGGGTTAATAAGTACAAAAAAATGGGAATCCCTTATAAATTAGATGGGATTGAGCCAATGTGTAAAGAGAGAATATTAGAGCTTGAAAAATATTTAAATATTGTTTAACAAAAAACCTGAGATAATCAGGTTTTTTGAGTTAAGACCTGATATGCTAAGGGAGTTGCTATTGTAGAAGGATTGTATGTATGAGGCTTTGTCGTTTATTTACTTAAATTTCATTTTATGATAGAATTAGGTTTGTAAATTGCTTAGAAGGATTAAGGAGTGATAAAATATATGGGTAGACACGGAACTATTGTGAACAGAAAAAACAAACAAGATGCTAAAAGAGCTCAGATGTTCACAAAATATGCAAGATTGATTATTGTTGCTGCAAGAGAAGGTGGAGCAGATCCAGAGTATAATGCAGCACTTAAGAATGCAATAGATAAAGCAAAATCTATTAATATGCCAAATGACAATATCAATAGAGCTATTAAGAAAGGTGCAGGTGGAACAGACGGTGATAATTTTGAAAGAATCACATATGAAGGATATGGACCAAATGGTATTGCGGTTATTGTAGAAGCACTTACAGATAATAGAAATAGAACAGGAAGCAATATGAGATACTACTTTGATAAAAATGGTGGAAATTTAGGAACTCCAGGCTGTGTAAGCTTTATGTTTGATAAAAAGGGACAAATCCTTATTGAAAAGAAAGACGAATACAATGAGGATGAACTAATGGAAGCAGCATTAGAAGCAGGAGCAGAAGATTTTATAACAGATGATGAAGCAGTGTATGAAATTTTATCAGCTCCGGAGGATTTTTATGATGTAAAAAATGCACTAGCTGAAAAAGGATATGTATTCTTAGAAGCTGATGTAAATATGATTCCTCAAACAACAGTAAAGCTTGATGATGAAGGACAAATCAAATCTATGAATAAGCTTATAGATATGCTCGAAGATGATGATGACGTACAACAAATCTATCATAACTGGGATTGTGAATAAAACAAATGAAATTAAGTTATTTCAATGGGTATAAGCATGGTGATGTTAAAAATAATAGTAATATTTACCTTAATTGAGATAAATAACTTAGGTGAAAAATACGTTTGAATTATGATATATCACACTTTTTAAAATAATGAAAGGTGTGATATTTTTTATGAAATTAGAACTAGAAGATTTTTTATTTGATTGCGAGTATAGAAAATTATCTCCAAAAACATTAAAGAGTTACAAAAATATTATAACTGATTTTTTGCTGTATTGTAAAAATGAATTAGAAATTGAAAAAATATCAAGAATTAAAAGTGTTCATGTAAAACATTTTTTAAAATCAAAAATTGATAAAGGATGTAAAAGTGGGTATATTAATGTTCTAAAAAGAAATTTAAAAGTATTTTTTAATTTTTGTGAGCAAGAAGAATATATTGTTAAAAATCCGATGAACAACATAAAGACAATCAATGAAAGCAAAGAAATTAAAATTATTTTCAATGATGAAGAAGTTCAAAGAATAATTAATTATTTTGATTTATGTACGTTTTTAAATGCTAGAAATAAAACTATGTTGAGTTTATTTTTTGATACAGGAGTAAGATGTTCTGAATTAATTGATATTAAACTTAAAGATGTAGAAAAAGACAGAATTTTAATAAATGGAAAAGGAAATAAACAGAGATTTGTGTCTTTGAGTGTACCACTCAAAAAATATATAAATAGATATTTAAAAATAAGAAAAGCATATGATAAAACTACAGATAGTGAATTTAGTGATAATCTATTTATCAGCCGAACAGGACAAGCACTTACAGTGAGTGCGATTGAACATATTTTTAAAAAAGTAAAAAAAGAATGTAAAATAAGAGAAAAAGTGAGGTGCTCCCCTCATACTGCAAGACATTATTTTGCAGTAAAATCTTTAGAAATTAATAAAAATATTCATGTTGTTTCCAGATTGCTAGGACATGCATCTGTTCGAGTGAGTTCTGAAAAGCTTTAGCGATGAGCAGAAAAATAAAACCTCCTTTTGATAAAATAGAATAGGTTTCGCCAGTTGATTCTAAAATCAAAGGAGGTATCCTATATGGATAGTACTAGTTTATCACATACAAAATGGAATTGTAAGTATCATATAGTTTTTTCACCTAAATTTAGAAGAAAAGAGATTTATGGAAAAAAGAAAGCAGAAATAGGAAAGCTATTAAGACAGTTATGTGATTGGAAAGGAGTTCAAATAATTGAAGCAAATGCATGTGTTGATCATATACATATGTTAGTTTCAATTCCACCAAAAATGAGTGTGTCAGGTTTTGTAGGCTATTTAAAGGGGAAAAGTAGTTTAATGATATTTGAAAAGTTTGCAAACTTAAAATATAGATATGGGAATAGACATTTCTGGTGTAGAGGACATTATGTAGATACAGTAGGAAGAAATAAAAAGGCTATAAATGTCAAGCTAAGAATGTAACTTTTTGATCATTTAAAAATGTAGTTTTTTACTCAGCATCTTGTTTAAAATGATCTTTTAGTCTATATGATTTTCCACTAATAGAAATAATGTGAGCATGATGTAGAATTCGGTCTAAAATAGCACTAGCTATTATTGCATCATAGAAAACTTCATCCCAATTATTAAAGTTTATGTTTGTTGTAAGGATAGTACTTTTTTTCTCATATCTCATATCTATCAGTTGAAAAAATAGCTTTGAATCATCTTTATCGATTGGAAGGTACCCTAATTCATCAATAATTAACAATTTATATTTAGCAAAATGTTTTAACCTAGCGTCAAGTCTATTTTCTAGTTTAGCTTTCTTCAATTGCTGAAGAAGATCGTGGCATTTTATAAAATATGTACTATATCTTTTTTTAGCTGCTGCAATGCCTATTGAAGTAGCTAAATGTGTTTTACCAACCCCACTAGAGCCTAGAAATACAATATTTTCTTTCGATTCTAAGAACCGTAGAGTTGCAAAATCTAAAATTTGTTGCTTATTAATACTTGGTTGAAAATCAAAGTCAAAATCCTTGATTTCCTTTGTATGAGGGAAAGCCCCTACTTTTACCATTGAACGAATCATATTTGCTTCTTTGAAGTCGATTTCATGGGTTGTCAGTTTAGTAAGTCCTTCTACAAAAGAAAGATTATTCTTGTTTATAAAGTCTATTACATCATTTAGATGTGTAATCATTTGTTTTAATTTCAAGTATTCTAGGTTTTTTACTAATTGTGTGTATGAACTATTCATTCTGGTATATCTCTCCTATCATCTTCAAGTTATTTTTTGCAATCGTTTCTATTTCCTCAAGTGGATTATTTAAAGTCAAAGAGCTAATTGCTACATAATGCTGTGGATGATAATTTAGTTTTTGATTTTTCACCTTATGAATAGTAACTAAATTTGTGTTATAATAAATGTGTATTTGACCATCATATATTTGTAGCTGTAGCTTCTTTCCAATATATTCTGGGGGTACAGAGTATTGGTTTGATTTATAATGAATCATACTTTGAGGATTTACTGTTACAGATACTGTTGTGATTGAATAAAGATTTCTTATTTGTTCCCTAGGAAGTTCAAATAAGGAGTCTTTTTCTTTTTCTAAATGTAAAATGGGTATTTTACCTGTTGCAGTATGACATGTACTATTTATTCTATTGTTAAGCTTTGTTACAAGTTGATTTAATTTATCATAATTTAACATTCCATTATACGCACGTATCTCGTCTAATAGCTTCATTGGAGCTTCTACTTTTGCCTTTGTATTGGGTCTGCCAGCAATACATGGACAAACCTTAAAATTATAGTCGCTTGCAAACTGTTGAAATTTTGCATTTACCTTTCCTTTTGAATAATTGGTTCTTGGTTCATCCATAACTGTTTTCATATTATCCGTTAATAATTCATGTGGGACACCTCCGAAGGTTTCAAAAGCTTCGCTTAAGAAGGATAATAAAATATCTTGTGTTTTACTAAGTGACAATCTATAAACTCTGAATCTTGAGTAAGAAAGGATAATCACAAATATATTTATTTTAATTATCTCACCATCGCTTAATACAAACTCCATGTTCTCCTTCCAATCTACTTGCGCTTGTTGTCCTTTGGACGTTTCATATCTCATAGGGGCAACGCTAGATGCATAATTTTTTCGCCTTTTCTTAAAATAATTATTAAATTCTTCATGCTTAGAAATGTACCTACGAAATGATGATTGAGCACAATCAAGGCTATAATTGTCTTTTAAGAATTGCCATAATACACGCTTATAATAAAATACTTGTATTGATTCATCGCTTAATAATTCTTTGATTATAGGATAAAATCTATCGATTTTGGATGAACTATTTCTTGTAGTGGGCTTAGTATAGCCATTTATATATTTACTAACAGTACGAGCATCAACGCCTAATTCTCTTGCTATTTGGCTTTTATTCACTTTCAAGTTTCCTACCTCCATGAAAGGTTTCAGTTTATGAAGATCTTCTAATGTATTAATTTCTATATTTGTATTTATATTATTTTTTATTATCATAATTACCTCCATTAATTTCAGAGATAATTATATATTGTTTTGCAGTAATTGTGCATTCTTATATGATCATTTTCTTACATTCTTATGTTATCACTTATATGCTGGAAAGTTGCCCTTATAGGGCTTAGGAAAAACCACCTCTAAGCTGGTGGATATTTATTTTAGACAAATACTTTAGTTAGCGTAGGTGAATTGAATTATAAAATTAATGCAGATGTAATCAAAATACTGGTATAATATATATATATTAAAAAAATGAACATAATGCAGAAATAGAATACATAGTAGTATTGGTTATATGACTCCAGACCAATTCGAGAATAATTTAAAGTCAGCTTTTTAATTTGTTAAATTTTTTGTGTCCAAAATATTGACATAAGCCCAACATGTAAAAATAATATAAGGTAATTTAGTTAGTAAGTTTAAAGAGAATATATTATAAATTATTATGAAAAATTGAAAAAATAAAAAATGGGAATTAGACTAACTGTTAGATTTATCTAAAATAAAAAGTTGTAAGCAATGAAACTATTTTTAATAGATATAGGAGGAAAAAGTTTTGAATATTGTAGAACATAGATATATAAAAGAAAATGCTAGAGAAGCAATACAAAAAGCAGAAGAATATAATAATCCTAAATGTCCATTTGTTCGTTCGGAGGATATCAATACAGTTTCAAGCAATTTAGAAAACAAAAAGAAAGAAGTGCAAAGAGGTTCAAGGCATGTTAAAGGTAAAGAATCTTTAGCGGAATATATTGAATTAGAAAAAAAGATAGACAAAGAACTTGAATTATCTAAAGAGCAAGATAACAAAATGACTAATAAAAAATTATAGTAAACTAAGATTTTAACAAAGCTGGTAGGAAATCCAGATTTTTATTTTCTTATCTCTTGGGCTTATGTCAATATTTTGAACACAAAAAGTTTATAGATAAATCAGTTTAATTTCTCGGCTATGCTGCATTTTTAAGTGATTTTTTCCACACCCTAAGGAAAAAGCCCTTAGGAGATGAGATGAATGAGTAGACCAACAATCGTAACAGCAGATCTTCACGGACATTCCATAAAGGAATTGAAAAAATTAAGAAATACCCACAACGTAGCATTAGCACGAAATATACTTACAGCAATTATAATGCTTGCTGAAGGTTATAAAGTTAAAGCAATAGCAGATTTTCTCTTACAATCAGATGTAAATATTTATGTTTATATCAAGCGTTGGAATGCTTTAGGAATAAAGGCACTAGAAGATCGTAGAGGAAAAGTTCCTTCTAATTGTAAAATTACTGCTGAAATGGAAGATGATCTTCTAAAAACAGTTATGCATACTACTCCTAATAATTTTGGTCTATTAGGTCACGTATGGACGGCTCAACTTCTAGCTGACTATCTGTATCAAAACTATGAGGTCAGAGTATGTGCACAAACTATACGTAATATCCTTCACAAAAACAACTTTAGTTTTAAAAGAGCTCAGAAAAAACCAACAAAAGGTGTAAAATCCGAACAGGAAGCCTTTAAAAAAAATGATAGATTTAGTATCTACTGTAGAAAACGACTCTGAAAGTGTTCTATACGTAATGGATGAAACAGGTCTAAGAACCGAATCGGATAATAGGAGAAGTTGGAGCCTTGTGGGGGTATCCCCTATATTAGAAAGTAACGGTTCTCATGAAGGTGTAAATATCATAGGCGCCACAGAAATCACCAAAAATTTTGATACAGTTGCTGATATATACTCAGCTAAACAAAGTATAACCAGCGAGGAAATACAAAGCTTCATGGAATACCTATTAGAGTGTAATCCTAGTAAGAAGGTATATCTTGTTTTAGACAATGCTAGAACACACAACAATGTGAAAATACAAGAGTTTTGGGAGTCAAATAAAGAAAGACTTGTTCTCATCAATACACCTGCTTATTCACCACAACTTAATCCCCAAGAAAATATATGGAACCTGCTCAAAAACAAGATCTTTAATATTGGAGCTAGAGAAAATATAGAAGTGTTGTTTGATGAAATCGCCTCTCTTTATGACCAATTCAATGAAGATAAAGAACTCATAAAATCTATTGTTTATGGCAGAAATTACTATTATAAATTACCAGATATAGGATTATTAGCTGCGTAAATAGTCCTAGAATTTTACCATTATTTGTAATGGATAACTAATCATTAAAAATGGTTTATCTATAACAAATTAAAAAGCTGACTTTAAATTATTCTCAAATTGGTCTGGAGTCATTTATAGATAAGTTAATGAGTTCGTGAAAAAATATAATACGAAAAGAATCCATTCATCTACAAAGTTTATGCCTCCAAATGAGTATTATGAATATTTACAGAATACAAATGAGATGCGCTATAAAAGCTATACTTATGTCCGGCAGAGCGTACCCTTGATATTGAGGGCATGCATGATAGCCTATTAACAAGGCAAGTTCTTTCACTTTTAATGCTGTCTTAAGAGCATTACATCATGCATACAGAGATTCAATGTCAAGGGCAGATCGAGAGTTACATGACAACTTTAGAAAAAGCTGAAATACTATGTGATCTTAAGAAAATTTAAGATAGTGTCCAATAATAGGGGGTTAATCCGTGAGTAACCTATGATTTTTCTTGTATATAAGTCCATTATTGATGCTAGATAACACCAACTATCTTTAATAGTATAAATATAGGTAATATCAGTTACCCACTTTTGATTTATACAAGTAGCTGTAAAGTCTCTTTTGATGATATTTTTACCTATTATTTCATTACACTTAGAAGAATAATGCTTAAATTTTTTATGAACAATTGATCTAATACCTAGCTTTTGCATTAACCTTTGTATTCTTTTTAGACTTACTGACCATCCACAAGATTTTAGTATTTGTCTAATTTTAGGAGCATCGTAACGCTTTTTACTTTTTCATCTCATCTATATCTTTAGGAGTAATAGGTTCTTGATCTTCTACTTTGATTACTTTGTTTTCTTTAATCCATTTATAGATTGTTGTTCTAGTTACACTATATTCACGTTCTAACTCTGATACTGAACTACCAGAGTTATATAATTAAATAATTGTTTGTTTAAAATCTTCGTTGTATCTTTTACCATTAATATTCATACGGACACACTCTTTCATCTAATTATAGTTTATCTTGTTAAACTAAGTGTGTCCATGATTCTATACTAACACCATATTAATGAAGAAACTCGTTCAAAAAGAGGAAAGGGGTTATAGGTTAAACTGAGATTTGGTGTAATGATTTTGATGGGTGGATAGGTAAAATATATTGTAAAAAATTCCATTGTGTAATATAATTGCTTTTAATATATGGTAAATATTGTAAAAAAGAAAGGAGCAGTAATACACTATGGAAGAAATACATAATTCTGAATTTAATAGGTCAGAGCTGATTGAGTATATAAGAACATTAAGGGTAGAAGAATTTAGGAAGATGAACCTCTCATCATTTAAAATCGCTGCATTAATTATTTTTATTATCACTGCTGGGAATAAGCTAGTAACCTTCTTATCAGATATAAATATTAAAAACGATTCAGATAAAATATATGAAATATATATATTTGTATTCTTGTTAATATCTATAAATATTGTTTATAGAATTGGATGGTTTTTAATAAATTCAATTTATCGTCAAAGCACAATAAAAGGTATAAACATAAAGAAATACAGTGAATTAGATAAACAAGTATTATTATTAGGGCATATTATTGAATGTATCTATCATATAGGAGTTGCTTGGGGATATTGGTATTTATATAAGAATATAAATATTGCTAAAGAGATAATTGTACCTCTAATGGATTCTTCAAAATTTATAAGTTCATCATATGTTCTATTAAAAATGGTATTTGTTTCTTATCTTTTCTTAGTTGTAGATGTTACTAGAATATTATTGAGCAAAATATGGGTTTTGTATAGGAACTATTTATGGAAACATAAGGAAGATGAAAATGAGAAAGATATTATTGCTATACTTATAGAAAAATTTGAACTTGAAGAAAATCAAATTGAAAAAATAAGACGAAGAAGAGATTATTTTGAAAACAAAATACCTATAATTGAAAAAGGAGTTTTGATGGTTGAAAGATTTCTATTTATATGCTTAGCTGTCTTATTTCTGTTAATGATGTATATAGGACAGGAATTTGTGTTTCAATATGCAAATATGATTAGAAACTGCGTATATATATTTGGTGTTATTTCTGCATTAGAGTTGATTGGTCTTTATACTTCAAGTAAAATAATATATTCATGGCTAGAGTATTTTGAAAGGAATATTTTTACAGAAAATTTAACAGCAGAGCAGATAATGGATATATTGAATAGTGAATTTATAAATAGGGTTAATGCTGAATTATTTTACTACAGCGATAAATAATAATCATAACTTACTAAAGAGCAGGGAAGAGTTAATGCCCTGCTTGATTTATTTTTTTTGGTATTTTAAATGAAAAAAGTCTTGATTTTTTGAGGTTGGTTATAAAGAAGAAGGGGAAGATGTTTTGAGGTAAACTGAGATTTGGTGTGGGTTTTGATAGACATATTCAAGCTATACAATAAAAGTCTGAATTATGTTTTTTGACACCATTGAAAACAAGGCTAAATTGTGATAAACTTACAAAAAATAGTGTAAATGATATATCATAATTCAGTCCGAAAGATGATGACGTACAACAAATCTATCATAACTGGGATATGCCAGAGGAGTAGAGCATAGCTTATGAATAATGGCAACTAAATTTTTTATAATATTTTTGGAAACGTAAAATAAGACTGCTGCATATGCGGCAGTCTTTATTATGCTTTGATTTGATGCAAAATGTTTTGTGCAAAGCTTTCAGCTTTTTTTTCAATGCTTGGTATGTATTGTACAGTTTTTGGATCATTTGCAGTAGCCATTAAAGTAAAATATGGTGGAAGTCTAAAGCCTTTATTGATATTTAAAGCATCAATGAGCTGCTTTGCAACAGAATCACTTCCAGAGTTTCCAGATACAATCACTGAAAAAAGTGATTTATCATAAAGAGGTGTTTTTCTATAAAGAGAAGTTAATCGATTTATGACAGCCATAAGATTTGCTGATACAGCGTCATTGTAGTTTGGACATAACCATACGATTCCATCTGCTTTTTCGATAGATGGTAAAACTTCTTCTACCATAAAGCCTCCATAGAAACAGCTGCTCTGTTTACTATAATGCAAACAAGTTTTAAAAGAACATCCAATACAGTCTTTAACAGTTCCGTTTTCAACGTGGAGTTCCTTTATTTCATAAGTGGCAAGGTGTTTTTTTACCATGCTCCAAAGCATAAGGGTATTAGAGGTTTTATAGGAACTAGAATGAAGAGCTAGAATTTTAGGCTTAGTAATCAATACAGGGCTATCTTTTATCAATCTGTCAACAAGTTTTTTGCATAGCTTATGGCATATTTCTTCTAAGGATAAATTATAGGTTTTTTGCCATGTTCGGAAGTTATTGAAACTTCCAGTGGCTTCAATCATGGGATGACCTATAAAACGACAGCCTAATTGATTGGCTAAGAAAATAATATTTCTTGCGCTACTTTTTGTATACAGCTCATTAGGACTATGGATAATCATTCCAGCGGTTGCACCAAAGAGTGCATCTATTCCTTTATGATATAAAGCAGAAAGCATTTCAAAGAAAGCATGGTTATATCCTAATTCATTTAGCTGAACGATAAAGAGTATTTTTTTATTTCTCAAATCAGGAAGCTCATGTGGCGATTTTATTGTGGTGGTATCAATGTGACTAGTTGCAGCTTTAACCATTTTATAAAGAGAGTTAGATATTTCCCCGGGAATAATTACATAAAGACTCATAGGATTCTCCTTAAAGATTTAAAGGTATTTTCTAATTTGTTGATTAGAGAATTTGGTAATTCTAATCTTTCTATTTCTATTCCCGTAGGAGTATTTCTATTTTTAGCACCCATAAATACACCCCCCATATAGGTAGCACTATAATGCCAATCTCCCATGATTGTTGCAATTATTGATAAACTTCCAGAAGATAGAGCTGGTGCAATATATGGCTTAAATCCAGTAGCACGTACCTTTAGATTTGCTGTTTTAGCTTTTTCTGTAAGTATATTAGATAATTCTTCATTATAGTTTTGAATGCTATCAGCAATAATAAGTCCTTCACCATGAGGCCCAAAGGCTCGCCCTAGCTTTAAATAGTGCCTTAATTTAGGATCTTTATTTGCATAATAAGCAGCACGTGCGTGCATTACACCAAGCCCATATCCCCTGATTTGGTCGGCTCCTAACCCCTTAAAGTCTAAGTTGCCATCATCATTTTTATTGCTTTCTAAAAATGCAGCTTTACATAATAAATCTACAGGATCAGATACAATTGCAAATATTCCTTTGAAATTTTTTGCTCGTGCCATCTTTGCGTAAGCTTTTACAATTTTTGCATTTCCTTCAAATTGAGCGATTCTAACGTCATTTTTTTCTTTTCCAATAGGTGGCACACCTACAGAAACACAGAAAATAAATAAATCGCAATCAAATATTTTATCTTCAGAGATAATAGATATTTCAGGATATTTTTTTTGCGTAAAAGGAGAAAGAATTTGATTGATTTCATATTCCCAGCGTTTTATATGATTGATATTTTTATCGTAAATACCAATTTTTGAAATCTTTTCTCCTCCTAGTAAACGAAGACCTGTTACAAGCGTTCCTCCTACATCTCCCATACCAGCTATATGAATTCTCCATTGCTCAGGGAATGGAGAATCTAAAGCATTTTTCCAATTTGGATAAGCTGTATTGATGCTTTTAACCTTTCTTTCAATTATTTTTGAAATTAACCAACTGGGCAATGTTTTTTTAGTTTTAGATTTTTGTAGAAGATGAATACCTTCTTTATTTAAAAACGCAAGGGACGGATCTGTTACAGAAAAACTTCTGCGAGAATTTTCAGGATCGATTTCATGCAGTAAATAAATAATTTCTCGGCTTGAGGATGCTTCACTTTCTGAGATTTTTTTCATATTTTTATATTCTTTTTCTGAGATAAATATTTTGTTTTCTGATTTATAATAGTACATATAGCGCCTCCTTATTTATTCAGTATAGCTTGTTCAAGACGATTTAGCTGTTCTAAATCGTTTTGTAAATAATCAGATGGTCCAAAGTTTAAATCATACCTCATATTTTTGCCATGATCTGGACAGCGTGGGGATATAAATACTTCACCTAAGGATGCCAGTGTTAATTTTCTTTCATGGATATTGTGATATTCATTTTCAATAACTGTAGAAATATCTATTGCATTTTGAATACAAATTTTTGATAGTGTGTATTGCGAATTTTTTGAAGCATCTTTAATAAATGTAGGAGATGTGTAAGGCAGTATTAAATTGATCGAAGGTACTAAATTTCTCTGAGGGGTACTGCCTCGCCATACTGTATCTCCTCCAAAAAATGGATACATGGCATTTTCGTTAAACCAAGCTTTTAATTTTGGAATATAATAAGCACTATCTACACGTCTACCTTGTCTTTCCATCAACTCCTTTCCTCTAGCAGAAAGAATGCCTACGATAGTCTTTTTTACTTTTATATTTGCTTTGTTGAGCAATGGATGAATAACATTATTACGATAGCCTTTATGAAGAATATCATCTACTAAAATAATAGGTCTATTGAAGGAGCGAAGCATTTTAATTTGTATTTCAAGGTCTGTGTAGTGTGGAAAAGGTCCTATCATAAAATCCTTCATATCAGGTAAAAATAGTTTTTCAGTATGCAAAGATTTGGTTACAGTGTTTGGTATAATAGTTCTATTGAGTATTGTACCAAAGGGTACACACATATTTGGTCCTAACCTACGAGGAGTTAATGGCGTTGTGGGTACATTGTTTTCTGCACAAATTTTTCTTACAAGAGTATTATGAAGCATATCTCTGTCAAAGGATAAAATAAGATTTCCTGGATAAAGATTTGTCAAAGCTTTTTGAAGTTTTTTTCTGGAACGAAGGATAGCTTCTATTACTTTTTTATTGCTTCTAAAGGGTTCTTTAATGATTGTTTCCATATCTAAATTTAATGTACAAGGAGAACTCATATTTACAACAAAAACAGGATGGTTCTCATTACTAAAAGAAAGTTTTTGAAAACCTTGTATTTTTAATATTTCTTCTAAAGACAAAGAGGTATAATCCTTTAGCATATTATAAAAAATAGCATATTCATAATCCTTAGCCAAGCAAAAGGACAAAGTCTCAGTTAGTAGAATCTGCTCCATTCTTTCTTGATTTTTTAAAGGAAGTGTGAAAATGCCATCAATAATGACAATTCGCCCTTGTGAGTGTTCCCGAATATATTCAGAAACCCTGCTGTCTTTTAAGTCATAAAATAAGCTGCTAAGCTGTACCCGGTGGTAGGCTGAAAAACCTATAATTTTTCCATGATCCTTCATATCTTTTATTACTAATAATCTAGCTGAAGGTTTTTTAAAAAACTGAATAAATTTTTCACGAGCATCTTCAAAATCTTTACAAACCTCATATGATAATTGATTAATGAGGTCCATATCCATATGTTCAATAAGGTCAATTTCTATAGACATATCCTGCATAAGTGTTTTGTATTGAGGTTCTCTTCGGTAAAAACCATTTTCATATATATATTTTTGTGCTAGAGGATCAACAATACTAGAAATATCTCTATTATCATTTATATAGCTGCGTAGCTGAATAGAACCAATTTCGTTATATTGTGAGGGGAGAGATAAAACGGTAACTTTTCCATTAATTTTATTTATAGCTGAAGTAAGAGGAATATGGTTCTTTTTAACAGGTAAAAGATGATTTCTTTCGAAAATGATGTGGGGGAAAGTGTGTATAGAACCTTCAAATTTGGGGCTTTGATAACTTGTAGCATTTAAAATCACATCACTTCCTACCACTATGTGTACTTCAGAATAAGGAAAATTATTTTTTAATTGCGATAAATCCTCTGGGTTTCCAAGATTTGTAGGAAAGTCCTCAGGATATATATAAATATTCAGTTCATCAGCAATAGACATATTTACAATATTCTTTCTAAGAAGATGAGGAAGTGTCTGCTTTGACCAAGAAAATTCATCAATAGCAAGATATACCTCAAATCCAAGATCTCTTACAGATTTTGCAATTTGTTTGTGGCTTAAGGAAAATGGATCAAATGTGCCAGGGAAAAAAGCTATTTTTTCAGGAATTGGAAGATCATAATTACCCTTAAAGAATATATAATCAGAAATAAATCTATATATATGATGTAGTGCTGCAGCATTTCCTAAAAATAATAATGTTTCTTCTTGATTATCTGTAAGTAATGTGAGAATTTTTTTAGCGATAAATTGAAAAATATGATTTTTTTCAGAAAAACTTAGATAATTTGATCCAAATATTTCTTTACCAATGACTGAAAAAGCTGCTTGTTTTACTCTAGGGTTATAACTAACAAGACCATTTAATAAAATACCAAGCATTTTTTTTAGGCGATTTTGGAAAATTTCTTCATCTTCATGAAATAATAGTGCATACTTTGGATAATTAGCAATAGCAACGCCAAGGGTTTTTAAAAGCAGTGAACTAAGGATCGTGCTTGATTGTTTGATTTTTTCCATAAATTCATCAATTAACTCATCTAATTCTACTGGTTGAAGCATTAATATTAATTGACCTAAAAATGGAGGAATATATTCTGCAAACTGGTAATTATCTATTTCAAGGGCACTTAATAGCTCAACAGCTACTTCATTTCTTTGTTCAAAGGATAAATAATGAGCAATTTCTAAAATAGCTTCACCAGCTCGTGTTCTGATTTGATCTGATGCACTCATTTTTAGTAAGTTACAAAAATGAAGGGCTGTTTGAAGTCCATTATTTTCAGGATCATTAAGAGCATATTCTAATAATACTTCTGTTTGAACTTTTTTTATAATTGGTTCTATTGCTGCTTTTAAATTACTTAAAAACATAGAAGTTATTTTATTTTTATCTATTTTAAAAGAAGAAGCATGCTGCATTAACATATCGTTATTTAAATTGATTGCAATTTTTAGCTTTAGGAAATTTTCTGTTGTATAGTTTGATAAAGCTCTTTTATTTAAAAGGATTGACGAAATTTTATCCATTAATACATTACTGCTACGAATATGGCTGATCAATCTATAAGTAGTTTCTAAAGCAGCAATTCTTAGTGAATCATTTTTTTCCTGAAGCATTTCAAACAAGAATTCAAATAAACTGTCAAATCGTGAATCGTTATGGATTATAGGGATATATTTCAATGTTTCAAGAAGATAAAAGGCTATTTCTTCTCTTTGATAAATATTTTTATTATAATATGTCAAAAGCAAATCGATATAATTGTCTGCTTGAGGAAGAAAATGTTTATTATGCTTTGCTTTGCTATGTTTAAATAAAGATGCAACCATAGTACTCAAACTATAGCCAATCCATTTTTGATGCTTTGGAATTATTTTGTGATCAGGAAAAATAAAAAGCTTTAAATATTTTTTTAGTAGTTCGAGACTAGTTGTATCTGGGGGAAGCAAACTCACATTTTCTGGTACTTCTTTGCGGTAGACTTCATCAAACATAGCAATTAAAGCACCTATAAGCTTTGCACAGTGTTTTCTTATATCATCTTCTGGATGAATTAAGTTTTCATATAAAAAATTTAAAGTGATCAGCTTTTGCTTTTGAGTTAAATAAGTAGAATATTCTTCAAATATTCTTAGATATTCACGAAGATTTGTCCAGTCTTTTTCGCTGCGTGCTGATTGTAATATAGATTCAAGAGCATATTCGTTGCGAAGTAAATACATCAAATGAATATTATGATGAATAGAAAGATATTTTACATTATGGATAATATCTTTTCCTTGCATCAACGCATAGTGAAATTTCTTTTTTTTATGCTCTATTGGGTACATTAGTACTTTAGGATTAGGGTTTATATGAATACCTAAATGAATCATATAATCTTCAAAATCTTTTAGCTTTGCATATACACGACGATATCTTTTTTCTTTTTTTGTATTTACATTATCAAGCTTTTCTAAAATTACTTTGAAGGATTCTGAAAGACTATATATATGCATAGCAAATTTTCCGTTTTCATCTTTATGATTTTTGACACGGAAATCAGAGTAAATCAATATAAGAGATTCTAATGATAAATTTTCTAATTCTAAGTCCCATACAGAATGATTTATGGCAATGTGGCGAATATAAACAATATGCTGGTTTGAAAACCATAAATCAGTGTAATAATAATGAAGATAAGGAACTCTATGCTGTTCATCTTTTTTGCAACCATATTTGCCGATATCATGTCCAGCTGTAGCACCAGATACTCTTCCTAAATCTATAGGTAGACCGCTTTTTTTTAGTTGTCTAGCAATAAAAAGAGCAAGATAGTGTACACCGCATATGTGATCTATAGTATTGTACCCTGCTACTTCATGATTCAATTTCATCATTTCATATACATAGTTATCATGAAATGCAGTTAAAAATTGTTTATATTCTGTAGGGTCCTCAAGATCATTGATTTCTTCCTCTGTTAAAAAGATCAATGGATATTGACTTTGCCAAGTAGAGTCCTCTGCAAATTTTTGAAAATCTGAGATGATTCTTAAAATCTCTAAATACAAATAACAAGCAGGATCAAGATTTTTTTTAAGAGGAATTTCTACTGCATGAGGAAAAGATTTTTCTAAAGTAAATTGATAAATATAATAAAGCCAATTATCAGGAGCGTGTTCTTTTGCTATTTGGTTTAGTATATTTTCACATAAATTTAGTACAGCTTTACAACTATAGTCTTGATTATCTAGCATGTACTTTATTTTTTCTAAAAAAGAAAAGTCTACAATATGTTTTTTTATTGATATTTTATCTAATGATAATTTTTCTAACCAGTGAAGATTTAATAATTTGCTAGAAATTTTATCATATAATTGCATAATTGCTGCATTTTCCATAAATACCTCCTTGAAATCACTTTTATTGCTATAAATATTATATCGTAAAATACAGAAATTTTGTATAATATAGATTGGTTAAAAGGATTAAATCTTTTAACCTCATGAGAACTGTAGTATAATTTAAATTACTATTATCATGATCAGAGGAGAGAAATTATGAGAAATACAGATGCGATAATCCTTAAAAAGGCAATTATTCATGTATTAGATAGAAATGGAGATGTTCCTATACTTACAGATTTTGAACAGGAAATCAATGAAGATATTCATGAATTTTTAGAAAAACATATTATTAAATCTTTGCAGGATGAAGAAAATAGAAAAGGAAAATTTCGTGGTGGACTAAGTGTTGTAAAGGAAGCTTGCTATAATATATTTAAAAATGAAGAAAGCTTTATAGATGCTTCAAAAGCTATCGCTGAACAATTATTTAAGGCTATGAAGAGTAATAATAATATTTCTTCTTGTGATTTGGTGGTTTGTTTATATACAGCAGAGGATAAAGATTATATTGGAATTTTAAAATTAGATTATAAAAAATCGTTTATTCATGATGTAGAATTTGTTGATGATAAATTAAAAGTTTCTATCATTCCTCAGACAATAGGTCTTCCTGGAATGAGCCAAAGATTGCAAAAATGTGCTTTTATAAAAGCGGCAGATGAGAATGATGAGTATGATATGATTGTTTTAGATAAACAAATATATGGGAAAGATGAAGATGGTGAGATTGCACAATTTTTTATAAATGATTTTTTAAACTGTGATGTTTTATTAGATAGCCGAGATAAGACAAAGATCTTTAAAAGAGCAGCAGAAAAATGGACAAGAAAAAATTTGAAAGAAGATATTGACAAAGCACAGGAGCTACGAGAAGAAGTTATTTCTTCTTTTAAAAATTGCGCAGAAGTAGACATAGAAAAGTTTAGCCAAAATGTTTTTGGAAATGATATAAAAATGCAAGAAAATTTTATCAATCATATGGATCAGGAAGGATTAAAACTTGAAGCTTTTGAAATTGATAAATCTTGGGTTGAAAAGAAAATGAAGAAGAGAATCATGAAAACAGATACAGGCATAGAGATCAAGGGAGGATATGAAGATTTTGAAGATAGAATGAAATTTGAAATAATAAGAAATGGAGATGGAACCATCAATATTATGATAAAAAATGTAAGAAGGCTTCAAGAAAAATAAGGAGGATAAGCTATGTTGAAATTTTTAAACATTTCTAAGCAAAATATTACAGCGATAAAAGGGATACCAGTAAACATGAATGCACATTTTATTACTGATAGTTCTCAAGCTTGGATTTTTAGTAATATTAGAAAAGAAGAGGGAATTTGTGAAATTTATATTCATTATATATCTCCAGAAAATAATAAAAAAATGATGATGGAACAGCCTTTATGGAAAGGATACATTGATACAGAACTTCCAAATGAAGAAATGAAAGAAAAATTTTTTGAAAATATATGTGAACCAATTATTCATGTTATTGTAAATATACATGAAAATTATAAGGATTTATCAGATGATTTATTTCATTTTATTTATGGATCATTAAAGAAAAACAATCCAAATATAAGCGAAATAATTGTTGACAGATTTATTTATTCGGAAATAATAGAAGCAGAAGAGGATAATATGTAAGGAAGATAAAAATATTTAGATAAAGATAGAGAGTTTTAACTTTTGTGCGTAAGCTTCTTTTTTTATAATAGGGAGCTTTACGCACTATTTTTATTTAGATATAAATTTTTAAATAAACATTTGATAATATGCAGGAATAAAAAATCAATAAATGAAAAATTCACAACAAAAAGTTAGGATGTATAAAAAATATAAAAAAAGAAAAAATACAAAATAAAATTATAAGGAAGAAATATGAAATAAATTTCATTATATGTAAGGAGCAATTTAAATGAATTCTATAAAGAATTTAGGCGCATTTGGTGAGAAATTTGCAACGGAATATTTAAGAAAATCTCAATATAGAATTGTTCAGTCTAATTATCGATGCAAACTCGGAGAAATAGATATTATTGCATATAAAGATTATACGTATATATTTGTTGAGGTTAAAACAAGAAGTAATCTAGCTTTTGGCAGACCTATTGAAGCTATAAATGCGAAAAAGAAAAAGCATTTATTGAAGGTAGGACAGTACTATATGCAGGTTTTTAAATTAGAAGATTATAATTTTAGATTTGATGCTATAGAAGTTATTGTTTTTCCTTCGAAACCTCCTAGTGTAAACCATATAGAAAATATAATCTTATAAATATTGTAATGATTATAAAAGGATCAAAGAAATGAATTGATAAGCTTGCTTTAAATTTTTGAGTTTACATAAAGGAGGTATTTAATTGTTATCTAGAGTGTATAGTTGTGTATTAAAAGGATTAGATGGTAATATTACAGAGGTTGAGGTAGATATATCTAATGGGTTACCAGCTTTAATTATTGTAGGATTACCAGATGCAGCTGTCAAGGAATCAAAGGAAAGAGTAAGATCTGCAATAAAAAATTCTGGATTTGATTTTCCTATGAAGAGAATTACTATTAATTTGGCCCCTGCAAATACAAAAAAAGAAGGAACACATTTTGATTTACCTATGGCATTAGGAATTTTAAAAGCATCAAATCAAATAGCGAGTGAAGAGACTAAAGAATTTGCTTTTATAGGGGAATTGTCATTGAATGGGAGTTTAAATAAGGTTACTGGAGTATTACCCCTTGTTATTGCACTCAGAAGTCAAGGAATAAAGAAAATTATATTACCGAAAAGAAATGCAGAAGAAGCGGCAATGATTAAAGATGTTGAAATCTATCCGTTTGATAATCTAAAAGATATTGTTAAATATTTTCTGGGGGAATTTATTGTAAACCCCTATAAAATAGATAGAAAAAAGAATAGTTATAGCGGTAATGAACGAGAAGATTTCAAAGATGTGATCGGACAGGAAATGGTTAAAAGAGCATTTCAAATTGCAGCAGCAGGGGGACATAATATACTAATGATTGGACCTCCTGGATCAGGAAAAACTATGTTGGCTCGCCGTCTACCAACTATACTTCCTTCTATGACATATGAAGAAATGTTGGAGGTTACAAAAATATATAGTGTTGCAGGAGAATTGGCGGATGATGCAGCTTTGATGGAGGTAAGACCTTTTCGCTCTCCACATCATACTATTTCAAGTGTTGCACTAGTAGGAGGAGGGAGGGTTCCTAAACCAGGAGAAGTATCTCTTGCTCATTATGGGGTATTGTTTTTAGATGAATTGCCAGAATTTCAACGAAGTGTCTTAGAAATGTTAAGGCAGCCTATTGAGGATGAAGTTGTTACTATTTCAAGATTAAATACTACTCTTACCTATCCATCTAAATTTATTTTAGTGGCTAGTATGAATCCATGTCCGTGTGGGTATTATGGAGATTTATTCCATGAATGTACTTGTACTCCGTGGCAAATCAAAAAATATTTATCTAAAATTTCAGGACCTCTATTAGATAGAATAGATATGCATATAGAGGTTTTTCCGATAAAGTATGAAGAATTAACAACAGAAAAACAATCAAAATCTTCTTTAGAAATAAGAAAAGATGTTGAAAAAGCAAGGCAAATTCAACTTGAGAGATATAAAAAATATAATATTTTATTCAACTCTCAGTTAACTCCTAAAATAATGAAGGAATATTGTAAATTAGGTTCTGAAGAAAAAGCATTAATGGAAGAAGCCTTTAATAAATTAAAGTTGAGTGCAAGGGCTTATAATAGAATTATAAAGCTGAGCAGGACTATTGCAGATTTAGAAGGTAGTACTAAAATTGACACAACACATATTGCAGAGGCTATTCAATATAGAAATCTAGATAGGAAATTTTGGAGCCAATAGAGGATGGATAAAATGAATGAAAAAGAATATATGGTTTGGCTACATAGTATAGATGGTATAGGAAATAAAACTTTGGAAAATTTATTAAAAATTTTTGGGAGTGCTGAAAATATATTTAAAGCACCTATAGAAAAGTTTAATCAATTCAGAGGAATAAATAAAGCAATTGTTAATAACATAGTAAAAAACCGTAATCCTTATTATATCAATGAATTGATGAATAAAATAAAAAAGCATAATATTGAAATAATAGGGAGGAATAGTAAAGAATATCCAGAAAACTTAAAGAATATATATAATCCTCCTTATTTATTATATAAAAAAGGAACGATATTAAAAAAAGATGAAAATGCAATAGCAATTGTAGGATCAAGAAAGGCTTCATCTTATGGCAAGTATGTAGCTTATAAGCTGGCTAGTGATTTAGCGAAAAAAGGAATTGTGGTTATTAGCGGAATGGCCTATGGTGTAGATACTATGGCTCATAAAGGGGCATTAGAGCATGGTGGAAGAACGATTGCTGTTTTGGGATGTGGACTAGATACTTGTTATCCGAAAGCGAACTATCATTTAATGTTAGAAATTGAAAAAAGTGGAGCTGTTATATCTGAATATAGCATTGAAACAAAGCCCTTGCCTGGAAATTTTCCAGTTAGAAATAGGATTATAAGTGGAATGTCTAAGGGAGTGATAGTTGTAGAAGCAAGTATAAATAGCGGCTCTTTGATCACTGTAGAGTTTGCCCTTGAACAAGGAAGAGAAGTATTTGCTATTCCTGGTAATATTAATAGTTCACTAAGCGCGGGAACAAATAAACTTATAAAAGAAGGTGCAAAGCTAGTAACAGATATTGAAGATGTTTTAGAAGAACTTCATATAGAGATCGATGAAAAAGAGGAAAATCAAATACCTCTTAGTGCTTTAGAATCAAAGGTATATAATGTGATTTTAGACAAACAGCCAATCCATATAGAGTTACTTTTAAAAGAATTAAGTTGGAATGTTGATAAAGTTAGCAGTATTATTACTGTTTTACAGCTTAAAGGATTGGTAGAGCAGTTACCAGGAAAACTATTAATAGCAAAGTAATTTTTAGACTAATATTTTGAAATTTAAAAAGCTTTCTGATATAATTACTATTGCTTTACAAAATGGAGGTGAAATTGTGGCAAAATCTTTAGTGATAGTAGAATCTCCTGCTAAAGCCAAAACTATTGGAAAGTTTTTGGGCAAGAATTATAAAGTTGTTGCCTCCGTTGGTCATGTAAGAGATTTACCTAAGAGTAAAATGGGGATAGATATCGAAAATGATTATGAACCACATTATATAACTATCAGAGGAAAAGGACCTATTATCAAGGAATTAAAAAAAGAAGTGAAAAAGGCAGAGAAAGTATTCTTAGCTACTGACCCTGATAGAGAGGGAGAAGCTATTTCATGGCATTTAGCACATATATTATCTATTGATGAACAAGATCAATGTAGAATTGAATTTAATGAAATAACAAAAACAGCTATAAAAAATGCTGTTAAAAATCCTAGACAAATCAATAAGAATTTAGTAGATGCGCAACAAGCAAGACGTATATTAGACAGATTAGTAGGGTATAGTATTAGCCCATTGCTTTGGAGAAAAATCAGAAAAGGATTAAGTGCTGGTAGAGTTCAATCTGTTGCTACGAAGATGATATGCGATAGAGAAAAGGAAATTAAAAACTTTATACCAGAAGAATATTGGAGTATTGTTGCAAGCTTATCTACAGAAAATAAAAAAGAAGTTTTTGAAAGTAAATTTTATGGTACAATTGACCAAAAGATAGATTTAAAAAATGAAGATATGGTAGAGGAGATAGTAAAAAAATTAAAACAAGGAACTTTTATTGTATCAGAGGTAAAAAGAAAAGAGAAAAAAAGAAATCCGTATCCACCTTTTACAACTAGTAGTCTGCAGCAGGAAGCAGCAAATCGATTAGGATTTACTACTAAAAAAACAATGATGATTGCCCAACAGCTATATGAAGGAATAGATATTGAAGGAGAAGGGTCTGTAGGTCTAATAACTTATATAAGAACAGATTCAACAAGAATTTCTAATGAAGCAAAGGAAAATACTAAGAAATATATTATAGAAAAATTTTCTAGTGAGTATATAGCTGATGAAGAAAAAAAGTATAAAACAAAAAAAGAAGCACAGGATGCACATGAAGCTATAAGACCAACATCTATAGAAAGAACTCCTGACAAAATTAAGTCTTCTCTTAAAAAAGCACAATATCAACTATATAAATTAATTTGGGAACGATTTTTAGCAAGTCAAATGAAAAATGCAGTTTATGAAACATATTCAGTAAATATAACTAATAATAACTATTTATTTAAAGCTTCAGGCTCAAAACTTATATTTGATGGTTTTTTAAAGGTTTATACTTATGCAACCGTTTCAGATAAGGAAATACCACAAGTTGTAAAAGGACAAAGATTACAACTTCAAAGCATAGAACCAAAGCAGCATTTTACGCAGCCACCTCCAAGATTTACGGAAAGTACATTGGTAAAAGAATTAGAAGAGAAAAATATAGGTAGACCTAGTACATATGCGCCAATTATATCAACAATAATCAGTAGGGGCTATGTGGAAAGAGAAAATAAATCATTAAAGCCTACAGAATTAGGGGTTATTGTAAATGATTTGTTAGAAGAGTATTTTAAAGATATTGTAGATAAGCATTTTACAGCGGAGCTTGAAGAAAAATTAGATAAAATTGAGGAAAATCAATTAGAATGGATTCAAGTAATTGATGATTTCTACAAACCTTTTAGTAAAACATTAAAACATGCAGAAGAAGAAATAAAAAAAATAGAGTTAGTTGAAGAGGAAACAGATGAAATTTGTGAAGTGTGTGGTAAAAATATGGTGATAAAGTATGGAAGATACGGAAAATTTTTGGCTTGTTCTGCATATCCAGAATGTGAGCATACAAGACCTTTTGTAAAAAAAATAGGAATAGCATGTCCACGCTGTGGAGGAGAAATCGTAGAGAGAAGATCTAGAAAAGGTAGATTGTTTTACGGATGTGGTAATTTCCCAAATTGTAATTTTATAACATGGAATAGACCAATTGCTGAAAAGTGTCCAGTTTGTGGCTCTCTTTTAGTTAAAAAAAATAGAAAAAACGATACAATTATTCAATGTTCAGATAAAGAATGTAAATATAAAAGAATTGAAGAAAAGGCTGATTAATCAAAATTTATTTTATAATTTTACAATTTGTTATTGAACAAATTGATAAAATATGATACCATTGCAAATGGTTTGCTAAAATAAAAATTTTGATATCGATTATGATTTGGAAACAGAAGGAATAAAAGCTTCTTTTATAGAAGAAGCTATAAATAAAATAACCAATATGTAAAATATCAAAAGAAAATATAAATAAATTTATTCTATAAGAAAAAGTTTACGAGGAGGATTACAAATGAGTACTACGTTATTGGAAAAAACAAGAAAGCTGAACAAGATATTGCAGCAGTCAGGCAATGTGCCTGTTTCATTTGCAGAGTTATGTAGAACTTTGAGTGATGTATTGGATGCTAATGTGTATGTTGCAAATAAAAGAGGTAAAGTTTTAGGGATTTATTTAATAGATGAATCAGAAAGTCCTATTATTGTTGACTCTGTTACAGGAAGACAAAAATTCCCAGAAGAGTACAATGAACAATTGTTAAAAATCGTTGATACAAAATATAATGTAACAGGAGATGCACTACTTGAAATTTTCAGATACGATGTTGAAAGTGCAAAAAAATTAGCAACCATTGTACCTATTAATGGAAGTGGGCAGAGACTGGGTACGCTTATTTTATCAAGACATGATAAAGAATTTACTGATGAAGATTTAATACTAGCTGAATATAGTGCTACTATTGTAGGAATGGAAATACTTAGAGCTAAAAGTGAAGAAATCGAGGAAGAAGCAAGAAAGAAAGCTGTCGTACAAATGGCAATAGGAACACTTTCTTACTCTGAATTAGAAGCCGTAGAACATATATTTGAAGAGCTTGAAGGAACAGAAGGTTTGCTGGTAGCTAGTAAGATAGCGGATAGAGTAGGAATAACAAGATCTGTTATTGTCAATGCTTTGAGAAAGTTTGAAAGTGCTGGAGTAATAGAATCAAGATCTTTAGGAATGAAAGGTACACATATTAAAATACTTAATGATAAGCTTATTGATGAGTTGGAAAAATTAAAGAGATAAGATGTTAAAAAAAGCAATCTATAAGGTTGCTTTTTTTTAAGGCATAAAATTTCAAAATTAATGACAGGTCTGCTAAAATAAGGTATAAATATATTTGAAATAAAGATTAAAATTATTTATCTGAGATTAATATGAGGTTATATTTTGATATATAATTTTATGTGAAAATATTTCCTGTTGGGTCTAAAGGTAAAATAAAATATACTAGAATTAGTGACAGTAAGAATGTTATGTAAATTTTAAAGCAAATAGTTCCAATTTACTATTTATGAAAAAAATGTCGCATATTCAAAGAATATATATTATAATAATAACGAGAAATATGGAAAAAAAATGAAATAGACTGGTACGAGATGAAACCAAATGTGCAGAAAAAGAAGGGAAAGCAAATTTTATGTCGAATATTCATAAAAGAGAAAAGATAATGTTGAAAATATTTATGTAGAATGAATGTGGGAGGAAAATATGAGTATTTTAAATAAGTCCTTTAGCAATATAAATATTTTAAAAATGGGTATGGATGCTTGTTGGCTTAGAAATGAAGCGATATCTAACAATATAGCAAATGTAAATACACCTAAATATAAAAGAAATATAGTTAAATTTGAATCGATTTTGGCACAAAATTTATCAGAGAGATCTATAGAAGGTAAATTGACAAATGAAAATCACTTGCCAGTAGGAAATGTTTCTATAGACAAAGTAAAGCCAATAGTTACAAAGGATTATACAAATCAGTATAGAAAAGACGGGAATAACGTAAATATAGATGTGGAAATGGCAAATCTGTCAAAGAATACGATAAGGTATTATATGTTAAAAGAATCGATTACATCAGATTTTCAGAAACTTAGAATTGTTATTAAGGATGGGAGGTAGCTAAAATGAGTTTGTTTCATTCAATTAATGTTAGTGCTACTGGATTAACAGCAGAACGGTTGAGGATGGATATAATATCAAAAAATATTGCTAATGCCAATACGACTAGGACTAGTAGTGGTACTCCTTACAGACGTCAAGTTCCAGTTTTTAAACAGAGTAGCCCCAACTTTGCACAGACGTTAGAAAATGCTAAAAATGGACAACAAATAGGAAATGGTGTTGAGGTTGTTGCAATTAAGGAAGATAAAACTCCGTTTAAAAAAGTGTATGATCCAGGACATCCTGATGCAGATAAGGATGGGTATGTAAAGATGCCAAATGTAGATATTGTAACAGAAATGATTAATATGATTTCATCTACTAGAGCATATGAAGCCAATGTAACAGCCATGAATGCTGCGAAAAGCATGGCGATGAAAGCACTTGAAATAGGAAAATAGATAATAAATGGTGGAGGAGTTATAGATGAAGATAAATAATATTACCAATCCATCAATAAATGCATTGAATATTACACAAAAGAAAGATCATAAGGATTTTTCTGCATTTTTGAAGGATTCATTGAAAAAGGTAAATGATTATGAGTTAGAATCTCAGAGGATAAATACGCTTGCAGCGATGGGAGAAATTGATAATATACATGAAGTTATGATCGCCGCTGAAAAATCTAAAATTGCACTGCAATTTACTGTTGAGGTTAAAAATAAAGTTCTAGATGCCTATAAAGAGATAATGAGATTGCAAGTATAATGCATATAGTCGTATAAGGGAATGAGGTGGCTAAATGGGCAATGGGCTAGAACAAATAAAAGAGCAATTAAATGAATTTTATAAGAAATTAGATAAGAAGCAAAAAAATTAAAATTGGCGTCAGCGGATTATTGGTGATCATTAGTATGACATTATTATTTTATTTTACTTCACAACCAGAATATGTAACACTATTTAATGATTTAACACCAAAGGATGTTGGAGAAATTACTGCAAAGCTTGATGAAATGTCTATACCGTGGAAAGATGATGAATTAGGTACTATATTAGTGCCGAAGGAATATAAGAATAAAGCACAGGCAAAGCTTGCTGTGGCAGGATTACCTAAAGAAGGATTTTCTTATGAAACTATGATAGATAGCAATAGTCTTACAATGACAAATGAAGAAAGAAAAAAAAGATATATTATTGCGCAAATGAATGCATTAGCTGCAACGATTGAAGAAATTGATGGGATAAAAAATGCAATGGTTAATTTGAGTGTAGCAGATGATACAAATTTTTTGATTGATAAGCAAAAATCAAAAGCGTCTGTGTTTGTTGAATTAGAAAAAGGAAAAGAGCTTTCAAAGGAACAAGTAAATGGTATTGTAATGCTTGTGGCAAATGCTGTAAAAGATTTAGACCCTGAAAATATATCTATAGTTGACAATAAAGGAAAAGTATTAAACAATCAAAAGGATAAAGATAATTTTGATGCTTCTACCCAATTAGGGCTACAAAAGCAAGTACAAAATCAAATGCAGGAAAGTATAAAAGAATTTTTATCTACTTCATATGGATCAGGAAATGTTGCAGTGATGGTAAATGTAAAACTAGACTTTGATAGTGAAGTAACAAATGTAAAAGAATTCTCACCACCGATAAAAGATGAGACAAATGGACTTATTCGAAGTATGAATGAGCAAAATGAACATTTAACAAATGGAAGCAATGGTGGAGTTCCGGGAACAGACTCTAATTCAGAAGATATTACTCAATATGTAGAAGAAAATGGAAATGAGTCTAAATATGATAAAATAAATAAAACTATTAATTATGAGCTAAATGAAATAAATAAAAAGATTGTAAAAGCACAAGGACAAATAAAGGATATAACTGTTGCTGTTTTAATAAACAAGAAGGTGTTACCAAATGGAGAGCTTACAGAAGAAGAAGAAAAGCAAATAAAAAGTATTGTTTCGGCTTCAGCAGGATTAGATACAAAAGTTGTTGAAGTGATGGCGAAAGATTTTGATACAACTTTAGCGGATCAATTTGCAAGTATGGAAGAAAACAGCCAATCAGGAGCTTTTGGCAATATTCCACTATGGGCTATAGGCATATTAGGAGCATTGCTTATTGGTGGTGCTGTATATACAGTCTACAGGCTTAGAAAAAGAAAAGATGAAATGGATACGGTGCTAGAAGATACTGTTCCAACTATAGAAGATGAACTTGAAGAGATAGAACTTGAAGCAAATGAAAAATCAAGCTATAAAAAACAAATCGATAAATTTGTAGATAAGAATCCTGAAGCAGTTGCACAACTGCTAAAGACATGGTTAAACGAAGATTAGGAGTGTAGAATATGCCTAGAAAAACAGGATTAACTGGCAAAGAGAAGGCAGCTGTGCTGCTGATCTCTTTAGGGCCAGATAAATCAGCAAAGATATTTAAACATCTTCAAGAAGAAGAAATTGAAGAATTAACATTAGAAATTGCAAACATGAGAAAAATTTCTCCTGAAGAAAAGGAGAAGGTTTTGGAAGAATTTTATCAAGTATGTCTCGCACAGGAATATATTTCTGAAGGAGGCATTAACTATGCAAAAGAAATTTTAGAAAAAGCATTAGGAACGCAAAAGGCTTATGATATAGTAAATAAGCTTACAGCTTCTTTACAAGTTCGTCCTTTTGATTTTGCAAGAAAAGCAGATGCTAGCCAATTGTTGAATTTTATACAAAATGAACATCCGCAAACAATTGCACTAATACTTTCGTATTTAGGACCTCAACAAGCAGGACAGATTTTATCTTCTTTGCCACAGAATAAACAAGCTGAAGTAGCTAAGCGTATTGCTACTATGGATCGAACAACACCTGAAATTATCAAAGAGGTTGAAGCGGTTCTTGAGAGTAAATTATCTTCTATGGTTACACAAGATTACACAACAGCTGGAGGTATACAAGCTATTGTGGATCTGTTAAATTCTGTTGATAGAGGTACAGAGAAGTTTATTATGGAAACTCTTGAAATAGAAGACGTTGAATTGGCAGAAGAGATCAAGAAGAGAATGTTTGTATTTGAGGATATTGTTACATTAGATAGTACATCGATTCAAAGGTTTATACGTGATGTAGATAACAATGAGTTAGCTATTGCTTTAAAAGGTGCTACGCAAGAAGTACAAGATATTATATTTAATAATATGTCAAAGCGTATGGCAGAAATGATCAAAGAAGATATGGACTTTATGGGACCAGTAAGATTAAGAGATGTAGAAGAGGCACAGCAAAAAATTGTCAATACCATTAGAAAACTTGAAGAAGCTGGTGAAATTATTATATCTCGTGGAGGAGGGGACGAAATCATTGCCTAGGATTTATAAGTCTTCTTATGTGCAGGTTGGAGATATAAAAGAAATCTGTATAGAAAATATTTCAAAAGATGATTTAGTTATAAATACACAAAAGGATTGTGAGCAGGAAATAGAAGAAGAGAAGGTGCAGGAAGTTGATTTCGAAGCGATATATAATCAAAAAATGCAGGAAATCGAAGCTTTAGTAAAAGAAAAATTAGCAGAAGCAGAAAATCAAGCACAAAGGATTATTAGTGATGCTTATGAAGATGCAAAAACAATATATGAAAATGCAAAGAAAGATGGATTTGAAGCTGGGAAATGCGAAGGCTATGAAGTTGGTAAGGCAGAATCAGATAAATTGATTAAAGAAGCCCTTGATATAAAAAATGAAGTGCTAATGACAAAAAAGAGTTTAGTTTCACAGTTAGAAAAAGAAAGTATAGAACTTATTATTAATATTGTAGAAAAAATACTGAATATGAAGATAGAAGATTCATATGAAACGATTATTGGACTTGTAAAAGCAGCACTTAGCAAATGTGCTTATACAGAATCATTAGTACTTAGAGTAAGTCCTGATGACTATGATTATGCTATTAGTGCAAAGGATAAAATATTAGTTTTAGCAGAAAACATTGATGATATTAAAATAAAACAAGATCCTTCTCTGAAAAAGGGTAGTTGTATTTTGGATACAGTTTCAGGAAGTATTGACTCAAGTATTAAAACTCAATTCGATCAGATCAAGTCATTATTTCATGAAATATTAGAGAGCGAGTGATATAAAAGAAATGCTTAATCTAGATAAATATAGATATGCTCTTGAAAATGCAAATTTAATTAAATATAGTGGCAAGGTTTCTCAAGTTGTAGGATTAACAATAGAATCCTTAGGCCCTGCTGTTAAATTAGGAGAAATATGTTATATATATCCATTAAAGGGTATAACACCAATAAAAGCAGAAGTAGTAGGATTTAGAGATGAGAAGGTATTGTTAATGCCTTTAGGAGAAATGGATGGAATTGGACCAGGGAGTAAAGTGGTAGCTACAGGTGAAATGCTGTCTGTGAATGTTGGAGAAGAACTTTTAGGTCGTATATTAGATGGCTTAGGGAATCCTATAGATGATACAGGACGGTTAGCTACTACAAAGAAATACCCTGTAAACAATCAACCTCCAAATCCTTTGAAAAGAAAAAAAATAGAAGAAGTTTTATCTCTTGGAGTAAAAGCTATTGATGGATTATTAACTTGTGGAGTGGGACAAAGAATAGGAATATTTGCTGGAAGTGGTGTTGGAAAAAGTACACTTATGGGTATGATTGCTAGAAATACAGAAGCAGATGTAAACGTAATCGCTTTGATTGGAGAGCGTGGAAGAGAAGTTAGAGAATTCATTGAGAAGGATTTGCAGGAAGAAGGATTAAAAAGATCTGTTTTAGTTGTAGCAACTTCTGATCAACCAGCTCTTGTAAGAATGAAAGGGGCTTTACTTGCTACTTCTATTGCAGAATATTTTAGAGATAGTGGCAAAAATGTTATGTTGCTTATGGATTCATTAACAAGATTTTCAATGGCACAAAGAGAAGTTGGCTTAGCAGTGGGAGAACCCCCTGTAACAAAGGGATATACGCCTTCTGTTTTTGCAGCACTACCTAAGCTTCTTGAAAGATCTGGAAATTCTGATAAGGGATCTATAACGGCTTTATATACTGTGTTGGTAGATGGAGATGATTTGAATGAGCCTATAACGGATACAGCGAGAGGTATATTAGATGGACACATTGTATTGTCTAGAAAGCTTGCGAATAAAAATCATTATCCAGCTATTGATATTCTTGCAAGTGTGAGTAGGGTAATGCCTAATATTGTTGATGAGGAGCATAGAAAATTTTCTGGTGAATTCAGAGATATATTAGCTACTTATAAAGATGCTGAAGATTTGATTAATATTGGTGCTTATGTGAGTGGTAGCAATCCAAAAATAGATTATGCTATAAAGATGATAGATGCATTAAATGATTATTTACGACAAGGAATACATGATAAGTTTAATTATCATGATGCAGTATCACAAATGAAAAATCTTCTACAATAGAGGTGTTCTGATTGTTAAAGTTTCGCTTTAAATATCAAAATTTATTAGAAGTGAAAGAAAAATATGAAGATGTAATAAAAGGGAAATTGAATAAGGCACAGTCTAAGCTTCAAAATGAAAAAAAGCAATTAAGGGAGTTGGAAAAATATAAAGATAATTGCAAAAATCATATTGCTTTAAAGGTACAAAGTGGAATAAACGTAGGATATTTAAAGACTTATGATTCATTTTTATTAGGATTAAAAAGAAAGATCCATGAACAGATTCAAATTGTAGAACAATGTAATAATGAAGTAAATAAATGCAGACAAGAATTGATGAAGGCTTCTATGGAGAAGCGAACCTTTGAGAAATTAAAAGAAAAAGAAAAAGAAAATTTTTGTTATATAGAAAAAAAGGAAGAAGAAAATTTTGTAGACCAATTAGTAACGTTTCAAAACTTCAAAAGCAATTAGGGGGCAATAATGGCAAAGTCTAAGGAAAGAGAAAAAAATAGCATGGGAATAGGAAAAATTTTACTTATTGTTGCAGCTGTTTTTATTACTATTCCTATTATGATTATGAGTATCGTTTATGTTACAAATGATAATTTTAAATTTGTAGCAAATAAATATTTAAGCAAAGTTTCTGGACCGATTGGAAATTATTTTGAAAGTTTTCCAACAAAAGAAGAAGAAGAGCGTAAAAAAAGAACCGTTGCAAAATACTTGATAGGTTTAGATGCAGAAAGCGCTTCTGATAAATTGACCATTATTAAAAATGAAGATGAAAAGTTATATTCGGATTTGATTAAAATATGCACACAGTTAAATTCTAATCAAACAAAAAAAATACTTGAATATAGAAGACAGGGCGATATCAAGAAGGATATTTTATCGTCTATTATAGAACAAATTAAAAGCGAAAAAACAAAAGAACTACAGGAAAAGGCGAAATATTATGAAAATACGTCATTAGTGAATGCTGTACAAGAAATTAATACAAATTTAATGAATGAAACAGTTTCTTATAATACGATGGGATTGATCCTAGAGCAAATGAAAGAAGGGAACGCAGCAGATATTTTAAAATATTTAAAGGCTGAAGTAAAAAACAAGCTTTTGGCTAATTATCAATCAAATGAAAAGAGAAAAAAAGTAACAGATATTTTAAATAAAATGAATGATAGAGAAAAAGAATTAGTGAATATAGCTAATATTTATAATTCTGAAAATGCTGAGAAGCTATTAGAGGATATTGGAAGTGAACAAAAATATAAGCTCAACGAATTGTCAACTATATATAGAAATATGAACATGTTAAAAGCAGCAAAAGTTCTTGCTAAGACTCAAGACGAAAATTTCACTTATAAGTTGCTAGAACAGATTAAAAATGATGAAGTGCTTATAAAAGGAAATGATACATTAACTGAAGATTTAATGAGAGCTATAAAAATATATAGAGAGTATGATCAGAAGGTAGATGAATTAGTAAAAATATATACAAAAATGGAACCTAAACAGATTGGAGATATGATAAGTAAATTATTTAAAAGTCGTAAAGCTCCAGAAAAATATACTTTTAATAATGAAGATCAAATTACTATAACAGATCAAGACCTTGCAATAAGTGTTTTAGAGAAGCTTAAAGAAAAAACGGTAGCACAGGTACTTGAAGCCTTAGATAGTGATTTAGCTTCAGATATATCTAAAAAATTAACGCTACCAAGTAAACAGCTGAAATAAATGTATATAAGATAGAAAGGAGGTGAAAAAATGAATGTAGATATGATGAATATAAATATTAAGGTAAGCAATAACAAAAAAATGGATTATAAAGAAAAAAGCATTATAAAAACGAGCAAAGAGGATTCTTTTGACAAGGTACTCAATGAAAAAATGAATGAGCCTAAAAAGGGAAGGAAGAACGAAAAAGCTTCGATTCAAAATAAAGTAGCTAAAGATGAAAAAAAAGAAAGTAATGTAAAGGAAGCAATAGACAAAAGCTCTACTGAAAATATAGAAAAAGATGAAGATGAGAATGTAAAACAGGAGATGCTAGAGCTAATAGCTGTATTAAATGCATTTATAGAGGAATTAGATAAAGCACTGCAAACAGGAGAAAACAGTGAAAACACAGAAATAAAATTGGACGATATAAAATCACAGCTAGGAGAAATAATATCTTTTATTGAACGAAATGACATAAAGGAGTATGTTCTGTCAAAAGAAAGGCTTGAGCAGTTAACAGACAAATTAGAAATATTACTCGATCAGAGCGAAGTAAAACTAGAGATAAAAGATTTTGATAAAGCATTTGAAAAGCTTAAAAATTTACTAGCTGAAGAAATAACTAATAAAAATGAAACAATCAATATAACAGCGAGTGAAGCTGCAAATAAATCTAATGTGGACGACTTATATATAAAAGAAGATACAGGACCTGAAACAGCTGATGCTAAAGAAGATATATTTGCAAATATCGAGAATAAAGCTAAGCAAAATACAGAAAATGAGAAACAAATGTCTCAGAATGACAAAAATAAAGGAAAATTTGGATTTTTCGCTAATAAGATACAAAAAGTAATCATTAACGATAAAATCATCGAAGATATTCCTACAGCTTTTGTGATTCAAAACAATATGAATGAGATAGAGCATATAAAATTAGAAACAGCAATACAAAAGCCAAATTTTCAAAATATTTTAGAGCAGGTGATTGAGAAGGCTCACGTATTAGTTGATGAAAAGGGTTCTGAAATGACATTGCAGCTTAAACCAGAGCATCTTGGAAATCTTTCAATGAAAATAGCAGTTGAAAGAGGTATTGTTATAGCTAATATTGTTGCAGAAAATCAAACAGTAAAGGAAGTTTTAGAATCAAATTTTAATGCGCTTAGGGATGCACTCAATGAAAAAGGGTTTAGCATTCAAGAATTGAATGTATCTGTTGGACAAGATACAGATTTTCAAAAGCATCAAAATTTCATGAACTTTAAGAAGAAAAATAGTACGAAAAATATGGTTAATTCATTAGAGTATGAAAATATAGTCGTGAATGAAGGTGTAAATACTAGACTTTCTATTGGAGAGTCTACAATAGATCAATTAGGGTAGGGGGTGAATAAATGGCAGTTTATGGAGTAAGTAATAGTACAAGTACAGCCACATCAATGACAAAAACGACAAAAAAAACAAAGAAAGAGGAAGATAAGCTCATATATGGTGAGGTTAATAAGATGAAGGAAGATGAGCAGAAAACTACTTCTAAAAAGCTTAAAAACAAGCTGGGAAAAGATGATTTCTTAAAATTACTTGTGACACAGTTAAAATATCAAAATCCATTAAATCCTGTAGACGATAAAGAATTTATGGGACAAATGGCTCAATTTAGTAGTCTTGAACAAATGCAAAATATGAATAATGCAATGGAAGGGTTGACAAAAGAAATAAGAAATACAAACGATGCTATGCTGACGGTGAGTAAAATGAACTATAATTTAAATAAACAAATGGTTGATGAATTAGCAAAGATCAGTAAAGCGTTAGAAGCATATGGAATAAAACCACCAGAGGGTGGCACAGATGGTTCGGACAGTACAGATGATGAAAATGGAGGCAGTGAAAATGAATAAGATCCTGATTCATAAAATTCACGCCTCGATACCTAAGCTCTCTCCTAAAAATAACACATATAAAAAATCATTTGCACAGGTATTAGATAATATTGCAAGCAAGGATGTGAAGTTTTCAAAGCATGCAAAGGAGAGAATGCAGTCAAGAAATATTGAGATTAATAATCAAGAAATGAACAAAATCAATGAAGCATTAAATAAAGCAAAGCAAAAGGGAATCAAAGAAACATTGATACTTATGAACAACAAAGCATTTGTTGCAAGTGTAAAAAATAGAACTATTATTACTGTTGCTACAGATGAACAACTAAAAGAAAATATATTTACAAATATAGACGGTGCTGTAATCATATAGCTGGACCTTTTAGGGGGCTATGGTTTTCTGAATGACAGATGAGAACTATTACAGCAAATAAAGGGGGTTTTTTAAAATGATGCGTTCAATGTATTCGGCAGTATCTGCCCTTAGCGCTCATCAAATGAAAATGGATGTTATTGGAAATAATATTGCCAATGTAAATACAGTAGCATTTAAAGGTTCTAGAGTTACCTTTAAGGAAACATTCAATCAAACTTTAAAAGGAGCAGGAGCAAGTACGGGTGGTCGTGGAGGAACTAACCCAATGCAGGTAGGTCTTGGTGTAGATATAGGAGCTATAGATGTACTACATAAAAGAGGAACACCAGAAAGAACAGAGAATCCAACAGATCTGATGATAAATGGTGAAGGATTTTTCATGGTATCTGATGATGTAAATTATATTAATAAATACTATACAAGAGCAGGAAATTTTGTATTGGATGATTATGGTAATTTGGTTACACAAGATGGATATAAGGTATTAGGCTATATGGCTGATGAATCAGGAAATCTAAAAAGTAGTATAGAAGGATTAAGAATAGATAGGTCTGTAGTATATCCACCACAAGCTACAGAACCATCACCAACCAACCCAGATGAAGATGTTGTAATATTTGAAGGAAATTTAGATAGTAGGGCTAAAGCTTCTGATACCTATGATCCAAAACCTGATCCAACGGTAAATGCAGATCCTGAAAAAAATGGAATATATGAACTTGATACAACTATTACAAAGGGTAAGGCTATATATGTGGCGAATGATGATTATAAAGAGAGTATTGGTGGAGAAACAACAATAGAGGTATATGATAAATTAGGAAATGTTCACAAAATAAAGCTTGTTTTCACAAAGAAAGAGGTAGATATCGATTCAGGTATAGCTACATGGAATGTAGATGCCTTTTATCTACATCCTGATGGAAATATGTATAAAAATGGAGATTCTAATATTAAAGTTGAGGGAGATGCGATTAAAGATGATGGACAATCAGAGGATGGCTTTCAATATGGATCAAAAGATACTGCTGGTTCTTTTCAACAAGAATCTTTTACATTAAAATTTGATAATAAGGGAAATGTATTAGGAGATTTTAAAATGACCTTTAAATTAGGAAAAAATATAACTAATGGAGCAGCTCCCCTTCAATTTGATATCAATCTAAAAAAATTAACTCAATTTGCCAATGAATCAAATGCAGGAGCAACTTATATAAAAGGATATAAACAAGGTTCATTAGAAGAATTTGCAATTGCTCCAAATGGAGAGATTACTGGTGTATTCTCTAATAACATGAGAAGAGTTTTAGGAAGAGTTGCGATTGCCAACTTTAAAAATCCTGCAGGGCTGCAAAAGTCAGAATCAAATATGTATATAGAAACAAGAAATTCAGGTATTGCTTCGATAGGTCTTCCGGGGTCAAATGGATTTGCACAGCTTAGTCCAGGAAGTCTTGAAATGGCAAATGTAGACTTAGGTAGAGAATTTACAAATATGATTACAACTCAAAGAGGATTTCAGGCGAATTCAAAAGTAATTACGACAACAGATGAAATGCTTCAAGAATTAGTTAACTTAAAAAGATAATAATTTATTCCGGGCGTTTTAGCCCGGAGTTTAAAGGATGGTTTATATGATTATCTTAACAAAGCTAAATGGAAAAGAGTATGCAGTAAATAGTGACCTGATTGAATTTATTGAGTCTACACCTGATACAGTTATAACGCTTACAACTGGTAAAAAAATTATTGTGCTAGAATCTATTGACCAAATTATCGACAAAATAATAAAATATAAACAGAGGATTTTCTCGAAAACTATCATAACCCATAACTTCTTAGGAAATGAGGTGTAGGCATTGGATTTAGCAACGGTATTAGGGATTATCGTAGGTATGGGATTTGTAATAGGTGGAATTTTGCTTGGAGGGAGTCTTGGGACCTTTGTGGATCCAGCTTCAATAGTTATTGTTCTTGGTGGAACCGTTGCAGGAATACTTGTAGCATATCCACTAAACAAAGTTAAAGATGCTTTAGTTGTTGTAAAAAAGGCTTTTACTACGAAAAATCTTAACCCTACGGAAGTGATTGATAAGATTATTGAAATAGCAAATATTGCAAGAAGAGAAGGTCTTTTAGCTTTAGAGGAGGCAGCAGAAAATATCAATGATGATTTTCTAAAAAAAGGTATTATGCTTATTGTAGATGGTACAGATCCTGAATTGGTTAGAAATATATTAGAGACTGAGCTGGCATTCTTAGAAGAGCGGCATGGGGAAGGAAAAAGCATTTTTGATACTTTAGGAAGTTTAGCACCAGCCTTTGGTATGATCGGTACTTTAATAGGACTGATAAATATGTTAAAAACGCTAGATGACCCATCAACTGTAGGACCAAGTATGTCTGTAGCGTTAATTACAACTTTTTATGGTGCATTGCTTGCGAATTTAATTTTTATACCTATAGCTGCAAAATTAAAGCTTAGAAGTAGAGAAGAAATATTGATAAAAGAGGTAATAGTTGAAGGTCTTTTATCTATACAGGCAGGGGAAAATCCTAGAATTATAGAAGTAAAGCTTAAGTCGTTCCTTTCTCCAAAGCAAAGAAAGACATCTCAAGAGAATAATAAAGAGAGTGTGGGAGCTTAGATGGCTAGAAAAAGAAAACAAGAAGAAGCACAGAGTGGTGCGCCTGAATGGATGACAACCTTTAGTGATTTGATGACATTACTTTTATGTTTTTTCGTATTGCTTTTCTCTTTTTCTTCCATTGATGCAAAGAAGTTTACAGCGGTATTACAGTCATTTCAAGGGTCATTAGGAGTACTAAGTGGAGGGAAAACTCTTGAGAACACTCCATATATTGAAGAAGCATTAAATGATGAAAGATTAACAAAGCAAATCGAAGAAACAGAGGATTTTAAAAAGCTTAAGGAAAAATTAGAAGAATATTTAAAAAATAATCATATGCAGGAGCAGATGTTAGTAGATTTTGAAAAGAGAGGATTATTATTAAGATTTAAAGATAATGTGTTGTTTGATGCAGCACAAGCAGATTTGAAGCCTCAAGCCAAGCAAACATTAAAGTTTATAGCAGATCTTTTGAAACAAGATGAATTTACAGGAAAACATATAAGAGTTGAAGGTCATACAGATTCAGATAGACTTGTAAATTCTAAAAAATTCCCGACAAATTGGGAACTTTCTGTAACAAGAGCATCTAATGTTGTAAGATTTTTAATTGAGGAAGCAGGACTTGAGCCTACAAGATTATCAGCGTCAGGATACAGCAAGTACCATCCTGTAGTACCTAATGACACTATAGAAAACAAAGCAAAAAATAGAAGGGTAGATATTGTAATACTTCGTTCAGATTTTGTAAAATCAGAACCATATTACTAAAATTCTCAGAAGGGGCGTAAGAGAATGACAACAAAAAAAGTAATATTATTCAGTATCATAGGTTTTTTGATTACTGCAGTAGTAGTAGGCACAGCATTTTATATGGCTACAAATAAAAAAGCTGATACTCAGCCCAAAGAACTTAAGACATATACCTACTCTATTGGAGAATTATATGCAAATGTAAAAGATAGTAGAAAAATCTTAAAAGTGAATATGGATATAGAAATGCTGAATGAAAAATTGAGTGAGCGTCTAGATAATAAGCGTTCTAAAATAACAAATAATATTTTAGAATTATTAAGAAGTAAAGATGAGACACAGTTATCAGGAGATAAAGGACAGCAATCTCTTAGACAAGAAATTCTAAAATCAATCAAAAAAGTCGTACCCTCTGATGAAATTTTGGATGTGTACTTTGTTGAATTTATTATCCAATAAGGGAGGGAACGTAATTGTCTGATGTATTATCACAAAGTGAGATAGATGCCCTAATACAGGCTTTAAGTTCTGGAGAAGTAGATGCACAGGAAATAACTGCAGAGACTAAGGAATCAAAAGTAAAAAAATATGATTTTAGAAGACCAGATAAATTTGCAAAGGAACAATTGCGCACACTCCAAATTATTCATGAGAATTTTTCCAGATTGTTAAATACCTTCTTATCTGGCTATCTCAGAACATTAGTGCAGGTTGAAGTATTAAGTGTAGAACAATTATCTAATCATGAATTTACTAATTCCATATCAAATCCAGCAGTTTTAGGTATTATTGATTTTTCTCCATTAGAAGGGCAAATCATATTAGACATTACTGCTGATGTTGCCTTTGTTATTATTGACAGAATTTTAGGCGGCAGTGGTAGAATTGTCGAAGAAAAAAGGAATTTTACAGAGATTGAGATTTCTTTATTAAGAAAGCTTATTAAGCAAATTATCAAACTTTTTAAGGAGCCGTGGGAAAATGTAGTAAGCATTAATCCAAAATTAGAAAAAATAGAAACAAATTCTCAATTTGCTCAAATAGTTTCACCTAGTGAAACTATCGCACTTATAACATTAAATATTAAAATTGGTGATGTAGAAGGAATGGTTAATTTATGTATTCCTCATTTAGTTATTGAGCCTATATTGCCTAAATTGAATACAAGATTATGGTTTAATAGTGTGAACAAGGAAAGAACATCTGATGATGAAGAAATTATTGCAAAGCGAGTAGAAAAAACAAAAGTTCCTGTTAGAGCAGTTTTAGGAAGTACTTATATAACTGTAAGTGAGTTTTTAGACCTTCAAGTTGGAGATGTAATTCAATTAGATACTTCAATCAAAGAAGATGTAAAGATTTTTGTTGGAGAGCAGCTTAAATATTATGGAAAACCTGGAACAAAAAGAAAAAGGATGGCTGTACAAATAGAAGGTATTGTAGAGAAAGGAGATGAATAAAGTGGGCGATATGCTTTCTCAAGAGGAAATAGATGCTTTATTGAAAGGCACCTCGACGGTTGCAGAAAACAAGCCAGATGAAGATCTAAGTGAAGATGAAAAAGATGCCCTAGGTGAAATAGGAAATATTAGTATGGGAACTTCTGCAACAACATTGTTTACTCTTTTAGGACAAAAGGTTACTATTACTACACCAAAGGTTACAGTACTTACTATGGATGAATTGGCAAAACAATATACTATTCCTTTTGTTGTAGTTGAGGTTAAATATAAAGAGGGGATAAAGGGTACAAATCTTTTGGTATTACAAGAAGATGATGTAAAAGTGATTACAGACCTAATGATGGGTGGAGATGGAACAAATGTTTCTGGAGAACTTACTGAACTACATTTAAGTGCAATTGGTGAAGCAATGAATCAAATGGTAGGATCATCTTCTACATCTTTATCTGAAATGTTTCATAGTAAAATTGATATTCATCCACCAAGAGCTATCTCTATGAGCTTTGCAACTGATTTGGATGGGTTAGATTTTGTAGGGTATAATGATAAAATTGTTAAAATTGCATTTAGAATGGTAGTAGGAGATCTTATTGATAGTGAGATTATGCAGATAATTCCTATTGATTTTGCAAAGGATTTAGTGAATAATTTACTTAATGGAAGTTCATCGAATTATAATGGGGAAGATCATAATACTACAAATGAGCAAGCAAATAATGTAGCTCAACCTATTGAAACACAACCTAGTACTATGGCGAATCAGGTTGGAAATACTGAATATATAAGCAGTAACCAACAGCCAGAAATGGCTAGACCAAACATGACTAGAAGAGAACCTGTAAATGTACAACCTGTACAGTTTCAGTCATTTGATAATGGCTATTCAAGTAGCGAAAAAGAAAATATTAGCTTGATTAGAGATGTACCACTAGAAATTACAGTAGAATTAGGTAGAACTACAAAAAAAATAAGTGAAATTTTAGAGTTTTCACCAGGTACTGTTGTGGAATTGGACAAATTGGTAGGTGAGCCTTTAGATATATTAGTGAATGGACAGTTTATGGCTAAAGGTGAAGTGGTAGTAATAGATGAAAATTATGGTATCCGTATAACGGATATTTTGAATCCTGCTAAAAAAGCAAATAAAATGAAATAAAGAGGAGGAACAATCATGTCAAAAGGAATTTTAGTAGTTGATGATGCTGCATTTATGAGAATGATGATCAAGGATGTTTTAACGAAATATGGATTCAATGTGTTAGGAGAAGCTGAAAATGGTGCAAAAGCAATTGAAAAGTATAAAGAATTGAATCCTGATTTAGTGATTATGGATATTACTATGCCTGAGGTAGATGGAATACAGGCGGTAAAAGAGATAAAAAAAATAAATCCAAATGCTAAAATTGTTATGTGTTCAGCAATGGGACAACAAGCTATGGTTATTGAAGCTATTCAAGCTGGGGCTGGTGATTTTATTGTAAAACCATTCCAAGCAGATCGAGTTATTGAAGCTGTAAAAAAAGTATTAGGTTAATTTGAAAGGGGAAATCATCATTATACCAGATGTAAAATATTTTATTAGTGTTTTGTTTGTATTTATTTTTATACTAGTAGCAGCTTATTATGTAACAAAATTAATTGCAAAAAATGGTTCATTTCTCGTAAAAGGGAAAAATATGAAAGTTATTGAAAAAATATCTTTGGGAATAGATAAATCAATTTATTTGCTTTATATTGGAAAATATTATTACATTTTAGCTGTTTCAAAGCAAAATATTAATATACTTGATAAGATTGATGAAGATGATATTAAAGTAGCTTCTAAAAATCAGCAATATGAAAAAATGGATAATGATTTTGATACTTTATTAGACCAATATTTATACAAAGAAAATACTTTTTCACAAGAAAAACCTAAAAGCTTTGATGCTTTTACAAATACTATGATGAACAAATTAAAGGAAATGAAGAGACGAATGCAGGGCGTAAAACATCATACGGATAGGGACGAAATGAAATGATAAGAAAAGATTTTAAAAAATTTTTATGGATTACTGTGTTGATGATATTTGTTTTAGCTCTCTCGTTTTCTATATCTTCTGCTGAACCTAAGATGCCTATTCCTAAGATAGGATTAAGCATAGATGAAGCAAAAAATCCAAAAGAGGTAGCAAATAGCTTGGAAATTTTATTTTTATTGACAATTTTAGCATTAGCACCGTCTATTTTGATTATGATGACGTGCTTTACTAGAATTATCATTGTATTATCTTTTATACGAAAAGCTATTGCTACCCAAACAACACCTCCGAATCAAGTCCTTATTGGCTTAGCCCTTTTTCTTACTTTTTTTATTATGGCACCAATAGGTGAGGAGATCAATGAGAAGGCAGTACAGCCTTATATAAATGAACAGATTACAGCAGAAGAAGCTTTAGAGAATGCTATGAAGCCAGTTAGAAGTTTTATGTTCAAACAAACCAGAGAAAAGGATTTAGCACTATTTATAGATATATCTGGGAGTGAGAAACCTAAAAAATTAGAAGATATTCCATCTAAAGCTTTGATTCCAGCTTTTATTATTAGTGAATTAAAAACAGGATTTCAAATCGGCTACGTATTGTTTATACCATTTATTGTAATAGATATGGTGGTTGCAAGTACATTGATGTCTATGGGAATGATGATGCTGCCGCCGGTAATGATCTCAATGCCGTTTAAAATACTGTTATTTATACTAGTAGATGGATGGAATCTTATTATCAAATCCTTAATTATGGGATTTCATTAGGAGTGTATTAAATGAGTGAGGGACAGATTATTGATCTTATGCAACAAGCCATGACAAATGTAATATTGTTATCAGCACCAATGCTTGTATTAGGACTTATTGTTGGTTTAGCAGTAAGTGTTTTTCAAGCAACAACGCAAATACAAGAACAAACCCTTGCTTTTGTTCCTAAAATTATATCGGTGCTTGTTGCAATTATTGTTTTTGGACCGTGGATTTTAAATACTATTGTGGATTATACCGAAAGCTTATTTATGAATTTGAATAATTTTATACAATAGATTGGATGAAAAAATGTGGAGATTGCATTTGGTTTACTTGAGCATATAGATGTTTTGTTATTGATTTTTTCGAGAGTTTTAGGTATTTTTGTTTCAGCGCCAGTTTTAAATCATAAAAATGTACCAACCTATCTTAAAATAGGATTTTCTTTTATTACAGCGCTTATTCTTTTTCCAGTGATAAAAGTGCCAACAACTTTAGTGAATGATCATTTTTATTTATTATTGGTATCGAGCATAAAAGAGCTATTAATAGGGATGATGATAGGATTTATTTGCTATTTGTTTTATAGCTCTATATATTTGGCAGGAACTATCATAGATATGCAAATAGGTTTTTCTATGGCGAGTGTAATCAATCCAGAGGATGATACACAAGTTCCATTAATGGGAAGCTTATTCTATGTTATGGCTGTGCTGGTATTTTTATCCATAAATGGACATCATACATTAATTTATGCCTTAAAATATAGTTTTGATAGTATACCTTTAGGAAATTTAACTATCAATGCTTTTATGGTTGATAAATTGATAGGAATATTAATAAATACCTTTGTTATTGCATTTAAAATGGGTGCGCCTATTTTAGTAGCTATTCTTGTGTCAAATATGCTACTTGGTATATTGGCGCGAACGATGCCTCAAATGAATGTTTTTGTTATAGGAATGCCTTTAAAAATAATTGTTGGATTGATGATTATTGTTTTAATGATTCCTTTATATGTAGGTGTTTTTGAAAATATTTTCGACCATATGTTTGAAAATCTATATGAGTTTCTGAACCTTGTATCAAAAGGATGATGTCATGTTTCTTTTTAAAATAGACTTGCAGTTTTTTAATGGTGAAAAAACAGAAAAGGCGACACCTAGGAAAAAAAAGCAAGCAAGAGAAGAAGGTCAAGTTTTACAAAGTAGAGAAATAAACTCTGCACTGATTCTATTATTTACGTTTTGTGTATTGAACTTAATGGGAAGTTATATCTATTATAATTTCGTAGGATTTACCAAAAATATTCTTTTAGAAATAAAGAGAATAGATGAGCTATTCAGTGTAGGAGGTATTCATAAACTATTTATTCAGTCTATCTTTTTGACTGCAAAAATTGTGATACCAATCCTAGCAGCAGCTTTTATTACGGGATTGATTTGTAGTTATATGCAAGTAGGTTTTTTATTTACAACAAAACCTTTGACACCTAAATTTAGCAAATTAAATCCAATTAATGGACTTAAAAAGTTTTTTTCTATGAGACCACTGATTGAATTATTTAAATCTCTTGTGAAAATTTGTGCAGTAGGATATGTTATTTTTGGTTATATAATAAAGCAATCGAAAAATATACTAAACGTTATGGATATGGAGATGCTACAGATAGCAGGCTACGTAGGAAAAACGATAGTTAACATTGCTTTTCGTGCTGCTATGGTCTTACTTGTTTTAGCAGTGGTTGATTATTTTTATCAAAAATGGGAATTTGAAAAAGAGTTAAGAATGTCAAAGCAAGAGATAAAAGAAGAATATAAGCAAATGGAAGGAGATCCTAAAATAAAAGCTAAGATTAAAGAAAAGCAACGTCAAATGTCTATGGGAAGAATGATGCAGGATATTCCTAATGCTGATGTAATTATCACGAACCCAACCCATTATGCTATTGCAATTAGATATGATAGCAACATTGAAGATGCACCTATAGTACTTGCAAAAGGAAAAGATCTTATAGCACAAAAAATAAAAAAAATAGCTTCAGAAAATGATATTGTGATTGTAGAAAATAAGCCTCTAGCACGAGCCATTTATTCTACTGTTGATATAGGAGATTATATTCCTCCAGATCTGTATCAAGCAGTTGCAGAAGTTTTAGCTTATGTATATAGAATTAAAAATATTTATTAGGAGGAATAAAAATGAAATTTGGTGATATTGTTGTATCACTTGCAGTTATAGCAGTTATAATAATAATTATCATGCCAATACCATTAATTGTTGTAGATATATTGTTAAGCTTGAATATTTCATTATCAATGCTTATTTTGCTCATTGCAATATATAATAAGGAACCATTAGAATTTGCAGTTTTTCCTTCTATGTTACTATTAACTACATTATTTAGATTATCTTTAAATATTTCTACTACTAGATATATTCTTTCTAAAGGTAATGCGGGAGCTGTTATCGAGGCATTTGGACAATTTGTTGTAGGTGGTAATGCTGTTGTTGGATTTATTATATTTTTGATTATTATTATCATACAATTCATGGTAATTACCAAAGGTGCAGAAAGAGTATCAGAAGTAGCAGCAAGATTTACACTAGATGCGATGCCAGGAAAACAAATGGCGATTGATGCTGATTTAAATTCAGGTTTAATTACTGAAGCAGAAGCACGGGAAAGAAGAATGCGCATTCAAAATGAAGCGGATTTTTATGGAGCAATGGATGGAGCTAGTAAATTTGTAAAAGGAGATGCTATTGCAGGGATTATTATAACTATTATTAATATTACAGCAGGCTTTGTTTTAGGAATGCTCGGTAAAGGGTTAAGCTTTATGGAAGCACTTCAAAAATACACTTTATTGACGGTTGGAGATGGTTTAGTAAGTCAAATTCCTGCGCTTTTGATTTCAACAGCGACAGGTATTGTAGTAACAAGAGCTGCCTCTGATTCAGATTTAGGAAATGATGTAATAAAGCAGCTGTTTAGACAGCCTAAAATAATGTTTATTATTGCTGGTGTATTATTATTTTTAGGATTGACACCACTTCCAGATCTTCCTTATTTCTTATTAAGTGGTGTATTTGTGTATTTAGGCTTCATGCTTAAAAAATCTATTCAAGAAAGCATTGTTGAAGAGGAGGAAGTTCATCAAGATACAGAGGCTGAAGATATAAGAAAGCCAGAAAATGTACTTCCATTACTACAAGTAGATCCAATTGAATTAGAATTTGGGTATGGGATTATTCCATTAGCAGATCCTAATCAAGGTGGAGACTTATTTGACAGGTTAGTTATGATTAGAAGGCAATGTGCACTCGAATTAGGAATTATTGTACCTATGATAAGGCTTAGGGATAATATACAATTAGAATCTAATCAATATGTAATTAAAATAAAAGGAATAGATGTGGCAGCAGGAAATATTGTATTTGATCACTATTTAGCAATGAATCCAGGTACAGCTGAAGGAGATATTAGTGGAATTGATACAGTAGAGCCTGCTTTTGGACTACCTGCAAAATGGATACAAGAGGACGAAAGAGAAAAAGCAGAAATTTTTGGATACACGGTTGTAGATCCTTCTTCAGTAATATCAACTCATCTTACTGAAATTATTAAAAGACATGCTCATGAGCTATTAGGAAGGCAAGAGGTTAAATCTTTACTTGATAATGTAAAAGAACATAATGAGGCATTGATTGATGAACTTGTACCTAAAATCATGTCTTTAGGAGAGATTCAAAAAGTACTTTCTAATTTATTAAGAGAGGGTATATCTATAAGAGATATGGTAACTATTTTAGAAACACTTGCAGATTATGGAACAATTACAAGAGATACAGAAATGTTAACAGAATATGTAAGGCAGTCACTTTCAAGGGCTATTACAAAACAGTTTATCGATGGAGATCATGTGAAAGTTATCACACTTGATCAGAGCTTAGAGCAGACCATTATGGAATCAATTCAGCAAACAGAGCATGGATCATATTTAAATCTAGATCCAAATATAGCACAAGCAGTTTTGAACAACTTGGCAACACAAATTGAAAAATTGATGTCTGTTGGGGAACAACCAATAATATTAACTTCTCCTATTGTGAGAGGCTATTTTAAAAAGTTAACAGAACAATTAACTCCTGAATTGATAGTTCTGTCTTATAATGAGATCGATTCAAAAATTGAAGTACAGTCTATTGGGGTGGTGAGTGCATAATATGAAGGTAAAAAGGTATATAGCTAATGATGCACAGGAGGCTATGCTAAAAGTAAAGTCTGAGCTAGGAGCAAATGCAGTAATCTTGCATTCAAGAAAGATTAAAAGACCAGGTTTTTTAGGATTGTTTAAAAAACCACTTATTGAGATGGTTGCTGCTGTTGAAGAAAATGAAAGAAAGAAAAAATATAATATTAAAAATGAAAAAAAATATATAAATAATCAAGGAGAATTCAATAAGATTGACGAATTAAAACAACAAGTAGGAAATATTGAAAATTTATTAAATAATTTTATTCATAAAATTGATAATGTTGAACAGACTGACGAAGTAAAAAGGCCGATATTATTTGATAAATATTATAACCATCTTATAGAAAATAATATTGAAAAAAGCATAGCAGAAAAGATCATGAATATAGCGGTAAAGCAAGTTAGCTTTTCAAGTGAAAATGAAGAAGTTATAAATAAAGCAATAAAAATAATTATACGAGAATATTTAGGAACCCCCAATATGATAAATGAAGATAGCAAAGATCAGAAAAAAATAATTTTAGTTGGTCCTACTGGCGTTGGGAAAACAACAACCCTTGCAAAATTAGCAGCTAGGTTTGCTATTGGAAAAAATAAATCTGTTGGATTGATTACAGCGGATACCTATAGAATTGCTGCGGTAGAACAGTTGCGAACTTATAGTGAAATTTTAGATATTCCAATAAAAGTAATATATGAGCCTGAAGAAATCCAAGAAGCTATAGAAGAATTTAAAGATAAGGATATTATTTTAATAGATACAGCAGGTCGCAACCATAGATCAGCAGAACAACTAGAGGAAGTAAAAAAACTGATTAGTTATATAGAAAATCCAGATATTTTTTTAGTAATTAGTGTTACAACTGGGTATAAAGATATAAAAAGCATTATAAAAGCCTATGATTTTATAGAAGATTATCATCTATTGTTTACAAAATTAGATGAAGCAACTGGAGTAGGGAATATATTAAATGCAAAAATTTTGACTAACAAAAAACTCTCTTATATTACAACAGGGCAAAGTGTTCCAGATGATATTGAATATGCAAATTCAGAAAAAATCGCGAATATAATTGTAGGTGAATTGTATGAATGATCAGGCTAAAAAGCTAAGAGAGATCATTAATAATCTTAAAAAGAAAAATGAAAATCAAAATAATCTTACAATTTCAGAAAATGTTACCGATAATAATAATACAAGAGTGATTACTATCACTAGTGGAAAAGGTGGTGTGGGGAAATCAAATTTCACTATTAATTTAGCATTAGCACTTAGCAAGTTAGGATATAAAATTACAATTTTAGATGCTGATTTAGGTTGTGCAAATATTGATGTGATTTTAGGGATTATTCCTAAATATACACTAGCCAATGTAATTAGAAGAGAAAAGAAATTAGAGGAAGTTCTTATTGAAGGACCTGAAGGGATAAGATTAATATCAGGAGGATCAGGATTAAGAGAATTAACTAATTTGACAGAAGAACAAATAGTTAATTTAATGAATAATCTTAGGAGTCTTGGGAAAAATACAGATTTTATTTTGATTGATACAGGTGCAGGTATTAATAACTCAGTGCTATCATTTATAGAAGCGACAAGTGAGGTTATTTTAGTAACTACACCTGAACCTACATCTATTACAGATGCATATGCAGTGCTTAAAAACATTATATTAGGGGATGATGAAAAGGTAGTAAGGGTTCTTGTAAATAGAGTGGAGAATAGTCAGGAAGGCTTAGAAATTTTTAACAAATTAAATATGGCATCGCAAAAATTTTTAAACATATCTTTGCAAAGGCTAGGATATTTATATGATGATCATTTAGTTTCTAAATCTGTAAAATTACAAAAACCTGTTCTTTTAAGTTATCCAAATAGCTTAGTTAGTAAAGGTGTAGAGACAATAGCATCTCGACTTATTAATGAGTCTAATTCAGAAATATTTGAAGTAAGTGGCTTGAAGAGATTCATTCATAAATTTATATATAGTTGTAAAAAGACATCATAAGTTAATCAAGATTGAAAAGGAATGAAAGTAGGGTTTGTTTATGAAGGAAAACAGGCTTCCGAAGGTTGGAATGAAAATAGGAATTGAGTTATTAGATTCTAAGATCAATAATGATAAAGAATTGGTTAGTCAAGTTATGGATATTATAGATAATTATTCTATGTTTATTGCAATGCCGATATATAAAAATGTAGTTTTACCAATATCTATTGGGGAAACAATACAAATCACATATTATAAACATAATCTAGGAGTATATGCATTTAAAGCGAAGGTAGTAGGTCGAAAAAAAGCATCAGATATATACTATATGAAAGTTGAAAGGATAGGAGACATTTTTAGGGTACAAAGAAGGGATTTCTATAGATTAGAGGTAATATTAAATGCACAAATAAGAGTTATTGAGCCTGATTCTGATAATGAGCAGATGATTCCCGCTCTAACAAAGGATATCAGTGGTGGAGGTTTAAGAGTCCTCAGTAAAGAAGCTTTAAAAGTAGGTAGTATTGTAGAAATAACTATTCAAGCTGAAAAACAAGTTTTCACTGTAAGAGGAGAAGTTTTAAGATGTGTACCCTATGAAGAATCTAAATATAAATTTGATATAGGAATCATTTTAAAAGATATTCCAGAAAAAGTTAGAGAATCCATAATATCCTTTATTTTTGATTATCAAAGAAAAATGAGAAAAAAAGGATTGATTTAGATGAAAAAGGTAAAAGTTTTAGTAGTGGATGATTCCGCATTTATGCGTAAAGTAATTTCAGATATTATTACTTTAGATAAAGATTTAACAGTTATAGATACAGCAAGAAATGGTCAAGAAGCTATAAAAAAAATAAATGAGTGTTCTCCAGATGTTGTTACAATGGACGTTGAGATGCCTATTATGGATGGTATAACAGCTTTAAAAGCTATTATGCAAAAGACACCTCTACCAGTAGTTATGTTAAGTAGTATAACAAAAGAAGGAGCAGATGCTACATTAAAAGCATTAGAGCTAGGTGCTGTAGATTTTATTACAAAACCCACAAATATATTTAAAATGAATACAGAAGATATGAAGGTTCAATTAACCGAAACTATTAAGGTAGCTTCACGGGTGAATGTAAAGTCTAAATATATCAATCAAGCTCGAAAAACAAAAAACATATTGAATAGATCTATAATCTACAAGGAGAATAAATCCATAAAAAAGATTGTGGCTATAGGGACCTCGACAGGTGGACCAAGAGCTCTACAGGAGGTTATACCATATTTACCTAAAAATATACCAGCAAGTATCATTATTGTGCAACATATGCCTGCAGGCTTTACGAAGTCTTTAGCAGAGCGATTAAATAATTTATCAGAGATAAAAGTTAAGGAAGCAGAGAATCATGATCAATTACTGCCTGGATATGCATATATTGCTCCAGGAGGATATCATCTAAAAATTTTGAAATCCGCAAGTGATTATAAAATAAGCCTTACAAAAGAACCTCCCGTTTCGGGACATAGACCTTCCGTAGATGTGATGATGAATTCCTTAGCACAACTAGAACTGGACAACTTGATCGGTGTAATTATGACAGGAATGGGTTCAGATGGTGCTATGGGAATGAAGAATATAAAACAAAAAAATGGATATACAATAGCACAAGATGAAGCAACATGTGTAGTTTATGGCATGCCGAAATCTGCTGTTAACTTAGGTTGCATTGATGAGGTGGTGCCATTGCAGGATATTGCTGAAACGATAACAAAAATTGTGGGGGTGTAGGATAGATGGATATGAATCAGTATTTGGAGATTTTTATTGAAGAATCAAAAGAACACTTAGAAAATATGAATCAAAGTTTATTAGAATTAGAGAATAATCATAGTGATATAAGTCTTGTACATGAAATTTTTAGGATTGCCCATACATTAAAGGGTATGTCTGCTACCATGGGATTTAATAAAGTGGCTAATCTTACTCATGAAATGGAAAATGTACTTCAATTATTGAGAAGTAATGAAATAGAACTTTCAGAAAAAATTGTAGATGTTTTATTTGAATGTCTTGATACTTTAGAAGGATATATTAATCAAATTGCAAATTCAGGAGAGGAAGGGGAATTGGATTCTGATTATTTAGTTAAAAAATTAAATCAGATTCTCCAAGGAGAACCTGAAAGTGAAAATAACTCTAAAGAAGAAGTTTCAAGTACTAATGAATCTAATAGCAATGATATCCATATAGAAGTGGAAGAATTTTCAAAAAATGTGGCGTTAAAAGCTGCTGCTGAAGGATTTAATTGTTATAAGATGCAGATAGATTTGAATCCTAATTGTATGTTAAAGGCTGCAAGAGCTTTTATTATTTTTAATACTCTTGAAAAAGATTGTGAAATATTAAAATCAAATCCACCTGTTGAGGATATAGAGGATGAAAAGTTTGATACAGACTTTGAATTAATTATTATTTCAAAGGTGGATGGTGAAACAATAAGAAAAAGAATTATGAATATATCAGAAGTAGAAAATGTACTTATTGAAGAAATCGATGTTAATGAATTAAATATACAAGCTAAAGACATAGAAACGGTTGAAGAAGAAAGAACAGTAGATACTAAAAATAAAGAAAAAGATGAAAAAAAATCAAATAAATCTAAAAAGCCTAAATTAGGAAAAACCGTAAGAGTAGATATAGATCGTTTAGACAATTTAATGAATCTTGTAAGCGAGTTAATTATCACAAGATCAAGACTAGAAGAAATGGATGATTCTGGAAGAAAACATGATATAAATGAAGCTGTTGAATATCTTGGAAGAATCACAACAAGTTTACATGATGCTGTAATGAAAGTAAGAATGGTTCCAATTGAGAGAGTTTTTAATAGGTTTCCAAGAATGGTAAGGGATCTTTCAAAAGAATTAGGAAAAGAAATTTCATTGGTTATGCTAGGAGAAGAAACAGAAGTAGATAGAACGGTTATTGATGAAATAGGTGATCCACTGATACATCTTATAAGAAATTCTATAGACCATGGAATAGAAGATCCAGAGACTAGAAAAAAACATGGTAAACCTGAAATTGGAACTGTTAAGCTTATTGCATATCCTGATGGAAATAGTGTTGTAATAGAAGTAGAAGATGATGGGCAAGGGATTAATATTGAAAAAGTAAAAGCTAAAGCAATTCAAAATGGATTGATTACAGAAGAACAAGCAGAAAATATAGATGAAAAAGAAGCTGTAAACTTATTATTTAAGTCTGGATTTAGTACGGCTGATAAAATATCTGATATATCAGGTAGAGGTGTTGGATTAGATGTTGTAAAGACTAAAATAGAGGCATTAGGTGGAATTGTTGAAGTAAAAACTTCTAAATCTGGAAGTACGTTTACTATAAGATTACCATTAACCCTTGCAATTATTCAAGCATTATTAGTGAATGTAGGTATGGAAAAATATGCAATTCCTTTGAATTCTATTAAGGAGATTGTAACAATTGACGCAAAAAGTATAAGAAAAATACAAGAACAAGAAGTCGTTCTTTATCGTAATACTACTTTACCAATACTAAGAATGAATAAAATTTTACAAGTAGATTCTGATGCTTGCGATGAAGAAGATTTGATTGTGGTTGTAGTAAAAAAAGGAGACAAGACAGCAGGCTTTGTAGTTGATAATTTAATAGGACAACAAGAAATTGTTATTAAGTCTTTAGGAAAATACTTATTAGGTATAAAGGCTATTGCAGGAGCTACAATTTTAGGAAATGGACAAGTTGCTCTTATTGTAGATATAAATTCCCTTTTCTAATGTGACTATGCTAAAAAAGGAGAGAAAATAATGGCTGAAAAGATAACTACAACAGATAATCAATATGTATTATTTAAGCTCGATAATGAGTATTATGGTATAGACATTCTTCATGTAGAGACCATAGAAAAAGTTATGGATATAACAAGAGTACCTCATGCACCATATTATGTTGAAGGTGTTATTAATCTAAGAGGCGAAGTAGTACCTGTTATTAATTTGAGGAAAAGATTTGATCTGCCACAGGTAGAACTGAATGATGAGTCTAGAATCATTATTATTTCTATTGAAGAGATAGTAGTAGGATTATTAGTAGATGCATCTTCGGAGGTTTTGCAGTTTGATACTGAAACTATTGATGATGTTCCTAATTTTTCAGATCGATTGAAAAATGATTATGTAAAAGGCATAGGAAAGGATAATGAAAGAATTATTATTTTATTGGACTTGAAAAAAGTTTTAGGAAATACAGATACAAACGAAGAACTGTAATAAAGTTAAGGTGGGAAGAATATGGGAATTTCTATAGAAGAAATGAATAATGTACAGTTGGATGTTTTGAAGGAAATAGGAAATATTGGTGCAGGAAATGCAGCTACAGCTCTTGCAAAAATGCTTAATAGAAAAATTGATATGAATGTGCCTAAAGTTGAAATATTAGAATTTAAGGAAGTAGCAGAGCTTTTAGGTGGCGCAGAAAAGCCTGTGTGTGGAATATATTTTAACTTTGAGGGTGATCTTACAGGAAATATTATGTTTTTATTAACAGTTAAATCTGCTAAAATGTTAGCCAATATGTTATTGTTTAAGGAAGAAGATTCAGATATTTTAACAGAAATTGACCAATCAGCCTTGCAAGAAATAGGAAATATTCTTTCAGGAGCATATGTATCATCTTTAACTACATTAACAGGATTGAATATGAAAATTTCTATTCCTTCTTTAACAATAGATATGGCTGGAGCAATACTTAGTGTGCCTATTATTCAGTATGGTCAAGTGGGTGATAAAGTTTTATTGATAGAAACAGAATTCAAAGAAGGTATGGATGATATAAAAGGTTATTTCTTTTTAGTTCCTGATGTAGAATCATTTGAAGTATTATTAAAAAGTTTAGGAGTCTTAGAATAATGGGAGAGATTATTAAAGTTGGTATGGCAGACTTAAATGTCACAAGAGGAGATGGGGTTTTAACTACATTAGGATTAGGATCGTGTGTAGGAGTAACTTTGTATGATCCCATAAAAAAAGTTGCAGGGCTTGCACATATTATGTTACCTTCTAGTAAAACAATAAGAAATAATACTAATCCAGCTAAATTTGCGGATACAGGGATACTTTTATTATTAGAAAAAGTTTTGAAATTAGGAGCTAGTAAGAGTAGATTGGTAAGTAAATTAGCTGGAGGAGCTCAAATGTTTTCTTTTTCAAACAAAAACGATATCATGAAAATAGGTGAAAGAAATGCACTTGCTTGCAAGGAGATGCTAAATGAATTAAAAATTCCAATATTAGCAGAAGATATTGGCGGTAATTTTGGTAGAACCATAGAGCTTTATGCGGATACAGGTATTATTGTTGTAAAAACAATTGGTCGTGGTACGAAACAAATATGAATGGAGTTATATTATATGAAAAGTATAAAATCCATACCTTATATAGTCATTATAGTTTCTATATTTATCAGCACTACTATTGCAATGATACAAAATATAAGCTTTAGCGCATATTTGAAAAGAACTATTTGTTTTTATCTTATTATATTTTTATCTGCTAAATGTTGCATTTATTATATATCAAAAGCAAAAGAATTATCAAGCAATAAAAATATAATAGATATGGTAATCCCTCCAGAAGAAATTGAGGTTGGGACAGATAAGGATGAAGTGGAAGATGATTTTATCCCCTTGGATTTAGAAAAGCATCAATTAGATACAAATATTAATGAATCTTAAGGGGGGGCAAAAAATGTCCAATATGAATTTATGGGATAAATATAGTAAAACACATGATAAAGAAATTAAAGATCAATTGATTCTTAAGTATATAGATCTTGTAAAAATTATTGCAGGTCGATTGTATGCTAACTATAGGAATAATGCTGAATTTGAGGATTTAGTTAGCTATGGTATATTTGGTCTATTAGATGCTATTGATAAATTTGATCCATCTAAGAATGTTAAATTTGAAACCTATGCATATATAAGAATAAGAGGAGCAATTATTGACCAACTAAGGACATTAGATTGGATTCCGAGGTCTGTTAGGCAGAAATATAAAAAAATTGAAGATGCTTATAAATCAATTGAGAATAAATTGGGAAGAAGTGCAAGTGATCAAGAAGTGGCTAAGGAATTAAAAGTATCAGTAGATGAATTAAACAGTATGCTTGGTGAAATACATTCCTTTTCTGTCATTTCATTAGAAGAAAAGATTTTAAATAATGCAAATTTTACGATTATAGATGAGGATATTAGCAATGAACCCCAACAAAATTTAGAACAAGAAGAAGTTAAAAAGATATTGCTAGAAACATTAAATGAGTTACCAGAAAGAGAGAAAAAAATTATTGAGTTATATTATTATTCAGAATTAACATATAAAGAAATTTCTGTAATATTAGGGGTTTCAGAATCTAGAATCTCTCAGTTGCATACAAAAGCGATTATGAAATTAAGGGGTAAATTAGCAAGACTTCTATAAAGGGAATAGGGTGGTGATGATTAGTGGACAGAAAATCCATTATCGTAGAAGGAAAAACTTTACAAGAAGCAATTAAAAACGGTTTAGAGCAATTAAATTTAAAATTTGAAAATGTAAATGTAGAGGTTTTAGAAGAGGGGAAAACCATTTTAAACTTTTTGAAAAAAAAGTTTAAAGTTAAATTAACTGAAAAAACATCAAAATTGGAAAAAAATCATACTTCTGAAAATACTAATGAAAATGGAAGGTTTGAATTAAATAATCAAGAAGGAAATGACTGTCTACTAATTATTCCTTCAAAAGGGGAAGGAAAACCAGTAAGTATAGAAGAGATTATTGTTGCATTAGAGGAAAAGGAAATTTATAACATTGATACAGAAAAGCTTAAAGCATATATAAAAGAAAATAAGTCTATTTCAATAAATATTAAAGATTTGGAAATAAGCAATCCAGTAGATGCAAAGGTGGAAATTGAGATATCAAAGGATGAAATGAAGGCCTATATGACTATTATACCTCCTAAGGGAGGTATAATGATTAAGAAAGAAGACATTGAAAGTATTTTAAAAGATAACCAGATTATATATGGAATAGATAAAGATTTAATTAATAGGATGATTGATGAAAAAAAATATAATCAAAAACAAGTTATCGCTATCGGAAAAAGTCCTATAAATGGACAGGATGGTAAAATAAAATATCATTTTAATACAGAGAATAAGGTTAAGTTACAAATATGTGAAGATGGAAAAGTAGATTATAAGGAATTGAATATTCTCCAATGTGTAAAAAAAGGAGATTGTATAGCAGAAAAAATTTTGCCTACAGATGGTATAGATGGAATGACTATTACAGGAAAAGTATTAAAGGCTAAATCAGGAAAAACTATTGGCTTTAAAAAAGGAAAAAATGTGATTGAAACTGAAGATGGACTAAAATTAATTGCAGAGGTAAATGGACAAGTCAAATTGAATAATGATAAGGTGGAAATTTTAAAAGTTTATGAAGTAAATGGAAATGTAGATCATTCAACAGGAAATATTCATTTTATTGGAAAAGTTATTGTCAGAGGAAATGTAAGGTCAGGATTTAAAATAGAATCTTCAGATGATGTTGAAGTGTATGGTGTAGTAGAAGGTGCAACGATTATTGCGGATGGAAATATTATACTTCATCAAGGAATTCATGGACAAAATGTTGGGAAATTAATTAGTAAGAAAGAGATTTTTTCAAAGTATATGGAGAGTTGTTTTGCAAAGGCGAATGGAAGTATATATGCAGAGGTTATTATGCATTGTAATTTAAGGTCTAAGGAATCTATTATTGCTTCAGGGAAAAAAGGTATGATTGTTGGTGGAGAAATAAGGGCAAATTTGGAAGTGAATGCAAATTGTATTGGTTCTCCTATGGCAACTGTTACAAAAATAGAAGTAGGAATCGATCCAGAGATAAAAGAGAGATATGAAAGCTTGAAACTAGAATCTGAGGCTTTGCATAAAAACAAGGAAAATATAAAAAAAGCAATAGAATTGCTGACGAAATTATCTAAAAATACTAAATTATCAAAAGAGAAACAAGCTATGCTAATGAAATCAAAAATCACAGAAAAATATTTAAATCAAAAAATAGAAAGTGTACATAAGACGCTTGATAATTTGCAGCATATTCTTCAAGATTTATCTAATGGAAGAATCAATGTATCATCTATAGTACATCCAGGAGTAAGAATAGTCATTGGAAATTCTGTTTATTATGTTAGAGATGATATTAAATGCACTACAATTTCAAGGGAAGATGGAGAAATAAAGATAGGTTCTTATTTAGGAAAGTAATAGGAGATGATAGGAATGTCCATAAGACCTATAGATTTTCAAGTATTAATGCCTAAAACTCAGCAACAGTCACAGGAAAACCAAGTTGCTAATAATAGAGTAAGGTTGGACCAAGAGTATTTGGTGCAACAAGACAAAATGAATATTGAGCATAAGCTAAAAAAAGTAAATGAATTTGAAAATAAAGATCATCCAAATATAAGGGATAAACAAGATAACCATCAAAAAGGCAGTAAAAAAAATAAAGGTAAGAAAAAGGAAAACGATACGCAGGTAAAAAATAAAAAAAAGAATGAAGTAAGAGCAATAAAAGGAATTGGAGCTAATATTGATATAAAAATATAAATGAAATGGTGAGCGAATATGGGTGATTATATATTTTTTTCTATAGGTATTATTATTGTAATAATATCTATTATAATGCTTAGAAAGAATACAAATATACAGTCTGAAATTAAATTTCAAAATAATGAAAGCAATGAAATCGAGTTATTAGCTAGCATTGATCTTGCAGAAAATATTATAAAAGAATTAAAAGAAATTAGTGAAGATACTATAAAAACTTTAGATGAAAAAACAGATGAAATTTATAAAATGATAAAAATATTAGATGAGAAAATGGAACAATATTCAAGTGTTCTTAACGAAAAAAAATCAAAAAATAATAGAGAATTTACAGGAGCAAGTTATAAATTAGATTTGTTAAATACAAAAAAAGAAGATGATGATTTAGATATTGATACAGATAAGAAAAAAATATTACAATTATATTATCAAGGATATACGCCAGCCCAAATAGCTAAAAAGGTTGATAAAGGTATTGGGGAGGTTCAATTGATATGTAGCCTAAAAAAGAGGTGATCATTTGAGAAGGGACGTATTAGTAGGTGTATTTTTAGGTATTGGGATAGGATTAATATTATCATCGGGATTTAATATGATTTTACATCAAAACAAAAGGATTATAGATGAAGAATTTATTAAATCAGAGGCAAAAAAAATAGGAATGATAGATCCTGTAGAATATTTTGATAAACGAGATATGAATATAAAAATAGATACAAAAGAAGACAAGGATAAAAAGATTATTATTGAAATTCAAAAAGGATATAAAAGTGAAGATGTTGCTAGAATATTAAAGGAAAATAATTTGATACGTTCTGAAGAGGAATTTTTAAATAAAATAAACAATAAAAACCTAGAGAATAAATTAAGATGGGGTAAATATGAATTTACATCAAAAGATTCAGAAGATCAAATTATAGAAAAAATAATTAAAGGAAAGAATGTAAAAGAATAAAAGCAATTAGTTTAAAAAAATTGTATATTCATACTGTAAATGGAAATAATATTTTTGTAATGGTGTAAAGTTTTAAAATTTATTATTGCAAAACTTATATAGACTATGTTATACTACTTAAGGTGATTAATAACACACACTCTGGAATTTTTAAAATGGTGCCTAAAGGTCTTTTAAAAAGATGAACAGAGTGGAGGGAAAAAACCAAGGAGGTGAAGAACATGGCAGTTATTTCAATGAAACAATTGCTAGAAGCAGGAGTACATTTTGGACATCAAACAAGAAGATGGAATCCAAAAATGGCAGAGTACATTTTCACAGAAAGAAATGGTATTTATATTATTGACCTACAAAAAACAGTAAAAAAAGTTGAAGAAGCTTATGCTTTCCTTAAGGAAGTAGCAGAGGGTGACAATACAGTTCTTTTTGTAGGAACAAAAAAACAAGCTCAAGAATCAATTGAGCAAGAAGCAAAAAGATGTGGAATGTATTATGTTAACCAAAGATGGCTTGGAGGTATGTTAACAAACTTTAAGACAATCAGAAAAAGAATTGATCGTCTTCATGAGTTAACAAAAATGGAAGAAGAGGGAATGTTCGATGTTCTTCCTAAGAAAGAAGTAATCAAGCTTAAGCATGAGCAAGAAAAGCTGGAAAGATTCTTAGGTGGAATAAAAGAAATGAAGGAACTTCCAGCTGCAATTTTTGTAGTTGATCCAAGAAAAGAAAGAATCGCAGTTAGAGAAGCACAAATATTAGGAATACCTGTAGTAGGTATTGTAGATACTAACTGTGATCCTGATGAAGTAGATTATGTAATTCCTGCAAATGATGATGCTATAAGAGCAGTTAAGTTAATTACTGCAAAAATGGCAGATGCGATCATTGAAGCAAAACAAGGCGAACAAATGGAAGAATAATTTGTAAGAGGGTAAGGGTGACGAAGGAATGAATTTCCTTCCTTCTCTTACCTCTTCTATTATATTACAATGTACTTGAGGAGGCGTTCTTATATGGCTATTACAGCAGCTATGGTTAAAGAACTAAGAGGAAAAACTGGTGCTGGAATGATGGATTGTAAAAAAGCTTTAACTGAAGCAGATGGAGACATGGAAAAAGCAATTGAAGTTTTAAGAGAAAAGGGATTAGCAAAAGCAGCTAAGAAATCAGGAAGAATTGCAGCAGAAGGTCTTGTTGAAGCTTACATACATGGTGGAAGAATTGGTGTATTAGTTGAAGTAAACAGTGAAACAGACTTTGTTGCAAAAAATGATGAGTTCAAGCAATTTGTTAAAGATATTGCTATGCAAGTTGCAGCAGCAAATCCACAATACATAAAAAGAGAAGATATTCCACAAGATGTTATAGAAAAAGAAAAAGAAATTCTAAGACATCAAGCTTTAAATGAAGGAAAGCCTGAAAAAATCGTTGATAAAATGGTAACAGGAAGAATTGAAAAATACTATAAAGAAGTATGTTTATTAGAACAACCTTTTATTAAAGATCCAGATGTTACAATTCAAGATTTATTAAATCAAAAAATAGCGAAAATCGGAGAAAATATATCTATTAGAAGATTTGCAAGATTTGAAGTAGGCGAAGGAATTGAAAAGAAAGAAGAAAATTTTGCAGAGGAAGTAGCTAAACAAATAAATAGCTAATTTTAAAAATTAAACATAGAGAACACAGTTTGTGTTCTCTTTTTTAAAATAAGATGTATATAAAATTAAAGGTTTCTAGTAACATTTGTAGAATAATAAAAACGGAGGGTGTATATAGTGGGGCCTAGATATAGAAGAGTCATACTAAAATTAAGTGGAGAAGCTTTAGCAGGAGAAAAAGGTTTTGGTTTAGATGGAGAGACTCTTGATGCAATTGCAGCACAAGTAAAAGAAATTTCTAAATTAGGCGTTGAAGTTTCCATTGTAGTGGGTGGTGGAAATTTTTGGAGAGGTCGTAGTGGAGAAGGAATGGATCGTACAACAGCTGATTATATGGGAATGTTAGCTACGGTTATCAATGCGTTGGCATTGCAGGATGCTCTTGAAAGTATTGGTGTTTTAACTCGCGTTCAAACAGCAATTGAAATGAGACAAATTGCAGAGCCATATATAAGAAGAAAAGCAGTAAGACACCTAGAAAAAGGCAGAGTTGTTATTTTTGCTGCTGGAACAGGAAATCCTTATTTTTCAACTGATACAACAGCTGCATTGAGAGCAGCTGAAATTGAAGCAGAGGTAATTCTTTTAGCTAAGAAGGTAGATGGTGTATATGATTCTGACCCTAATATTAATCCAGATGCTAAGAAATTTGATGAACTTTCATATATTGATGTATTAAGTAAAGGATTAGGGGTAATGGACTCAACAGCTACTTCACTTTGCATGGATAATAAAATTCCAATTGTTGTATTTGGTTTAAATGAGCCAGAAAACATTAAAAGAGTTATCTTAGGTGAAAAAATTGGTACATTCGTAAAGGAGGATTAAAACATGAAGCTACAAATTCATAAAGAATTAGAAGAAAAAATGCAAAAAACTATTAGAGTATTTAAGGAAGATTTAAATGCTATTCGTGCGGGAAGAGCTAACCCAGCATTACTAGACAAGATTGTTGTAGAATATTATGGAAGTCCTACACCATTGAAACAAATAGCAAGTGTATCGGCTCCTGAACCAAGACTTCTTGTGGTACAACCATATGATAAAACAGCTATACAAGCAATTGAAAAGGCAATATCTCAATCTGATTTAGGGATTAACCCATCTAATGATGGAAATGTTATTAGATTAGCAATTCCTCAGTTAACGGAAGAACGAAGAAAAGAGTTAGTAAAAGTTGTTAAGAAGACAGGAGAAAATGCGAAAATTGCTTTAAGGAACGAAAGAAGAGAAGCTAATGATAAATTGAAGAAAATGCAAAAAGATGGTGAATTAACAGAAGATGATTTAAAAAAGGCGGAAGATGAAGTACAGAAGATGACAACTAAGTTCGGACAAATCATTGATGAATTGGTTAGTAAAAAGGAAAAAGAAATGTTGGAGGTATAATATTTGAATAAAGTACCTGATATTTTAGGATTCGAATTGAAAAAAGCTGTTGAAATACTAGGTTCTGAATATGAATTATCTATTAAAGAAACTAATTCCCCTAAAGCTAAAGAAGAGGTAAGGGAATGTAGAGTAATTAAACAAGAATATAAGAATCAGCACATTGAATTAACAATAAGTTATTTTTAACCCCCTATTATGAGGGGGTGATATTTCTTTTAGCCAAGTTATAACTGGAGGAATAGTAGTATGAGAAATATCTTTTCTAGAGGGAGTAAAAATCTTAATAAAAAAGATTTGGATTTAGAGAAATTACCAAAACATATTGCAGTGATTATGGATGGAAATGGAAGATGGGCAAAAAAAAGAGGATTACCAAGAACAGCAGGTCATAAAGCAGGGATAGAAGCATTAAGGGAAATTATTCGTACTTGTTCAGAGCTTCATATTGAATATTTAACTTTATATGCTTTTTCTACAGAAAATTGGAAGAGACCAGTTAATGAAGTATCCGCATTGATGCAGTTACTTGTTTATTATTTAAGAAAAGAAGCGAAAGAATTACATAAGAACAATGTAAAAATTAGAACAATAGGAGATATTAGTAAACTTCCACAGACTGCCTTAGATGAAATAAACTCAGCAGTAGAATTAACAAAAAATAATACTGGGCTAGTAGTAAATATTGCATTGAATTATGGAGCAAGAGATGAAATTATTATGGCAGTGAAAAATATTTGTCAAAAAGTAAAGAATGATGAGATTTCTATTGAAAAAATTGATAAAGAATATTTTAAAGAGTTTCTATATACAAAAGACATACCAGATCCTGATTTGGTTATTAGACCAAGTGGGGAATTAAGAATAAGTAATTTTTTATTATGGCAGATTGCGTACAGCGAATTTTGGTTTTCTAATACTTTTTGGCCTGATTTTAATCGTGACAACTTGATACAGGCAATCATTGACTATCAAAAGAGGGATAGAAGATTTGGGGGAATTAAATAAAGGTGGTGATGATATAGATGCGTATAAGAATTATTTCTGCACTACTTGCAATACCTTTGTTTTTGTTTGTTGTTATAAAGAGAGGCATTATTCTAGACATATCTGTCTTTTTGTTAGCAATGATTGCTATAGATGAGTTTTTTAATGCTTTTCATAATATAGATATTATGCCTTCAAAATCGGTTGGAATTTTGAGCATCATTTTTATTTCTGCAATTGCTTTTAAGCCTATTACCCAAGCGGAAATTATGGCATGGTTTTTTATGAGTATGTTATTGATTTTAGTAAATAATTTATTCAAAAAAAAATTAGATATTTTTTCATCAAGTATTACAGCTATGGGAATATACTATGTTGTATTTTTCATGTATCATATTGTTTTTATTTCGCATCATAGTAAATATAGTGAGTTGATTTGGATGGTATTTATTGTTGCTTGGGCAACAGATACTTTTGCATATTTTACTGGTTATTTTTTTGGATCAAGAAAGCTGTGTCCTAATATTAGCCCTAAAAAGACTATAGAAGGGGCTGTTGGAGGTATATTAGGAAGTATTTTAATAAGTGCTTTGTTTGGTTATTTTGTTGTGCCTAATATATTCCTACACTGTGTGATTATTGGTGGTTTAGGAAGTATCATAGGACAATGTGGAGATTTAACAGCATCTATTTTTAAAAGATATGCAGGGATAAAAGATTATGGAAAAATTATGCCTGGTCATGGAGGCATTTTAGATAGATTTGATAGCATACTTTTTACTGCACCAGCAGTATATTATTATATAATATTTTTTATAAGGTAAGGAATATAAAAATGAATTGCTTTTTTCTGTAAAACTGAGTAATCTTGAAGGGATGGTTATATGAAAAACATTAGCATATTAGGTTCGACCGGTTCTATTGGAACACAGACCCTTGACGTTGTGAGGAGCAACAAAGAAAAGTTCAATGTATTAGGATTAAGTGCAAATAGTAATATTGAATTATTAGAAAAGCAAATAAATGAATTCCATCCAATTGCAGTTGCAGTAATGGATGAACAAAAAGCTTTAGAATTAAAGGAAAGGATTCAAAATACTAATACAGAGGTTTTATATGGCCTTGATGGTTTAAATACCATAGCAACGCTTAGTGATGTTGATTTGGTTGTTACTTCAGTAGTAGGAATGATCGGATTAATCCCTACAATAAAAGCTATAAGGTGTAAGAAAAATATTGCATTAGCCAATAAAGAGACATTAGTTACAGCTGGAGAAATTGTTATGAGAGAGGCTCAAAAAAATGGGGTATTGATTCTTCCTGTAGATAGTGAGCATAGTGCTATATTTCAGAGCTTAATGGGGTATACTTTACAAGATATTAGAAGAATTTTATTAACAGCTTCTGGAGGGCCTTTTAGAGGATGGAAAAAAGATGCTTTAAAAGATGTAACGGTTGCAGAGGCACTAAAGCATCCTAAGTGGAATATGGGAAAGAAGATAAGTATTGATTCAGCTACACTTATGAATAAAGGATTAGAAGTTATTGAAGCAAAATGGCTTTTTGATTTAAGCTTAGAACAAATTGATGTAGTTGTTCATCCAGAGAGTATTATTCATTCTATGGTAGAATATAAAGATAGTTCTGTGATTGCTCAAATGGGTTATCCAGATATGAGAGTGCCTATTCAATTTGCTTTAACTTATCCTAAAAGAATTGCAAATAGCTATGAGAAATTAAATTTGTTTGATATTGCAACATTAACCTTTGAAAAACCTGATTTAAATACATTTCCTTGTTTAAAACTTGCTTATGATGCTTTAAGAATAGGGGGAAGCTTTCCTACAGTTTTAAATGCTGCAAATGAAGTTTTGGTAGAACTTTTTATTAATGAAAAAATTAGTTTTTACGATATACCTAAAGGCATTGAATTAGCATTAGAAAAACATGATATTGAACATGACCTTGATATTGATAAAATTGTAGAAATTGACTGTTGGGCAAGAAATTTTGCAAAAAATATTTTTCTTTAAGGTGGTGTGATCATGGAAACTATATTGATAGCTTTTTTAATTTTTGGTGTTTTGGTAGTGTTTCATGAATTTGGACATTTTAGTGTAGCGAAACTTGTAGGCATAAAAGTACATGAATTTTCAATTGGAATGGGGAAGCCAAGAATTTTTAAATTTAAAAAGGGCGAAACAGAGTACTCCATAAGACCATTACCAATAGGTGGATATGTAAAAATGGAAGGTGAAGATGAAGCATCTACAGATGAAAGAAGCTTTAATAATAAGCCTTTATGGGCAAGAATGCTTGTAATTGTTGCAGGTCCATTTATGAATTTTATTTTCGCAATTCTTTTGTTTTCAATGATGTTTTATATGATAGGATTTCCTACGAATGATACTACTATAGGAGATATTATACCAAATTATCCTGCTCAAATGGCAGGAATAAAAGCAGGAGATAAAATTCTTTCAATTGATGGAAAAGAAATGAATAGTTGGAAACAAATTGTTGAAACTATTCACAGTAAAAAAGATCAAAAGATTAATATAAAAATATTGAGAGATGGAAAAGAAAAAAGCTTTTCAATTAAACCTCTTCTCAATAAAGAAACAAATCAAGTAATGATTGGGATTTCTCCTACTATTAAAAAATCCTTTGCAAAATCTATTTCAATGGGTTTTGACAGAATGACATTTGTTATTAAAAGTATGTTAGCATTTTTCATGAAGCCTTCTATGAAAGATGTAGTAGGACCTGTTGGAATTATTCATATAGTAGGTCAAGCAGCTAAAACCAATATATATAGTGTACTGTGGATTGTTGGATTTATTAGCGTTAATTTAGGTATAGTGAATTTACTACCTATTCCTGCTTTAGATGGAGGGAGATTAGTTTTTTTAATTATAGAAGGCTTAAGAGGTAAGCCTCTTGACCCAGAAAAGGAAGGCTTTATCCATTTGACAGGATTTGTATTACTGATGAGTTTAATGGTATTTATGATTTTCAAAGATGTTGAAAGGTTTAAATTATTTCAGCATATATTTGATTTATTTTAAGGTTGGTGTAAAAAATGGAAATAAAAAGAAAAAAAACAAGAACTGTTTATTGTGGGAATGTAAAAATAGGAGGGGATGCTCCTATTTCTATACAGTCTATGACTAATACAGATACAAGAAATATTGATAAAACAGTGGAGCAAATTAATAAATTAGAAGAGGCTGGTTGTGAAATTGTAAGGGTTGCAGTTCCGGATATGCAGGCTGCACAAGCGATAAAAGAAATTAGACAAAAGATTCATATTCCAATGATTGCTGATATTCATTTTGATTATAGGTTAGCTTTAGAAGCTATAAAAAACGGTGTAGATAAATTAAGATTGAATCCAGGAAATATTGGTGATGCGAATCGAGTCAAAAAAGTTGTAATGCTGGCGAAGGAAAGAGGAATTCCCATTCGAATTGGTGTAAATGCGGGATCAATTGATCAAAGAATTGTGAGAAAATATGGAGAAATTACTCCTGAAGCTATGGTGGAAAGTGCATTAGAGCATGTGGAAATTCTCCAAAATTTAAACTTTGAGGATATTATTATTTCTTTAAAGGCTTCGGATATAAAACTTACAGTAGAAGCTTATAGATTAATCTCTGAAAAGGTTGATTACCCGCTACATATAGGGATTACAGAAGCTGGTACGATTAAGAGCGGAACGGTAAAATCTTGTATAGGTATAGGAGCTATGCTATTAGATGGTATAGGAGATACCTTAAGGATTTCATTAACAGGAGATCCGGTGGATGAAGTCAAATTAGCAAAAGAAATTTTAAAATCAATTGGATTAAGAAATTTTGGTATAAAGATGGTTTCTTGTCCTACTTGTGGAAGGACTCAAATAGATTTAATAAGTTTAGCAAATAGAATAGAAAGTAAGTTGAGTAAAATAGATAAGCCATTGACGGTTGCTATAATGGGCTGTGCTGTAAATGGCCCAGGAGAGGCAAAGGATGCAGATATTGGCATTGCAGGAGGCAAAGGTTCAGCATTATTATTTAAGAAAGGAGAAATTATAAGAAAAGTAAAAGAAGAAAATATAGAAGCTGTATTATTAGAAGAGATTATAAAAATGTAAATCTTCTTTATTTATTGGTATAGATAAACAACTTCAACATAAAAAAAGAAATATATAAAGATAAGTGAATGACTTCGATAACTTTTGTAAAAAAACTTACTGAAATTTCATGAAAAATACGTTAAGAACCTTCATTGTTTGAACGAAGTGAGTTTTGAAGGTTCAGTATTTTTTCATGGAATGAAGTTTTGTTTTTTCAAAAGTTATCTGGAATGAACTATCTTTTATATTTCATTTTAAAGTTGTTTACCTATAGATAAACAACATCGATATAAAAAGAAATATATAAAGATAAGTGAATGAATTTAATAACTTTTATAAAAAAATCCTACGCCTTCAGGACTTGCTAATGATGTTATATTTGAAGGTGATGAAAGGATTTTTTTATAATCTATAAAAAATTTTTAGTAATGAAAGGGGGATATAATTGGACACATCATTAAAGAAGATTGTAAATGATATTGGGTTAAATATAAATATCGAAATCGATGCAGTTGTAAAAAAAGTCAGATATTATAAGAAAAATAAAAGGTTGAGCTTTGTTATAACTTCTAATAAAATGATTCATCGGGCAGCATTAGATGATTTAAGAATGAATATAAAAAAAAATATTCCTTTTGTGAAGGATGTAAACTTTAATACTTTGTATCAAAATATAGATCTGAAAAAAAATGACACTTTGAAAGTATACTGGGAAAATATTATTTATGCATTAAATCAATCAATTCCCTCTTCATTAGCCTGGTTAAGCAATTCAAAATACAGTTTAAATGATGATACATTATTTTTAGAGGTTGAAAATTCAATAGGTATTGAAAGCTTAAAAGAGAAAAAGGTTGATATTTTTATAAAAGAAATGATTCAATCTGAGTTAAATAGAAATGTAAAAGTAGTTTTTAAAGGACATAAGGATTCACAGAAGGATCATAAAGATAGTTATCTAAAAGAAAAAGAAATACAAACTCAAGCGATTGTTGAAAGTATGTTGACGAATCAAAATATAGTAATGAAAAAGCAAAAGGAAGTAAAAAATGTATTCTCAAATGAAGAGATCATTTTAGGCAAAAAATTTAATGATAATATAATAGTGATTCCAAGTGTTAATGAAGAATCTGGGATTGTAGCAATTGAGGGCGAGATATTTGATGTTGAATGGAAAACATTAAAAAATGGTAAAAGCTTATGTGTTTTAAGCGTAACAGATTATAAAGGTTCTATTGCTGTTAAGTTATTTGTTAAAAAGGAACAAGTAGATGCTTTATCTGAAGAATTAAAAATAGGAAAGTATGTAAAGATACGTGGAGATGCTCGCTATGATACTTTTTCTAGAGAGATTGTTATTATGGCAAAGGATATTATAAAAGGACAACTTAAAGCAAGAATAGATAAAGCGCAAAAAAAACGGGTGGAATTACATGTTCATACTCAAATGAGTGCTATGGATGGAGTATCTTCTGCGAAAAACTTAATTAAAAGGGCTAAAGAGTGGGGACATGCTGCTATTGCAATAACAGATCATGGAGTAGTACAAGCTTTTCCAGAAGCTATGGATGCAGCTAAAAAACATGATATTAAAGTTATTTATGGTGTAGAAGGGTATTTGGTTAATGATGGAGAACCTATTGTAATTAATAGTAATGAAAAAGAAATAAATCAAAGTTATGTAGTATTTGATATAGAGACAACAGGGTTATCTAGCAAAAATGATAAGATAACCGAAATAGGAGCAGTAAAAATAAGAGACAATAAAATTGTAGACAAATTTAATATATTAGTTAATCCAGGGATTCCTATCCCTTTAAAAATTGTTGAGCTTACGGGGATAACGGATGATATGGTAAAAGATCAACCAACTATTGAAGAAGTATTGCCTAAATTTCTAGAATTTATTGAAGATGCTCCTGCTGTTGCACATAATGCAAATTTTGATACATCTTTTATAAAGCAAAGTTGTAGTCAAATGGGATTAGAATTTAATAATCCTATTATAGATACTTTGCCTTTGGCTAAAATTTTACTTCCTCATTTAAAAAGGTATAAATTAAATGTGATAGCTAAGGAATTAAATGTAAAATTGGAGAATCATCATAGGGCAGTAGATGATGCAAAAGCCACAGCAAATATTTTTATTGAATTTTTATCGATGCTTAAGGAAAGAGGAATTGCAAGATTAAGCGAGATAAATGATCTTTACGCTAAATCAGTAGACGTTAAAAAGCTAGATACTTTTCATGTAATAATATTGGTAAAAAATTACACAGGGCTTAAAAATCTATATAAAATTATTTCTCAATCGCATATTTCTTACTTTCATAAAAGACCTAGAATTCCTAAATCACTTCTTTCAAAAATGAGAGAGGGTCTTATTGTAGGTACTGCTTGTGAGGCAGGAGAGTTATATAGAGCAATTCTTAATAATAAGCCTAAAAGAGAAATAGAAAATATTGTAAAATACTACGATTATTTAGAAATACAACCAATAGAAAATAATCAGTTCTTAATACAAAAAGGATTAGTAAAGGGAGAAGAAGAATTAAAGGAAATTAATAAGGAAATTGTGACTTTGGGGGAAAGGTTTAATAAAATGGTTGTTGCAACTGGAGATGTACATTTTTTAGACCCAAAAGATGAAGTTTATAGAAGAATATTGATGGCAGGACAAGGATTTAGCGATGCAGATAATCAAGCGCCTCTATACTTTAAAACAACAGATGAAATGCTTGAGGAGTTTAAATATTTAGGAGAAAGTATGGCTATGGATGTAGTTGTTAATAATCCTAATAAAATTTCAGATATGATTGAACAAATCATACCTATTCCAGAAGAAACTTATCCACCTGTTATTGAGGGAGCAGATGAAGATTTAAAAAATATGTGCTATGAAAAAGCCATGAGAATTTATGGAGACCCTTTACCGGAAATTGTAAAAACAAGATTAGATAAGGAGCTTAACTCGATTATAAGTAATGGTTATGCGGTTATGTATATTATTGCACAAAAGCTTGTGACAAAATCATTAGAGGACGGATATCTGGTAGGATCAAGAGGTTCTGTAGGATCTTCATTTGTGGCTACTATGAGTGATATTACGGAGGTTAATCCTCTTCCGCCTCATTATATCTGTAAAAATTGTAAAAACTCAGAATTTATCTTAGATGGTTCAATTGGTAGTGGAGCTGATTTGCCTGATAAAAAATGTCCAAAATGTAATGAAGACTATGAAAAGAACGGACATGATATACCTTTTGAAGTATTTTTAGGATTTGAAGGGGATAAAGAACCAGATATAGATCTTAACTTTGCAGGTGAATATCAACCGAATGCTCATAAGTATACAGAAGTATTGTTTGGAGAAGGCTATGTATTTCGTGCAGGAACTATTGGTACAATAGCAGAAAAAACTGCTTATGGCTTTGTAAAAAAGTATTTTGAAGAAAGACAAATTCCAATAAACAATCGAGAAATAGATAGACTTTCACGTGGATGTACAGGTGTAAAAAGAACTACTGGACAGCATCCGGGAGGTGTTATGGTTGTACCAAATTACAAAGATATTTTTGATTTTTCTCCCATTCAGTATCCAGCAAATGATAGTTCATCAGGTGTGATTACAACTCATTTTGACTATCATTCTATCAGTGGTAGGATATTAAAGCTTGATATTTTAGGACACGATGTTCCTACGATTATTAGAATGTTACAAGATATTACGGGGGTAGATCCACAACAAATTCCATTAGATGATCCAGAAACAGTCAAGATTTTTACAAGTCTTGAACCTTTAAAAATTGTAGATAATGACTTTAAATGTGAGGTAGGTAGTTTAGGGATACCTGAATTTGGAACTAAATTTGTACGACAGATGTTAGTAGATACAAAGCCTACTACATTTGCTGAGCTAGTTCGTATTAGTGGACTGTCTCATGGTACAGATGTTTGGTTAAATAATGCACAGGATTTAGTTAGACAAAATGTTGCTCCTTTAAAGGAAGTAATTTCTACTAGAGATGATATTATGAATTATTTAATTTATAAAGGATTACCTCCTAAAGCTTCTTTTAAAATAATGGAAAAAGTAAGAAAAGGAAAGGGATTAACACCTGAAGATGAAGCAATGATGAAGGAAAACAATGTTCCTCAGTGGTATATTGATTCTTGTAATAAGATTAAGTATATGTTTCCTAAGGCACATGCTGTTGCATATGTTATGATGTCTTTTAGAATTGCTTATTTTAAAGTACATTATCCTTTAGCTTTTTATGCTACTTATTTTACTACAAAAGCTTCAGACTTTGATGCGGAGTTAGTGGTTAAAGGGAAGGAAATAGTTAAGAATAAAATAAAAGAATTAGAAGAATTGGGGAATAATGTAACGCAAAAAGAGAAGGACCTTTTAACTGTTCTAGAAGTGGTTTATGAAATGTATTGTAGAGGTTTTGGATTTTTACCAGTAGACATTTATAAGTCTGATTCAGATAAATTTATTATTTTAGAAGATAAGCTTTTGCCACCACTTAGAGCATTACAAGGAGTAGGTGAAAATGCTGCAAGGAGCATTTGCAAAAGCAGAAAGAACGGTGAGTTTATATCTGTTGAGGATATAAGAGAACGGTCAAAAGTTACAAAAACTGTTATCGAAACTTTAAAAAATCATGGCTGTTTAAATGGATTGCCTGATACCAACCAACTATCACTATTTTAGAGTTGCATATTTTTTGCTGTTATGCTATAATTTTACCGATAGATATATAATATTTTATGAAAAGAGTGGGACATACCCCACTCTTTGCTGTTATTTCTTGCTTTTAATGAAAGAATAATGAATGTATATTTTCCAAAGAATATGTATATAGAATGTTATATAGATTATGTGAAATAAGAAGGAGGGAGAAGAATGGCAAAAAAACGTGTGACGGATATTGTAGAAGAATTAGTTGTAGCATTTGTTGAGGAGAATGAATTAGAGCTAGTAGATGTTGAGTTTGTCAAGGAAGGACAAAATTGGTTTTTAAGAGTATATATAGATAAACCAGGTGGAGTAACTATAGATGATTGCCAATATGTAAGTGAATATATAAGTGAAAAATTAGATGAATTGGATCCTATTGAGCAAAATTATTACTTAGAGGTGTCATCTCCTGGACTTGATAGGCCGCTAAAAAAAGATAAGGATTTTGAAAAATATAAGGGTAGAATGGTAGAAGTTAATTTATATCAGGCTTTAGATGGAAAGAAGAGAATCGAAGGAGTATTAGCAGGTCTTAAAGATGGGTTTATTGTTTTAGAAATGGATAAAGATGGTGAGTTGAAAATACCGAGAGAAAAAGTTTCAAAAGTGAAGCTTTCTGTCATTATATAATAAGGAGGTGTATAATAAATGAATGGAGAATTTATAGAAGCTTTAGATCAGATTGAAAAGGAAAAAGGTATTGCCAAGGATATATTAATTGATGCTATTGAAGCAGCATTAATCTCTGCGTATAAAAGGAATTACGGTACTTCACAAAACGTAAAAGTATATATTAACAGAGAAAATGGAGAAGTTCGAGTATTTTCAGTAAAAAATGTTGTTGAAACAGTTGAAAACGAATTATTAGAGATTAGCCTTGAGGATGCAAGAGAAATTGACAGCAATTATGAAGTTGGGGATGTAGTGGAAAAGGAAGTTACACCTAAAAATTTTGGTAGAATTGCTGCTCAAACAGCAAAACAGGTAGTTGTACAAAGAATACGAGAGGCTGAAAGAGGGATTATTTTTGATGAGTTTGTAAATAGAGAAAGCGAGATTGTTACTGGGATAGTTCAAAGAATCAGTAAGGGAAATGTATTTATCAATCTTGGCAGAGCAGAAGCTATTTTAACTCCTTCAGAGCAAATGCCTGGAGAAGTTTATAAACATAACGATAGAATTAAAACATATATTGTTGAGGTAAAAAAGACGACAAAAGGACCACAAATTCTTGTTTCACGGACACATCCTGGACTAGTAAAGCGGTTATTTGAACTAGAAGTTCCAGAAATTCATGATGGGATTGTAGAAATAAAAAGTATTTCAAGAGAAGCAGGATCAAGAACTAAAATTGCTGTATATTCCCATGATGAGAATGTAGATCCTGTTGGAGCATGTGTAGGGCATAAAGGAGCAAGAGTGCAGGCGATTGTAGATGAACTAAAAGGTGAAAAAATTGATATTATAAAATGGAATGATAATCCAGAAGCATTAATAGCAAGTGCATTGAGTCCATCAAAGGTAATAAAAGTTATTGTAAAAGAAAGTGAAAAAACAGCTTTAGTGGTTGTTCCTGATTATCAGCTATCATTAGCGATTGGTAAAGAAGGACAAAATGCAAGATTAGCGGCGAAGTTAACAAACTGGAAAATTGATATTAAGAGTGAATCACAATATGAAGAGTCTATGAAGGAAATAGAAGAGTAGGAGGTATTCTAAAATGAAAGTTAGGAAAATACCCCTAAGACAGTGTATTGGATGTATGGAGCAAAAACCAAAAAAAGAACTTATTCGTATTGTTAGATCTAAAGATGGAGAAATTAAGATAGATATGACAGGAAAAGCTAATGGCAGAGGTGCATACATATGCAATAATATCGAATGCTTTAAAAAGATGGAAAAAAGAAAAGCATTAAATAGAGCTTTTCAACAAGAAATAGATCAAAAAATATATGATCAGTTAAATGAGGAGTTGACTAAAAATGAAAAATAAAATTCTTTCATTTTTAGGATTAGCACAACGATCTGGAAATCTAATAACAGGTGAAGATACCTGCGAAATTTATATCAAAAAAAAAGCTGTTCAATTAGTACTTATTGCGAAGGATGCTTCAGATAATACAAAAAAAAAGTTTCGAAATATGACTGAATTTAGAAATATAAAGTTTGTAATCTATGGAGATCGACAAGACTTATCACGGGCTGTAGGTAAGTTAAATAGAACGGTTTATGGTATAAAAGATAAAGGGCTTGCAAGAAAAATTCTTGCTCTTATTGAAGAAGATAAGGATTGTTCAAATAATTTAGGGGGTGAGCAAACATGTCAAAAGTAAGAGTATATCAATTAGCTAAAGAGTTAGGAATGTCTAGTAAAGAACTTATTAATAAATTAGCTGAACTTGATATTACGGTAACAAATCATATGAGTGCGTTAGAAGAAGAGACTGCAGATATATTAAAAGAACTTTATGAAGTAAAAAGAGAAGATACTAATGAAAAAACTGAAAATAAGAAAAAAACAAACAAGAAAGGCTCTAAGAATAAAAAAACGAAGGAAGCTTCAAAAATAGAGGAAAAAGAACATGATCAAGAAGCTATCATGATCCCGGAAACAATTGTTGTACAAGAGTTTGCAAATAAGATTGGAAAAAGTGTTTCAGAAATTATTACAAAATTAATTGGATTAGGTGTTTTTGCTTCAGCAAATCAAAATATTGATTATGATGTTGCAGCTTCAATTGCTTTAGATTTTGGAATGGCTGTTCAAAAGGAAGAAGAGAAAGAGGAGGATGAGTTTGGAATAGAAGAGATACCAGACCGTCCAGAGGATTTAAAAGAGAGACCACCTGTAATTACCGTAATGGGCCATGTTGATCATGGAAAAACTTCATTACTTGATGCGATAAGAAATACAAATGTTACTTCTAGAGAAGCTGGTGGTATTACACAACATATTGGTGCTTCTGAAGTGGAAGTTAATGGTAAAAGAATTGTATTTTTAGATACACCTGGACATGAAGCTTTTACATCTATGAGAGCAAGAGGAGCAAGTATAACAGATATAGCGATTTTGGTTGTTGCAGCAGATGATGGTGTTATGCCGCAGACAAAAGAGGCTATTAGTCATGCTAAAGCAGCAGGTGTTCCAATTATTGTAGCTTTAAATAAAATTGATAGACCAAATGCTAACCCAGACCGAGTAAAACAGGAATTATCAGAAAATGGTGTTTTAATTGAAGAATGGGGTGGGGATACTATATGTGTTCCAGTTTCAGCATTAAAAGGTGAAGGAATTGATAATTTATTAGAAATGATTTTGCTTGTAGCAGAAATGCAGGAGTTAAAAGCAAATCCAAATAAGCTAGCAAGTGGTACGGTTATTGAAGCTAAATTGGATAAGAGTAGAGGGCCTGTAGCGACTATCCTTGTACAAAACGGTACATTAAAGGTTGGAGATTCTATTGTAGCAGGAGCGGTTTATGGAAGAATTCGTGCTATGGTCAATGATAAGGGTAATAATATTAAAAAGGCAGGTCCAGCAACAGCTGTTGAAATTTTAGGTTTATCTGATGTGCCTGAAGCAGGAGATCGTTTTAATGCTGTGAAAGAAGATAAACTAGCTAGACAAATTGTTGAAAAAAGACGTGCAAAAATTAGAGAAGAAAGCTTAAATGCGACAGCAAAAGTATCTTTAGAGGATTTATTTAAACATATACAAGAAGGAGAAGTAAAGGAATTAAATATTATTGTAAAGGCAGATGTGCAAGGTTCTGTTGAAGCTGTAAAACAATCATTGATGAAATTAAGCAATGAAGAAGTAAAGGTAAAAGTGATTCATGGTGGGGTAGGAACCATTACAGAATCAGATATTATGCTTGCTTCTGCTTCTAATGCTATCGTTATTGGATTTAATGTAAGACCTTCGTCTACAGTAAGCAGTTTAGCTAAAAGAGAAGATGTGGATTTAAGAACATACAGAATAATATATGAAGCAATTGCTGATGTAGAAGCTGCTATGAAAGGAATGCTTGAGCCAGAATATAAAGAAGTTGTATTAGGAAGAGTTGAGATAAGAGCAACCTTTAAAGTACCAGGAGTAGGTACTATTGGTGGAGCATATGTTTTAGAAGGAAAAGTAACAAGAAATGCAAAAGTAAGATTAATTCGCGATGGTATTGTAATATTTGAAGGTGCTATATCATCTTTAAAAAGATTTAAAGACGATGTAAAAGAAGTGGCTACTGGCTATGAATGTGGAATTGGTCTTGAAAATTATAATGATATCAAAGAAGGAGATATTGTTGAGCCATATATTATTGAAGAAATAAAAAGAGCATAATAACTACCAAAGGAAGGTGGTTTTTACATGGGATATCAAAGAACAAATAGAATTAGTGAAGAGATAAAAAAGATCGTGAGTAAAATGATCATGAATGAATTGAAGGATCCACGTATATCAACTTTGACAAGCATTGTAGAAGTTGATGTGACAAGAGATTTAAGGTATGCAAATATTTTTATTAGTGTGTACGGCTCCCAAGAAGAAAAAGAAAATACCCTGACAGCATTAAAAAATGCTTCTGGATTTATACGTAAAGAAATTGGGAAGAAATTAAAATTAAGATATACACCAGAGCCTATATTCAATATAGATACTTCTATAGAAAAAGGAATATACATGTCAAATTTAATTGATAAATTAAATAAGAAGGATAGTTTAGATGAAAAAGAAGATCATTAATATGAAGGAAGCTTTAGATATTATCCATAAGGCGGATAATATTCTTATTCTTCCTCATATTCTTCCCGATGGAGATACGATCGGTTCATCAGTAGCATTATATTTAGCATTAAAAAAAATAGGTAAGCATCCAGTTATTTTATTAGATGAAGAGCTGCCTTATAATATTAAGTTTTTATCACAAAAATATATTCGAAATAAGATAGATGAATCTTTTATGTTTGATTTGGCAATCTCTATTGATTGTAGTGATGTAGATCGATTAGGTGATAGAAAGGAATATATTCATAAGGCTAAAAATAGTTTGAATATAGATCATCATGTTACAAATACTTATTTTGCAGATATAAATGTTGTTGATTCTAAAGCTGCTGCAACTGGTGAGATTATATACTTTATTATAAAGGCTATGAAAGTAGCTATTACAAAGGATATTGCAACCTGTATATATACAGCTTTATCGACAGATACAGGTAGCTTTAAATATGATAATACATCATCACAAACCCATAGGATTGTGGCTGAACTAATCGAAAAAAATATCGATTTGAATTTTATAACAACACAGATTTATCAAAATAAACCATTGTATAAAGTAAAGTTGCTATCAGAGGTTTTAAATACCCTAGAACTTTATTTTGATAATAAGTTAGCCATTTTATGCATTACGAAGGAAATGCTTGAAAGAATTGGAGCAAAAAAGGAAGATACAGACGGTATCATTGAATTTGCTAGAGATATTAATGGTGTAGAAGTTGGGGTATTATTAAAAGAAATGGAAAAAGGTAAAATAAAAGTGGGCTTTAGAGCAAAATATGATGTTGACGTAAGTAAAATTGCAGAGAGCTTTAATGGTGGAGGACATAAAAAGGCTTCTGGATGTAGTATTTATGATAATATGAACAATGCAAAAGCATTGATTATTAAAGAGATTGAAAATTATTTGTAGGTGATAATTTGAAAGGAATTATTAATATTTTAAAGCCACCTAATATGACTTCACATGATGTTGTTTATGCTGTAAGGAAAATTTTAAAAACAAAAAAAGTAGGTCATACAGGGACTCTTGATCCAATGGCAGCAGGGGTATTGCCTATTTGTGTTGGAAGTGCAACAAAAATAAGCACATATCTTTTAAATGATAAGAAAAAGTATAGATGCGAAATGGTTTTAGGTCATAATACAGATACACAGGATCGATGGGGGAAAATTATTAATACACGTCCAGTAAAGGTAAATAAAAAAGATATTATGGATGCATTTGATGCATTCAAGGGAGAAGTATATCAAATTCCTCCTATGTATTCAGCACTAAAGCATAAAGGGAAAAAATTATATGAGTTAGCGCGAGAAGGAAAAGAAATTCATAGAGAACCTAGGAAGATATTCATTTATGAATTGGATATTATTCATATGGATGGAAATGTTATTCTTTTTGATGTGCTTTGTTCAAAGGGAACTTATGTAAGAACTTTATGTGAGGATATTGGAAATTATTTAAACTGTGGTGCATATATGTCTTTTTTATTAAGAACAAAAAGTGGTAAATTCAAGTTGAATGATTCAATAACTTTAGAAACATTAGTCAATCTGCCTATTGAAGAAATATGTTCAAATTATATGTTTTCTATGGATTATCCACTTAAAGATATGTCTAGAGTGAATATAAAAAAACAATCAGAAAAGTATTTGCTTAATGGAAATAATCTTTATATGAAGAATATTGCATCTTATGATGCTTTAAAAGATGATGATATGGTAAGATTATATGTAGAAGATCGATTTATTGCATTAGGAAGAGTAAAAAAGAATGAAGAATTATATATTGATGTTCATAAAGTATTTCTTTAAAGGGGCAAGATTATGGAAATTATAACTTCACTTAAAAATATTGAAATAAATTGTAATACAGGTGTTGCATTAGGAAGTTTTGATGGTGTTCATATAGGACATCAAACTCTAATTATAAATTTAGTAGAGACTTGTAAAAATAAAGGGCTAAAAAGTGTTGTTTATACTTTCAAAAATCACCCTAGAAATTTAACTTCTAAAAATGGAGCACCACAAAGAATTATATCTTTGGAAAAAAAGTTTGAACTACTAAAATATCTGGGTGTAGATTATATTGTTTGTATTGATTTTGATGATTATCAAAGAAATTTAAGTCCTGAAAAGTTTGTAAAAGAGATTTTAAAGGATAAATTAAAAATGTCTTATGGTATTGTTGGATTTAATTATCGTTTTGGATATAAGGCTCATGGAGATACAGAGCTTCTTAAAACATTAAGTCATAAATATGATTATGAGCTGTTAGTTGTAAAAGCTATCAAAATACAAGATGAAGTTGTTAGCAGTACAAAAATTCGTGAATTTATAAAGGCTGGAAATATTCCAAAAGTAAATTTATTTTTAGGACGAGCTTATTCTATTTCGGGTAAAGTAGTTCATGGAAACGGATTTGGAAAAGAATTTGGGTTTCCAACTGCAAACATAGATGTTAGTAAAGGTTTTGCTTTACCAAATTCAGGTGTATATTTTACTAAATGTATTATTGATGATAAGTTGTATAATAGTGTTACAAATGTAGGGTATAAGCCTACTATAGGAAGTGATACTATTAGTATAGAGCCACATATTTTAAATTTTACAGGCAATTTGTATGACAAAGAGATCGAAGTTATATTTTATCAAAAACTTAGAGATGAAGTGAAATTTGAAAGAATACAAGACTTAATTGACCAAATTAATAAAGATGTAAATAGTGCAAAAAAGTTTTTTAAGATGTAAGTTTTTATTTACAATAAAGTTGTTATGTGGTAAAATCTTATTTGTGAATGAACCATTAGCTATGTGTTACGAATCACCAACGTAGTACTTGGCTGTTGGGGATCTATAAAAGGAGGTGAATGGTATGTCAATGAATAAAGAAAAGAAGCAAGCTATCATTGATGCGCATAAAGTACATGAAGGTGACACAGGTTCTCCTGAAGTTCAAATTGCTATATTAACAACTAGAATTAATGAGTTAAATGAGCACTTGAAAATTCATAAAAAGGATCATCACTCACGTCGTGGACTTTTAAAAATGGTAGGTAAGAGAAGAAATTTATTAAATTATCTAAAAGACAGAGATATTGAAAGATACAGAAGTATTATTGAAAAATTAGGTCTAAGAAAGTAGTATTTATTGAGCGGGAATATCCCGCTCTATTATTTTATTAAATCATATAAAGGATTTTTCATAGTTATGTAGGAAATAATATAAAGGATAAGGATATTAAGTAAATTATGAGGAGGAGGTAAATAATGGAGAGGACATTTAAAACCACTATAGGTGGTCGTACTCTTGAAGTACAAGTAGGAAAAGTAGCACAGCTTGCAAATGGTTCTGCTTTGCTTAGATATGGCGATACAGTTGTTTTAATTACTGCTGTTGCTTCATCAGAGCCAAAGACAGGTATCGATTTTTTTCCACTAAGTGTTGACTACGAAGAAAGACTTTACTCGGTTGGAAAAATACCTGGAGGTTTTATAAAAAGAGAAGGCAAACCTACAGAAAAGGCAATTCTTACAGCAAGACTGATTGATAGACCTATAAGACCATTATTTCCTAAAGGATTTAGAAATGATGTACAAGTTATTGCTACAGTTCTTTCTGTGGACCAAGACTGTACACCAGATGTTGTTGCTATGATTGGTTCATCTGTTGCGTTATCAATTTCAGATATACCTTTTGATGGTCCAACAGGTTCAGTAATTGTTGGTTTGATTGATGGGAAATTTATTGTAAATCCTACGCTAGAAGAGAGAGAAAAGAGTCAAATGCATTTAGTTGTGTCTGGTACAAAAGATGCAATTATGATGGTAGAAGCAGGAGTAAATGAAATTTCTGAAGAGGTTATGTTAGATGCTATATTATTTGCCCATGAAGAAATAAAAAAAATAGTAGCCTTTATAGAGGAAATTGTTGCAGAAGTTGGTAAACCAAAGCAAGAAGTTGTGCTATATAAGGTTGATGAAGAAATTGAAAAAGAAGTTAGAGAATTTGCTACTGAAAAGATGATTGAGGCTATCAAAACAGTAGATAAATTAGAACGAAATGAAAATATGGATCAAGTAAAGAGTGAGACATTAGAATATTTTGAAGAAAAATATCCTGAAAACCTTAAGGATGTGGAAGAAACTTTATATCAAATAACAAAAGAACAGGTTAGAAGGATGATTACAGAAGAAGGTATAAGACCTGATAATCGTGTAGCTGAAGAAATAAGACCAATTTCTTGCGAAGTATCTTTGTTGCCTAGAGCTCATGGAACAGGATTGTTTACTAGAGGACAGACACAGGTGCTTACTGTAGCAACATTAGGAGCTATTGGAGATGCTCAGGTAATAGATGGACTAGGGGTAGAAGAGTCAAAGCGCTATATGCATCATTATAATTTTCCACCATATAGTGTGGGAGAAGCAAGATTTTTAAGAGGTCCAGGAAGAAGAGAGATAGGACATGGTGCTTTAGCTGAAAGAGCTTTAGAGCCTGTTATACCATCAGAAAAAGAATTTCCTTATACAATTAGATTAGTATCTGAGGTATTAAGTTCAAACGGTAGTACTTCTCAAGCATCTGTATGCGGAAGTACATTGGCACTGCTTGATGCGGGTGTACCGATAAAAGCTCCAGTAGCAGGTATTGCGATGGGACTTATAAAAGAAGAAAATAAAGTAACAATTCTAAGTGATATTCAAGGAATGGAAGACTTTTTAGGAGATATGGATTTTAAAGTAGCTGGAACAGCACAAGGTATTACAGCTATTCAGATGGATATAAAAATACATGGCATTGATAAAGAAATATTAAAAAGAGCTTTAGAGCAGGCTAGAAAAGGAAGACTACATATTCTAGGTAAAATGAATGAAGTGATATCAAGTCCTCGTAAAGAGCTTTCTCCATATGCTCCAAGAATAATTAATATTACAATTGATCCTGAAAAAATTAGAGAAGTTATAGGACCTGGTGGAAAAACAATTAGCAAAATTATTGATGAAACAAATGTAAAAATAGATATAGAGGATGATGGAAGAGTCTTTATTACAGCAGCTAATATGGAGGATGGCAATAAAGCACTTAATATTATAGAAGGAATTGTAAAAGAGGCAAAGGTTGGAGAAATATATCTCGGTAAGGTAGTTAAGATTTTAAATTTCGGAGCTTTTGTTGAAATATTACCTGGCAAAGAAGGGTTATTGCATATTTCTCAAATAGCTAAGGAAAAGATTCCAAAGGTAGAGGATATATTAAAAATTGGAGATGACGTTTTAGTAAAAGTTATTGAAATTGATAAACAGGGAAGAATTAACTTATCTAGAAAAGTACTTTTGGAAAATGAACAATCAAATAAAGAAGAATAGAAAGCATAAACCAGTAAGGTTTATGTTTTTTTTGTGTTTCCAGCACTATATAAATTATTGAATAAAAGTTAAAAATTTGAATATGAATTTTATGAAAGGAGGAAAACCTATGAAAATATATATTATACCCAAAAAATATTTTATGATCACTTTAATGATTTTATTGATTTTAATCATATTCTTTTTGCTAAATATTGAAAATAGTATAAGTACATTTTCAACTGGAGAAGAACCCATTAGAAAGGGAGATGAGCATATTCTTAGAATGGCTTTTACGTGTAATGTTGACTGGGGAAATGAAGAAATTCCTAAAATGTTAGATATATTTGAAGAAAAAGGAGTACATATAACGTTTTTTGTTACAGGTAGATGGGCATCAGCTAATGAAGAATTATTAAAGCTTATTTATAGCAAGGGGCATGAAATTGGAAATCATGCATATAGTCATAAAATGCACAGTAAACTTAATAACAGTCAAAATTATAATGAAATAAAAAAAACAGAGGATGCTATTGTAAAAGCGATAGGTGTTAAGCCTAAATATTTTGCACCACCTGCAGGGGATTATAATGATACTACCTTAAAGGTAGCAAGTGAACTTGGTTATAAAACAATATTATGGAGTGTAGATACTATCGATTGGAAAGATGGATCTACAGAAGATATTATTATTCAAAGGGTGATGAAAAAGCCTCATAAGGGAGCGATTCTTTTGATGCATCCAAAACCTGCTACAGTAAAAGCTTTACCATATATTATTGATAAAATAGAAGAAGAAGGAATAAAAATAGGAACGGTTTCTGAGCTGCTAGGGGACTAATCAATTGTTTTTCTTGATTATTAAGGGATACTAAATTATAATATCTATATGCTTTGACTAATGAAATTATTAGCTTTGGAACTAGGAGGAGAAGATGTATCAAAAAATTCGATTAAGTAATGGTGTAAGAGTTGTTTTAGAAAAAATTCCACATGTAAAATCTGTGTCTTTAGGTTTTTGGGTGAAAACTGGTTCTATTCATGAGAATTTAAAGAACAATGGGATTACTCATTTTATAGAACATATGCTTTTTAAAGGAACTAAAAATAGAACAGCAAAACAAATTGCTGAAGCAATAGATGATATTGGAGGACAATTGAATGCATTTACAAGTAAGGAATGTACTTGCTATTATGCAAAGGTATTAGATGCTCATATTGATATTGCTATTGATGTATTGACAGATATGCTTTTCAACTCTACTTTTAGTCCTACTGAAATGGAAAAGGAAAAAAGTGTAGTGTTAGAAGAAATTAATATGTATGAAGATTCTCCTGAAGATAATGTGCATGATTTATTATTGAGTATGGTTTTTAAGGAGCATTCTTTAGGAATGCCAGTGCTTGGTAATCATCGCACTGTAAATAGCTTTAATAAAAATATGCTCATTAACTATATTAAAGACAATTATACTGTTAAAAATATGGTTGTATCGATTGCTGGAAATTTTGATCAAGAAGAAGTTATAAGGATGCTTGAGGAGAAGTTTAAGGATTTTACGAATGAAAATAATAAGCCAGAGTATTTAGAGGATGCTAAGTTTATAACAGATGTAGGGTTTAAATATAAAGATATAGAGCAACTTCATTTATGTATAGGATTTGAAGGTATACCGTTAGGAAGTGATGATTATTACCCTTTACTTTTAATGAATACTATTTTTGGTGGTAGTATGAGTTCTAGGCTATTTCAAAACATTAGAGAGGATAAAGGATTAGCTTACTCAGTATTTTCTTATCCATCTTCTTATCAACAAATTGGATTATTTACAATATATGCAGGGATTAATCCTTCTCAGCTAGAGGAAGTCATTTTATTAATTAGGAAAGAAATAAATAAAGTTAGAAAAAATGGTCTTTCAGAAGCTGAATTATTAAAAGCTAAAGAACATCTAAAGGGAAATTATATTCTAGGATTAGAAAGTACAAGTAGCAGGATGCTGTCTATTGGAAAATCAGAATTATTCTTAGAAAGAATATATTCACAAAAGCAAGTTTTACAAAAAATTGATCATATAAAGATGGAAGATGTACAAAATGTTATTGATAAAATCTTTGTATTGGATAAAGCTTCTGTTGCTGTTGTTGGTAAAGTTGATAAAAAAATAGATGTAAATAGCATTTTAAAGGCTTAAGATGTTAGCGAAAGCTAATGTCTTTTTCGTTAAGGAGGAGAACAAATGTATAAAATAAAGATAAAAGCAAATGATGAAAAAATGTTACCTAAATATGAAACAGCAGGATCAGCAGGTATGGATTTGCGCGCAAATATTGAAGAGCTTATGGTATTGCAACCCGGAGAAAGAGCGCTAGTCCCTACTGGTATATATATTGAATTACCTGAAGGATTAGAGGCACAAGTTAGAGCAAGAAGTGGGTTGGCTATTAAGTTTGGTATAGGTTTAGTAAATGGGGTAGGGACAATTGATAGTGACTATAGGGGAGAAATAAAAGTACCATTAATAAATTGGGGAGATAAACCTTTTTCAATTTATCCTAAGGATAGGATTGCTCAATTAGTTATTTGTAAATATGAAAAAATCATATGGCAGCTTGTAAAAGAATTAGATGAAACAAAAAGAGGATCAGGTGGATTTGGACATACAGGAATTTAATTGTAATAATGTGGTTTTGTAGAAAATAGAATAAAGTATCAAAACATATAGATGTGTGGTAGTCACACATCTATCATTATAAGGGGGATAAAAATGAGATTAAGCAAATTAGGAGGAAAAGAGATTGTAAATTTAAGTGATGGTGGGAGGTTAGGAATTTTAGCTGAATCAGATCTATTGATTGATGAAAAAAACGGAAAAATAAGAGCTATATTAATACCAGCTTTTAAGAATCAATTTTCTATCTTTTATGATAAAAATTTTGTTGAAATTCCATGGAATTGTGTTAGAAAAATAGGAAATGACATGATTATTATAGAGTTAGAGGAGGAAAAATTATTTAAAAGTAGGTTTTTATAAAAAGCTGCTTTTAAAAATTCACATAACTATCCCCAAAATATTAGTTTTATCATATTATAAATAGTAGTGCTAAAAATGTGTAGATGTTTTTGTTAATTTGTGCTAATATATAGGTAAGAATTTGGTTAGGGGGAAACGTATGGATATAATTGTTCAAAAATTTGGTGGAACTTCAGTTGCTACAAAGGAACTTAGAGAAAAGGTAGCGCGTAAAGTAATTGCTACAAAAAAGACAGGAAAATATCCAGTTGTAGTTGTTTCTGCAATTGGAAGAAATGGAGATCCATATGCAACAGATACATTGATAAATTTTGCAAATGATGCTTTCCATGAATATGATAGTCGAGAATTAGATATGATTATGGCTTGTGGAGAAATTATTTCTTCTGTTATTTTATCCAATACTATTAAATCTATGGGATATAAGGGGATTGCTTTAACAGGATATCAAGCAGGGATTATTACAGATGATCATTATGGAGATGCTGAAGTGCTAAAAGTAGATAATAAAAACATATTAGATTTATTAAGACAAGATTATATTCCTGTTGTCACAGGATTTCAAGGAGCAACAGAGAAAGGAAATTTTACAACTCTAGGAAGAGGAGGAAGTGATACAACGGCAGCAATACTTGGGGAAGCTTTAAAGGCTAGTATTGTTGAGATATATACTGATGTAGATGGTGTAATGACAGCAGATCCTAGACTGGTAGCTGAAGCAAAAGTAATAGAGCATATAGGATATGATGAAATATATCAAATGGCTGAAGATGGTGCAAAGGTAGTCCATCCTAGAGCAGTAGCTATTGCTAAGAGAGGAAATATTCCTTTGAAGGTAAAAAATACATTATCTGATGCACCAGGAACTATTATTTATCATAAAGTATCTCCGAATAAATATAGTAAAAAATTATCAAAAGCAGATGTGCTAACTGCTATAGCTCATAAAAACAATATTTATCAGGTTAGTGTATATTTTGAAGATTCAGTAGCAGCTAATGAGAGGTTAATGAATGCATTAACTGAGAATCATATCAGTATAGATTTAATCAATTTTTTCATAGATAAAAAAGTGTTTACAATTGATTCAAAGGATTTTGAAAAGATTGAAAAAATATTAATGGAAAATGAATTTGATTATCATATTGTAAAGGATTGTAGTAAAATAACAGTTATAGGAAATGCTATGAGAGGAATTCCTGGGGTTATGGCGAAAATTGTAAAAAGTTTATCAAGAGAAAACATAAAAATACTACAGACGTCTGATTCTCACAATACAATATCTTGTTTGGTAAGGAGTGTTGATACGCAAAAGGCAGTCAATGTTCTTCATAAGGCATTTAATCTTTCAAAATAATAAAAAAACTGCTATACAAAGAGAGTATAGTAGTTTTTTTATTGGAAAGAATAAATGAAAGGAATAGGTAATTATTAAGTTTATTACTTAATTTTGAAATTTATTAAAATAGGAGCGTGAAAGGATAATGAATCATTATAATAAAAACATAGAACAAATTCCTAAAACTCAGACGAATCCTAAACCAGCTATCCTAGAAGGTTTAGACACAAAAGTAGATAATATAAAGAGCATAGGGAATCATGGTGTTCCTGACATGCCTAGCAATATACACTATCTTACAATTATTGGACATATTGAAGGACATATGGTAGCACCTCCGCAAAACAAATCAACAAAATACGAACATATTATTCCTCAATTAATTGCAGTAGAAGAAAATCCTAAAATAAAGGGTATGCTTACAGTATTAAATACTGTTGGTGGAGATGTAGAAGCAGGACTTGCTATTGCTGAAATGATTTCAAGTATATCTAAACCTACTGTATCATTAGTATTAGGAGGAGGTCATAGCATAGGTGTTCCATTAGCTACTGCTAGTGATTATTCGTTTATTGCAAAAACTGCTACAATGACAATTCATCCAATAAGAATGAACGGACTTGTTATAGGTGTACCTCAAACATTTAAGTATTTTCAGAAGATGCAGGAAAGAATTATTCAATTTATTACAAGAACATCTAAAGTACCTAGAAAGGAAATTGTTAGGTTAATGTCAGAAACAGATGAAATAGCAAATGATGTGGGAACTATTTTAATAGGAAATGAAGCTGTGGAGGTTGGATTAATTGATGAAGTTGGTGGGCTGAAGGCTGCTATGATGAAACTAAAAGAAATGATACAATTGAACGAGAATATGAAAAATCAAAATAATATACAAAAGAATTTACAATAGAATAATTTAGACCCTTATGTTATAATAACAATGTTAAAGTGTTAATATTATAGTATTGACACTTTCTTTTTTAAAAAAAAGGGGTATGAGTATTGTTGTGTAAAGGATAGGATGAATCATGATATTATTAGTTTGTGGCACAGTTAATCTGTGCTTTTTCTAATAACATAGGAGGTGACGTTATGGCTGCTAGAAGGAGTAGAAGAAAAAACAAAGAAAAATATAAATCTACTCTGAAGAATGAGATTATTTCTTTATTTACCATATCTATGGGAATATTAATTTTGATTAGTTTACAAACAGAATCCACTGGTGAAATTGGAAAATTTATTAAATCTGGTTTAATGGGATTGTTATCTTCATCAGCGTATATATTACCTTATTTTATTATACTTTTAGGTATTTTTTCTATGTTTGGTAAAACCAATATTTTTGATAAGAAGTTCAAAATTGCAATGGTCTTAATGTATATAGGATATGTTATGCTACATACTATTAATTCTTCAGAGTATATTCCTCAGACGTTGAGTTTTCAAAATATAAAATTAGTATACAATTGGGGAATAGAAGGAATAGGTGGAGGATTATTAGGAAGTTTGTTAGGAATTATCAGTATAAGATTTTTAGGGATCAATGGGAGCTATGTTGTCATTATTACATTAATGATTATTTCTTTTGTTGTGATTACAAGAATTTCTTTAGTGAGTATATTGGAAAAATGCAAGGGTGCTCTTATAAAATTTTCTATATTAATAGGTAGTTCGATAAGTGAGTTTATACAAGTCCCTGATAAAAAACAGAAAAAATCTAAAAAGAAAAATAATATTGGTTTACAAAAGGATATGCAATTGTCTATTAGGGAGCATGATTCTTTAGATGAAAAAATTAAAATTCTTGATTTTACTCGTGAAGATGTGGGAAGTATAAAAGAAGATAATATTAGCAGTAAAAAAGAAATTGCTGTAGCAGCACAGGAGGAAAAAAATGTAGAAGATATAAGTATTCACATAAAAAATTCTTCTAAGTCTGATTTGGCTTATAAATTTCCTGATTTTAATTTGCTACAGGATAATCCTATTGCTAATACAAAAAATGATAAAAAAGAAATTTTGCATAAAGCAAAAATATTAGAAGAAACATTGGAAAATTTTGGAGTTGAAGCAAAGGTTGTACAAGTGAGTAAAGGACCTACTATAACAAGGTATGAAATTCAGCCTAGTCCGGGTGTTAAGGTAAGTAAAATAGTAAACTTATCAGATGATATTGCACTAAATTTAGCAGCATCAAATATAAGAATTGAAGCACCTATTCCAGGAAAGGCAGCTGTAGGAATAGAAATTCCTAATGAAAGTGTTTCTCTTGTTACAATAAAAGAGGTTTTAGAAAGTGAAAAGTTTAAAAAGAATGATTCTAAGCTAACCTTTGTTTTAGGAAAAGATATTGCAGGAAACCCTATTATAGCTGATTTGGCTAAGATGCCACATATGTTGATTGCAGGAGCTACGGGTTCAGGAAAAAGTGTATGTATTAATACATTGATTATAAGTATTCTTTATAATGCAAAACCTGAGGAGGTAAAATTACTTTTAGTAGATCCAAAGGTGGTAGAATTAAATAATTATAATGGTATACCACATCTTTTAATTCCTGTTGTAACAGATCCTAAAAAGGCTTCTAGTGCATTAAACTGGGCAGTAGGAGAGATGACTAACAGGTACAAATATTTTGCAGAGAATAACGTAAGAGATATTAATAGTTATAATGATAAGATGAGGAATGAAGGAAAAGAAACATTACCTAAAATTGTGATTATAATTGATGAGCTTGCTGATTTAATGATGGTAGCACCAGGGCAAGTAGAAGATGGAATTTGTAGACTTGCTCAAATGGCTAGAGCAGCAGGGTTGCATCTTATTGTAGCAACACAAAGACCTTCTGTAGATGTTATAACAGGTGTTATCAAAGCGAATATTCCATCTCGTATTGCTTTTGCTGTTTCTTCTCAAGCAGATTCAAGAACTATATTAGATATGGGTGGAGCAGAAAAATTGTTAGGAAAAGGAGATATGTTGTTTTATCCTGTAGGAGCATCTAAGCCCGTTCGTATTCAAGGTGCATTTATTTCAGATCATGAAGTAGAAAGGGTTGTGAATTTTGTAAAAGAACAATCTTTAGATCATGGCTATGAAGAAGGTATCCTTGAGAAGGTTGAAAGCAATTTATCTCAAGATGAGGATACAGCAGATGAATTATTGAAGGATGCTATAGAATTAGTTGTTGAAACTGGGCAAGCTTCCATTTCAATGCTTCAGAGACGATTTAGAATAGGATATAATCGAGCTGCAAGATTGATTGATGCTATGGAAGAAAGAAATATTGTAGGAGAACATATGGGTAGCAAACCAAGACAGGTATTGATTACAAAAGAAGAATTTGAAGAAATTAAGAAGCAATCACAATTAAAATAGAAATAGAGGGATAGATGTGTTGAAAGTAATAGACATTGAAAAAGCATTGACACGAAAAAATGTACTTTTTATTGATGTAAGATCCCCATCAGAATTTGAAGATGGAACTATTTTGGGATCGATAAATATGCCTATATTAGATGATGAAGAAAGGGCTATAGTAGGAACAATCTATAGAAAAGAAAATCCTCATGAAGCTACATTAAAGGGTTTAAGCTTAGTATCAACAAAGCTACCTAATATTTATAGTACTATAAAAAAATATAGTATGGAGTATGATGAGATTGTTATATTTTGCTGGAGAGGCGGCATGAGGAGTAAGTCTATATGCAATTTATTAAACATGCTGAATATAGATAATGTATATCAGTTAAAGGGTGGATATAAGAGCTATAGAAAATATGTGATTGATTTTTTAGAAGACAAAGTGGAACAGTATAAATTTATTATGATTCATGGATTGACAGGGGTAGGAAAAACCCACATACTTGATCAACTAGAACTAATAGGAGAGCCAGTACTTAATTTAGAGAAATTGGCAAAAAATAGTGGTTCTGTATTTGGAGACATTGTTTTTACTGGAAAACCACCTACACAAAAAATGTTTGAATCTTTAATATTTCATGTATTATATAGTTCTAAAGAAAAATATATATTTGTAGAAAGTGAAAGCAAAAGAATAGGCAGTGTTCAGGTACCAGAGTCTATATATCGTCGAATGGTGAATGGCTATCATATATTGATAAAAACAACATTTGAAAATAGAATAGAAGTTATTTTAAAAGATTATGCAAACTATTTGGGAATAAATGATTCAAAGATAATTGCATCATTGAATCATTTAAGAAAAAGATTAGGAAATAAAGCAGTAAATGATTTAATTGATAAGGTTGAACAAAAGGATTATACCTATGTTATAAAATATTTAATGGAACATTATTATGACCCTTTATATAATTACTCCATACAAAAATATAAAAATTATGATTTAGTGGTTGACTATGAAAAAATAGAAGAAGTTATACCTATTTTAAGTGATTTTGGAAAAAGTATTTCTTAAAGCTAGAAGGGAGTTTCAATATATGCATTTGAAGGTTTTTATTGAATCATTAGGTTGTTCAAAAAATTTAGTAGATTCAGAAGTGATGATTGGGCTACTATCTCAATATGATTTCGAGATTATAAAGGATCAATATGAAGCTGATATTATTATTGTAAATACTTGTGGATTTATAGAAGCAGCTAAACAAGAGTCTATTGATACAATTGTAGAGCTAGGAACTTTAAAAACAAATGGGAATTGTAAATTATTAGTAGTAGCTGGTTGTCTGGCTGAAAGATATGCAAAGGAACTAGCAGAAGAATTGCCTGAGGTGGATGCGATCATAGGTACAGGAAATTATCCAGAAATTATAAAAGTTATTCATGATACATTAAAAGGAGAAAGAGTTGTAAAACATGGGAATATTAATATGGAAATATCAGAAGACCTTCCAAGAACTTTAAGCACACCTGAGTTTATGGGTTATCTTAAAATTGCAGAAGGTTGTGACAACTATTGTACTTATTGTATTATTCCAAAATTAAGAGGAAATTATAGAAGTAGAAAGATGGAATATATTATTAAGGAAGCAGAAGAGATGGCAAAAAAAGGAGTCAAAGAATTAATTTTGATTGCTCAAGATACATCAAGATATGGTATTGATTTATACAAAGCATATAAGCTTCCTGAATTGTTGAAAAGCTTAGCACAAATTGATGGAATAAAATGGATAAGGATTTTATACTGTTATCCTGATAAAATTTCAGATGAATTAATAAAAGTAATGGCAGAAGAAAGCAAGATATGTAAATATATTGATGTGCCTATACAACATTGTAATAATGAAATTTTGAAAAGAATGAATAGAAAAACAAGTAAAGAACATATTTTACATGTAATGAATAAATTGCGCCATAAAATGCCTGATATTCACATTCGTACATCTCTGATTGTTGGTTTTCCAGGAGAGACAAAGGAGCAGTTTGAAGAGCTAAAAACATTTGTTAAGGATGTAAAGTTTGACAGATTAGGGGTGTTTACTTATTCTCAAGAAGAAGATACACCAGCTGCAAAATTAAAAGACCAAATTTCAGAAGAAATTAAGGAACAAAGAAGAGCTTCAATAATGGCTATACAAAAAGAAATTTCACTTCAAAAAAACATGGAGAAAATAGGCAATATTTATGATATACTAATAGAAGAGAAGATTGATGAAGAAGATGTTTATGTAGGTAGAACAATGTACGATGCACCAGAAGTAGATGGAATTGTATATGTAAATTCAACGAAGCCTCTTAGTATAGGAGATTTAGTAAAGGTTAAAATTACAGATACCTTAGAATATGATTTATTAGGAGAGATATTATATGAATCTTGCGAATAAGTTAACCATTGCTAGAATCGTTTTAGTTCCCGTTTTTATGATTGTGCTTTTAAACAAAATACCGTATGGGATGTACATAGCTGCTGCTATTTTCATTATCGCTGCTATAACTGATACGTTAGATGGGTATATTGCAAGAAGCAGAAACCAAGTAACAAAATTTGGAAAGTTTATAGATCCTTTGGCTGATAAACTTCTTGTTACTGCAGCTTTGGTTTGTCTTGTGCAAATGGGCAAATTACCTGCTTGGATTGTTGTTGTGATCATATCAAGGGAATATACTATAAGCATACTAAGAGCAGTTGCTGCATCAGAAGGAATTGTAATTGCAGCAAGCTGGTGGGGAAAACTAAAGACGATTACGCAGATTATAGCAATTGTTGCAATCCTTCTTAATAATTATCCATTTAGTTTAATTGGGTTTCCATTCAGTACAATTATGCTTTGGATTGCAGTAATTCTAACAATTGTATCAGGTGTAGATTATTTATATCTCAACAAACAAGTATTAAAACATTAAAAGCAGCGTTGCTGCTTTTTAATATTTTGAGGAGAAAGGAGCTTTGGGAATGAATTGTTCAATTATTAGCATAGGTACAGAAATTTTGTTTGGACAGATTGTAAATACAAATACAGTTTATTTATCTCAGGAATTGAATAGCTTAGGAATCAATGTATATAATCATTTTACAGTTGGAGATAACGAAGGACGATTAAAAGACGTATTAGATTATGCATTATCTAAATCAGATTTGATTATTACCACAGGAGGCTTAGGACCAACACAGGATGATCTTACAAAAGAGACTATAGCTGAGGTAGCAGGAAAAGAATTAGAGATGCATCAGCCTTCCTTTGAAAGAATTTGTAATTATTTTAAAAATATCAACAGAAAGATGAATGAAAATAATTTAAAACAGGCATACTTACCAAAAGATAGTATTGTTTTAAATAACAACTGTGGAACGGCACCAGGATTTATTATTGAATTTGATGAGAAAATAATTATTAGTCTTCCAGGACCGCCAAAAGAAATGAAAAGTATGTTTGGTTTTGTTAAGGATTATTTAAAAACTAAGTCAAAACATACTATTCATTCAAAAATTTTGAGATTTTTTGGCATAGGGGAATCAGCTTTAGAAACTGCTATAATGGATTTAATAGATCAGCAATCAAATCCTACTATTGCAACTTATGCAAAGGAAGGAGAAGTGAGTGTTCGAATTACTGCAAAAGCTGAAAATGAGGATAAAGCAAGTAAAATGATATTACCTGTGATAAAGGAAATAGAAAATAGATTAGGCGAATATATATATAGCTATAACGATGAGGAATTGGTTGAAGTAGTTGCAAAAAAATTAATAGAGAAAAAGATAAGGATTTCGCTGGCAGAGTCATGTACGGGAGGATTAATTGCTGCTAAGTTAACGTCTATTTCAGGAATATCAAAATCATTAGATCGAAGCATTGTTACATATAGCAATAAAGCAAAAATAGAAGAGCTTGGTGTAAAAGAGATTACCCTTAAAAAATATGGAGCGGTTAGTGAAGAAACGGCTAGAGAAATGGTATTAGGATTAAAAGCTGTAACTGGAAGTGATATATGTTTATCTGTAACGGGGATAGCAGGTCCTGATGGTGGTACAAAAGAAAAGCCTGTAGGATTAGTATATATTGCTATTGCATATAGAGAAAATATTATATGCAAACAATATAATATTTTTGGTGATAGAAATCGAATAAGAAACTATACAAGTATGCTTGCATTTAATATGATTAGAAAGATATTAAAAAATAAATAGGATTGACCATAAGATGGGAATAGTATATAATATAACAAGAACACTTGTTCGATTATATAGGAAGGTAGGTGAAAACCAGATATTAAATCTGGGTATGTATGGATGGAAAAAGAAAAGCGTTAGAAATTGCCATGGGACAAATAGAGAAGCAATTTGGAAAAGGTGCTATCATGAAACTTGGTGAAGATACATCAAGATTAAATATCGAATCTATTTCTACTGGTTCATTAGATTTAGATATTGCTGTTGGGATAGGTGGGATTCCAAGAGGAAGAATTATTGAAATATATGGACCGGAGTCTTCAGGGAAAACAACAGTTGCTCTTCATATTATAGCAGAAGCTCAAAAAAAAGGAGGGGTTGCAGCTTTTATAGATGCTGAACATGCACTTGATCCTGTGTATGCAAAAAATTTAGGAGTCAATATTGATGAGTTGGTTGTATCTCAACCAGATACTGGAGAACAAGCATTAGAAATATGTGAAGCGTTAGTTAGAAGTGGAGCAATTGATGTAATCGTAGTAGACTCTGTTGCTGCTTTAGTTCCTAAGGCTGAAATTCAAGGGGAAATGGGAGATAGCCATGTAGGACTACAGGCAAGGCTTATGTCTCAAGCATTAAGGAAGCTTGCAGGTGCTATTAATAAATCAAAAACTTCTGCAATATTTATTAATCAGTTGAGAGAAAAAGTAGGAGTTATGTTTGGAAATCCAGAAACAACTACTGGAGGAAGAGCACTTAAATTTTATGCATCTGTAAGACTTGATGTAAGAAGGATTGAATCTATTAAAAAAGGTGATGAAATATTAGGAAATAGAACAAGAGTAAAAGTTGTAAAAAATAAAGTAGCTCCACCTTTCAGAGTAGCAGAATTTGATATTATGTATGGTACGGGTATATCAAAGGAAGGCAGTATTTTAGATTGTGCAGTTAAAGAAGATATTATAAAAAAATCAGGTTCATGGTATAGCTATGGTGATGAGAAATTAGGGCAAGGTAGAGAAAATGCAAAACAATTTTTAGCTAAAAATCCAGAGATTTGTCTTGAAATAGAGAACAAAATAAGGGAGGTACATAAACTTCCTTTAGTGAAAGAAATTGAACAAACTGCTACAGCAGATAATGAATAATGATAAAACCCCACATAGGGGTTTTTTGTATGAATAAAGGGATTAACATGATTTCATAACAAAATGTTGAAATAATATCACCTTGACAGTGTATAAAAAAAGATATACAATTATAACAGATATTGGTGTATCTGTATATGAATAAAGAGGCCTGGATAGTGTTTTTAATTTTAATCTATAAAAACATAGAAAGATTTAAAAACCGAGGTGTCTCGGTTTTGTTGTTTGTTTAAATTTAAGCAGAGGAGGTGCTTAAATATTAATTCTATTCAGATTGTAGTGAGTATTGTAACAGGTGCTATAGGTATTGGAATTGGATATTTTATAAGAAAAAATATTGCTGAGGGTAAAATAAATAATGCAGAAAATAGGGCTAAGGAAATAGTTTTAGAAGCAGAAAGAGCTGCTGAAACATCTAAAAAAGAGATGTTACTTGAGGCAAAAGAAGAAATTCATAAATTAAGAAGTGAGCTTGATAGGGAAAATAGGGAAAGACGTAATGAATTACAAAGATTAGAAAGAAGATTGCAGCAAAAGGAAGAAACATTAGATAGAAAATCTGAAAATCTAGAAAAGAAAGATGAAATCCTTAACAAAAAAATAAAAGAAGTAGCAGAGAAAAAAGAACAAATAAATGAAATTTGTCAAAAACAGCTTGAAGAACTAGAAAGAATATCAGGTTTAACGTCTGAACAAGCAAAAGAACAGCTTTTAAATGATACACGAAAAGAAATAAAACATGAAGCTGCTATGATGATTAAAGAAATTGAACAAAAAGCAAAAGAAGATGGAGAAAAGAAAGCAAAAGAAATTATCGCTTATGCAATACAAAAATGTGCAGCAGACCATGTTGCGGAAACGACTGTATCTGTAGTAGCTCTTCCAAATGATGAAATGAAGGGTAGGATTATAGGAAGAGAAGGAAGGAATATAAGAGCACTAGAAACATTAACGGGAATAGATTTAATAATTGATGATACACCAGAAGCAGTAATTCTCTCAGGATTTGATCCTATAAGAAGAGAGGTAGCGAGAATAGCCTTAGAAAAGCTTATAGTAGATGGAAGAATTCATCCAGCTAGAATTGAAGAAATGGTAGAAAAAGCAAAAAAAGAGGTAAATAATATTATGAAAGAAGAAGGTGAACAAGCTACCTTTGAAACAGGTGTTCACAGTATTCATCCAGAGCTAATAAAATTACTAGGAAGATTAAAGTATAGGACTAGCTACGGTCAAAATGTTTTAAAGCATTCTATAGAAGTATCTCATTTAGCAGGTTTAATGGCTGCTGAATTAGGTGCAGATGTAAAATTAGCAAAAAGAGCAGGGCTTCTTCATGATATTGGAAAAGCTGTTGATCATGAAGTAGAAGGAACTCATGTGGATATAGGCATGGATTTATTGAAGAAGTATAAAGAATCTAGTGAAGTAATACATGCTATGTCAACCCATCATGGGGATTATGAACCGCAAACAATTGAGGCAGTATTAGTTACGGCTGCTGATGCTATGTCTGCTGCTAGACCAGGTGCAAGAAGAGAAACTCTTGAAACTTATATAAAAAGGTTGCAAAAGCTTGAAGAAATAGCAAATTCAAGTGAAGGTGTAGAAAAATCATTTGCTATTCAGGCAGGTCGTGAGATAAGAATTATGGTAAAGCCAGATGAAATGTCAGATGAAGATATTGTTTGTTTAGCTCGAGAGGTAACAAAGAAGATCGAAAGTGAATTAGAGTATCCTGGCCAAATTAAAGTAAATGTTATTCGAGAAACAAGAGCAATTGAATATGCAAAATAAAAGAAGCGTAAGCTTCTTTTATTTTAAAAAATAATTTTTCAAAAATTTCAAATTTATTTTTTAAAAAAAAGGATTTTTAATATATATGTAGAATATATTTATTAAATACATTTGTTAAATAAAACCAAATGTCATTTTAAATTTAGGGGGGCTATAATCATGGAAGTATTAAAAGTATCAGCAAAATCAAGTCCAAATTCTGTTGCAGGAGCATTAGCAGGCGTTTTAAGAGAACGTGGGGGTGCTGAAATCCAAGCGATTGGTGCAGGTGCTCTAAATCAAGCAGTAAAAGCGGTAGCCATAGCTAGAGGATTTGTTGCTCCTAGTGGTGTGGATTTAATCTGTATTCCTGCTTTTACAGATATATTAATAGACGGGGAGGAAAGAACAGCAATAAAATTAATTGTTGAACCTAGATAAAAATCTAAAGTAAAAACCTGCTTTTACAGCAGGTTTTTTGTATGATAGAGTGTTTGATAATTACGTATAATATGTTTATAAAGCAAAAATTTAATAAATCCTTTTAAAAGCCATGTAAAAAAATTATAAAATAGAGGTGGATTTATGAAGGATATTGTGGACATGCATGTACATACTAGTGCATCTGATGGTATTTTTTCACCTGCAGAAATTGTAGGTTGGGCAAAAAAGCTCGGGCTAAAGGGTGTTGCTATAACAGATCATGATACCGTTGATGGAATCAAAGAAGCTGTAAAGGCTTCAGAAAAATATGATGATTTTTTGGTGATACCTGGTATAGAATTTAGTACTTTATATAATAAGGTTGAAATACATATATTAGGATATTTTATAGACTATAAGCATCCAGATATGATTCGTATTACAGAAAAAATTAAAAATTATAGGTCAAAAAGAGCAGCATTGATCATAAATAAGCTAATAAAATTGGATTATGATCTTAATGTTTCAGAAGTGAAGGCTTTATCAAAAGAAGGAGCTATTGGTAGACCACATATAGCTAGACTGCTTGTGAAAAAGGGATATGTATCTTCTGTTCAAGAAGCTTTTGAAAAACTACTGCAAAAAGGAAAGCCTGCATATGTTGAACGGTTTAAGTTAACTGTTGATGAGGCAATCCATATTATTAAAAAGAGTAAAGGAATACCTGTTTTAGCACATCCGGGATTAATAGCTGCTGGAGTAGATATAGAACAGATCATTCAAAAGGGAATAAAGGGAATAGAGGTTTATCATTCAAAACATTCTAAGGTTCATAATAAAATTTATTTAGAACTTGCGAAAAAATATAATCTCTTTGTCACAGGAGGGTCTGATTATCATGATGAAATGGTAGACGGTATTCCTGCTATTGGAAGAGTTTTTGTCTCTTATGATTTAGTAAAAGAAATGAAAAAGTATTTTTTTGAAGGATTTTAAAGAAAAATGTAGAATACAAATATCCTAATGCTAAAACTGAAAGGAGCAAAAAAATTGGCAAAGGTTTATGAAAATCCACTTATTACAAGATATGCGAGTAAAGAAATGACAGAGCTTTTTTCTTCAGATGAAAAATTTAAAACGTGGAGAAAGCTTTGGATTGCTCTTGCAGAGGCTGAGAAGGAATTAGGTTTAAAGATCTCTCAAGAGCAAATAGAAGAAATGAAAAAATATTGTGATAATATTAATTATGATGTGGCGAAAAAGAGAGAAAAAGAAACAAGACATGATGTAATGTCTCATGTGTATGCTTTTGGTGTACAATGTCCTAAGGCTAAGCCTATTATACATCTTGGGGCAACAAGTGCTTATGTTGGTGATAATACAGATATTATTATTATGAAAAGAGCTATGAATATTATAAGAAAAAAAATGATTAATCTTTTAAACAAGATTTCTAAATTTGCAATAGAGTATAAAGAGCTACCTACTCTAGGGTTTACCCATTTCCAACCTGCACAGCTTACTACAGTTGGAAAAAGAGCAACTCTTTGGATGATGGATCTTTTAATGGATTATGAGGATATTGAAAATGTATTATCTGGTATAAAAATGAGAGGTGTGAAAGGAACAACTGGTACTCAAGCTAGCTTTTTAAAATTATTTGATGGAGACCATGAAAAGGTAAAAAAATTAGATAAGCTTGTAGCAAAGAAGCTGGGCTTTGAAAAAACTTTTCCAGTAACAGGACAAACATATTCAAGAAAATTAGATTATAAAGTAATATCTATTTTAAGTGCTATTGCACAAAGTACTCATAAGATGACAAATGACATAAGACTTCTTCAGCATTTAAAAGAAGTAGAGGAACCTTTTGAATCTACACAAATTGGGTCTTCTGCTATGGCGTATAAAAGAAATCCTATGAGAAGTGAAAGAGTAGCATCACTTTCTAGACATGTTATAGCATTAACTATGAATCCAGCTATGACAACTTCTACACAGTGGTTTGAAAGAACTTTGGATGATTCTGCCAATAGAAGAATTTCTATACCTGAAGCATTTTTAGCTGTAGATGCTATACTTGAAATCTGTATCAATATAACTTCTGGATTAGTAGTTTATGAAAAGGTAATTCATCAGCATGTTATGAATGAACTTCCATTTATGGCAACAGAAAATATTATTATGGAGGCTGTAAAAAAAGGTGGAGATAGACAGGAGCTTCATGAAAAGATTAGGGTTCATTCTATGGAAGCTGCAAAAAAGGTAAAACAAGAAGGGAAAGAAAATGATCTGTTAATAAGAATTGCAAATGATGAAACCTTTGGACTTACTAAAGAAGAAATTAGTAGCTTGATGGATCCAAAGCTTTTTATAGGTAGAGCATCACAGCAGACGGTTGAGTTTGTAGAAGAATATATTCAGCCTATATTAGATGATAATAAAGAGCTATTGGGTATAGAGGTTGATTTGAAGGTGTAAAATTAAAATAAAATTAAGAAATGCCATTTATCTGCTGGTTTTAATTACCATAGATGGATGGCATTTTGCAATATATTGAAAAAAATATATATAATATGTATAATGGTTGTGATATAATAAGCTTTGTGAAGCTTTAGTATTATTTATAAAAAAAGAAGAAATACTAAAGAAAAAACAACTGGAGGAAATATATGTTAACCAAAGGGATTGCAAGAATTGATAAAAAAACGAAAGAACTTGTTAAGAGGTTGAATCCAGGCGAAATTGCAGTGATTAATCATGAAGATATAGATGAAGTAGCGGCGAATTCTTTAGTGATGTGTAAACCATGTATGGTGATCAATGCTGCTGAATCTATTAGTGGAAGATATCCTAATTTAGGTCCCGAAATTTTAGAAAAAGCAGGAATTCCTATTTTAGATCATATAGGGAATGAATTGTTTTCTAAGATCAAGGAAGGGGATCTTTTAGAGATTAAAGATAATAAAATATATATAGATGAGAAATATATTGGTGCTGGAACTATGTTGACAAAAGAGCTAATAAAGGAACAGCTAGAAGCAACTAGTCAAAATTTCCAAAAGGAACTAGATAAATTTATAGAAAATACATTAGAATATGCAAAAAAAGAAAAAGATATGCTATTAGAAAATTTAATTATACCTAAAGTAAATACAAAGTTTAAAGGAAGACATACATTAGTTGTTGTAAGAGGACAAAATTATAAAGAAGATTTGCATGCCATAAGGTCATATATTGAAGAATTTAATCCAATACTTATTGGTGTGGATGGTGGTGGAGATGCTCTTATGGAATGCGGATATATTCCAAATATGATTGTTGGAGATATGGACAGTGTTTCTGATGAATGTTTAAAAGCTTGTGAAGAAATAGTTGTACATGCTTATCCAAATGGGGAAGCACCAGGACTAAAAAGGATAGAAGCTTTAGGTCTTAAGAGTGTAGTATTTCCAGCTCCAGGAACAAGTGAGGATATTGCTATGTTGCTTGCATTTGAGAATGAGACTGAACTTATTGTAGCTGTAGGGACACATTCAAATATGGTTGATTTTCTTGAAAAAGGAAGAAAGGGAATGGCAAGTACTTTTCTTGTGCGATTAAAGGTTGGCTCAAAGCTTGTCGATGCAAAAGGTGTTAATAAATTATATAGAGAAAGTGTAAAATTCAAACATTTTGTAGGGCTTGCATTTGGTGCAATGATTCCTATATTTATTGTTGGTGCGTTATCACCTACTGTTCAACAGTTATTTAAATTATTTCTTATAAAATTAAAATTTATTTTTCCAATGGAATTGTTAGGGAGGTATCACATTTGGTAATCAATTTAAAATATTATGTAATAACCATTGTTGCAATATTTTTAGCTATAGGAATAGGTATATTTATTGGTATTATGCTAGATGGACAAGATCTAATTGTAGAGCAACAAAAGGAGATTGTTGCACAGCTTGAAAGTAAATTTGACGAATTTAAAATTAAACAGGATAGTTTGCAAGAAAAAATAGATTTGTTAACTCTAGAAAAAAATAAGAGTGAAAAATTTATCAATACAATTTATCCAGAACTTGTAAAAGATAAATTAAAGGATTTAAATGTCATTGTTTTAGAAACTAGTGAGCATTATGATTATTCAGGAATTAATGATGCTTTTAAAAAAGCGGGAGTAAGAAGTGTAACAAATATTATTATGAAAGAAAGCAATGATGAAGAATTATCAGCTTTGGCAGAGGAATTTAATTTATCAGGAGATTCAAAAGAAGATTTGCAAATAAAAATCATTAATAAATTTTGTAATGTATTGATCTCTGGAAATGATATAGAATTTATAAAAAAATTAAAAGAAAAGAAAATCATTGACTATACAGATGAATTGGTTGGTCCTGCTGATTATATTGTCATAGCAGGAGGAAGCATAGATGAACAGAAGAGTATATTGCATAAAATAGATATACCGATGATTACCTATCTAAAAAGTAAAAATATCCCTGTAGTGGCTGTTGAAAAATTAGAGGTTGCTTATTCTAACATAGATGAGTATAAAAAGCTTAGAATATCAACAGTAGATAATGTAGACACGATTATGGGGAAAATCTCTATGTTAATGGTAGTTAGTGGTCAAGAAGGACATTTTGGTGAAAAAGAAACTGCAGAAAGCTTAGTTCCAGAAGGATTCATAAAAGCAGACTAGGAGTTGATTATGTGTCTAAGTGCATTACTGTTTTAGTACCAGCATATAATGAAGGGGATAGAATAAAGGATACAATTGATGCAATTAAAGCTTCAAATTATGTAGATAGAATTGTAATAATAGATGATGGATCAAAAGACAATACGTACACAATTGCTAAAAGTACCAATGTAGAAGTTTATCGCTTAGAGGAAAATCATGGAAAAGGATTTGCATTAAATTTTGGTATAGAAAAAGTATATAAGGAAAGTAGTATTATTGTTTTTTTAGATGGAGATCTTAAAGAAACTGCATCTGAGGTTGATAAATTAGTTGTTCCTATATTAGAAGGTCAGGCAGATGTAACAATTGCAAAATTTCCAGCTGCAAAGAAAAAGGGTGGTTTTGGATTAGTTAAAAATCTTGCAAGGTATGGTGTGAAATTCTATACAGGACATACGATATATACTTCTCTTTCAGGACAAAGAGCCTTTAAAACAGAGGTTCTTAGAAGATTTGAAAAAATGCCTACTGATTATGGTGTTGAGGTAGGAATGACGATTGATATTTTAAATATGGGATATCGAATTAAAGAAGTCGATGTGAATATGACTCATAGGGAGACGGGAAGGGATTTTAAAAGCTTTGTCCATAGAGGGAAACAGTTTTATCAAATACTATTAACATTGCTTCGAAAGCATAAAGAGGTGATGAGGTGATATTTATAAGCGTTTTTTGTTTAGGAATAGGCTTTATCTTTACTAAATTCATTATTCCCATGTTCATGAAATTGTTATATGATACAGCATGTGTAAAGAGTAATTATAAAGGAGAAAATATTCCTGTAGGAATGGGACTCATATTTATCCCTGTTGTTACTGTAAATGTTATTTTTTTATTATCTTGGATAAACGGAAGCAGGATTATTTATGGTATTATTTTTTTAATTGGAATTTTAGCTATGGGGTTTTCTGGATTGTTAGATGATTTACTAGGGAATAGAAGTGTTACAGGTCTTAAGGGACATTTTAAAAAGATGTTAAAGCTTGAGTTAACAACAGGAGGATTTAAAGCTGCTTTTGGAGGATTAATTGCATTTACAATTAGTATGATTATTTCTAAAGATATTATAGATATTTTTATCAATACATTGATTGTAGCTCTTTTTACTAATTTTATTAATTTACTAGATTTAAGACCAGGTAGAGCTTTAAAAGGATTTTTAGTTACAGGTGTGATTTTAGTTATAAGTCCTATTAATGAAATATTTTGCTTTTTATTGCTTGGGCTAATAGGTTCTTCATTAGCGTATATACCATATGATTTAAAAGCAAAATCTATGATGGGAGATGTAGGGTCAAATATTTTAGGGATTTCTTTAGGAATTGTATCTATTAGTTTAAGCTTTCCTGTAAGAATGATTATACTAGGATTTTTAATTTTATTACATCTTTATACGGAGAAGTATTCTTTAACAGAAACCATTCAAAGGGTGAAAATATTAAAGTATTTTGATGAAATAGGTAGATAAAAAATATCTGCCTTTTTCTTTAATAGAAATATTTATATGAAAAGAGGGAAGCCATTGATAGGAATAAAAATTGGAAAGGCTATAAAAATTTTGAATAAAGATGATAACAAGGTTGAAGTTTTAGTGAAAATAAATAATACAGATTACAAGGCTATAAATTATAATAGGCTTACGGGCTGTGTAGATATTGGTGATCATTTATTATTAAATACTACTGCAGTAGATTTAAGTCTTGGAACGGGTGGATATCATTTTGTCATATCTAATTTAGATAAACCTGATCAAGATATATCAGAGGGTGGACATATAATGAAATTAAGATATACTCCTTATCAATTGAAAGTATTTGCTGCAGAAGAACAAGGAAGTAAATATCATGAGGTTTTTAAAAAGTTCAAATCTTTAGACGATATGCCTGTGATTGTAGGAACATTACATAGTATGTTGCCTCCGATGATAGAAATGATAAAATTTATGAATCCAGATATAAAAATTGCTTATATTATGACAGATGGAGCAGCACTCCCTATATATTTAAGTAATATTGTAAAGAGATTAAAAGAAAAAGAGTTAATAAATGGAACAATAACTATTGGAAATGCTTTTGGAGGAGATTTAGATTGTATAAATATCTATAATGGTCTTATTGCAGCAAAAGAAATACTAAAATGTGATATAGCTATTGTAACAATGGGACCAGGTATTGCTGGAACAGGAACTAAATATGGTTTTAGCGGAATAGAGCAAGGGTATGTGATTGATGCTGTAAATGATTTAGGAGGAATTCCTATTGCTGCTTTAAGAATAAGCTTTGCAGATAAAAGAAAAAGGCATAAAGGGATTAGCCATCATACTATTACTGTACTTGATAAAATAAGTAAGACGCAGGCGATTGTATGTATTCCTAAATTTGAAAATAGCAAAAAAGAATATATTTGTTCTCAGTTAAAAGAGACAACAATCCAAAAAAAACATAAAATAATATATATGGATATTGGTAATGCTATAGATGTTCTAAAAAATTCAACATTGAATATGCGTACAATGGGAAGAAATTTTATGGAAGACCAAGAGTACTTTATTACAGTTGCTCTAGCAGCAAAATTAGGAGTTATGACTTTAAATGATCCTCAATTAAAGATGTTACGGTAGTGTATTCATTAGAAAGCTCTTCTAGAATCTCTAATAAATCAGAAACTTTACCAATAAGATAAAATTGATTAGTAGTTATGACTTTATACATTTTATCACATCCTTATATTTTGTTATTATATTATATGGTAGCTTGTCTTAAAATATTCCTTATGGAGGTGAAGATTATGATACCAAATGAGATTACTATTAAGTCTGATAGGATTTATGAAGGAAAGATGATTCAGTTACGCGTAGATACAGTTTTATTACCAGGAGAAAAACAAGCAACTAGAGAAATAGTTGAACATCCTGGAGCAGTAGCTATTGTACCAATTACAGAGGATAATAAAATTATTATGGTAAAACAGTTTAGAAAGCCAGTGGAAAGTATTTTATTAGAGGTTCCAGCAGGTAAAATAGATAAAGATGAAGAACCTTTATCTTGTGCTATTAGAGAATTAAAAGAAGAAACTGGATATGAAGCAAAAAATATGCAGTTTTTATTTAGCTTCTATACATCACCAGGATTTTCAAATGAGAGAATATATCTATACTTAGCAAAAGATCTTATTAAAGGAAAAGCTTCTCCTGATGAAGATGAACATATAGAAATGGAATGTATAGATATGGATAAGTTAGTAAGTATGGTTTATGATGGGAAAATAAAAGATAGTAAAACTATTTTGGCAATTTTAGCAGCAAAAGATTTACTCAAATAATAATATGATATGTATAAAAAATATAAGACAAGTCATAATATGTCCCCTTCTTGCATAAGATTTTACAAACAAAAGATATGTGAGAGGGGGATTTGTTTTGCTCAAAAGATTTGGGAATTTAGCATTCAAGCATATACAAGGTAATGGCGTGATATATTTTTTTGTATGTATGTTTTTTATTATAGGTATTTCATCTGGAGCTTTTACCGTAAAAGCTTTGGGTGATTATCAAAAACAGGAATTAATTAGTTATATGAAAAATTTTTTTCAGGTTTTAAGTAATAAACCTATTGATGCTTCCTCTGTATTAAAACAATCACTAATTAATAATTTACAGACGGCAGCTTTGATTTGGATTCTTGGGATAACAGTTATAGGGATGCCTCTTATATTATTATTAGTTGCTATAAGAGGATTAATTATAGGTTTTACAGTTGGTTTTTTGGTAGAACAACTTGGATTTAAAGGAGTTATTTTTTCTCTTATTTCTATATTTCCTCAAAATTTACTCATAGTACCAAGCATTATTATTATTGCTGTTATTGGTATTGGATTTTCCAAAATGCTTATTGGAAATAAATTAAGAAAGTCTTATAACGTACACAATAGCACCTTGAAACAGTTTGTTTTATATAGTACAATTAATGCTTCAATTTTCTTTTTTATTATACTAGGTTGTATAATTGAAGCTTATGTAACACCTGTATTTATGAAAATATTTTCTAAGTATATGTGATTTTGGGGGATTAAGAGATGACTAAGTATTTGAACTTGTTTTTAAAAATTATATTGATTTTAATCATATTTTCTATTTTATTACCTCAATTTATTGATCATCTAATTCATATGTATATAATGCAAGAAAGAAACGAGCCTCATAGAGGAAACAGTACTTTTGTATCAAAAGTTTATATAGAAGAAAATCATTTTGAGGAATATTTTTCTCAAATGTTAAAATGTTTTATAAAATAATGAAAAGATTAGAGGATTTTTATTAGATATGTTGAATAATATCCAAAGGTGGATTTACAAACAAAGGAGATAAGTTTTATGAATATTTATTTAGATGGTTTTACCCATTACTTAGCTCATGAAAAAGAAGTATCTAAAAATACTTTAGAGTCTTATAAAAGAGATATTTCACAATTTATAGATTTTTTTAAAGACAAAAATATAGAACATATTAAGGATATTAATAAAACAACAATCATTACATATTTATTATATTTGCAAAAAATAGGAAAGGCTACATCTACTATTTCAAGAAATCTTGCATCTATTCGTTCGTTTTGTAAATTTTTATTAAACGAAAAATATATTGATAAAGACCCAACAATTCATTTAGAATCTCCTAAATCAGAGAAGCGATTACCTGCTGTTTTGACGTTAAAAGAAGTTGAATTATTATTGGCTCAGCCTGATGAGAACAGTGCGAAAGGTATAAGAGATAAAGCTATGTTGGAACTTTTATATGCAACGGGTATACGTGTGTCTGAATTAGTAGCATTAGATCATTCACATGTAAATTTAGATATGTCATATATTAAATGTTGTAATAACCATTTAAAAGAAAGAATTATTCCTATTGGGTCTATGGCTAAAAAGGCTCTAGAAAAATATATAAAAACTGTTCGAAATAATATTGTGAAAGAGGAAACAGAGAAGGCTTTGTTTGTGAATTATTGTGGGACAAGATTAACACGACAAGGTTTTTGGAAGATTATAAAGAAATATACTCAAAAAGCAAAAATTGATAAAAAAATTACGCCACATACTTTAAGACATTCTTTTGCAACTCATTTATTGCAAAATGGTGCTGACTTAAAATCCGTTCAAGAAATGCTAGGTCATTCGGATATTTCTACAACACAAATATACACCCTTCTTACAAAAAGTAAAATTAAAGAAGTTTATAATAAAACACACCCAAGAGCCTAAAAAGGCTCTTTTTATAGCCAATTATTTCATGTAATGCGATAAATGTCCTCTGACGTATAACAAAAGTAATAGGTGGAAAAGATAAGATTAAACAAACTTAGCAAGGAGGACTTTATATGAAATTAAAAAGCAGTAAAAAAATTGTTTTTTTGATATGCTTTATGTTGATTTTTAGCAATTTTAGTTTGTTGGTTAATGCTGAAGAATTTGATGTAGATGCTAAGGCTGCAATTTTAATGGATGCTTCTAGTGGAAGAATAATATATGCAAAAAATATACATGATAAGCTTCCACCTGCTAGTGTAACAAAAATAATGACAATGGTACTGACTATGGAAGCTATTCAAAAAGGAGTTGTTTCCTTAGAAGATAAAGTGGTTATTAGTGATCGAGCTTCATCTATGGGAGGAAGTCAGCTTTATCTAGAGCCTGGTGAAGAAAAAACAGTAGAGGAGCTTTTAAAAGGTATTGCAGTAGCTTCTGCAAATGATGCTTGTGTTGCTTTAGGTGAGCATATTAGTGGAACAGAAGAGATGTTTGTAAAAAAAATGAATGAAAAAGCAAGAGAGCTTGGAATGAAGGATACACAATTTATGAATACAAATGGATTACCTCAAGAGGGGCATTATACAAGTGCTTATGATATTGCATTAATGTCTAAAGAATTGCTTAAGTATCCTAAGATTCATGAGTATTTGACTATTTGGATGTCAACAATGAAGGTGGGTTTAAAAAATAAAAGGCAGACAAATTTACAGCTTACAAATACTAATAAACTTATTAGAACTTATCCTGGAGCAAATGGAATAAAAACTGGATATACTGCTGATGCTAAATATTGTTTATCTGCTTCAGCTACAAAAAATGGTCTTACATTAATTGCTGTGATTTTAGGAAGTCCTACGTCTAATATAAGATTTAATGAAGCTAAAAAATTATTAAATTATGGATTTGCTGCTTATAGTAGTGTTCTGATTGCAAGAAAAAATCAAATTATAGATGAGATAATAGTTGAAAAAGGAAAAGAGGAAAAGGTTAATGCTGTTGCAAAAGATGATTTGAGTGTTTTAGTTAAAAAAGGGGAAGAAAATAAAGTCCAAAAGGAGATTATATTACCAAAGAGTATAAAAGCTCCATTTAAAGAAAATGAAAAGATAGGGGAGATCATACTTACAAAAGATGGACAACAAATCGGCAAAGTTGATATTGTAACAGAAAAAGGTATTAAAGGAGCTAATTTTGTAGATATGTTCTCAAAATTAATGAAAGAAAATATATGATTAGTGTGAAGTAAAAGAAGTAATTATAAAAAATCAGTAATTACTTCTTTTTTATGTTTTTTTCAATATTGTTAAGTGTGGTATAATAATATAGCATATTAAATCATTTAAACTTAAATAAAGCAGGTGAAGATATGTCATATAATGTGAAACTTGAAGTTTTTGAAGGTCCTTTTGATTTACTATTTCATCTTATCGAGAAATCAAAAGTAGATATATATAATATACCTATTAAAGACATAGCAGAGCAATATGTTCAATATATTGAAGACATGAAAAAATTTGATTTAGAAATAACTAGTGAATTTTTGGTAATGGCAGCAACTCTTATAGAAATAAAGTCAAAAATGCTTTTACCGAAAAAACAAGAAAAGCAAATTGAAATGGAGCTTGACCAAGAAGATCCGAGACAAGACTTAGTAAAACGATTGATAGCATATAAAAAATATAAAAATATAGCTTCAAAATTAAAGGATCGTGAGGAAGTTTACACAAAGATTTTCTATAAGCAGCCAGAACAATTTGATGAATTTTTAAAAAGTAATGAAAAAGAAGTAGAAGATTTAGAAATAAAAGATCTTGTAAAGGCTTTTAATCGTCTTATTTCTAGACGAAAAAAAGTATCTGAATCTAATGTTATAGATATAAGAAAAATCAAAAGGGAAGAGATTACTATAGAGGACAAAATTGAGCAAATAAAAAAATTCTTTAAAGAGCATGTTGCGTTAGCTTTTGAAGAATTGTTTGCAAATCCTTTTGATAGAAATGAAATCGTTGTAACTTTTTTAGCATTATTAGAGTTAATTAAATTAAAATTTATTGTAGTACAACAAAATAAAATATTTGGAGATATTGTTGTGAAGAGAAATATTATAAGTAATGAGGTGCAGTAAAAATGGAAGAAAAAGAGGTTAAATCAATTATTGAGGCTATGTTGTTTGTATGGGGAGATCCTTTAAATATAAAATTGGTTGCTGATACATTAGATTTACCACCTGAGTTTATAAGAAAATGTTTGATCGATTTAAAAAAAGAATATGAGATTAATGATAGAGGAATACAAATAATAGAAGTAAATAATCATTTCCAATTGTGTACAAATAATAAGTATTTCGATTATATTCAAAAGCTATGTGCACCTGCTCAAAATAAGGGACTAACCCAAGCAGCACTAGAAGTATTGGCAATTGTAGCATATAATCAGCCTATTACAAGACCTGAAATTGAAGCGATACGAGGTGTAAAAAGCGATAAAGCGATTAATACACTTATAGAAAAAGAATTGATTGCAGAAACTGGAAGGCTTGAAAAAACAGGACGTCCTATTTTGTATGGTACTACTGATACTTTTTTAAAGTCTTTTGGATTAAATAGCTTGAAAGAATTACCAAGTCTTGAGGAATTTGAAAATTTAGATGTCACCGATAAATAATTTATCGGTGTTTATTTTTTTTAAAAGCAACATAGGAAGTGTATTTTTTTATATTATTGGAAAAAATATACTATATACTTTATACTGAGAGGTGGTGTTACAAATTTACATAAGTATCATGATCTTTGCTTTTTTTATGATTTTATTCTTTATATCTGTAATAATAGATATAAGAATTCTTAAGGATAACAAAGATGATAAAATTATTTTAGAATTTAAAACATTATTTAGCTTGGTTAAATATAAAATGGAGATTCCTTTTTTAGATTTAGCCATGAAAAAAAATGGAAGTCCTTTTTTAAAAATGAGTTCAGAAATAAAAAAAGGACAAATAGATGAATCGATAGATGAAAAAAAATCTATTATTAGTTTGGATGAAATGAAAAAAATTAATAATAAAATAAAACGTTTTTATCATTCTTATCATAATGTAATTCAATATATGCTTAGCAAAATAAAAATAAGTGATTTTTTATGGATTACAGAGTTTGGCATGAAAGATGCTGCAATTACTGGAATGATATCAGGAATATTTTGGGCAGTAAAAGGATATATTATTTCGATATTAAGAAATAATATGAATTGTAACAAAACCACTTTAAATATTGTTCCTATTTTTAATAGAGAAGTTTTTAAAACAACCCTTCACTGTATAATAAAGGTTAAAATAGGCTATATTATTATTGCAGGAATAAAGTATGGATATACATTTTTAATAAAGGACGGTGAATGTGATGGGTAGTCATCCAATAGAAGCATTAATGAAAACCACAATGGAAAGCTTAAAGGATATGGTAGATGTAAATACAATTGTTGGGGATCCTGTTGAAACGCCTGAGGGAACAGTGATTATTCCCATATCTAGAGTATCTTTTGGTTTTGCTTCAGGAGGAGGAGAATATACTGATAGAATGACTAAAGATGTTAATGATACAGAGACGAGTGAAAAATTACCTTTTGCTGGTGGGACTGGAGCGGGTGTTTCTGTACAACCTGTTGCTTTTATGGTTGTTGGAAATGGAGAAATGAAATTACTGCCAGTTGATCAGAATGCGAATATGCTAGATAGCTTGTTAAATTTTATGCCTAAATTTGTAGAAAAAATTCAAGGAATGGGCAATAAGAAAAATCAAAAAAAGGGAAAGAAAACAGAAGAAAATAATGAAAATACAGAAGAGTAAGGAGAAAGGCGCTATCCTTACTCTTTTATGTTTTATTTGTATTTTTTGGTGATAAGTAGTTCATACTAGCATTAGTTATTATAACAAATGGAGTGATCAATTTGAAAAAGAAACAAAGGTATATTTTGATTTTAATGATTATTTTTTTCACCATGCATACAACTATATGTATTGGTCAGAACATTTCTATATCAGCTAGCAGTGCAATTGTAATGGATGTAAAAACAGGAAGAGTCCTTTATAAGAAAAATATGAATAAAAAAATGCCTATGGCAAGTACTACAAAAATTATGACTGCATTATTAGGTTTAGAAAGATGTTCATTAGACCAGAAGGTAAAAATACCTAAAAATGCAGTAGGTGTAGAAGGATCATCTATTTACTTAAAATATGATGAAACTTTAAAAATGAAAGACTTAGTATATGGGCTTATGTTAAGATCTGGAAATGATGCCGCTGTAGCAATTGCAACCCATGTTTCAGGTTCTGTAGAAAAATTTGTTCAACTTATGAATGAAAGAGCAAAAAAATTGGGTGCGAATAATACAAATTTTGTAAATCCACATGGTCTGCATCATAAAGATCATTATACTACTGCTTATGATCTTGCTCTTATTACAAGAGAAGCTTTGATGAATCCAAATTTCAAAGAAATTGTAAAGACAAAGCTTTGGGTTGCTGAGCGAGAAGGCTATAAATATTTTTATAATAAAAATAAGACATTAAGTCAGTTTGAAGGTGGAGATGGTGTTAAGACAGGATATACAAAAGTAGCAGGAAGATGTTTAGTTACGTCTGCAACAAGAAATGGTGTACAGCTTATTTGTGTAGTATTAAATGATCCTAATTGGTTTCAAGATTCGTATGATTTATTAGAGAATGCATTTAATAGATATACACCATTTTATATAGTAAAAAAAGATATTGTTATTAAGACTATTGGTGTGGAAAATGGCAAAAAAAATAGTACTGGTGTGATTGTAAAGGAAGATATTATATTGCCTTTAAGCGATGAAGAAAAGGGAAAGATTCGTATAGTGTTAAAAATAAAAGAAAGTTACAAGGCACCTATAAAGAGAGGTCAAAAAATAGGAAAATTGAGGATATATCTTGAAGGAAATTTGTTATATTCGACAGAGATGATAGCCAGAGAGGATATTGAACAAAAAGATTTAAAAGATAAGATAAAGGATTTTATTAGGAGATAAAAGTAATAAAAATTTAACAAAATTGGTGGAACAAATTTTATATATAAAAAATACCCTATAATTATAGGGTATTTTTATTGCTTAAAATTGGAGGGATGTATATTGAGTGAAAGAGTTGGTTGTATAGATGCTGGAAGTGAATATTGTCCATGTTATTTAGCTGAAACAAATGATTGTTTAATTTGTTCTCATCTTCAGGGGAAAAGCTTTTGCGATTGTAATTGGAGCGGTGTATGTATATATCAAAATTTTTATTGGTATGGAAATAAAAAAAGTGATATCAGGACTGTAGTTGAAGGAAGGATTATCGAGAAAAAGAAGGTGCATGAAGAAATAGTAATTTTTAAACTAAAATGTACAAAAACTCTTGCAAGACAATTAAAGCAGCCAGGGTCTTATGTGTTTCTTAGAGATCCAGAAAAACCATATTTTTTTAGTGTACCTATGTCTATTATGGATTCAGATGAAAACACAGGAGAAATCCATATAGCTGTACAAATAATAGGTCCAAAGACGAAATCATTACTAAAATGTAAAGAAAAAATTTTAATAAAGGGACCTTATTGGAATGGTGTATTAGGTATAAAAAATTTAAAAACTACAAAAAAGGAAAACGTACTAATTGCTGCAAGGGGGATTGCACTAGCACCATCAGTACTTGCTATAAAATATTTATTAAAGAACAATAATAATATTACATTTGTAATTGATGCAGGTAAACTTGGAATGATTTTTGTGAATGATTATATAAAAGATTTGCCACTAAAAACAATTCAATTAAATTTTAAGAAAGAAGAGGGAATAAAAGAGTTTAGCAATATATTAGAAAAAGGAGATTATTCTCTTGTTTATAGTGCAGGCTCTGATAGATTTCATAAAAGAGTAGAACAGGCAATTGAAAATATAGGAAAAAATATGAAATTTGTTATCAGTAACAATAGTCACATATGTTGTGGAGAAGGTATTTGTGGTTCTTGTTCGAGCAAAACAAAAAATGGTAAAGTTGTAAAGATGTGCAAATGCCAGTTAGATGCTAAAGCTGTGTTAGAAGGGAGGAAGGTGAATGGCTAAAGTAGTTGTAATTGGAGGAGGTTGGGCAGGAGTTGCAGCTGCCATTACTGCCAAAAAAGCAGGAGCAGAGGTAACTGTCATAGAGAGAACAGATATACTTTTAGGATTAGGAAATGTGGGCGGAATTATGAGAAACAATGGAAGATATACAGCAACTGAAGAATGTATTTTGCTTGGAGGAAAAGAACTTTTTAATGTTACAGATAAGGCTTCAAGACATGTGAATATTGATTTTCCCGGTCATAAACATGCAAGTCTTTATGATGTATGTAAAGTAGAGCCTATGGTTAGAAGGTTATTAATAGAAATGGATATTCAAATACTCTTAAGGTCTAGAGCGATAGATGTAGATGTAGTGGATAATGCTATAAAGGGAATTGTACTACAAAATGGTGATGTTATTGAAGGTGATGTTTTTATTGAAACCACAGGCTCTACAGGACCTATGGGAAATTGCTTAAAATATGGTAATGGATGCTCTATGTGTATACTAAGATGTCCTTCCTTTGGACCTAGAGTAAGTATTAGTCAAAAAGCAGGAGTAGAAGATTTAGTAGGGAAAAGGAAAGATGGATCTTATGGTGCTTTTAGTGGATCTTGTAAGTTAAATAAAGATTCTTTAAGTCAAGAAATTATTGATCAATTAAATAAAAAGGGAGTAGTAATTTTACCTGTACCTAAAAAGGATATTAATACGAAAAAATTAGATATGAAGGTATGCCAGCAATATGCACTAAAGGAATATGCTGAAAATTTAATATTACTAGATACAGGTCATGCAAAACTAATGGCTCCATTTTATCCTTTAGAAAAGCTTAGACAATTTAAAGGCCTTGAAAATGCAAGATATGAAGATCCTTATGCTGGTGGAGTAGGAAACTCTATAAGGTATCTATCTATTGCTCCTAGAGATAATACTATGAAAGTTGAGAAATTAGATAATTTATTGTGTGCTGGAGAAAAAGCAGGACTTTTCGTAGGGCATACAGATGAATGTAATCCTAAAGTGCGACAATTGGGATTATTAGATTTTATTCTTTTTACATCCCCACAAAAAAACCTCTACAGTACCATGATATCCATTCCATGTAATTTTATCAACTAGATGATTGATGAGATTTCTTTTATCGTCAATATTGTCTAAAGTATCAAATAAGCTATGAAAATTCTCTAATGAGTGAATAACGAAATTAATATTTATATTTTTTTGATTATTTATTTCTTTTATATTTTTTTTAGTATCAAGTTTTTGTTTTAACTGATTATATTCTCTATCTAATTTTTCAATTTCTTTTATCAAATAGTTTGCAGCGATACTGTTTTTATTTTCAGACAATTGCTTGATTAAATTTTGAATAGCACTCTTTTTTGTATTGATTTGACTTTTTATATATTCTATTTCATGAGCAATTGCATGAAATGAGGCATTTTTATTTTGAAGCTCTTTTAATTCCTTTAATAGAGCATTTTTGTTAAAAGCTTTTAATTTTTTTATAACAATCTTTTCTAATTGATCGCCACGGACATTTTTATTATCACATCTTGTTTTTCCAGAGTTATTTTTTAAACTGCATGTATAATAATAGGCGCGATGATTAGTTCCTTTTATTTTATTGCCATATATTACACGCATGCCACTTCCGCATTTTGCACATTTTAATATACCTGTAAGAAGAGCTGTGTGAGATGTTCCAGTACGAGGTGCTTTTTCTTTATTTATTTTAAGAGTTTTTTGTATTAAAAGCCAGCGATCAGGTTCAATAATTCCTTCATGCTTTCCTACTGCTGCTATCCATTGAGAAGGCTCTTGCTTTTTTCCTTTTTGATTTTTATTATAAGTAAGAATACCATATTTCCCATTAGGCTTACCAGTTGTAGTTATTCCCAAGTGCTTGAGATAATCAAAAACTTCATCGTTTGACTTTACATATACAGGATTTGTCAATATATTATGAATGCTTTTTTTGTTTAAATCTCCTCCATTTTTACCTTTTATATTATTTGACAATAAGTATTTGCTTACTTGTGATAAAGATTTAGTTTCAAGGTATTTATCAAAAATTAATTTTATAATTTGCAGTTCTTCTTTAATTGGAGATAATTGATACATGCTTCTTTGTTTAAATTCTGCATCTAAATAAGTGATTTTTTTACTTTTATATCCTAAGGGTGTTTGTCCTCCAAGCCAATGACCAGACTTTGCAAGTTCTAACATATTATCGCGTATTCTTTCAGCAATAGTTTCACGCTCAAGCTGAGCGAATACTGCTGCAATGTTCATCATGGCACGACCCATAGGGGTAGAAGTGTCAAATTGTTCTCTAATACTGATAAATTCAATATTATATTCTTGAAGCTCTTCAATTAAACGAGCAAAATCTGCAATATTTCTACTGACACGATCTAGTCTATAGCATATAAGTATATCAAATTTTTTTGATCTTGCATCTTTAAGCATTTGTTGAAACATAGGTCTATTTGTAGTACCTCCAGAAAAGCCTTCATCCTCATATATAATATATGATGTGATTTCGTGCATTTTTGCATATTCTTTACACATTTGCACTTGATTTTCAACAGAATCACCTTTACCAGTAAATTTACTTTTTCTACTATATATAGCAGCTTTCATAGGATAGCCCCTTTCTGTTATATTGCATCCTACAAAATTTTATAAACTTATGAATTTATTTAGCTTGCCATATATATATATTAATGAGGAGGTTCTCATATGAGTAAGATTTTAAAAGTAATTATTTATGAACCTACTCAAGAAAATATAAATGAATATAATGAACGTGCAGCAAAAGCTTTGGCAAAAATACTATTTAAGAATATGTCATATAAAAATATGAATATGCTCATTAATACACTTGAAAAATACAATAAAGATAAGGTTGTAAAAGAGAAGTAATGTTTTATTTAAAAAAAAAAAGAAACTTATATCCTTAATATTGCAATTTGGTAAATAGAGTTGAAGCAATTGTTACAGGAAGTTTAGCAGGACATAATAGTGTTCGCTTAATAAAAGGAATACCACTTTTAGAGCTTCCAACAAATTTATGCATTGGTGATTTAATTGCATACGAACATAAAGAGTCTCAAACAGAAGAAGGAGTAAAAACAAGATATACTTTTGCAGGAGCTGATTATTTCAAAAGAATGAAGAATTTAAATTTGTATACTACAGATATAGAGGTATTAAAGAAAAAAATTGAGAGAATGAATTTGTTAAATATATTTGAAGAAAAGCTAATATAAAATATATTTTATGAAATTGCTTTTATATTATGATTATTTTTTAACTGTAAGGACCTTATTTTCCTTAAAATAAGAGGAGAATAGGATCCTTTATTTTAATAAAAATAATGTTAAAATATATTTAGACATTTTAATAACTTGTTTTGAAGGAGGATTATTATGACATCATGGAGAAGTAGAGGGCATCGTGGAGATTTATCTGAAAATGAAATAGATTTAACAAATGATTTATATAGAAGAAAAAAATTAGCATATATTAAGAAAAATCCAGTGCCTATAAAAGTAATTGATATTGATAAAAGAGGTATGATTACGAAGGGTTATTTTGAACAGAAGGCTTATGTAGATTACAGTGGGATTGCACAAAAAATTCCAATTGCATTTGACGTGAAAGAGACTGAATTAAAAAGTTTACCGTTAAGTAATATACATATTCATCAGATAGAGGATCTTAAGGAACATGCAGAGCAAGGTGGAGTAAGCTTTATATTGGTACATTTTAAAATGTATAATGAATATTATTTAATCCCATTAGAAATGCTTGAATACTATTACAATAATAGTTTACAAGGCGGGCGTAAATCAATACCATATGCTGATATGGATAAAAAGTTTAAAATTAAACGTGAATCTAATGGAATTATAAATTATTTACCTACTATTAATACGTATCTTAGTTCAAAAGAAGAATTAAAGAAAAAGTATACTGTATGAATTTAAAAATTAAGGCATATGAATTGAAAAAGTATTAAATAGCGTGTATAATTGAATGAATGAAATAAAAATTGCACAGTATTTTGTGCAATTTTTTCATTGTAAGAAATAGAAAGGAGGATGTTATACAAATTAGTTGTATAACAAATTAATTTGATTACAGTTACAGGTGTAGGATTAAGATTTGGAGATAAAAAATTATTTGAAGATGTTAATATTAAATTTACTCCAGGAAATTGTTATGGGGTTATTGGTGCAAATGGTGCAGGAAAATCAACTTTTTTAAAGATTTTATCTGGTGAGATTGAACCTAATGAAGGAAATGTTTCTATAACGCCAGGGGAGAGACTAGCTGTACTAAAGCAAAATCATTTTGAATTTGATGAATTCAATGTTTTAGATACAGTTATTATGGGACATAAAAGGCTTTACGAAATAATGACGGAAAAGGATGCTCTTTATCAAAAAGAAGATTTTACTGAAGAAGATGGTATAAAAGCATCAGAACTTGAAGCTGAATTTGCAGAATTAGATGGTTGGGATGCAGAAGTAAATGCAGAAAAGCTATTAATGGGTCTTGGAATCAACAAAGATCTACACTATAAAGCTATGAAAGAATTAAAAGGAGCTGAAAAGGTAAAAGTTTTGTTAGCTCAAGCCCTTTTTGGAAATCCTGATATTCTTTTACTAGATGAACCTACAAACCATTTGGATTTTAAAGCAATAAATTGGCTAGAAGAATTTTTGCTAGATTATCCAAATACAGTGATTGTAGTATCACATGATAGACACTTTTTAAATAAAGTATGTACACATATGGTAGATATTGATTTTGGCAAAGCTAAATTATTTGTGGGGAATTATGATTTTTGGTATGAATCTAGTCAATTAGCATTAAAGCTAATGAAGGAACAAAACAAGAAAAAGGAAGAAAAAATTAAAGAACTGCAATCCTTTATTGCAAGATTTAGTTCTAATGCGTCGAAGGCTAGACAAGCTACTTCAAGAAAAAAGCTTTTAGAAAAGATTACTATAGAAGATATACAACCATCATCTAGAAGATATCCATTTGTTGGATTTACTCCAAAAAGAGAAGCTGGAAAAGAAATTCTAACTATAAATGGAATTAGTAAAACTATTGATGGGGTAAAAGTGTTAAATAATATTTCATTTACTGTAAATAAAGGGGATAAAATTATACTTCTTGGAAGAAATGAAATCGCTAAGACTGTTTTGTTCAAAATTTTAATGGGTGAGATTGAGCCTGACGAAGGAACTTTTAGATGGGGAATTACTACTACGCAAGCTTATTTGCCAAAGGATAACGCAGAATATTTTGAAGATGTAGAGCTTAATTTGATAGATTGGTTAAGACAATATTCTGAAGAAAAATCAGAATCTTTTATTAGAGGCTTTTTAGGAAAGATGTTATTTTCAGGTGATGAACCTTTAAAAATGGCAAAGGTTCTTTCAGGAGGAGAAAAGGTAAGATGCATGTTTTCTAAATTAATGCTTTCAGGAGCAAATGTATTGCTTCTTGACGAACCTACCAATCATTTAGATCTAGAATCTATTCAAGCTGTAAATGATGGTTTGATTGCTTTTAAAGGGACTATGCTGTTTACATCTCATGACCATAAGTTTATTCAGACCATTGCAAATAGGGTTGTTGAAATCACACCAAATGGTATTTTTGATAAAGAAATTACTTTTGACGAATTTTTAGATGATAAAGAAATTCAAGATAGAATTAATAAAATGTATGAATAACATAGAGCAGGAGTAACTCCTGCTCTATGTTATTTTTATCAATAAATAAAAAGTATTAATACAAGCTACTTCCGAGTAGTTTAAAAGATATATGAATTACAAAAAACAAATTAACAAACTTTATAAAGCATTATTTTCAAATATTTTATATAATATAATAGCTAAGATTTCAGCAGGAACATAATATAAATTTACTAATGCATTTTTACAATTATCAACAGATAACATTGCTATCATATCCTTTATTATTATAATAATTTCTAATATATATTATGATTAAAAAGATTTGTATGTTACTATAGGTAAACAACATCAACATAAAAAAAAAGAAATATATAAAGATAAGTGAATGACTTCGATAACTTTTGTAAAAAAACTTACTGAAATTTCATAAAAAATACGTTAAGAACCTTCATTGTTTGAACGAAGTGAGTTTTGAAGGTTTAGTATTTTTTCATGAAATGAAGTTTTGTTTTTTCAAAAGTTATCTGGAATGAACTATCTTTTATATTTCATTTTAAAGTTGTTTACCTATAGATTCAAAAACATCCTATAAAAATGTTAAAATAAAAAGAATAAATCTATTAAATATATTTGAAGAAAAGTTAGTATAAAATATATAATATACTTATCAAAAGAAAAGGAGCGAGTTTTGTGAGATTGCAAAAATATATAGCACATAGTGGGGTTGCTTCTAGAAGAAAAGCTGAAGAATTGATAAAACTAGGCAGAGTTAAAGTAAACAATAAAGTAATAAAAGACATGGGAGTTATTGTAGATCCACATAAAGATATTGTTTCTGTAGATCAAAAAATCATTCATTTAGAAAAAAACAAAATATATATTATGCTAAATAAACCAGAAGGTTATGTGACTACATTATCAGATGAATTTAATAGACCTACTGTAGTAGATCTTATAAAAAATATTCAAGAAAGAATATATCCCGTGGGAAGATTAGATTATGCTACTTCTGGTTTATTGATCATGACAAATGATGGAGATTTATCCTATAGATTAACGCATCCAAAGCATAAAATAAAAAAAACTTATATTGCTAAGATAAAAGGAATATTAAATAAAAAAGAACTTGCTTGCTTTCAAACAGGGATAGACATAGGAGGATATATTACTGCGCCTGCATTTATAGAGGTTTTAAAAAAAGAAAGAGCTACTAGCCTTGTGAAGGTAATGATTCATGAAGGAAAAAACAGGCAGATACGAAGAATGTTTGAAAAAATAAATCATCCAGTCTTACAATTAAAAAGGATTGCTATCGGAAAAATAAATTTAGAGAATTTACAAAAAGGAAAGTGGAGATATTTAACAGAAACAGAGATAAAATATTTAAAATCATGCATATAAAGATAAATATTTCGTTTTGAAGTTATTTATCTATAAGTTATTTTTATTATGCTAATAATTATCATAAAAGTTGAGTACGATATGGTTTAAACATTCTAAAAAGGAGTTGAGAGCATATGCTAGAAATCAAATCAGCTAGTCAAAAAGAAATATATATTATAAAAAAGCTGATAAAGGAGAGTAATTTAGATATAGAAGAGATCGAAGATTATATTAAAAATTGCATGGTTGCTTATGACAACAAACAGCCAGTTGCAGCTGCTGGATTTATACCTATAGAAGATATGGCGATCATAAAATTTGTAGTGGTTTCAAAAAACAGACGAAGAGAATATTTAGGAGATGGCATTGTAAAAGCTATTTTGAATTTAGCAGATAAGATGGGGATAAAAAAGGTATTTGTAAATACTGATAAAGAAGAACAATTTTTTATAAAATTAGGTTTTAAAGAAGTTGCTTTAGAAGAACTAAAGAAGGATTGTAGCAAGGGTCATATAATCAACCAATTAAATGAAAAGAAATTATTATATGTAGCTTTGCCAGATTATTTTTTAAAGGCATGTAAATTTCATAAATAAGATAGAGGTGAATTCATGGATATAAAGTATTTAATAAGACCTACAGAATTAGCTAAATATTTTTTAAAGGATGTTTTAAAAGAGGGTGATGTAGTAGTTGATGCTACAATGGGAAATGGAAATGACACGTTATTCTTAGCAAATATTGTTGGAGAAAAAGGAAAAGTTATTTCTTTTGATGTACAAGATTTAGCTATTGCTAATACAAAAAAATTACTTGAGAATAACCATATAAACAATGTAGATTTAATACAAGATGGACATGAAAATATGGATAAATATATTTGTGATGAAATAAGTGGAGGGATGTTTAATTTAGGTTATTTGCCAAAGGGAGATCACCATATTGTTACAAAGGGTGAAACGACAGTTGTTGCAATTGAAAAATGTTTAAAGTTTTTAAAGAGAAATGGTATGATTACTATGATTATATATCACGGACACTCTGAAGGAAAAATAGAAAAGGAACAGGTTATAAATTATATTGAAAACCTTGATCAAAGTAAATTTCATGTAATGAAGGTGGATTATATCAATCAAACAAAAGAATCTCCTATATTGATTACTATCATTAAAAAATAAAACTCCTGCAACTATGGAGTTTTATTAGCAGTTTAGATGTAGATATATGATATTTGGTTTATTGCTATGATATTTAATAACCTTTACCTTGCTATTGTTATTTATTTTATTTCCACATTTTAAACAATTGTATCTACTATACTTAATATAGGTTGTTTCTAATTGTAATGGAAGATTTCCGTATTTCTTCCAACTTTTCCAGCCTGTTTTACAAAGAGAGACGCGATTATCATAATCTGCATATACCCATCTTAGTAGTCTGTGAAAATGAAAAGGATATTTTGTATAGTTTAAAAATGCATGGGGAAGACCTAAAGAAATTGCATATTCTTCAAAAGTATTTTCAATTTTAGATTGAAGTGGTTCTTTTATTGAGGTACTAGAAAAATTATATTGGTTTTCTTTTAAAAATAATCTTAATTTATCAAACATATATCCTCTGCATATTTCAATTTTTTCATTTTTTGATACCTCTAATGTGTTAAGCAGTGAACGCGTGATATCGACTACTTTATCTAGATATAATTTTTTTTCAAAAGCATCACCATGATAAAATTCTAAAGGGATAATACCATAAACATACTCTTTTGTTTCTGTTCTCATAGCGCCAATACAAGTACCACCGATTAAACTGCCGCTTCCTGAGTCGTCAATTTGAATCAAATTTATCACTCCTAATGAATAAATGATTAGTTTTTATATTAGTATTTGTTTTATATAAAATTACTATTAAAATATTTGTATAATAAATATTATTATTATTGAAGGAGGAAAATATTTTGAAAATATTAATTACAAACGATGATGGTATTTTTGCAGAAGGAATATATAAATTAGCTTGTGCATTAAATAAAATTGGAGACGTTTATATTGTGGCACCAGATCGTCAAAGAAGTGCTACAGGACATGCGATAACCATGCATGAACCTCTTAGAGCTGAAAAAATTAAGTTTTTTGATAAAGATTTTCATGCATGGGCAGTTAGTGGAACTCCTTCAGATTGTGTAAAGCTTGCTGTAGAAGCTTTGATTTCAGAAAAAATAGATATTGTTTTTTCAGGAATTAATAAAGGCCCTAACTTAGGAACAGATGTACTTTATTCAGGAACTGTTTCTGCTGCTATAGAAGGTGCTATTTTAGGATATCCTGCTGTTGCTGTATCACTTGCAGATTTTAAAAATGTAAATTATGATGCTGCAGCAGAATTTAGCTGCATTGTAGCAAAAAAAATATTGAAAAATCCATTACCGCCGGATACGTTATTGAATATAAATATACCTAATTGTCAAAAGGAAAATATTAAAGGTGTTAATATTACAACACTAGGTGCTAGAAAGTATAAAAATTCGTTTATAGAGAGAATTGATCCAAGAGGACAGAGCTATTATTGGTTAGGTGGAGAAGTGATTGATGCAAAAAATAATGAAGGAACAGATATACATAGCATACAAAACAATTTTATTTCTATCACACCTATTCACTTTGATTTAACAAAATTTGATTTAATTGAACAAGTAAAACAATGGAATATAAAGGTGGAATAAAGGCGCAATATGCGCCTTTTTGTTCGGATAATTGTATACTATAATAACAGTAAACATGGATAAAAAAATCCGTGCGTACAATTTGAAGGAAAAATTGCATTATTGTATATTTTTCAAAAAATGTGAAATAAAAATTGCATTGCGACATTTTTTTTGTTATTATAACAATGTGGAAAACATTAACTTTGGAATGGAGTTGAATAGAATGGCAAACCAGAAGGAAAAGAAATTAATTGTAAAGCAAAGCTGGTGTAAGGGCTGTGGAATTTGTGTAGAATTCTGCCCTAAAAATGTTCTAGCTTTAAAACATGAAAAAGTTGAAATTGTAGATATGGAAAATTGTATTAAATGTGGCTTATGCGAACTGCGCTGTCCGGATTATGCAATTTATCTAGGAGGTATGGAAGATGAAAAATAATAACATAAAATTAATGCAAGGGAATGAAGCCGTTGTAGAAGGTGCTATTGCTGCAGGAATGCGTTTTTATGGAGGATATCCTATAACGCCTTCAACAGAAATTGCAGAAGGATCTGCACAAAAGCTTCCAAGAGTAGGCGGAAAATTTATCCAAATGGAAGATGAAATTGGTGGTATGGCTGCGACAATTGGGGCTGCACTTACTGGTGTAAAAGCTATGACTGCAACAAGTGGTCCTGGATTTTCATTAAAACAAGAAAATATTGGTTATGCAGCTATGGCGGAAATTCCATGTGTAATTGTTAATGTACAAAGACATGGCCCAAGTACTGGATTACCTACCTCTCCATCACAAGGTGATGTAATGCAAGCAAAATGGGGGACACATGGAGATCATCCTGTGATTGCATTAGCTCCATCATCAGTAAAAGAAGCGTTTGATATAACTGTTAGAGCTTTTAATCTTGCAGAAAAATATAGAACACCTGTAATTTTATTAATGGATGAGATTGTTGGGCATATGAGAGAAGGCATTAGAATTCCTGATGCTAGTGAATTAGAAATCGTTGATCGCAAAAAGCCAGCAGGAAATGGTGAAGATTATTTAGCTTATAAAGTTGCAGAGGGAGAAAGTGTACCTCCTATGGCAGGATTTGGTGACGGATATAGATATCATGTTACAGGACTTGTTCATGATGAATCTGGATTCCCAGTAAACAGCAATGCTGTAGCAGATAAGCTTTGTACAAGACTAATGACAAAGATTGAAGATAATATTGATGATATTGTAACATATGAAGAATTATATATGGAAGATGCAGAGATTGTTGTAGTATCTTATGGTGGAACAGCAAGAAGTGCAAAGAGTGCAGTGAAAAAAGCTAGAGAAAAAGGATTAAAAGTAGGTATGTTTAGACCAATTACAATCTGGCCTTTCCCTGAAAAACAAGTGAAAGAATTTGCACAAAAAGCAAAAGGTATAATTGTTGCAGAGCTTAATTATGGACAGTTAGTTTTAGAAGTTGAAAGAGTAGTAAAAGGTTCATCAGATATTTTCCATATTGGAAAAGTTGATGGGGATATTATTACTCCTGACGAGATATTATCTAAAATTGAGGAGGTAATTTAAAGTGGCTAGCGCATTAATTCAAAATAATTTTAGAATGGATAAATTACCACATATTTGGTGTCCAGGATGTGGACATGGAATTTTAATGAGAAGTATTGCACAAGCAATAGAAAATTTAGGTTTAGATAAGGATAAAGTATGTATTGTATCTGGTATTGGTTGTTCTTCAAGAGCACCTGGATATATGGATTTTAATACGCTTCACACTACACATGGTAGAGCTTTAGCTTTTGCAACAGGAGTAAAGTTAGCTAGACCAGAATTAGAAGTGATTGTAATCACTGGTGATGGTGATGCAACAGCAATCGGAGGAAATCATTTAATCCATGCTTGTAGAAGAAATATTAACATTACGACAATCGTTTTCAATAATAATATTTACGGAATGACAGGAGGTCAATATTCTCCAACAACTCCTACTGGAGAATTAGGTACTACAGCTCCTTATGGAAATATAGATAGACCATTTAATATTCCAGAATTAGCAGCTGCTGCAGGAGCAACATATGTTGCTAGAGGAACTGCTTATCATGCAAATCAATTAATAAAACTTGTAGAAAAAGGTATTCAAAACAAAGGATTCTCATTAATCGAAGGTGTTAGTGTATGCCCTACTTATTATGGAAGAAAGAATAAAAAAGGATCTGCTGTTGATATTATGAAGTGGCAAAAAGACCATGCAGTTGATGTTAAGGTAGCAGAAAAACTTTCTCCAGAGCAGCTTGAAGGAAAATTTTTAATTGGAGAATTCAAAAACGCTACAGCACCAGAATATACTGAAGAGTATCAAAAAATAATTGATAGATTTACAAAGGAGAGATAGTATGTCTAAGCAAATGGAATTAAGATTAACTGGTTCAGGTGGACAAGGTCTTATTTTAGGTGGAATAATCTTAGCTGAGGCAGCAATTATGGACGGTAAGAATGCTATTCAATCACAATCTTATGGCCCAGAAGCTCGTGGAGGTGCTAGTAAAGCAGAAGTTATTATTAGTACTGAAGAAATTGATTTTCCAAAGGTTCAAACAGCTGATCTTTTATTATCTTTAACACAAGTAGCCTGTGATAAATATGTTGATTTAATTGGAGAAGAAGGAGTATTGTTAGTTGATTCAACAGTAAAGGTACCTGAAAATGCAAAAGCTAGAGAAATTATTCAAATTCCAATACTAGAAACAGCTAGTGAAGTGATTGGAAAACCAATGGTTGCAAATATTATTGCAATTGGTGCTATTAATGCAATATTAAATATTGTATCAAAAGAATCGCTTGAAGCTGCAGTGTTAAATAGAGTACCAAAAGGAACAGAAGAACTAAATAAACGTGCTTTAGAAGAAGGCTACAAGCTTGGAGTTAAAGCATAAGTTTAGTTTAGAAAGGGAATTCCCATGAAAAATAATCATGCAGATTTAATCAAAGTTATTCAAAAAAATTTTTCAAGACTAAGTAAAGGTCAAAAACTGATTGCGCAATTTATTACGAATAATTATGATAAAGCAGCATTTATGACTGCTTCAAAATTAGGAAGTAGAGTAGGTGTTAGTGAATCTACGGTGGTAAGATTTGCTAATGCATTAGGCTACGATGGGTATCCACAGCTACAAAAAGAACTACAAGAATTAATTAAAACTAAATTAACAACTGTTCAAAGATTAGAAATGTCAACTGATTATTCAAATGAAGGTGCTGTGCTAAAAAAGGTATTAAAAGCAGATATGGACAATATTAAAGCTACTATTGAAGAAATAGATGATGAAGTTTTTCAAGAGGTAGTAAATAATATTTTTAAAGCTAAAAGAATTTATATCTTAGGGCTAAGAAGTTCAAGCACGTTAGCAGAATATCTAGGGTTTTATTTGAATTTGATTCTAGATAATGTGAAAATTGTAACAGCAGGAGTTAGTGACATTTATGAACAGATGCTCAGAGTTGGAAAAGATGATTTAGTCATTGGTATTAGTTTTCCAAGATACTCTACAAATACATTAAATGCATTAAATTATACAAAGGAATTAGGTGCTACTGTAGTAGGCATTACAGATAGTCAAGTTTCGCCGATTGCATCGATTTCTGATTATACACTAGTTGCAAGAAGTAATATGGTTTCTTTTGTAGATTCATTAGTTGCTCCATTAAGTTTAATTAATGCATTAGTAGTTGCGGTGGGTATGAGAGAAAAGTCTGAGATCTCAAGCACTTTTGATAGATTAGAAAAGATTTGGGAAAAGCATAATGTTTATAATAATAAAAATACACTATAGTGACAATATATAAAAAACTACGGAATTCCGTAGTTTTTTATATATTATTATATGTTTTATCTTCATATAAAAATGGAGAAAATAATTAGAAAGACTTTATTTAATGGTATAATAGATTTGATATTTTAAGGGGGGAAAATATGACAAGATTATATCTGATAAGACATGGACAAACAAAATGGAATATTGAGTCTAGAGCACAAGGATCTAAAAACGTAGAGCTTACAGAAGAAGGGCGTAATCAAGCTGTACTCTTAGCGAAAAGCATGAAAAAATATAGAATTGATGCTATTTATAGTAGTGATTTAGATAGGGCATATGAAACAGCTAAGATTCTTGGAAAAACAATGAATTTAGAAGTAAAAAAAATTGATGGATTAAGAGAAATGTCTTTTGGAGAATGGGAAGGGTTAACAAATGAAGAAATCCAAAGGAGTTATCTTAAAGATTATACAGTATGGCGAAATGAACCTCATAAAGCTATTATTCCAGGAGGAGAAAAGCTTTTAGAGGTACAAAAAAGAGGATTAAAGGCAATTTATGATATTGTAAAAGAAAATGAAAATAAGAATATAGTTGTTGTATCTCATGGTGTTATAATAAAATCTATTATACTTGGGTTAATGGATATAGATCTTTCTTATTTTTATAAAATAAGACAAGATAATACTTGTATGAATGTAATCGAATATAAATCTTATGGACCAGTATTAGTAACATTAAATAATACTTGTCATTTAGAAAATATGAAGTAAAGGGTGATAAATCATTGGAAAAAGTAGTCGTGATAGGAGGCGGCGCTGCTGGCATGATTGCAGCAGGTACTGCTGCATCTAGAGGAAAGCATGTTATACTGCTAGAAAAAAATGATAAACTGGGAAAGAAAATTTATATTACGGGTAAAGGAAGATGCAATATTACAAATTATAGTGATATTGAAGAATTATTAAATCATGTAACAACTAATAAAAATTTTTTATATAGTGCTTTTTATACCTTTACTAATGATGATATAATCAATTTGCTTAATAAATATGGTACTCCTACAAAGATTGAGAGAGGAAATAGAGTATTTCCAAAGTCAGACAAGTCAAGTGATGTCATTAAAGCTTTAGAAAAATACATGGTATCCTATGGTGTGGATATAAAATTAAATACAGAAGTAAAAGAAATATTAACAAAAGATCAAAAAATCTTTGGTGTGAAACTATCTAATAATAAAATTATAAATTGTGATAAAATTATTATTGCCACAGGTGGAATTTCTTACCCTTCTACTGGTTCAACAGGAGATGGATACAGATTTGCTAAAGAAATGGGTCATAATATTAAGCCGTTAAAGCCTGCTTTAGTGCCTTTAGAGGTAGAAGAAGATTGGGTTAAACAGCTGCAAGGATTATCATTAAAAAATGTTTTACTCAAAGCAGTTTATAATAATAAGGAAATTCATTCAGAATTTGGGGAAATGATTTTTACTCATTTTGGTATATCTGGTCCAATTGTTTTGAGTATGAGCAGTTATATTAGCAACTATTTAAAAAATAAAAAAATTCAAGTGTTTTTAAATCTTAAGCCAGCTTTAGATGAAGAGAAATTAGATAAAAGAATTATAAGGGATTTTGACAAATATTCTAGAAAACAGTTTAAAAATGCTCTAAGTGATTTACTGCCTTCTAAGATAATTCCTATAATTATTCAGTTATCAGGAATACAAGAAAATAAATATGTAAACCAAATTACAAAGGATGAGAGAAAAAGATTAGTAGATTTATTGATGAATTTATCAATGACTATTACGAAGACAAGACCTGTAAAAGAAGCAATTATAACATCAGGAGGAATTAATGTAAAAGAAATTAATCCATCTACTATGGAGTCTAAGAAAATGGAAGGTGTATATTTTGCAGGAGAAGTACTGGATGTAGAAGCTTTGACAGGAGGATATAATCTTCAGATTGCCTTTTCAACTGGATATTTGGCAGGAATTAGCGTATAAGTAGCTTATGGAGGGTAATTATGTCACAAAAAATAGTAGACAATTCAAAAAAAATTGAGAAAAATATTTTAAAGTTATTAATAATTGCATCCATTCTTCTAATGATATGTCAAATTTTACATAAGTTTGAAAATGGTCATATTTTATTAAGAAAAGAAATTATACTAAGGAAAGGAAGAATTGTATGGACAATATAAGTATTGCTTTAGATGGTCCAGCAGGAGCAGGAAAGAGTACTATAGCCAAGATAATTGCTAAACGTAAAAATTTAACATATATAGATACAGGAGCTATGTATAGAGCTATTGCATTAAAAATATTAAGAGAAGGAATTGATATAGATAAAGAAGAAAGTATACAAAAGGTATTATCGGCAAGTAGTATTGATCTAGAAGGAAATGATATTTTTCTTGATGGGCAATTAGTTACTGAAGAAATTCGCACTCCAAAAGTGAATAATTTTGTTTCACATGTAGCGAGAATTCCTTTAGTAAGAATGAAGATGGTAGAGCTTCAAAGGAGCATAGCAGCAAATAAAAATGTTATCATGGATGGAAGAGATATAGGAACTTATGTAATTCCTAATGCTACATATAAATTTTACTTAACAGCATCTATAGAAGAAAGAGCGAAAAGAAGATTTATTGAGTTAAGAGATAAAGGGTTTGATACAACTATAGAAATTGTTAAGGAAGAAATAAAAAATAGAGATAAAATCGATATAGAAAGAGAATTTGCTCCATTAAGAAAAGCAGAAGATGCTATTGAAATTGATACAACTGGAAAATCTATAGAAGATGTGGTTGAAGAGATTTTAAATTATATGAAATAATAGATATTTTATTTGTTTTTTTGTTTCTTTTAAGAAGGACTTTTGTAATAATATGTAGAATTTAATAAAAATAAGCTTAGGAGGGATAATAATATTGAAAATAATTATTGCTGACAATGCAGGATTCTGCTTTGGTGTAAAACAAGCTATGAATAAGACTATTAATGCTATTGGTAATAATAACAGCAAAAAAATATATACCTATGGACCTTTAATACATAATAATCAAGTTATCAAAAGATTGCAATGCAGGGGGGTTTTTTCTGTAGAGAACTTAGAAGATGCTAAAGATAATATTTTAATAATTCGTTCTCATGGAGTACCACTGTATATATATGATTTAGCTAAGAATTATAATATTGAAATTATTGATGCGACTTGTCCTTTTGTGAGAAAAGTTCAAAAAACTGCAAAAGAATATTATGATAAAGGGTATACGATTGTTATTATAGGAAATCCTAAGCATCCAGAAGTCATAGGTATTAATGGGTGGTGTAATAATGATGCATATATTGTTCAAAATGTAGAAGATATTGATAAAATTAAACATTTGGATAAAATATGCGTTGTAGCACAAACAACTATAACATTGGAATTGTGGAATCATATAGTTGAAAAGCTTGAGAAAAAAGCAAAAAGTTTAGAAAAATTCAATACTATTTGTACAGCAACAAGGGAAAGACAAGAAGCATGTGCTGATGTTGCAAAAAAAGTGGATGCAATGATTGTCATTGGTGGATTTCATAGTTCAAATACTCAAAAACTTGTACAAATAGGGAAAATGTATTGTAAAAATACTTATCATATAGAAACTGCTGAGAAATTACCAATAGAAGAACTTAAAAATTTAAATAAAATTGGAGTAACAGCCGGAGCATCTACACCGGACTGGATTATTAAGGAGGCTATACAAAAAATGAATAACATGGAACATGAGAATAATGAAATGATGAAAATGATGGAGGAAATTGAAAGCAGTTTAACAGTGCCTAGAAGAGGAAGCATAGTTAAAGGTACTGTTATTCATGTTACAGATAAGGAGATCATGGTTAATATTGGATATAAAGCAGATGGAATTATTCCTAAAAATGAAATTTCCAATGATCCTCTAGTAAATCCTCATGATATTGCAAAAGAAGGAGATACAATTGAAACTTATGTGTTAAGAACAGATGATGGAGAAGGAAATGTACTTTTATCTAAGAAAAGAGTAGATGCTGAAAAGAATTGGGAAGATTTAGAAGAAGTAGAAAAGAAAAATAGTACATTAAAAGTAAAAGTTCTTCAAGTTGTTAAAGGTGGAGTTATTGCTATATATAAGGAAATTACAGGTTTTATACCAGCATCACAATTATCAACTAGTTATGTAAGTGATTTACAAGAATATGTTGGAAAGGAACTTCATGTAAAAATTATAGAATTAAATTTAAGAAAGAAAAAAGTTGTATTTTCAAGAAGAGTAGTAAAAGAAGAAGAAAATGAGATTAAGAGACGTATGTTATGGGAAAATATAGAAAAAGGTAAAGTGATTGAGGGTGAAGTAAAAAGATTAGCGGATTTTGGAGCTTTTGTTGATATTGGTGGTATAGATGGATTAGTTCATATTTCAGATCTTTCATGGGGCAAAGTAAAGCATCCAAAAGATGTTGTAGCGATAGGTGATAAGATCAAAGTTGTTGTATTAGATTTTGATAAAGAAAATAATAGGATTTCATTAGGCCTTAAGCAGACAACTCCTGAGCCATGGGGAAATGTAGAAGAAAAATATAGTGTTGGTGATATTGTAGAAGGAAAGGTTGTAAAGTTAGTAGATTTTGGAGCTTTCGTTGAACTTGAGCCAGGTGTAGATGGGTTAGTGCATATTTCTCAAATATCCGAGAGACACATTGCAAAACCTTCTGAGGAAGTACATGTTGGTCAAAAAGTAAAAGTGAAAATATTAGATTTAAATAAGGAAAATAAACGAATTAGTTTAAGCATGAAAGAGGTTGTAGAAGCTACAAATGATACAAATGTAGAAATGATCAATGATAATGAACCAACAACAATAGGTGAGATTTTAGAATCTAAAGAATAAGGAAGAGAGATCTTCCTTATTTTTTTCTTGAAATTTATAGCGATTTATAAGAAAATATAAGTAAGTTATATTCGACAAAATTTATAATAATAAAGGGGACGAAAAATGAGGAATTATGAAAAGTTTAAAGAAAAAATATATAAAAAAACGGGAATTAATTTATCTTATTATAAAGAAAGACAAATGAAAAGAAGGATTGACTCTTTAATTAAAAGAAACAATTTTACAAACTATGAAGATTATTATGATGCTATTACTAAGGATAAAAAGCTTTTTGAGGAATTCATTAATTATCTTACAATAAATGTATCAGAATTTTTTAGGAATCCAAGTCAATGGACAATTTTGCAAAAGGAAATATTTCCTACCCTTTTGAAGAATAAAAAAACTCTAAAGATTTGGAGTGCTGCATGTTCTACTGGTGATGAGCCATATTCACTTGTAATGGCATTAAGTGAACTAGTACCCTTAAGTTCTATAAAAATATTAGCTACAGATATTGATAAAGAAGTAATCAATAAAGCTAAGAATGGTATATATTCTAAAAAGAGTATTGAAAATGTACCAAAGCATTTGGCAAACAAATATTTTGAAAAGATTGGAGAATCTTATAAAATTAGTGAAGAAATTAAAAAGTGCGTACAATTTAAGCAACATAATCTATTAAAAGATCCATATCCTGATAAATGCGATTTGATTGTATGTAGAAATGTGATGATTTATTTTACAGAAGAATCTAAAGAAATTATGTATAAAAAATTTCATGATGCATTAAATGACGATGGAATACTATTTGTTGGAAGTACGGAACAGATTATTTTACCTACTAGATACAATTTAGATTCGTATAGAACTTTTTTTTATAAAAAAATTAAATAGCTTAAATTTCAACAGAATGCTATATATTCTTACAAATATATAGCATTTTTTACTTTGTATATAATAAAGCATGTATAATACTGACTGAATTTGCTATTGAAATACATACGTATGAGAGAGGATTTAAATTATTAATCAAGAATAGTAAAAATAGATGGGAGGGATGTACGTGGTAGATAAAGATAAAAGATATTCTATTTCTGAAGTCAGTAAAATAACAGGATACGAACCTCATGTGTTAAGATATTACGAAAATGATTTTAATCTAGATATACCAAGAATAGATTCTAATCGGAGATATTATACTTATAAGGAAATTGAACAATTCATTTATATAAAAGAACTTCAACAAAAAGGTTTAACTAATAAACAGATAAAGCTTGTTCTTGAATCGCCAGAATTAGTTGTATCTGGTTCAAATGAAGTAGCTGCTACTAGTTCAGAGGAGCTGAGTATTATAGAAGATTATTCTTCGGAGATGGTACAAATGCTATGTACTCGTATAAATGAATCAATTCATAATAATATTAGTTCTAAGCTCGAAGAAACGAAGGATGAGATTATAGACTATTTAGATGCTATGTTAAAAGGAAGAGATGAATCAGAACATATGGATTCAATACGAAAAGAAAAGGATGTTTTGATATGTGAAAATGCTAGATTGAAGATGAAGGTAAAGGAAAAAAGCTATGAATTAGCTCAGTTAAAGGAAAAAATGCGTCACTTGAATCAAAAGAAAGTTCCGTTTTGGAAAAAATTATTTTCAAAATAAATTAGTCAAAAAAATAATTGATCAGTGCACAAAATTCTGAAAATTGAACGCAAATATTCTATTTTTATGTATTGTTAAAAAATTAAAATCATTCAAAAAATAACTGCAATATTTTTCCTAAATATGGTATAATACATTTAAGACAAGCACTAATTATTAGTGTAGCTATAAACAAAAAATTTTAAGATGAGGTGATTGACATGATAGTAGGAATTCCAAAGGAAATTAAAAACAATGAGAACAGAGTGGCTATAACACCTGCTGGCGTAGAAGCTTTTGTAAAAGCAGGACACAAAGTTATCATTGAAAACAATGCTGGTGTGGGTAGTGGTTTTAGCAATGAAGCCTATGAAAATGCAGGTGCAAAAATAATTCCTACCCCTAAGGAAGTATTTGATCAAGCTGATATGATTATCAAAGTTAAGGAACCTCTAAAAGAAGAATACGATTACTTTAAAGAAGGACAAATATTATATACATATTTACATTTAGCTCCTGAACCAGAATTGACTAAAGCATTGATAGAAAAGAAAGTAGTTGGTATTGCTTATGAAACAGTACAACTTGAAGATGGCTCTTTACCACTACTTACTCCAATGAGTATGATTGCAGGAAGAATGGCAACACAAATTGGAGCTCAATTCTTAGAAAAGCATGAAGGAGGAAAAGGTGTATTACTTGGTGGTGTACCTAGTGTTGCTCCAGCTGAAGTTGTAATAATAGGTGGAGGTATTGTTGGTACAAATGCAGCTAAAATGGCTGTTGGTCTTGGTGCAAATGTAACTATTCTAGATGTTAATATGCAAAGGCTTATCTATTTAGATGATATTTTTGGTGGAAAAGTAAAAACTGTTATGTCAAATAGCTACAATATTGCACAAGCTGTTAGAAAAGCAGATTTAATAATTGGTGCGGTATTAATTCCTGGTGCAAAAGCTCCTCGTTTGGTAACTGAAGATATGGTTAAAACAATGGAACCAGGGTCTGTGATCGTTGACGTTGCTATTGATCAGGGTGGTTCTATTGAAACAATTGATAGAATTTCAACACATGACAATCCAACATATGAAAAATTTGGTGTTCTTCACTATGCTGTTGCAAATATGCCAGGTGCAGTAGCAAGAACCTCTACATTGGCATTAACAAATGCTACTTTAAAATATGGATTAGATATAGCTAATAAAGGTTATTTAGCAGCTATTAAGGAAGATAAAGCATTAGCTAAAGGTGTTAATGTAATTGATGGAAAAATTACTTTTGAAGCAGTAGCAAAAGCACATAATCTTCCATATATTCCGCTTGAAGAAATTATAAAATAATATGCTTTTTCAGAATATTTAAAAAGGTTGAACTAAATTAAGAAGATGATTTCTGCATTAAATAGAAATCATCTTCTTTTAGTTTCGATAGATAACAAATCAGTAGATATCTTTTTCAAAGAATAAACTTTTATGGTATAATGTATTGAAATAATACTTGTAAATATGTTAATAATATATGTAGCAATATACATATTTGAGGAGGTTTTTTAGTTTGAAAAATGACAAAGAAACAAGAAGAAATATAAACGTTGCTCCAGAAGAATTGAAAGAGCAGGAAAAATACATAGAAAAAATAGCAGAGCAAAACATAGAATATTATCAAATGACAGGAAATAAAAAATGTGTATATTTAGTAACATACGGTTGTCAGATGAACGAGCACGATTCTGAAACATTATTAGGAATGCTTGATCATATGGGATACATTGAGACTAGTGATATAAATGAAGCTGATTTAGTAATTTATAATACTTGCTGTGTTCGTGAAAATGCTGAACTAAAGGTTTATGGAAATTTAGGACAATTAAAAAATATGAAAAAAGAAAAAAAAGATATGATCATAGCTGTTTGTGGTTGTATGATGCAGCAACCTCACGTAGTCAAAGAAATTAAAAGGAAATATAAACATGTAGATATAGTATTTGGTACTCATAATTTATATAAATTTCCTCAATTACTGTCAGAAGGTATTCAGTCAGAAAATATGGTTGTAGATGTATGGGATGAGGAAGGAAGAATTGTGGAAGGACTTCCAGCTATAAGAAAACATAAATTAAAAGCATTTGTAAATATTATGTATGGATGTAATAACTTTTGTACTTACTGCATTGTCCCTTATACTAGGGGGAGAGAAAGAAGCAGAAAGCCTGAAGATATTTTAAATGAAATTAAAAAATTGGTAGCTGATGGTACAAGGGAAGTTACACTTTTAGGACAAAATGTAAACTCCTATGGAAAAACCTTAGATGAAGATATCGATTTTGCAGGTCTTTTATATCGAATAAATGAAATAGATGGGTTAGAAAGAATAAGGTTTATGACATCTCATCCTAAAGATTTATCTTTTAGATTAATAGAAGCTATGAGAGATTGTGAAAAGGTATGTGAGCATATACATTTACCTGTACAAGCAGGAAGTACAAATGTATTAAAAAAGATGAATAGACACTATACAAAGGAAAAGTATCTTGAATTAGTTAATGCTTTGAAAAAAGAGATTCCTAATATAACGATCACAACAGATATCATTGTTGGATTTCCAGGAGAAACTGAAGAAGACTTTGAAGAAACATTAGATTTAATAAAGAAAGTTGAATATGATTCTGCTTTTACTTTTATTTATTCTATTCGAGAAGGAACGCCTGCTGCTAAATTTGAGGATCAAGTGCCTGATCATATAAAACATGAACGCTTTGAAAGGTTATTAGCTGTTTTAAATCCAATTGTTGCTGAAAAAAATAGTAAATTTAAAGATCACGTTGTAGAAGTTTTAGCAGAAGGATATAGTAAAACAGATAAAACTAAGCTCATGGGACGTACAAGAACTAATAAGCTTGTAAATTTTACAGGGCCTAAAGATTGTATTGGAAAACTTGTAAAGGTAAAGATTACAGAGCCTAAAACATTTAGTTTAAATGGTGAATTTATTGATGAAAATTAAAATGTGAAAACCAGGGAGAACCCTGGTTTTATATAGTTTATGATATGATAGTGATATTATGTTTGATAGGAGGAATTTTATGAGTAAATTAACTCCAATGATGAAACAATATTTGGATTTAAAGGAAAAATATAAAGATTGTATTTTATTTTTTCGATTAGGTGATTTTTATGAGATGTTTTTTGATGATGCGATTTTAGCTTCAAAGGAGTTAGAAATAACATTAACAGGTAGAGATTGCGGATTAAAAGAAAGAGCGCCAATGTGTGGAGTGCCTTATCATTCTGCAGAAAATTATATTGCAAGATTAATTGAACGAGGCTATAAGGTTGCTATTGGTGAGCAAGTAGAAGAACCATCTCAATCGAAGGGAATTGTAAAAAGAGAAGTTGTCAGAGTGATTACCCCAGGGACAGTAATAGATAGTCATATGCTTGATGAAAAAGAAAATAATTATATTATGTCAATATATATAGATGAGAATGGAGCAGGTATATCCTTTGCAGATGTATCAACAGGTGAATTAAAGACAACAGAATTTATAGATGATAAATACATAGATCATTTATTAGATGAAATTGCTAAAGTTAATCCGAAAGAAATTATTATTAATACATTAGAATTTGATAAATGTAATTTAAAATCAGAAATCACAAGGGTTTCTACTCCATATATAGATGTATTTGATACTTGGACTTTTGAGAAAGATTATGCTATTAAAAAAATCAAGTCACATTTTAATATTTTAGGAATAGAAGGCTTTGGAATAGAGGATAAACATTATGTTATTTCATCTATAGGGGCGTTATTTGAATATCTAGAAAAAACTCAAAAAAACTCTTTACTCCATATCAATCATATAAGCTATTATGCATCTGAGGCTTTTATGATTTTGGATAAGTCTACTAGGAGAAATCTAGAGCTTACTGAAACGATGAGAGGAAAAAAGAGGAAGGGCTCTTTACTTTGGGCATTGGATAAAACAAATACAGCTATGGGAGGAAGAACCTTAAAAAAATGGGTAGAAGAGCCTCTGAAGGATGTTCATGAAATACAATTAAGATTGGATGCTGTAGAAGAATTAAAAGATGCTATGTTAATCCGAGAGGACTTAAAGGATTTACTTAAAAATGTGTATGATCTTGAAAGATTGGTAGTAAGAGTATCTTATGGAAATGCCAATGCTAGGGATTTAATTGCATTAAAATTATCTCTTAAAGCTTTACCTAAGATAAAAGAGCTATTAGATTCTTTTAATGGAACTAAACTAAAAAAAATATTAAATAATATAGATCTAGTAGAAGAGGTAAAAGAATTAATAGAAAAATCTATTATGGATGAGCCTCCAGTTACAATAAAAGAGGGAGGAATTATTAAAAAAGGATATCACTCTGAGCTAGATGAATTAAGAGAAATTGTAACAAACAGTAAAGAGTGGATTGCAAACTTAGAAAGTAATGAAAAAAATAATACAGGAATTAAATCATTAAAAATAGGATTTAATAAGGTATTTGGCTATTATTTAGAAGTAACAAAATCAAATTTAAACTTAGTACCAGAGCATTATATTAGAAAACAAACACTTGCAAATGCAGAAAGATATATTACACCTGAATTAAAAGAAGCAGAGGCTAAAATATTAGGGGCAGAGGATAAAATAATAGAATTAGAGTATCAAATTTTTGTAAATGTTCGAGAAAAAATAAAAAGATATACAAAGAAGATCCAAGATACAGCTACAGCTATAGCCTCTTTAGATGCTTTAGTATCCTTTGCGGAAGTGAGCGATCGTTTTGGTTATACTAAACCAAAAGTGAATCATGAACTACTTATAGCTATTGAAAATGGAAGACATCCTGTTGTAGAGAGAACAATGAATGCAGACATGTTTATAGGAAATGATACTTATCTAGATGGGGAGGAAAATAGATTTTCAATTATTACAGGACCAAATATGGCTGGAAAGTCTACTTATATGAGGCAAGTTGCTTTAATTGTATTAATGGCACAAATAGGATGCTTTGTTCCAGCAGATAATGCAACTATTGGAATTGTAGATAGGATTTTTACAAGGGTAGGAGCATCAGATGATCTTGCACAAGGACAAAGTACATTTATGGTTGAAATGAGTGAACTTGCTAACATTTTAAATAATGCAACTAAGAATAGTCTAATAATTTTAGATGAAATAGGAAGAGGTACAAGCACTTATGATGGGTTAAGCATTGCTTGGGCTGTAGTTGAACATATTAGTTCAAAGGAAATTTTAGGGGCAAGAACCTTATTTGCTACGCATTATCATGAATTAACAGAATTAGAAGGACTATTAGAAGGTGTAAAAAATTATTGTATTTCTGTAAAAGAAATGAATGATGATATAATTTTTTTAAGAAGGATTATAAGAGGTAGTGCAGATCAAAGCTATGGGATTCAAGTAGCAAAGCTTGCAGGAGTTAGGGATGAAGTTATTCATCGAGCGAAAAAGATTTTAATTCAGCTAGAAGAAAATGACCTAAATCATAAAACTATAAAAGATAAGGTTGAAAAAGATACTGTACAAGAAGAAATAGCTGTAGTATGTGAAGATCAAATAAGTTTATTTAATAATAATAATCAAATGATTGTAGAAGAATTAAGAAAAATAGATATTTTAGATATAACTCCTATGGAAGCTATGAACTATTTATATAAACTCGTAAAAATAGCTCAAAACAGAGGGGTGTAATGGAATGCTCAAAAGAATTCATAGACTTGAAAAAGAAATAGCTAATAAGATAGCAGCAGGAGAAGTGGTTGACCGACCTAGTTCTGTTGTAAAAGAATTAGTTGAAAATGCTATAGATGCAAAGGCATCTAGGATTATTATCGAAATTAAAGATGGTGGTAAAAGCTATATAAGAATTACAGATAATGGAATAGGTATTCATAAAGAAGATGTAAGGATTGCATTTGAAAGACATGCTACTAGTAAAATCAAAGATGTTGAGGATTTGAATACTATTTTATCATTAGGATTTAGAGGAGAAGCATTAGCAAGTATTGCAGCTGTATCTCAAGTTGAATTAATATCAAAGACAAGAGATGTAGAATCAGGTACTTATTTAGAATTACATGGAGGGCAAATTATAGAGCATAAAGATATAGGATGTCCTAATGGGACTACTTTTGTTATAAAAAATTTATTTTATAATGTACCAGCAAGACTTCAATTTATGAAGTCAAAGGCTACAGAAACAAGTCATATAAGTGATTTAGTTAGTAAATATGCTTTAGCATATCCAGATATTTCTTTTCGATTTATAAACAATGGATCTATTGTATTTACAACATCTGGTTCAAGTAGTATTGTGAATAATATTGCAAGTATTTATGGAAAAGAAATAGCGAAGAGTATGTTTTACACATCTAATAGGCAAAAAGACTTATATATAGAAGCATATATTTCAAAGCCAACTTTAACAAGAGGAAATAAGCAGTTGCAGGTATTTTTTGTAAATGGTCGTTATGTAAAAAATCAAATTCTTAGTGATGCTATAGAAGAAGCCTATAAAACGCTTATTACAGTTAATAGATTTCCTATATGTTTTATTTATTTAACAGTTTCTCCAAACAGTATAGATGTGAATATACATCCCACAAAAACAGAAATTCGATTTGATAATGAATTAAGGATTAAAGATTTTGTAGTAAATACACTAAAGAAAAGACTTCTTAAGGAAAATCTAATTCCAAGTGTAAGCTTTGAAAGACCTAAGAAAAAAGAAGACGGTTATCAAGAAAGGATATTAGATTTACCTGTACTGAAAGAGTCTAGTGAATTGGATAAAACAAAAATTATTAAAAAAGAAGATGAATGGATCAATCCTGTAAATACAAGAGATGAAAGTTTAGTTTGTGAGGATAAATCAAGCTATCATGCAAATAATAAAACAGAACAAAAGCTTACAGGAGCTTTTTCTGAAAAAGAAAATATTAAAGTTGCAAATCAAAATTTTCACAAGGATATAAAGAACAAAGATTTCAAAACCAACAATACATTAATAGATGAAAGAAAGTACAATAAAAATAAAGAAAAGATTCAAGGGATTCGTATATTAGGACAGCTTTTTAATACATATCTAATAGGACAAGATGAAGCGTCTATGTATTTAATTGATCAACATGCAGCACATGAAAGAATTATATATGACAGATTATTAAAGAATTATCAAGCACAGTCTCCTGTTAGTCAAAAATTGCTAGCACCTATTTTAATAGAGTTATCCCTTGGAGAATTTGAAATGGTAAAAAAAAATAAGAACATATTTATTAGTTTAGGGTTTGAAATAGAAGAATTTGGGATAAATTCATTAATTATAAGATCTGTACCTGTTGTTTTTGGTAAACCAGAAGCAAAAAAGTTTTTTATAGAGATTGTTGATAATCTTAAAAAAGATATTCAATCTAGTTATGATATAAAAATAGAAAAAATAATATCCATGTCATGTAAACAGGCTATTAAGGCAAATGATCAATTAGCTCCTTTAGAGATTGAAGAACTTATGAAGCAGTTATCTGAGCTTGAAAATCCATATACATGTCCTCATGGAAGACCAGTTATTATATCTATGAGTAAATATGATATTGAAAAGAAATTCAAGAGAATATAGGAGGAAGATTATGAAAAAACCTCTTTTAATTATCGTTGGACCTACTGCAGTTGGCAAAACAGAAATATCTATTAATGTTGCAAAAAGATTAAATGGTGAGATCATTTCTGCAGACTCTATGCAGGTTTATAAATATATGAATATTGGTAGTGCAAAACCAACAGAAGAAGAAAAATCAGGAATTCCTCATTATCTAATGGATGAAATTGATCCTAGAGAACGGTTTTCTGTAGCAGATTTTCAGGAAAAAGCAAAGGAATATATTGATAAGATCATTGAAAAAAACAAGCTACCTATTGTTGTTGGAGGAACAGGATTATATGTGAATGCTCTTATATACAATATTGACTTTACACAAACTACTTCTGATTGGACATTTAGAAAAAAATTAGAAGATTTGGCACAAAAATTTGGAAATGAATATTTGCATCAAAAGCTCTTTGAAAAGGATAAAGAGGCAGCTGCTCGTATTCATCCTAATAATATAAAAAGAGTGATTAGAGCATTAGAGGTTATTGAAAATGGGGGAAGAATAAAAGACTTTAAGAATGCTTTAATAGAAAATGAAGAATATAATTATGTGTTAATAGGGCTAATAAGAGATCGTCAAGAGCTCTATGAAAGAATAAATATGAGAGTAGATTTAATGATAAAATGTGGTCTAATTGAAGAAGTAAAGGATTTAATGAAGCTTGGATTAGATGAAGAAGATATATCTATGAAAGGATTAGGTTATAAGGAGATTATTCGTTATCTAAAAGGAGAATATGATTTGGAAGAAGCTATAAGCCTTTTGAAAAGAGATACACGTCGTTATGCAAAAAGGCAGATAACATGGTTTAAAAGATATGACCAAATAAAATGGTTTGATTTTTGTGATTACAAGTCAAAACAAGAATTAGAAGAGGATATTATAAAATATGTAGAAGGAAATTTAAATCTTTTATAGAATATTTTAACTAATGACATCATTTTAGGAGGGGTATTTATGAAAAATGCAATAAATCTTCAAGATATATTCTTGAATCAGGTAAGGAAAGAACATATGCCTATAACCGTATACTTGATCAATGGGTTTCAAATAAAGGGAACTGTAAAGGGTTTTGACAGCTATACTATTGTAATAGATAGTGATGGAAGACAGCATATGATTTATAAGCATGCTATTTCAACTATTACACCGTTAAAGGCTATTAATTTTGTACAAAATAAAAAACAAGAGCAAGAAAATGAATAAATAAGAAAAATAAGGGCAACAAAATGTTGTTCTTATTTTTTTGAAAAGATATGTTATTATTCTCTTTATGTAGGTCAAATTGATAATGATGAATGAATGTGTTAAAATACAGAAGGATTGCATGGTTGACAGCTTATAGATTTTAAATTAGTAAAAGCATATATAATGGATGGTGATAGGATGAAAAGACATATAAAAGATTTTTTAAAAGAAAAAATGCATATAAATAGTAAAATATATAATTTAGCTTTAGAAGTAGAAAAAGAGATTGAAGAAAGCTTTAAAAAGATTGATGAAGTAAAAGAATATAATCAATACAAAGTACTAAAAATCATGCAAGATGCAAGGATCAGTGATACACATTTTAATTGGAATACGGGATATGGATATAATGATGCAGGTAGAGAAGCTATCGAAAAGGTTTATGCAAATCTTTTTAAAACAGAAGATGCTATTGTAAGACCTACTATTGTGAATGGTACTCATGCATTAACTTTGTGTCTTACTGGAATACTTCGTCCGAATGATGAGATTGTATCTGCAACAGCAAGACCTTATGATACCTTAGAAGAGGTCATAGGAATCAGAGGAGAGGGAAAGGGTTCATTAAAAGAATTTGGTGTAAGTTACAGACAAGTAGATTTTAAAGAAAATGGAGAAGTAGATTTAGAATTATTAGCAAAATCTATTACAGAAAAGACAAAGATGGTTTACATACAAAGATCAACAGGATACAGCTGGAGAAAGGCATTAATGATTGAGGATATCAAAAAGATTGTAAAAACGGCTAAATCTATTAAACCAGATGTAATTTGTATGGTTGATAACTGCTATGGAGAGTTTTTAGATATATTAGAACCTACTGAAGTAGGAGTAGATATTATGGCAGGCTCTTTAATTAAAAATCCTGGTGGAGGATTAGCTTTAACAGGAGGGTACATTGTAGGAAGAAAAGATCTTATAGAATTGATTTCCTATAGAATGACTTCTCCTGGGATCGGAAAAGAATGTGGATTAACATTTGGGCTTACAAGAAGTATGTTTCAGGGACTTTTTATGGCACCAAAAGTTGTTAGTGAAGCGATAAAAGGATCTATTTTTTGCGCAAGAATTTTTGAAAAATTAGGATATGAAGTGTCGCCAAGATATAATGAAGTTAGAAGTGATATTATTCAGTCTATAAAGCTTGGAAGCCCTGAAGGGGTGATTGCTTTTTGTCAGGGAGTTCAAGCAGCTGCTCCTGTAGATTCTTTTGTAACACCAGAGCCTTGGGATATGCCTGGATATGATAGCCCTGTGATTATGGCAGCAGGAGCTTTTGTACAAGGTTCTTCTATAGAACTAAGTGCAGATGCACCGATTAAAGCGCCATATATTGTATATTTTCAAGGAGGGCTTACATATGAGCATGCAAAATATGGTGTGATGAAAGGAATTCAGGTTATGGTGGATAAAGGATGTATAAAGTTAACATAATATAAGGGATTGATAAATTTAAACTATTGTGGTTAACGAAAGACTACAATAGTTTTTTTATAATAATTGGTAAATTGTAGATAATTAGAAAACATGATATAATTCAACTGAAGAAAAACATGTTTTAGTAACGGAAATATTAGATAAAATAATGGAGGGATTATTTATGAAGATTACAACGATCATAGAGAATTCTTTAGGGAATAATCAAAATCTACACAATGAACACGGACTTTCTTTTTTTATTGAAACACCAGAGGGAAATATTTTATTTGATACAGGAAAAACAGGAGATTTTATTGAAAATGCAAAAGCATTAGGTATTGATTTAAAAAAGACAGATGTTTTAGCGCTTAGTCATGCACATTATGATCACTGTGGAGGGGTTAGAAAATTTTTGGAGCATTTTGATGTTCAACCAGAATTTTATATAAGTGAAAATTTTTTTAAAAATAGTAATAAATATTATTGTTCAGATGAAAAGCAAAATTTAGATTTTACTGCAGATGATTCAGGATGTAGATATATCGGAATTAATTTTGATGAATCGTTTATAAAAGAAAAACAATTAAAGATTAAGTATGTAAATCGTGATATAGTGAAGGTTCGTGAAAATGTATATATTTTTACGAACTTTGAAAGAATATATGATTTTGAAGAGTTAAATCCACATATGCGATTTAAAAGAGGAAATGAATATTTATTAGATCATTTTGATGATGAAATAACTTTAGGATTAGACACTCAAAAAGGATTGATTATTTTATTAGGTTGTTCTCATCCTGGTGTTCTGAATATAGTGGATACAATTGCTAAAAGAACAGGAAAGAATATTTATGGGATTATTGGTGGAACTCATCTTGTAGAAGCTGATGAAGAGCGTATAAATAAAACAATAGAAAAATTAAAAGAAAAAAATATTAAGATGATTGGTGTATCTCATTGTACTGGTGAAAAAGCAATTCAAATATTTAAGGAAAATTGTGATAATTTTTTTGTAAATAATACAGGAACTATTTTAGAATTATAAAGAATTAGCACTATGGCTGAAAAACCCACCTATATACTAAATTGTAGGTGGGTTTTAGATTTACAATTTCCTAAAGACTCCTTTTACTAAACCTAAAATTCGAACATCTTTTGTAATAATAGGATTCATAGAAGGATTTTCAGGCTGTAATCGAATATAATCTTTTTCTTTGTAAAATTTTTTTACTGTTGCTTCATCTTCAATCATAGCTACTACAATATCACCGTTATGTGCAACTTGTTGCTGTTTTACAAGAACATAATCTCCATCTAATATTCCTGCGTTAATCATGCTAGTTCCTTTTATGATTAACATAAAATAGTTATTGTCATCTATAAAATCACGTGGTACAGGGAAAGAATCTTCAATATTTTCAACAGCTAAAATAGGTTGACCAGCGGTGACTTTTCCTACAATAGGTACTTGAATAATTTCTTTTGTAGGGATTATATTTGAATCATCTGCTAATATTTCTATTGCTCTAGGTTTTGTAGGATCTCGCCTAATATAACCATTCTTCTCAAGTTTGGATAAATGTCCATGAACAGTAGAAGGGGATTTCAAACCAACAGCTTTACATATTTCTCGAACTGAAGGAGGATAACCTTTTGTTTTAACTTCGTTTTTTATATAATTAAGAATTTTTTCTTGTTGTTTTGAAATATTGTATGACAAGAGAAACACCTCGCTAGTTTTTTATTAATTATAGCATACAATCATTACCATATCAAACATTTGTTCGCTATATCTTAGAACCACTTTTTTTATCATATTCATCAAGCCATTCAAATCTATGTACAATTTCTCTTTTTACATTTTTCTTGTGTGCAGCATATAATTGAGTAGTTGTTACATTGTCATGATCAAGCAAATTTTGAACATCATAAATAGAAAAACCATTTTGAATGAGTGAAGTAGCAGCAGTAGCTCTTAATTTATGAGGGCTATATCCATTTTCTTTTGTTGTTCCTAGTGCAATGGAGGAATATTTTTTAACAAGCTGTCGGATACTTTTTTCTGTCATTCTTGTTTTTTGTAAAGATAAAAACAAAGCATCCTTATGTTTTTCAGATACAACATCATCAGAAACTCTTTCTAATTGAATATAGTCTAAAATAACTTTTTCTACGGATTTATTTAAGGGCATGTTTACTTCTTTTCCTCTTTTTCTGTAGATTTTAAAATCTCCACGGCTAAAATTGAAAGACGATATATTAAGCTGCTGGAGTTCCTTTAGTCTTAAACCATAGGTAACAAATAATACTAAAATGGCTTTATCTCTCAATTTAGTTTTTTCCCAATAAATAAGTTCTTTTTCGGTTAAACCATTTCCAGTATCTACTACATCTAGCATTTTTGCTACTTCATCAATTTCAAGTCTTTTGATTGCATCTGGCTGTGGTTTGGGAAGGCGTATAGGATTGAACCCATCCGTAATATTATTTTTGATTAATTCATCTCTAAATAAGAATTTAAATAATACAGTTAATGAAGATTTCTTCCTTGCTAGTGCTCGATTGTGGTTTTCCATAATTACTACGGTATTATTTTCTTTTACTGTATATCGTGTGCAAAAATCTCCTAAAAATCGATTGATATCTCTTGCTTTTATGGAATTGAAGTCTTCAATGGTTATATCTTTTATTTTTAGAGCTTTTGTAAGATTTGTTTCTGATGTTAAGTATTTACAGAAGAAAAATATATCTTGTAGGTATGCAAGTCTTGTTGATAAAGCGACACTATTTTTTAAATAAATAAAAAAATCCTGCATAAAAATTGGCAAAGCAGCTTCTATTTCTAGACATTTTTCTATTATTTCATTTTCTTTTTGTACAATATTATCTGGTCGGTCTGATTTATTATGTATCTTGATAATTGTTTTGTCCATAGTAAGCACTCCCAATATATAGAATAATGGTTATAATAAAAAAATTAGTATATGCATATGTTAATTTTAGCATAAAAAAGAAATTTAAATCAATGGTATGAGATTATTAATATGGGAGGTTGAAAATATGATTAGATTTGCAAATGTTGAAGATAGTTATGAGATTTCTAAAATTCACGTAGATTGTTGGAAAGATTCTTATAAGTAAGAATATAATAGATTAAAATAGATAGAAGACCTCAAGGATAACATAAACAAATTAATATCTAAACAAAAAGTGCACATAGATTGGTGTCAATAGACAATAGTAGTAGAACTATAGAAATAGAATTTTTTTAATTTAATGCAACTATTCCCTAAATATACATTTAAAGAATAGTTATATTTTGAAAAAAACCTCTTTATTATAACTTTTTATACCACTTCTTTCTTTTTACTATATTTAAATTTTAAAATATTATAATTCTAGCTATATATAATTATCATATAGATAAAATGTAAATAATATATGGTTTGAAGTTTGTTTTAAGTATATGTTTAAACGATTATATATGATCATTAATCTTAATGGTATTTAAATCTGTTGATATCTAGATCATTATAATACCTAAATCTTTTCTAAATGATAATATATTGCAATTAACCTCTTATATAAAGAAAATCGACTACTTTTGCGAACGAATGACTACATTTTTCGATCACTCAACTGATAAGGCATATCAATTGAGCATATGGTAGATATTGTATACGAATGATAGAAAGTTAGAAAATTTGTCTAATTTTTAAAGCTCAAAAATGAACCCCCCTTTTTCTTAAAGATAAAGGGAGGGTTAAATTAATTTACATAAAAATTTTATTGTAAACACTATCTATTTATAAATAAAAATCCTCTATCGTTTTATCTTTGATATCTTGGTTAATACCAATATACCTTAAAGTAACGCTAGGCGCTGAATGATTAAAAATATCCTGTAATATTGCTACATCTTTATATATTTGATAATGCCAATAACCAAATGTTTTTCTTAAAGTATGAGTTCCTACTTCGTTAATACCAACTGCTTTAGCAGCGTTGTTTAGTATTCTATATGCTTGTACTCTTGAAATAGGTTTGTTCTTCCCTTTTCTGCTTTGAAACAAATATTCTGCATCTCTCATATTTTTTATGTACACTTCAAAGTCTTTTCTTAATTGATTGTTGATTAGAAATCTCTTTTCTTTCCCCGTCTTTTTTTCTTGCAGAAGGATATGTGTTCTATTTCTTACATCTGATACTTTTAGCTTTAATAAATCACTGATTCTTAGTCCTGTATTGATCCCTGCAACAAAAAGTAGATAGTTTTTATATCCTGATTTTAGAAGTTCATTTTTCATATCTTCTATTTTATTTTTATCTCTTATTGGTTGTACAATATTCATTTTTATGCCCCCTTTTTCTACTATAATTTACATAAATATTATATTACATTAAAAGTTACAACACAATACAATAAGTAACTTTAATGTTTAATGCTTTTTACAATGTATTGATTTATCAATATTTACAACAGTTTTGATTATGTAACACAATATGCATTTTGTTACATAACATAATAAAAAGATTAAATTTTTATTATGATCTTTCGACAACTGCTTTAAAAGGGATATAAGCCATTTTTCATACAACAATATATGAAACTATCTGTATGATAAAAAAGTCTCTTAGAATCGAAATATAGAAGTCAAAAAACTAAGCCACATCAATTATCAATCATAGATGTGGCTTTTGTTCTCTTATTAAGATTTTAAATTAATTTCTTTGGATTTTAATTTTTGAAATTATTTTGAACAATCATCCTTTTTCAAACTAAAGTTTAAATAATCAATAGCATTATCCTCTAATTGTTGAATGGTATATAAATATCTTTGAGCAAGGCTTGAGCTACTCCATCCTAGTTGCTGCTTTACTTGTTTAGAAGAAGCTCCCTTTTTAAGAGCATATGCTGCTAATGTATGTCTTAAATCTCTTGGGGTGTATTCATGGTCTAACTCTGCTTCTATACATGCTTTTTTGAGTACCATTCTTATCCACCTTCCTGTTATTTTATTACCTCTATTATTTAAAAAAACGTAGCTATCTTGTGTAACTAAACCTGACAAGTTATTTTTATATTTTTGCAGAAGCTCCCATATGTCTTTATGAACTTTTGTGTATCTTTTGCCTCGTTTTGTTGTAAATATAATACCAACATTTTCGTTATCATCAATGACAAATTGATTCCATTTAAGATTGACTGCTTCGTTTAAAGTTAGACCAGATGTGAAAATTAACATTAAAATAGAATAATCTCTCAAATTGTATGTTTTTAGTATAGAAATAAGTTTATCTAGGCTTTCCCATGTGATAATTTTTTCTTTTGATATATTTCTTGATGCTGTTGGTTTAGAAATGTTTTTAAAATGATTATATGAAATATAATGATTTTCTTCTAAATAATTAAAAAAGCTGTATAATTGACTATATAATTTTTCTGCTGTTGTTATAGCAATCTTTTTTTTAGAGACTTTTTGTTTAAGATCTGTTATATATTTTTTACAATCTTCAAGGTTTGCATCTAGGAAACTCTTTCCAATAAATTCTATAAAGCTTTGTAAATCTCTTTTGTAATCTTCTTTTGTTTTTTCTTTTTCTAATCTTGATAAAAATGAAATCATAATCTCTTGGCTTGTTTTCATATTTTAAAACTCCTTTATGCAACAAATTTTATATGTAATAGTATAAAACATTTTTTGCAAATAGAAAAATAATAGATAAATCAAAAAGGTTGAAAATAACTTATAAAATAAATATACTATTAGGTGCAGCTATTATATATAATAAATATATTGAAAATAATATTTGATAGGATTTAAAATTTTAGGAGGAATGTAAATGAGTAAATTAATTAGAGTTGCAGATAGTATAAATCAAGAAATTGCTATTCTTACAATTGATGAATTTGAATTATTAGTGGATATGGTATCTATAGGTGGTATAGATAGCTGTAAAACTATTATTTCAGCAAAAGAACATATTTTTGATGCATTAGATGCCGCAGAAGAGAACGAAAAAGAAAATATAGAAATGATAAGATCTGTCAAATATAAATTGAAAGCAATTACTGAAAATCAAGCAAAAGATATTTTAGAGGTTATTTTTAAACATTATAGATTTTATAGTACCTTTCAGTATGTAGATCAAAATGAAATAATAAATCGGTTGATAAGAGAGAAAAACCAATTGCAGGAAGCATATGAGAATTTAAAGCAACTGTAAAAATATTATGTAATCCATTTGCTATTTCTGATAACAAACACCTCTAATTTATTGATCAATAAATTAGAGGTGTTTAATTATGTTAAACAGCAGCTCTTTCTATTCTTAATTTATCTGCTACCATTGCAATAAACTCACTATTTGTTGGTTTTCCTTTATCATTATGTACGGTATATCCAAATAAATTGTTGATAGTATCTACCTTTCCTCTACTCCATGCTACTTCTATAGCATGTCTAATTGCTCTTTCTACTCTACTTGGTGTTGTATTAAATTTTTTGGCTATGGACGGATATAGTTCTTTTGTTACAGCACTTAACATTTCTATATTTTCAACTACCATAGAGATAGCTTCTCTTAAGTACAAGTATCCTTTAATATGTGCTGGAACACCAATTTCATGTATAATATTAGTAATTTCAGCCTCTAAACTTTGTGTTGGACCGGAAGAACTAAATGTTGGATTTATTAATAAGTCTTTAAATTCGCTTTTCTTTTCAGGTACAAATTTTACATTACCCATAAGTTGTCTTATACGCTTAATAAAAATTTCAAAATCAAAAGGTTTTACTACATAATAATCAGCACCTAATGCAATTGCTCGTTGAGTAATTTTATCTTGTCCAACAGCGGATAATACGATTATTTTAGGAAATTTTTTCAAATTCATGGATGCTAATTTTTCTAAAACTCCTAAACCATCAAGATGAGGCATGATAATGTCTAGAACTAATACATCAGGTAATTCATTAGAAACTAAATCAATAGCTTCTAGGCCATCCTTTGCAATACCAACGATCTCTAAATCTTCTTGCTTTCCTAAATATTCACTTAAAATGTCACAAAAATCTTTATTGTCATCTGCGATCAACACTCTAATATTCTTCACTTAGTTACCCCCCTAAAAAATTTTGCATATGATTTTATACAGTTTCTTTCCAATTAAATTTATTCGACAAATACATGATATTTCCTTCTTGTTTGGTAAAGATTAGCATACTTTTTTACAGTTTTCTTTGAAAAGTTATTTTTAAATTTAAAATATAATAAGAGCACTCATTAGAGTACTCTTATTTACAATTTATGATTAATACTTATCAGCAATCTGACTATTATTTAAGAGATCTATTCCTGCTTCTTTAATCATCCATTCAATAAATAGACCATATCCTTTAGATGGATCATTTACAAAAACATGTGTTACTGCACCTATAAGCTTTCCATCCTGAATGATAGGACTACCACTCATTCCTTGTACAATTCCTCCACTTTTTTTCAAAAGTTCCTTATCTGTTACTCTTAAAACCATACTTTTTGTGCTTGGAGTACGCTGTCTATTAACTTTTTCAATATAAACTTCATATTCTTCTACTTTATTATTATTAATTGTTGTTAGAATAGTAGCTTTACCTTCGTGAATTTGATTTTGATAACTAATTTCTATGGGCTTTTGATATATATTGTTTTCGATAGGTGCATATGCTTTACCAAATATTCCAAAATGAGTATTTTTTTCTAAATCTCCAATAGGTTTGCTTGTTTCATAAAATATACCTTTTATTTCTCCAGGTTTACCTCTTTTTCCTTGTTTGACAGAAGCAACTCTCGATTTGACAATTTGTCCATGATCTACTGTTAATAGCAAACCTGTATCAACATCTGTTATAGCATGTCCTAAAGCACCAAATTTCATTGTATCAGGATGACAAAATGTTAATGTTCCTACTCCCGCAGTTTTGTCTCTAACCCATAAACCTATTCGATATTCTCCCTCATCAATTGATTTTACAGGTTTAATTTTTACATTAAATATTTTTTCTCTTCTTTTTACCTTTAATGTGATTTCTTTATTTTTATTTTGGTTAATGATACTTATAACATGATCAGCATCCTTTATTCTTGTATTGTTGATTTCTATTATGCTATCACCTATTGTTAAGCCTGCTTCACGTGAGGGATTATATTTCTTACCATCTATGCCTATAATTTCTTCTAATCCAACCACTAAAACTCCTTTTGTATTTAATCTTACACCAACAGATTGACCTCCAGGAATAACTTTAATTTTGGGAACAACATCAACTTTTAGTTTTTTTACTGGAAGAAAGCCTAATAATTTTACCTGAATGTTTGTCTGTCCTATCTTTAATGGATTAAGGTATATCGTATTTGCATGATAGCCTTTATCTTTTTGTAATAATTGTAAAACACTATTATCTATCTTTGCCGTGTCAAATTTGAAAGGAAACTTAATATCTAAAGCATGTTTCTCATTTTCAAATATTTTTATTTCTTGTGGATAATTAGAAATTGCATAAAAACTATAAGCAGAAAAAGCTGTAAAGAAAATTGCAATAAAAAACAGCAAAAAAATACGCTTGTTTTTTAAGTTATACAATGAAGATCACACTCCTATTTTCCCCTTTGAGCCATTGAATCGCCTCCATAAATAAATTTTTGATATATATTTAATTTAGCCTGTTTTATATGTTATTATTCTTGATAAAAATTGTAATATAGTTATACGAGCTTATATGCTATATGTTAAATTTTTCAAAATAAAAAATAGGCTACTTAAAGCCTATTTTTAAGCAAAATATGTAATTATTTCAAACTATTTTTAAATTGATTTCCCAAATAAATCATTTCTCTAGCATGTTCTAGTGTTAAATCAGTTAATGTAATACCACCTAATAATCTGCCTAATTCTTTAATCCTATCATTTTCTGATAGTTTATGTACATTTGTTAAAGTACTATTATTCTGATAATTTTTTTCAATATAAAAATGATGATCTGCCATTGAGGCTATTTGAGGTAAATGGGTAATACATAAAATCTGATGAGTTCTAGATAGGATTGCCAATTTTTCTCCAACAATATTTGCTGTACGTCCACTAATACCAGTATCTATTTCATCAAAGATTAATGTTGGAATACTGTCAGAATGAGCTAAAATAGTTTTAAAAGCTAACATTATTCTTGACATTTCTCCACCAGAAGCAATCTTAGCGATTGGCTTTGGTGCTTCTCCAGCATTTGTAGAAATCAAAAATTCAACCTTATCTAGTCCTTTTGGTGTAAAGATTCTTTCATCTGGTTGGTGTATATCATTTTTAAAATTTACCTTGAAAATGACTTTGTTCATATTTAATCCTTCTAGTATAGAAGTTATTTGATCTTCTAATTTAGATGCTACTGATTTTCTAATATTGCTTAGTTCAATGGATAATTCAAGATATTCATTTTTTATTTTCTCTATATTGTTTTTTACCTCAGCTGCAATAGTTTCATTATTTTCAAGTTCTTCTAGCTCTAAAAATATTTTTTCTCTGTAAGATAAAATTTCATCGATAGAATTTCCATATTTTCTCTTTAGGTTATTAATTAAATCTAATCGCTGTTCAACTTGTTCTAATAAAAACGGATCAAATTCAATATTATCTCTATAATTTCTAATATCTCTGGATACATCTTCAATAGTATAAGAGCATTCTTGCAACATATTATACATATTGTTGATATTATTATCAAGATCTTTAATGCTTTCTAATTCATGAATAATGTTGCCAATAGTATCCATAATAGATAAATATCTACCATCACCATTATATAATTTTTCATAAGAGTTTGACATGATGGTAAAGATTTTTTCACTATTAGAGAGAAGATGATGTTGTGATAATAAATCAGTATCTTCTCCAACCTTTAACTCACATGCATCAATTTCTTTGAGCTGAAATTTTAATAAATCTTTTTTTCTTTCTCTTTCTAGGTCATTTCCACAAAGCTTGATTAATTTATTTTCCAATTTTTTTAGTTCATCATATTTATTAGAAACCTTTTTTTTCAAATTTATGATATTTTCTTCATCAAAAGAATCTAAAATATCAATATGATTTTCAGGAAATAGTAGCGATTGATGTGCATGCTGTCCATGGATATCAATCAAGTATTTACTAATTTCTTTAACCAATGAAGTTGTAACAACACGATCGTTAATTCTAGAAGTACTTCTACCACTACTATAAATTTCACGTGTAATTATAATGATATCATTATCAAATAAATCGATGCCTTTTTCATTTAGTATTTTTATTAAATGCTCATTCTGCGAACGAAAAATCATCTGAATAGTAGATTTATCAGAACCGGTACGAATAAAATTTTTATCTGCTCTTTCACCAATAGCCATGTTGACTGCATCTATAATAATAGATTTACCTGCACCAGTTTCACCTGTCAGAATATTTAAACCTCCACCAAAACGAATATCTAACCTTTCTATTAATGCAAAGTTATTAATAATTAATTCTAAGAGCATTCAAATACCCCCGTACTACTTCATAAGTTTTTTAAATTTCATTACAAGTTCTTCAATTTTTTCTACATCTCGCACAAGAATAAATATTGTATCATCTCCAGCAATTGTTCCTACAATATCTTGAAGATCTAAAGCATCTAATGCAGCACAAGCAGCTTGTCCTGCTCCTATTAATGTTTTTAATACAATAATGTTTCCAGAATAATCTATTGATAAAATAGAATCCTTAAATATTTTAACTAGTCTATCTGATATAGCGCTTTCCTGATGCTTCATAGAAGCATACTTATACCTTCCAGTTTTACCTAAAACCTTTATAAGTCTTAATTCCTTTATATCTCTTGAAACAGTAGCTTGTGTTACATGAATGTTATTTTTTTTTAATGCTTCAGCCAATTCTTCTTGTGTTTCAATTTCATACTTGTCGATAATCTCTAATATTTTTGCATGTCTTGCATATTTCATATTTAGCCTCCTATCTTTTTATTTATCATATGAAATATGTGTGAACTACACCCCACTTACTTCGTTTTATATTCATAATTCTACATAATTATAAAATATCCTTTTAATTTATGCTCAAATAAATAGATAACCTTTCGGTTATCTTTTATCTAATATATCATGGGACTTTGAAACAACACTTTGAATAATACTTTCAAGATCAATTTTATTGTTCATTTTTTTATTAATCAAGTAAGCAAGATATTCAATATTTCCTTCAGGACCCTTTATTGGAGAAAATGATAACCCTTCAAGTGTAAATCCTATATCTAAAGCAAAGGATAATACATGGTAAATAACTTCTTTATGGACTTTAATATCTCTTACTACCCCTTTTTTTCCAACCTTTTCTCGTCCTGCTTCAAATTGAGGTTTAATTAAACAAACAATTTCTCCATTTTCTTTTATTAATCCTTTTACAACAGGTAATACTAGCTTTAAAGAAATAAAAGAAACATCAATAGATGCAAAATCAATCTCTTCATTGATATCTTCTTTTGTAACATATCTTATATTTGTTCTTTCCATTGAAATAACTCTTTCATCTTGCCTTAATTTCCAAGCTAATTGTCCATAACCCACATCTATTGAAAAAACTTTTTTTGCACCATTGATTAACATACAATCTGTAAATCCACCTGTAGATGCACCTATATCTAAAGCTTTTTTATTGTTTAAATCAATATTAAATTCTTTTATTGCTTTTTCTAATTTTAATCCACCTCTACTTACGTAAGGCATGACTTTTCCTTTAATTTCAATTTTTGCATCTAAATTCACTTTAGTACCAGGTTTATCGACTCTTTGATTATCTACAAAAACAATGCCTGCCATAATATTTTTTTTGGCTTTTTCGCGGGAGTCAAAAAATCCTTTTTCAACTAATAGAATATCCAACCTGTTCTTTTCTCCCATATAAATCTCTCCTATTGATTCATCATTTTTTTTATATGTTTAATGACACCATCTACATCAAGATGGTATGCTTTCATAAGCTCTTCAGTATTTCCATGCTCGATAAATTGATCAGGAAGTCCTAATATTTTTATATTTTTATCATACAGCTTATTTTTATGAAGTAATGTTAAAACTTGATTTCCAAAACCACCCTTTATTACATTATCTTCTAGTGTAACAATATTTTTAACTTTTAAGCATTCTGAAATAATTGTTTTATCATCTAGAGGCTTTGCAAATCGTGCATTGATCACTGTACAATTAATATTTTGCTTTTTTAATCTTTTGGCTACTTCAATAGCTGTTTTTACCATTTTTCCAAGAGCAACAATACATACATCTTTTCCACTTATAAGGATTTCTGCTTTCATATCTTCAATTGTATAATCATTGCTAATAGATGTAAAATCTTCAGATTCTCCTCGAGGATAACGAATAGCCAAAGGTCCTTCAAATTGTAATGCATACTTTAACATCTGAACTAGCTCAGGGCCATCTTTAGGTGCTAATATTGTCATATTGGGAATATGCATTAAAAAAGAAATATCAAATACTCCGTGATGTGTTTCACCGTCATTCCCTACTAATCCACTACGATCTATACAAAATACCACAGGTAGGTTTTGAAGGCATACATCATGGACAACTTGATCATATGCTCTTTGCAAAAATGTTGAATATACAGCAAATATTGGTTTCAATCCATTTGAAGCAAGCCCAGCAGCAAAAGTTACAGCATGCTGTTCTGCAATGCCTACATCAAAGAAGCGATTTGGATATGTAGCTGCAAATTCATTTAATCCTGTTCCTGAAGGCATTGCTGCAGTAATAGCTACAATATTAGGATTTGTCTTTGCTAAAGATACCAATGTATTTCCAAATACTGCTGAATAGCTAGGACGTGTATTTTCTTTTTTTATGACTTTTCCATTGTCAATAGAAAACGGTCCTATGCCATGAAATTTATCTGGATTTTTTTCAGCATATGTATAGCCTTTCCCTTTTTTTGTGATTACATGAATAAATACAGGTCCTTTTATATTTTTTGCTCTCTTTAGAACTACCTTTAATTCTTTTATATCATGTCCATTGACAGGACCTAAATATGTAAATCCAAGTTCTTCGAATATAACTCCTGGCACAAAAAAATATTTCAAGCTATCTTTAGCTTTTCCAGCTGTTTTATATACAGCTTTTCCAACTGCAGGAATTTTATTAAGGAGGTATTCAACATCATTTTTAACTTTGAAATATTTTGGATCTGTTCTTAGACGATTTAAATATTTAGAAAGACCCCCAACGTTTTGAGATATACTCATTTCATTATCATTTAATATAACAATAATATCTGTATTTGTATGTCCTGCATGGTTTAATGCTTCAAAGGCCATTCCTCCAGTAAGGGCACCATCACCGATAATAGAGATGACCGAATAATTCTCTCCATTTAAATCTCTTGCTTTTGCTATACCAAGACCAGCTGAGATAGAGGTACTGCTGTGTCCTGTTTCAAAGCAATCATGTTTGCTTTCAATTCTTTTTGGAAAACCACTTAATCCCCCATATTTTCTTAATGTATGAAAAAGATCTTTTCTTCCTGTTACTATTTTGTGTACATATGCTTGATGTCCTACATCCCATATAATACGATCTTGAGGACTGTCAAAAACACTATGTATAGCTAAACTTAGTTCAACAACTCCTAAATTTGAAGCTAAATGACCTCCTGTTTTTGAAACACTTTCAATTAAAAACTTACGTATGTCATCTGCTAAACATTTTAATTCTTCATCAGTTGCTGTTTTTAAATCTTTAGGAGATTTTATTTTTGATAGTAAATCTCTCACCGATTTCATCTCTCTTTCTGGTTAAATCTAATATTTTTTCTTCTTATCAGAAAAAAAATCTATACCAATTTTGTTATGAATATAGTATAGAATTTTACCAACATAAAATACAATTTCTTTTGATTTTTTTAATGCGATTTCTTTTCCTAAAGCTTTTCCTCCTACTGTAATAGAAGCAACAAATCCACTTAAAGCGATACTAAGAAAAGGAGTATGTATGTTGTTTGCTTTACTAAACTGCAAAATAATCATTGCAGCTGCTGCACCACTAACAATTCCACAGATATCTCCAATTACATCATTACAAAAATTTGCTACTGGACCTGCATTTCGTACTAATTTTACAGCAAATTTAGCTCCTTTTATTCTATTAGCTGCCATAGAATGAAAAGGTGTTTCTCTTGCAGATGCGACAGCTATTCCTACTAAATCAAATAATATACCAATAAATATAATGGTAACAAGAATAAAAAAAGCGATAAGAAAGTGAACCTTTCTAAGTACTGATTCAGAAACAAAGCTTATTCCTGTGGCTAAAAAAAATGTCCATATAGTTATAAGGACAACCCATTTTAGGTTATAACCTTTAAATTTCCTTTTTGTTTTTTTCTTTTTAGGAGTATATGTTTCGTTAGATTCTGTTTCCATCATGATCACCTATAAAATATTTAAAGTTGTATTAACCTAATAAATTATTTAAAAGAGTGGCAGCCTGTTGAGTAAATTTTACGGCTTAGGTCTAGTTGGATTTCCCAAAGAAATACTGGTTTGTCGCCAAATCAGCGGTTTCCCTTTAAATTTCTTTTTACTTTGTTGCCAAAAGTAAGACTAGATTGCCACTTAGTCCGTACTGTAATCCTCAACAGACCTCAAAAGAACAGTCTAGGAGTTTTCCTCAACAGTCACACCATTTCTTAGCCTCTTTTGCAGAATAGGTTTCGAACAGCAATAAGATGAAATCATTGGGCCCAATAACTTCATCATTGTATCTATTATCCACCTTATTCCACTCAAGGCAGGCTACTCTGCATGTAATCATGTAATATTGTAGATTACATTGCAGGTTTATCTTAAAAAAGAAAAAATTTTCTTTTTTAAGTCTCCACGAAGAGAGGGTCATCGCCCACATGCCATTGTGGATCGCCCCCTGCTTCTTACTCCCAACACTGACCCCCGACTGGGCGTCAGCAGCCAATGCAAGGAACTTCATCGATGTGCCCTTTGACGGATTTTTAGGCCCGCCTTCAGAAATGGTAGATCTGACTAGAATACTGCGCCACTCATAAAGTAAACAATATTATATCATAGAAAAATTTGAATATCAAATTACTATGTTTGCAATGAAAATACCCAAGATTGCTCCTACAAGAACTTCAACTGGTGTATGTCCAATTAATTCTTTAAGTCTTTTTTCTCCTATGGGTTTATGTTTTTGTCGATCTTCTATTATTTTATTTAATATAATGGCTTGTTTTCCAACTGCTCTTCGTACTCCTGAAGCATCATACATAACAATTAATGCAAAAGCAAGGGAGAGAGCGTAAAAGGTAGAGTCCCAACCGTGCTTAAGACCAATTGCAGTGGATAAGCTCATAACTAATGATGAATGAGAACTGGGCATTCCACCAGAACCAACAAATCTATATAGGTTAACTCTCTTTTCTTTTATAAGCGTTATGATGACTTTTAATGTTTGTGCGATAAACCATGATAATAGCGTTGCATATAATACTTCGTTTCTAGAAATTTTTTGAAAAAAGAGCAAATTATTTCCTCCTCAAACTAATATTCCCTTTTTACAAGATAATTGGATAATTGAATAAAAAATTCTGATCTACTGCCAAAATGCTCAATTGCTTTCACACTTTTATTGAAAAGTTCATCTACTTTTTTCTTTGATGCATCAAGACCGTATACAGAAGGATATGTTGATTTTTGATTTTCAGTATCACTGCCGACTTTTTTTCCAAGTTTTTTTTCATCTCCAATAATATCTAAAATATCATCTCTAATTTGAAATCCAAGACCGATATTTTTAGCAAAGACTGTTAAAGCTTCTAATTCTTCTTTGCTAGCTCCACTAAGTATAGCACCAGCTCTAATAGGTGCAATAATGAGTGCTGCTGTTTTATGATTATGAATAAAATCTAGTTTTGTTCCATCAATTTTTTTATTTTCACTCAATAAATCTACAACTTGTCCGGCAATCATACCATAAATTCCTGAAGCTTCAGCAATTTCTTTCATGGCTAATACTTTTCTTTCAAGATTTTTATGATTTTTTGAAATTGCTCTAATCATTAATTCAAATGCATAATTAAGAAGAGCATCCCCTGCAAGAATAGCAATTCCTTCCCCATACACTTTATGATTTGTAGGTTTGCCTCTTCTGTAGTCATCATTATCCATAGCTGGTAAATCATCGTGAATTAGTGAATAGGTGTGAATCATTTCTATAGCACATGCAAATGGAAGTACATCATCTATATTTCCTCCTACAAAATCACAAGCTGCGAGCATAAGAATAGGTCTTAGTCTTTTTCCACCTGCAAAAATACTATATCTCATAGCATCAAAAATATGTTTTTGAGGACTATTTTCCTTCGGTAAATATTTTTCCAAACTATCTTCTATTAAGTCAGCTTTTTTTTGTAATTCCAATTTTAAGTCCATATTATTCCTCCTTAAAGTCATCTAAATCACAAGAAGAAAAAGAAGTTTCCTTTCCATTAATAATAATATTTATTTTTTGTTCTGCATTATTTAGAATATTATTACAGTATCTATATAACTTAATTCCTTCTTCGTAAAGAGATAAAGTTTCATCTAATGTGAGGTTGCCTTCATCTAAAAGAGCTACTGTTTTCTCAAGTTTTTTTATAGCATTTTCAAAGGAATCATCATTGCTTAATTTCAAATTTTGAGATGCGTTCAAAGAAGTAATCCTCCTTTTCTTTTTTAGTAACAATGCATGATGCTATACCATCAGTTAACATAATATTAATACAGTCTCCTTTGTTTATCTTTTCGATTGAATTGATTGTTCTTTGATGCTTTTCATCAAATACAATTGAATAACCTCTTGTAATTGTAGAAAGTGGATTGATCGCTTCAAGCTTAGTTATGGAACTAATTAATCTAGTTTTGCTTTTTTCTAATCTCATATGCATATGATTTAACAAATCCTTTTGCAGTATGTCGATGGTTTGACGTTTTTCGTCAACTTTACTTTGTAAATGTATTTGTAATTTTGTTTCATCTACTTGTATAAGCTTATTTCTTTTTTCTTTTAATATTTGAGATAATGAAAAATTTATTTTATCGTAAAAGGTTTGCAGTGTATATTTTATATCTAAAATGCGAGGAACTGCTAATTCTGCTGCAGCAGAAGGAGTTGGAGCTCTTAAATCAGCTACAAAATCTGCAATGGTATAATCTGTTTCATGACCAACAGCCGATATAATAGGTATTTTGGAAAGATATATACTTCTTGCAACATTGTTCTCATTAAAAGCCCATAATTCTTCAAGGGACCCTCCACCTCTACCTATAATAATCAAATCTATATCTGTAAAATTTTTATTAATTTCATCAATAGCTTTAGCAATTTCTAGCCCTGCATTTTCTCCTTGAACTAATACAGGGTAAATCAGAATATCCACGTAATTATTTCTTCTTGTTACAACAGAGATTATATCTCGAATTGCAGCTCCCGTTGGAGATGTAACTACAGCGATCTTTTTAGGAAAAAATGGAATAGGTAGCTTTTTATCAGGGTCAAACAGTCCTTCCTTTTTAAGCTTTATTTTTAACTGTTCAAAAGCTAGATGCAATGCTCCTATTCCGTCAGGTTCCATTTCTTCTATATACATTTGATATTGTCCATCTCTTTCATATGTAGATATATATCCTTTAACAATTACCTGCATACCATTTTCAGGGAAAAATTTTAATTTAACATTATTTCCTTTAAACATAACACAGTTTATTTTACTGTGTTTATCTTTAAGTGATAAATAAAAATGTCCGCTTCCATGAGCTTTAAAATTTGAAATTTCTCCCTTTAAAGTTATATGGTTTAAAATAGGATCGCTACTTAATACTTTCTTTATATATTTGTTTAATTCTGAAACAGTCAAAGCTCTTATTCGCATTGTGCTTTTGCTGCCTTTAAAGTGTTTTCTAGTAGCATAGTAATTGTCATTGGACCTACTCCACCTGGAACAGGTGTAATCCATGAGGCTTTCTTTGAAGCTTCTTCAAATTCTACATCTCCAACTAATTTATTATTTACTTTTCTAGTTCCTGCATCAATAACAATAGCTCCTTTTTTAATCATATTACCCTTTATCAATTCTGGTACACCTACTGCAGCAACAACAATATCAGCTGTTTGTACATATTTGTCTAGGTTTTTAGTTTTAGAATGACAAATAGTTACAGTAGCATTTTCTTTAAGTAATAGTATTGCTACAGGTTTACCAACAATATTGCTTCTTCCAATAACTACAGCATGTTTTCCTGTAATATCTTCTCCAGTTCTTTTAATTAATTCTAGTATTCCTTTAGGGGTACAAGGAATAAAGCTTTCTTTTCCTAAAAAGAGTTTTCCTGTATTTACTGCATGAAAACCATCTACATCTTTAGTGGGGGCTATATGTGAATTAATAAGATGCTCATCTATTCCTTTTGGAAGAGGCAATTGAACTAAAATTCCATGTATTTTTTCATCATTATTTAACTTATTAATAAGATTTAGTAGTTCTTGTTGAGTAGTTTCTTTTGGAAGCTTATATACCTCTGAGTGAAAACCAACTTTTTTACAGGCTTTTTCTTTCATTGACACATATACATGAGAGGCAGCATCGTCTCCCACAAGCACTACTGAAAGTCCAGGAGTAATTCCATAATTAGCTTTTAGTTTTTTGACCTCATTTACAATATGATTACGAATTTCCTCAGATATCTTTTTACCATCTAAAATTTTAACTTCCACAAATACTCCCCCCTATATAAATTTATTTTATTGCCAACAGAGCTGTTCCAACAGCATTATCTGTACAATATTTACTATCTCCAAAATAAATTTCATATTCCTTTTGTATATTTAATGTTAGATAATTTCTAATGTATGAACTAGATGCTACTCCACCAATCATTAATATTTGTTTTAAACCTGTAATTTTAAGTGCATTCAAAATAGCTTCTTTTAAAGAATATGATATGCATTCAAATACAGCCTTTGCCAACAATTCTTGATTCGTATTTTTTTCTATTAATTTATATACAGCAGTTTCAGGTCCTGAGAAACTAATATGAGTATCCTTTATAGATGCTGATAGTTTTATTTCATCGCTTAAAGCTTTTAGAGCAAGTGCATCCATTTTCTTACCAGCTGGGAACGGATAACCTAATTTTACACCAATGCGATCAATGAATTGTCCAGCACTAATATCTGATGTTCCTCCTAAAATATTTATATTATAGCCTAATTTACCATTGTTTTTAACATGCAAAATTTCGGTAGTGCCTCCTGAAATATGCACAGCAATAAATTCATGTTCAAGTTTTTGATTTATTGACCACTTAGCAGCTTCAATATGCCCCTCCTGATGACTAAATTCTTTATATGAACAGTTTAGAGTATTTGCTATTGTTCTTCCAATGGATTGAGCTACTTTAAAAACTGGCATATATGACCCTTCTATAGGTCTTGGTCTATTACTAACAGCTACAGCTTTTATATAAGATCCTAATCCTGAAATTTTTTCAAATAAAATAGGTATATTGTTGATATGTTGAAAGAGGGCATCAGATTGTCTTAATCCTCTCTTACCCTCTTTAACAACAAGTATTTTCCTATGATCTAATATCAAATTAGCTTGTTCATTTACTATAGCAATAGAAGTAGTATAATTACTTGTATCAATGCCTAAGATAAGATTTTCCATTTTTCATCACTTCTCTTCTATAATACTGCCTAAAACACCATTGATAAATTTACTTGAATCTTCAGTGCTAAAGGTTTTAGCTATTTCAACAGCTTCATTGATAGAAACAATTTCAGGAATATCTTTCATATAGTATATTTCTGTAAGAGCAACTCTTAAAATAGTAAGATCAACCTTTGCAATTCTATTAATTTTCCATCCTTTAGCATGCTCTTCAATCATATTGTCTATATGTTCTTTATTATTAATAAATATTTCAGCTAATTTTTTAATATAATCGAGCTGATGATCTTCGGGTAATTCTTCTAAAAATTTATCTATCATTTTATTTGAAAAATCATTCTGAATATCCATCTGAAAAATTAGTTTCATTGCCATTTCACGTGCTAGTTTTCTATTCATATATTTCCTCCTAAATCTAAGTCTTTTCATATATTCTGCCACAAATTTTTTCTTGTATGTAAAGTTTATTTATATTTTCCTAGTGGCAAGATTTTATCTAATAATTCTAATAGGTTTTCTTTATGATCAATCTTATTGCCTATAAAATATCCAATGCAAACACACAACGATATAAAAATGGTTTTTATAACTCCTATGCAAATAATTAAAATACTAAATAAGAATCCTAAAAATACACCTAAGATTTTCCCATAATTTTCAATAAATATATGAAATAATTTTTCTTTGTTCATATAAAGACCCCTCAATCTTATTGTACTCTTTTTTTACTTTGAGATGCAATATCGTTGATTATAACTTTTACTTCTTGTACAGTTATTCCTGTAGTTTCTTCAATATGTTCTTTTACTTTTTTCTGTATTGTCATTGCTGTTTCAGGAATGTTTACGTCACTAAGAACCAATGCTTTGATATGAATGCTGATATGGTCATTATTGTAATGAGCTGATGGTTTAATGTCTGTAAGACCATGTATTGCTCTTGCACATTTATAAGCCATATTTTCAATAGTTTCCATTGTGATTTTTACTTCACCATAAGGAGTATGTTTTATAACTGCATTGGACTTTAAATTTCTCTTTTTTGTTCTAGAAAAAAGAAATCGTATGCTTACAATAAAAAATATTGCTGGAATTATGATATATTCCAATTTTGTTTGATATTTTATTAAAGCAAAGCTTATTTCATGATAAACCTCTTTGTTAAAGTGGGCAACTATAATTATTAAAGACAAAATTGCAGTACCTAAACTATATAGGGCTAAAAAAATTCGATCAATTAATTTCATGGAAAATCTCCTTTCTCAAAAATATTTAAACTAACCCTCAATATATTGAGGGTTAGTTTAAATACTTAATTATTTTACTCTTAAAGGATTATCTTCTTTTTTCTCTTCTTTTTCCATATTCACGCCTTGAACGTGAATATTTACTTCTATTACGTTAAGACCTGTCATGTTTTCTATTGCTTTTTTTACACTTTCCTGTATTTGCCATGCTACATCAGGAATTTTTACACCATATTCCACAATGATATATAAATCTATTGCGGCTTCCTTTTCTCCAACTTCTACTTTAACACCTTTAGATAGATTTTTTCTACCTAGCATTTCTGCGATTCCACCAGCAAGACCACCACTCATTCCTGCTACACCAGGAACTTCTGTAGCTGCTAAACCTGCAATAATACCAACTACTTCATCGGCAATTTTTATTTGACCATGTTCAATATTATTATTCAATGACGATACCCCCTGCTCTTATGTAAATAACTTAATCAAAAACATTATACCAAAACCAGCTAATATTTACAAACCTAACTAAAATTTATTTGATATTTTTATATTATCTGCTGAAAATTTTGTTTCTCTTATAACAATATCTAATATCTTTGCTACATCTGAATCAGTTAATTTTTCAGCTTCTACAATAACATTAATCGAGTGATCTGTAATGAATACTAATGCATCTTCAAAGCCTTTAGCTTTTATTAGGTTTTCGATTATTTTTTCTTTACTCATTATATCGATTAATTTCATTTTTTCGTCGCTTGCTGCCTTTCTATTAATATCATCTGTTCGATCATTATTGATCATTTCATTTAATAGGGTGATCATTTTTTCTCTTTCTAGATCCATATTTAATCTTGATTCTATAAAATAATTTGTTCTTTTCGTATTATAGTTATTATTCATGGTCTCTTTTATATTTTCGCTAGTTTCAGTAACAATATCTGCTATTTGATTATTATTACTATCTACTATTGCTATATCTTTAGCTTCTTCATTAGTGGTTATATTTAGATGATTACTAGTTTCTTCATTCACTATTTCATTAGCATTCTCATTAGTAATAGAAACTTTGGCTAGCTTATTTTCTTCATATTTTTCAAAATCATTAGATGTTTCTAATGAAGCATATTTATTTATGGCATAATTTAAATAACTAATAAAACAAAGTACAAGTACTAGAGAAAAAATAAATACATTTCTTCTTTTAATTTTAAACATTAGTAATCCCTCCATTAATTATTTTTTTCATATACCATTACTTTATGAGCTGGTACTTGAAAGAGTGTTCGTGCAGCTTCTATAAGTTTTGTTTTTATATTGATGTCAGAAGCTCCTGTAGCTACAATGACTACACCTCTTATTTTGGGTTTTATTTCTTTGATTACAACAAGTTGTTCCTTTTGATTTGACATAATAACATTTTGACTTAAATCATCTTGAGTAGTTGTTCTAACACCTCCTTGAGAGTCTTTTTCTTCGGTTACCTGACTTGATTTAGTTACATTTAAAGCAGGTACTACTTCTGTGCTTGTTTCATATGTAATCATTACATCTACATCGCCTACGCCTTTTATATTACTTAATATTTTTTTTAGCTTTATTTCATCGCTATCTCCATATTCATTTTTTAAAATAGCTTCTTCATTATTTTTATTGTTTTTGATTTCTGAGTGAATATTTTTCGTTTTTATTGTAAAAAAGCTGTCCCATGTTATTAGGGCAATTGTGCATATAATTACAACTGCTAAGAGATTATATACAACTTTTTTATATCCATTATTAATTAGATATTCTTTAAATTTATCAATGATTTTCATATTTTTACCTCCTCTATTTATTTTTTATTTCATTCATGTTTATATTAATACGATCTTCCTCTAAACCATATTGTTTAGAAATATATTCTTTTATTTTTTTCGTAATAGATTCATTTTTGGTGATTTTGACTTTTTCTTTATTTTTATTAACATTAATGACAATATTTGATACAGGTTGTATTCCTGTTTGAGGCTGTTTATCTTCATATTTTGATAATAATATATTTAAATTTTTTATATTTCCAAATTCTTTACTTTCTATATTTTCTTCAATGTTAGAATTAATACTTAAAACATGAACTTTATTATTAAACTCAATTTGATCTTTAATGTGTTTTTCAATATTGTTTTTGTATATAGCAATAATTTGTTTTTGTTGAGTTCCTTTAAATTGATCTAAATTTAATGCTAATTCTCTTTTGTTTATAGCTGAAGAGGTTTTAAAGATATCTTCTTCTAATTGGACTCTTTCATGCATAAACTCTAGAATTGGGTTGATAATTACTAACATAACTAATAATCCCACAATCATTTTGATATATTTTTTCATACTGCTATTTGGAAGTATGAATTCCATGATAGATATGAAAATGACAACGGTTACAATATTTAATATCCAGCTCTTTAAAAAAAGCATCATAAGCAGCACCTACCTCATCATAAGAGTTATATTTCCTGCTCCAACAATAATTGTTACAGTGAAAAAGAACATAATGGCTACTGAAATAACTGTTCCTAAAATTAAAACCATCGCATTACTCATATCATTTAAACAATTTACCAATTGATTTTCAGTAATAGGCTCAATAATGGCTGCTGTCATTTTGTAGATAAAAATAAGTGTTAATATTTTTAATAAAGGCATTGCAATAATTATTATAAGGAGAATGATTCCTAAAGCTCCTACTGCATTTTTTATTAATAAAGAACAACCTAAAATGGTATCAAAGGCATCTGATACAAAGCCTCCTACAACAGGGATAAATCGATCAACAGCAAATTTTGCAGTTCTAATTGTAATTCCATCTGCTGTAGAGGCTGTAAGCCCTTGAATAGTAATAATACCTGTAAATATTGTTAGAATGAAACCTATGAGTATAATACAAGTTTGTTTTAGTAAAGAAGCTAGTTTTGATATATGTATTTTTGAAGATAAATTATTAACAATAGACAAAATGACAGAAAAGAATATCATTGGTAAAATAATATTTTGCATTAATGTACTGACAACACTTACAGAAGCAACAATAACAGGTTGAAATATAGCTGTTGAAGTTACAGCTCCCATAGACATTAATAAAGTCAATAATATAGGGAGTAGTGCTTGCATAAATGATATCATCTCATCAATTGCATCAATACCAATTGAGGTGGCAATAGAAAAACTTTTTATAGCAATTGCAACAATTACTAAATAACATGCTGTATAAGCAAGTTTTCCTACTGATTCGCTAGCAAAAGCATTAGATAGATTATGTAAAAAGGCACAGATTATAGATAATACTATTAATTTTGCTAATAGTGAAGAATTTGCTACAGTTTCCTTAAAGATCATTTTAAGTAATCCATTTAATAAATCTTTTAAGGTAAAAGATGCTTCACCTTTTATGAGAGAGATGATCATTTTTTTAAAATTTATTTTCGGAAAATAATCACTATTATCATTGTTAATGCTTTTAATTAGTTCTTCTAATGGAATCATATTGATATTTTCTAACTGTTTTACAATCATATCATTACTTAAATCATTTTCTTTGTTTTCTATATTTGTTGCATAAACGTTATTTATATTTAAACCTAATAATAAAATCAATATTATTAATGATCGTTTCACAATATTCACATCCTATGGCATTAATTCAATGATTAAATTTAGTAATGCGATTAGAATAGGTACTGCTAAAACCATGATAAGAAGCTTCCCAGCAAATTCAATTTTTGAAGCTATTGCTCCTTCACCTGCATCTCTACAAACTTGTGCACCAAATTCTGATACATATGCAATCCCAACAATTTTAAAAATGGTAGAAATATATACTAAATCTATATCTGTTTTTCTTGCTAACATATTTAGCATTTCTAAAACGGAAGTTAATTTTGTAACAACTAAAATAAATATAATTACGCCTGTTACAATACTAATTTGTAGTGATATTTCAGGTCTTTGATTTTTAAGAGTAATTGTTAAGATTGTGGCAATGATGCCTATTCCAACAATTTTAAATATTTCCATCTACATCACACCTTTATTTAATATAGTTGGAACATTGTTTTTACTGTTGCAAATAAATTACTAATTAATTGAATGACCATAAATAATACTACAACAATTCCAACAAGTGTTGTCATCATGGCTTGTTCTTCCCTACCAGAATGCTTTAAGACTAAATTTAAAACAGATACTAATATGCCAATAGCTGCTATTTTAAAAATTAAATCTACATTAATATTCATACATATCCTCCTTATTATATTTTGTCTATATGAAAATAATGACAATCGATAGACCAATTAATATACCTAAGCTTTTGCACAACTTTCCGTTTTTCATTTTTAGTTCTTCTGCTAATTGCTGTTGTTTTTCTAATTGTAAGTAAATAAGCTGAAAGTTTTTTAGTTGATTTTCTTTATCCGTACATCCTAAATTTTTTCCAAAATCGATCAATATGTCTTGATCTTCTTTATCTAAGGACATATTTTTAATATTTCGATAAATTGCTGTATTCCATGCTTCCTCAATACTATATCCCATTTTACTGGAAAGGATTTTATATGTATCTGTAAAAATTTTATTGATGCTTTTATTGCTTTTTATAGCTACTCTTTCCATAGCAGTAGGTAAAGGATTGGATGCATAGATAATTTCTGTTTCTAATAACTGAAAAGATAAATATAGATTTTTTAATTGTTGTAGTCGCTGTACATATTGATATGAAAGAATATAGCCAATTGCTGCAGTAGATATGATTATGACGCTTGAAAATATTATTTTAGCAAACAATATTATCCCTCCTATCTAAAAAAGGATAGGAAACAATTATTTTATTTTTTTTACCATCAATAATTTTTTCAATAGTACCTACTTTAGGTTTATTGGACAAGATGATTATTCTTTCAAAGATTCCTTGCATTAATAAACTTTTAAGATTATTACGTCTATTGATTTCATCAAAATTTCTTCCATGTACTGTTGTAATTAGCTTTATCCCAGCATTTAGTGCTTCATGGATTGCAAAGATATCTTCTCTTTTACCTATTTCATCTGTTGCAATAATATGTGGAGACATTGAGCGAATTAGCATCATGATTCCTTCTGCCTTTGGACAAGCATCTAATACATCTGTTTTAGCCCCTACATCGTTTTGAGGGATTCCTTGATATATACCGCAAATCTCAGAACGTTCATCTACAACAGCTACTTTAAATCCTGAAAAACCTATGTTTTCCATGCCATTACTCAAATTCCTTATAATATCTCGTAAAAGAGTTGTTTTTCCACATTGAGGTGGAGAAATGATCAATGTATTGCAAAACTCATTATTATCTAATAAATAGGGGATCAATTTATTTGAAATACCTAATTTTTCTTTTGAAATTCTAATATTTAGTCCAGATATATTTTTTATAGTTTTAATTTGACCGTTATTCAATACAGTGGTACCGCATATTCCAACTCTATGGCCGCCTTTTAAAGTAACAAAACCATTTCGAATTTCATCTTCTAAAGCATAAAGAGAATAATCTGTAATCAATTGATAAGCTTTTTCTATATCAAGCTTTGTAACCTTATAACTTTCCTGTACGTTTGTGATGATGTTTCCTTTTTTTCCTACATAAAATTCTTTATTGTTTGCACTAATCATCAAAGGTCTATTGACTCTTAATCGTATTTCTTCCATATCTTTTATTAATTTTGATGGCAATTGAATAAATATTTCTCTTAGCTTTAAAGGAAGAGCTTCCAATATACTTTCTTTTAAATGTTTTTTATAAGTATTTAATTTTTCAAAATTTTTATCTTTCAATGTATTCATAACATGTCCCCCTTTATATCATTAATATTTTCATTGTCCAAATAATATGATTAAATTTTATTTCTTCTATAAATTTTTTCATAAAAAAACCTAGAGATTGGGTTCTTTTATTAAAAGCACCCAATTCTAGGCTCTTGTGTATTGTATAAAATTTTTTATTCGTGTTGATGGTCAGAACACTCAGGTCCATGACATGAACATTCTTCTTCAATATATATTTTCTCATGACAGTTTGGACAAATTAACTCTATTTCTTCATCATGATGATTCATAAAATCTTCATCAAGATATATTATTTCGTTGCAGTTTGGACATTCCACTTCAACAAAATCTATATCTTCTTCATCATAGTCTTCATCTTCTATTTCTTCAAATATTTCATCCTCAACAATTGATAAATCCTCATCAATTGTTTCTACATAATCATCTAGATCTTTTATATCATCCTGTAAATCGTTAAAAGAATCAGCGAAATCCTCTAATACATCAATAATACTTACTAAGAGTTTACCTTCTTTTGAATTCTTATCTACTTCCATTCCTTCTGCAAGCCCTCTTAAATAAGATACTCTTTCGTATAAATGATTCAACCATCAACGCCTCCTTATTATTTGATATATATATTATTACCTATGCTCTTGATAAATACTCACCTGTTCTTGTATCTATTTTTATTTTATCACCTTCATTAATAAAAATAGGCACTTGTACAGTTGCACCTGTTTCTAAGGTAGCAGGCTTCGTTACATTTGTAGCAGTAGCTCCTTTTACACCAGGTTCGGTATAAGTAACTTCTAATTCAACAAAGTTTGGTGGATCAACTTGAAATGCTTTTCCTTTAAAGAATTTTACGGTAGCAGTATCATTTTCTCTTAAATAAAGAATAGCTTCTTCAACTTGGTCTTTTGTTAAAGGAATTTGATCATAAGTTTCATTATCCATAAAGTAATATAATTCTCCATCATTATATAAATATTGCATTTGTTTTGTTTCAATATGTGCTTTTGGGAATTTTTCATTTGGGTTAAAAGCTTCTTCACGTGTAGCACCTGTTAATATGCTCTTATATTTTGTTCTAACAAAAGCAGCTCCTTTTCCTGGCTTAACATGTTGGAAATCAACAATAACATAAGGTTCTCCATTTATTTCAAATGTTATACCTTTTCTAAAATCTCCTGCACTAATCATTAGTATCCCTCCATATGTAATAAGTTTATTATTTTTCTGGTAAAACTACCAGTAGCTTATGATTAAATCTCAATTAAATGTTTAGGTGATTTAGATAATACACGATTACCATTTTCAGTAATTACCAATAAATCTTCAATCCTTACTCCTCCAAAACCTGATAAATAAATCCCTGGCTCATCTGTAACAACCATTCCAACTTGTAATAATTCTTTTCCAATAGGAGAAAGTCTTGGTTCTTCATGAATTTCAAGTCCAACACCATGTCCTAACCCATGGCCAAAGTTTTTACCATATCCTTTAGAAGTGATAAAATCTCTTGCTATTTTATCAGCTTCTCTTCCAGTTATACCTGGTTTTATCTCTTCTAAAGCTTTTAGCTGTGCTTCTAGTACAATATTGTAAATCTCTTTTTGTTTATCATTAGCTTTTCCTAATACAATAGTTCTTGTCATATCTGAGCAGTATCCTTTATATATACATCCGAAATCAATGGTAATAAAATCACCTTTTTCTAATGTTTTATTAGATGCTACTCCATGAGGTAATGCCGAACGTATACCAGAAGCGACAATTGTATCAAAGGAAGTAGCAGTTGCACCTTTATTTTTCATAAAAAATTCTAATTCTAAAGCTACAGCTCTTTCAGTTATGCCAGGCTTTATATATTCACAAATATGTAAAAAAGCTTCATCAGCAATGTTTGCAGCTTGTTCTATAAATTTAAGTTCCTCTTCGTATTTGATTTTTCTCATAGAGTTAATTGCTCCGTTAAGAGGTACTAAAGTATTATTTAGCTTTTTAGAAAATTCTTTATACTGATTATAAGTTATAAAATCTTCTTCAAAGCCTAAATACTGTAAGTTTAACTCATTAATTATAGAGTAAATGTTGTATTCATTATCATGTTTTACAATATCATATTCCTTACACTCTTGTTTAGCCTGATCTATATACCTAAAATCAGTAATAAAGAATGCTTTATTCATTGTAATTAAAGCATACCCACTTGTTCCAGTAAAACCGCTGATATATCTTCTGTTTTCAGGTTTATGAATGAGTGCAGCATCTAATTTTTTTTCTTTTAAAATTTCTCTTAATTTATAGATTCGACGATGCAATATAATCCCTCCTAATAGGGAGTTTTACTAAATCACCAAAGAATTTGTAAACAACCCTATAATATCATAACATACTTTTTTTATTTTGAGTAGAATTTTTGTATGTTTCTTCCTTATTATATCCATAAAGAACCAATTTATTGTTTGAAAGTTAGATAAGACTCTTCTAGTATTATAGGTGTAATTTTTATTTTAGGTAGATTGTATTTGTCTACACCATTATTACATACATGAGGAAGCTTGACTTGAGCATATATAAATTTTTTAGCACCATTATATATACCCATAGTTAAAATATCAATTCTATTGTTTTGTAGATTGTAGCTTACTCTTATATTATATGCATGATCATGAGCATAATATGAGAATGGTTTTTTTACTTTCTCATTGAATGAAGCTATTTGTGATAATAAATGAGCTTGTAAATATGTAGAAAAAACTGGAGGATGGTATGTATTTTTGTCTATAATTTTATTTTTAATATAATTAATTTTATAATTCTTTAACTCTAGTAAATAATTTCTAATAACTTTGTCTGCTGCATTATTTATTTTAAATACTGTTTTATTAAGTGCAGCTTCTCCAAGATAATATGCTTTTATACTGTTTTCATTTGATTTAACAATATAAAAATCATTTAAAAATAATGTAAGAGTAGAAACGAGAAAAACCAATAAAATAGCACTCATAATAAAGCTATTGATTATAATAGAACCTCTGTTCTTTGAAAAATTTTTCATATTCATCTTCCTAATTATTTATTTTCAATCTTGCTTTTACTGATTTGTTATAATTTCCAAGCACTTCTATTTCTATGAGTTTATTTTTTATAATTTCTGTTACAATAATATCTTTTATTCCATCTAACAAAATATTATGTTCACCATTTTTATTTGTTCTTAATTGTCCTTTATTTCTATAAAAATATATCAAAGTATGATTTTTATACTGTTTTTTTCCACTCAAATCAATATAAATTTTATGTCCTTTTTGATTTTCTCCTTCAAACCTTTTTAAAGCATCATGATAAGAGATTTTTTGTTGATTACATATTTTAATACTTCTTTCTATATAGGTTAAAGCACAGCGTATATTTTCTTTAGTATTTAGTATTTCAATTTGTCTGCTGCAACTTTTTACACAAAATAGAAAATAAGATATAAAGGCAGTCATAATGATTGAAATTAGTGTGAAGGCTACAAAGGCTTCAATTAGTGTAAAACCCTCTTGATTATTGTATTTTTTCAATAAAATCACCTTCTGAATTTATGGTACGAGCTCTTCTTTTTTTATTGAAATTTCATCGTAACAATCATTCTTTAAAGTATTGATATAATTTTCTAATATGTAGATATTATTTTTTTTGTCTTTTACTTCTATATTAACCTTATAAAGTCCATCATAATGAGTATGATGAATTTTCAATATTATTGCATATGGAACCTTTTGAAATTTTATTTCTTTATCTTCAAGTGCTTCTATCGAATAGTATTTATTACCTACAGCTATATGATTACACTTTATTTCTTCCATATAAATTTGTGCTATTTTAATCATTTCATAGTTTTTTGAAGCTTTTATATTCGTTTTATTTATATGTAGGAAAATAGTTGCAGTAGCAATCGTAATAAGTTCTAAGATTACTACTGCAATTAAAATTTCTATTAAAGTAAATCCTTTTTGATTTATACATATTTTCATGCAGCATTCATCCTATATTAATATATCTTTGAAATTTTTATTTTTCCTGTACCTACCATAGTTTCAATTTGTATTTTTTTATTATTTTTATTGACTAAATAAAACTTATGATAGCTTGTGTTTCCTTCGCTGTTATAAGTAACGTCATCAAAATAAAATGGTTGAATAGAAAGCTGATTACTTATTTTTTCTTTAAATATTATTTTTCCACCAACAAAAGCTTCTCTTACTCGAATAGTGTTGGTACTGTTTATAAATTCAAAGCAATAAGAGTTTGTTTCTGCAATACTTAATTGTTGAGCTAATAGCAAAGCACTTTTTATTTTATTAGCTGTTGTTTCTAATAACATTTTATGGTATAAGCTATTATTTATAGAGATAGAAATAAGTGATAATATACTAATAATAGATAGTACCAAAAGGATTTCTATGAGAGTAAATCCATTTGTTTTATTATTTAACGACTTTCTTTTTTTAAAAGTAAAATTTTTCATTAACATATATACTATTAAAATTTCTCCTTATATATTTTTTTCTAATATATATAGCATATATACAGCTTCTGCCCTTGTCATATGATTATTTTTTCCATAATAGCTTCTTGGACAAGCAAATTTTTCATACATTATTTTTTCTGCTATATGATCCCAGCTGAATGTTTTTAGCTTTGTAAACTTTTGCATAATCTGTTCAGCTTTTTTATAGCTTATTGGTTCATTTATATGCTTTTTATGGTCTTTTATATATTCGTCTATTAAAATATTGTTTTTATCAATGCTTTTAATTAATGTAAAAAATTCACCTATTGTTATATGTTGATCAGGTTTAAAGGTTTTGTCTGGATAACCTTTTATATAACCTCTTCTAATGAAAGTGTAAATTTCTTTTTGTGCCCAATGATTATATATATCTACTAATTCTTGATAATTATTATCTAAAAATACAGCATATATTCCACCACAATAAGTACCAGCTGGAATTTCAGTAAAAATTCTATCTTTTTCTATTATGCTATATAAGTATACCCATTTGTTGTGAATATATTGATAAATTCCACCTGCTGTAGGACCTGTATATTTAAAACTAATAATAATTGGTTTTTCTATATTTACATTATTTGAGTAGTTTTTAATTATTACTTCATAAACGTTTGTTAATGGTTTATATTTTTCTATGTTTAAAGGGAAGTTTCTTTTGGATAAATTAAAAAACGAAGGTCTATAAATAGTATTTTCCTCTATAAAAAGTGTAACAGTTTCATCAGGACTAATAATTTTCCCTCCTTCTATAGATATCTTTGTATAATTCATATTTTCTTTTGCTCTATTTATATTTGCTATTTGAAAAGCATTTGTATATTCTTTTTGAAAACCTTCCTTATAACCTACTAAAAAGCCTATTCTATATTCAGGAGCTTCTTTAAATAAACAAAATTGCTCTATAATTTTTTCATCAGATAATAATGCATTTTTCCAATCATTTATTTTATTTTCTTCATAATCTATTTTTCCTGAAATTTTTCCATTTATTTTTCCGATTTCAAGACCATAAACTATACCTTTTTCCAGGGAAGCTTTTTTACAGTTTATATTCATAGCACGAAATGAAGTTATATAATTTTCCATATATGATTTTTTGTATGCTTCTATAAAGCCTTTTGCATATTCTTTTGTATCTTTATCTAGGTTATATTTATTTTTAATCCATATATCAGAGGGACAATGTCTTTTCCAATTGATTATTTTATTATCAAAAAAATCTTTTTTACCATATATTTTTCCTATAGCAGTACCAAATATTTTACCGTGTTCAGCACCTATTTCACAATCAGAGGAATGACTTATGGTTAAACTTTTATAACCTTTCATATATCCATCCTTAAATCCATTTTTAAAATTTTTTTGTTCTATTTCATTATTTAAGTTTAATTCCATGCTCATATTCTTTACTTCTAAATTAAAAATTTTTTCCCAATCAGCAGCTTTATACTTTATTGAATCCTTTTGTCCATAAATTTTTCCTATTGTCTTTCCTAAATTATAAGGATCAGTATATTGATCTTGTGCATAAATAAAAGAGTTAAAGGGGCCTATAAGTAGTATAAATAGCAGAACGATCATTATATTCTTCAAATAAAACAACTCCTTTTTCATTTTGTATTTAAATATATTGCTTCTAATGCATCAAATCTAAATTTACCAGAAAGTTTTTTATCAAAGTCTGAACTTTCTACATATATTCGCTGCAATTTAGTAGGATATACAATATCAGAAGGTATGTTACATTTTAAATATTTCCATCCTGTCCAATTAATTTGATTTGTTAAATATATATTATAGTTTTTAGCTCTTTCATCGATGATTACTATACCTATTTTATGGTTGCTCTTTTCAAATGCATATACCCATACGCCTATATTCTCAACTGGTTTTTTTAAAAGTATCCTTTCTGCATCTAATAAAATATTTCCTTGATTTTTTTTGCGAGGTTTAAAAAAATCATATGATATTATTAATGAATATTTACCTTCTTTACTTACGTAATCTTTACATAATTTGCCTGTGATTTCTTTGGGATTGCCTACAAAGATAGTATTTGAAGATTCAAATCCATACAATAGTTTTTTTAGTATAGTCTTTGAATGGGTAATTTTTTCTTCTATGCAGTTTTTGTTTAGTTTTTCATCATATGCTTTGAAATGTTCAAATGGATTTTCTTTTATAGCTTGATTTTTATAAAGGACAGTAAAATTCTCATCTTTATATTGTTCGTTATGTAAACTGTAAAAATCTAAAATAATAATTCCACTCAACTTTTCATTGGTCATATTATTAATATTTATCGTATTTATTATAATTTTTCTCTTGTATTCTCTAATTTTTTTTAAAAAAAGCATAAAATGTTCATAAGTAGCATGAAAAGGTAGGGTAACTGTAATAACGTCTAGGGAATCTTCTTTTCTTAATGCTGAAAAATCAAAAGAGGACACTTCAACAGCTGAATCCCGAAGTATTTTATCTAATAGAACAATAATATGTTCTTGGTGGATAGATTCGAAAAATTTCTTTTTTAATTGAGTTACTTCAATAGTTTTCTTGGTATATTCTTCTTCTATTTTATTTTTTGAAGACAGAAGCTGTTGTTGTTTTTTTATTGTTAGTTTATGTGCTTTTATATTTTCTTTTAATATTTTTTTATTGTATATAGATAAACCATTTTTAATGATTAGTTATCCATTACAAATAATGGTAAAATTCTAAGACTATTTACGCAGCTAATAATCCTATATCGGGTAATTTATAATAGTAATTTATGCCATAAACAATAGATTTTATGAGCTCTTTATCTTCATTGAATTGGTCATAAAGAGAGGCGATTTCATCAAACAACACTTCTATATTTTCTCTAGCTCCAATATTAAAGATCTTGTTTTTGAGCAGGTTCCATATATTTTCTTGGGGATTAAGTTGTGGTGAATAAGCAGGTGTATTGATGAGAACAAGTCTTTCTTTATTTGACTCCCAAAACTCTTGTATTTTCACATTGTTGTGTGTTCTAGCATTGTCTAAAACAAGATATACCTTCTTACTAGGATTACACTCTAATAGGTATTCCATGAAGCTTTGTATTTCCTCGCTGGTTATACTTTGTTTAGCTGAGTATATATCAGCAACTGTATCAAAATTTTTGGTGATTTCTGTGGCGCCTATGATATTTACACCTTCATGAGAACCGTTACTTTCTAATATAGGGGATACCCCCACAAGGCTCCAACTTCTCCTATTATCCGATTCGGTTCTTAGACCTGTTTCATCCATTACGTATAGAACACTTTCAGAGTCGTTTTCTACAGTAGATACTAAATCTATCATTTTTTTTAAAGGCTTCCTGTTCGGATTTTACACCTTTTGTTGGTTTTTTCTGAGCTCTTTTAAAACTAAAGTTGTTTTTGTGAAGGATATTACGTATAGTTTGTGCACATACTCTGACCTCATAGTTTTGATACAGATAGTCAGCTAGAAGTTGAGCCGTCCATACGTGACCTAATAGACCAAAATTATTAGGAGTAGTATGCATAACTGTTTTTAGAAGATCATCTTCCATTTCAGCAGTAATTTTACAATTAGAAGGAACTTTTCCTCTACGATCTTCTAGTGCCTTTATTCCTAAAGCATTCCAACGCTTGATATAAACATAAATATTTACATCTGATTGTAAGAGAAAATCTGCTATTGCTTTAACTTTATAACCTTCAGCAAGCATTATAATTGCTGTAAGTATATTTCGTGCTAATGCTACGTTGTGGGTATTTCTTAATTTTTTCAATTCCTTTATGGAATGTCCGTGAAGATCTGCTGTTACGATTGTTGGTCTACTCATTTATCTCATCTCCTAAGGGCTTTTTTCTTAGGATATGGAAAAAATCACTTAAAAATGCAGCATAGCCAAGAAATTAAATTTGTTTATCTATAATTGAGGTTGAATTATTAAATGTAAATATATAACAGATAATATAATTAATATCGAAGACACAAGTATTATTTTTTTAGTTTGTCTCATCCTCTTTCTCGTCTCCTATATGAAAATAAATAGTAAATATATAGCCTTCTTCGTTTTTCAATATGGAAGGAATATATATATCTTGAAAATATATAATTTCTTCTAAATTAGATTTAAACTGAGCAATAGCTACTTTATCCTTTGCAATTCCTTCTATTTTCACATTTTCATCAGTAATATGAAATGATTTAAAAAATAAGTTTTGCGGAACATTATTATAAATTGTATAGAGTAAAAAATCATTTATAATATCTTTTTCTTTTATAAAAGTATCTAATTTTTTAAGCTCCTTTAGTGTCTTATTTATTTTTTTTATTTGCTCTTGTTGTTTTTTTATTGGTGTTATTTTGTCGCATAACTTGGTTATATTATTTACAGCAATCACTTCTTTTTTTATTTTGTTTATTAAGTATACGTTTATAAATGGATAGATAAAAAGAAGTACTGTTATTCCACAAATTGTATAGTGCAAAATTTTTTTATACTTCTTCTGTAAATAGGGTTCAAAAAAGTTAAATTGCTTCATAAATATACACCTACTTATTTTCTAATAATCGCAGCTATTGCATTTAAATATAAACTTAAATCGAAATTATTTGTATTTTCTATTTTTATATTGTTTACTTTTTCAATTTTACTCACAGGTATATGAAAATAATCATTTATGGTTTGAACAATTCTTTTTTCATTGGCATGACCACCATAAATATAAATTTTGTCTATTTTATTTTCAATTTTTCTGCTGTTATAAAATTCTAAAATACGCGATATTTCATTAAGCCAAGCATTATAGTTTTTTATATTTTTTTCTTTCAAGCTTATGAGTTGACTAAGTTGATAGATTCCATCTTCAAAAATTTTTATGGTGATATTTTCATAACCTAAATCTATTAAACATATGGTTTTATTTTGAATTATTAGTTTATTAATTTGTATGTTGTTATTTAAAAGCTTTGAAATTGCACTAGCATGGGTTTCTAAGCATATAGGTATTATTTTTAATTGCTTTGATAGAATTAAGTAATCCTTTATAATCTTTTTGGGTAGTGCAACTACTAAAACCCTAGCCTTTTTTATATTTCCTTCATAAAGGTCCTCTATTTTTCTATATTGGATAATATACTGTTCTAAATTAGTTGGAAAATGTTGTTGTATTTCATATGAGAGCATTCTTTTAAAATGCTTTTGCTTTGTATAAGGTAATATGAGTTCGCGTTTAATCATTGATGGACTTTCTAATGAAAAAACAACCTTTCTTCCTACAAGTTCTTGTTTATTCAAAAAAGGACTAATAGTATTTTTTATTTTTTCTAAATCCAATATCTTTCCACAATGTATAGAAAAATGTGGAGTAGGCAGTAAAATAGTGTTTTCAATGATTAGTTGCTGCTTTTGTTTTTTTCCTATAACTATTTTAATCCAATAGTTTCCTATATCTATAGATAAAATACTTTTAAAAAACAATCTTGATTACCTCCTAGTAAATTGTGTTTGTTATTTCAAATATAGGCATAACCATAGCTAGTAAAATAAAGCCTATGATTATTGCCATAACTGTAATCAATAAGGGTTCAAGCATAGGCAATATCTTTTCCAAAATTTTTTCTATTTCTTCCTCCATAAAATCTGCTGTTTGATCTAAAAGGTTATCTAAAGTTCCAGCTTCTTCACCTATTTCAATCATAGAAATCATAAGAGGTGAGAAAAGCCCTATTTCTTTTACTGATTTTGCTAAACTTTCTCCTTTAGCAATTTCTTCTATTGATTTTTTTATTTGATTTTCTACAAATTTATTTGATACAGCTTTACTAGTAATTTCTAATGCTGAAATCAAGGAAATACCACTAGATAGTAATAAAGCAAGTGTTCTTGAAAAGCGTATACTTATTATTATTTGTGTAATTCTCTTCATTATAGGGATTCTAAATTTTAGCTTATCTAAAAACATTTGTGTATTGTCCTTTTTTGAAATACGATAAAGCCAGCATGCTGAAAAAATAAGTAAAATAAATCCAAAATACCAGTAATGAATACATAAGCTACTGATGATTAAAAGAATTCTAGTAGGGAGGGGTAATTGTACCCCTGCATTTTCAAACATATTTATAAAGCAAGGGATTACATAAGTTAATAAAAAAATTACAACTAGAATGGAAGTTATACATAAAATTAGGGGATATATCATTGCTGTTGCTATCTTTTTTTGAAACTTGCTTTCCTTTTCATAATGTATTGCCATTTTTTTTAAAATCTTATCAAGCTTTCCACTCATTTCTCCTGCTTGGATCATATTGATGAATAATTGAGGAAAAACTTTTGTATATGTTAGTGCTAGTGTTAAAGTTTGTCCTTTTTTTAGAGATTCTTCAATACTTTTTAAAATAATCTTTAAATTTTTATTAGTTGTTTGTAGAGTTAATGCATGAAAACATCTTATAATGTCTACTCCAGCATGAAATAATACATAAAATTGTCTGCAAAATATAGATAATTCTTTTGAGTTCATTTTTTTAAAAAATATTTGTAAAGAGAAGGCTTTTTGTATAGAAATAGGGTAATAATTCATAGCTTGAAGCATATGAATTACCTCATTTTTATTATTTGCTTGATAGGTATTCATGATATAATTTCCTTTTTGGGTCAAAGCTTTATATCTATAAAAAGGCATATATTCTCCTCTTTTCATATTTGTTATACAATATTAGATTTTGCAAAATTTTGATAAATTATACAACATGACCTTTTATATCCATAAAAAATCCACCTTAAAATAAGGTGGATTTTTAGCATAATAGAAAATATTAATAGTTTTTATTATTCAATAATTGGACGAGGTTTAATGCACAATTTTATATTCTTTGTAGAGCCTTGTATTTCTGCTTGATTAACTATACATATACCTTTTCCTATTTGATCTTCAGGAATATCTGGTTTTAGTGTATATATAAGAACATAGGATTTTGATGAATCTGTATTTATAGAAAGAGGAATATGATAACTATCTGTAGTGGATTGACTAATTCGAATATTTTCTTGTATACTTTCTAATTTATTATCATTAATTTGATAAAGGGAACATTTTGGTGATTCAATATTTATATTAGGTGCTTTTTTAAAATTAAAACTCAAATTCATTATTTTACTTCCAGGTGTGCTTACATTTAATAAAATGCCAATATGTGTATTTTGTTTGTTAACAATATCTATGCTGTTATCAGCTTTATCTATTATTTCAAAATTTTTATTATTTAATAAGATAATTCCATGCTTTATAATCTTATTATTATTTTTTAAGTTTACAGCTCCAATATTGCCTGCTGTATCTTTAGCTTTAATAATTATCTCTTTTCCATACCAAGCATCTTGCATAGAAACTTTAAATCCATATTCACCGTCTAGAGGGACTATTGTTACTTCTGATGGACCAAATATTTCATCTAAAGTAGGTTCTCCTTTTTCATTTATACTTCCATCTGTAATTATACCATCTCCATTTATATCTACTTCAAGAGTTGTAAATAAGATTTCTTCTTTAGAAGTAATTTTAATTTTAGAATCATTATCTACATATATTCCTACTAATTCTGGTGAACACGCATCTATTTCTCTATTAAAACTTAGAGTAGCTGTATTTCCATATGAATTTTGAACAAAAATTTTAATCAAATTATTCCCATCATTTAGTATGATCATATGTTCATATTTACCTTGATTAGTTAGTCGTTCTTGTGCGATAATATTGCCATTTGCTTTTATTTCTTTTATTGTTGAATTGTTTTCTGTTGCTAGTTTTACCTTTACAGGTCTTGTATTGTCTGTATGAAAATAATCATTCATTTCAAATGGGAGCAAAGAAATTATTGGAACTGTTTCTTCAGTTATATTTCCTGATTGATCAGTAGCTTGAATTATTATATGATTTCCAACAATATCAGCTTTATTTATTTCAATAGAGAATGCTTTAGGATCTTCATAATTGTTAGATGTATATATAATATGGTTATCATTAATAATTTTTATTTTAGAAGATTCATTTATATCTATTGTAAGTTTATATTTATTTATATTAGATTCAGCATCTGTTAAATGCGCTTTTATTTCTGGTGGTTCCATTTCATATACATAAATAGATAACGATGGGAATTTTTTTTGCTCATCTGTTCCGTTTATATCTTTATAATGCATAATGTTATTGACTAATTTATAATCTCCAATATTATTTGCTTTTAACGTCACATAAAATTCAAAAGGCTCTGCTTCAAAGGTATTAGTTTCTTTATTTAATTTGTATGAAATGCTGCCAATATCACCTATTACTTTTTGACCTTTAATTTCTAACCCTTCAGAAACGTCAACAACTTTTAAACCATTAGGAAAAGTTTCTTCATAGTGTATCCCATGAATTGGAAAGTCGCTTTGTATTATATCTGCTAATTGTTCATAGACCTCATCTAAAGCATTTCCATCTTCTGCTTTTTTGTAATAACCATTTGCACTATTTGCAATATTTTTCAACTCTGCTCCATTTGCATCGTTGCTAAATGCGATCATAAAAGAATTAATTTTATGTTTACCATTTACCAATAAATCTTTTGCGACTTTATTTGCATAAATTTTATCACGATATGTAGAATGATTTCCTCCACCAAAATATTCATAATCATTAGGGTAGCTTCCATCTCCTAAATATTGTTGATCTTCTACTGGTTCATAAAACCAACCATTCCATATTAATTTTGTAGTACTACTATGAAATGTAGGTTCTCCATCTGTCATTAATATAACGTATTTACGTATATTATCAGAATCAGAAAATTTATAATAAGCTTTTCGTAATCCATCTCCAATATTTGTACCACCATATGCTTGAAGTTTATTAATATTGTTTATTAAATTATTATATTGTGTTGGACTAGACAAATTTACAAAATTATCATTATTAAATACAATATCTTTTGCATAGCTTGCATAAGGAATCAAAGCAACTTTTACCCTAGAATCATTTTTGAATTTTTCTAAAAAATTTTTAGTCACTTTTTTCATTACAGAGATCTTCATCTCCTTATGAATTGGTTGAGCTGTCGATTGTTCATTGGCTAATCCTATTACAGGATTAGATTTTGAAGTATCAATAGTTGCAATATAAACATGATAATTATAATAACAATTGTAATAATTACCAGTAATATCTTTAAGATTTATTGGAAATTTAATATAATTTTTACTATGGTCTTTGTTTATCATAAACGCTCTATTTTTTTGAATATACTTATATAATTGATTTGTATTTAAATTTTTAATCCAATTCTCAATTGTATTTATTTCATCTGTACTATAAAATATAAAATATTTAGTATGCTGATTTTCTCCAGCAGGAGGTTTTTTAAAAGACATTCTATAATGATTTAAATAGCAACCTGATGTATACCATCTTTTCCATATATTTATATTTTTTACAGCATGTATTCCTTGAAGTGATATTTGAGTATCGTTATAGTTAAAATCAATATATTCTTTCATACTCCCTGAAGTATCCATAACTAAAACAATTTCTTTATTTTTTAAATAAGATTCAGGTAAAATATCTTCAGCAGGTATCGGTTGAGGTTGAAGCTTATAGTTAATTGTAAAGGTTTCACCTCTTTTTATTTTATCATGGTCTGATTGACGTACAAGATTTATAGGAGCTTTTACATTTATATTAGAGCCTTCTGCATAACTTAAAAAATTAATCTGATTATAAAAAAGCATAAAACAAATCAAAATAAATGCAATTTTATTTTGATAGCTTTTTGATTTAATCATTTTCAGTCCCCCTTTTTTTTATTGGTCCATTTCTAAAATAAATGTTGTTTTCTAATTCTACTTTTATATTATTTACTTCACTAGTAATTTGAATGTTAACCCCTTTGTATAATTCATTATTATCATGAATAAATGTAATTTGAAAAGATTGAATATGTTCAACATATGGTTTAGCATCAATATGCTCTGGTGAATTTCCTTCTCCATATTTTATTATTCCATTTTTAATTTCATAAATAAATTGTATATAACGATACGCTTCTTTGTATTTTCCATTTTCTTTTTGCATTTCTTTTGTTTTAAATGTAATGATTCTTACTTCTTTATTTTCTATAACTTTACGTGCATCTTCATAGATTTCTATTGCATTTATAGAACCTTCTGTCAATTTATTTATTCCTATTTGAGCTTCGTATTGTGCTGTAATTTGATTATCTGCTTTGTTGAATATTTTATAATTAAATATAAAAAATGAAGATATTGTTAATAAGATAATTCCCAAAATAGCCAATGAAACAAGCAATTCAATCAGTGTGAACCCTTTAATGTTTTTATATATATATTTCATTTTGTTTTATACGCTCCCTATCATTCCTTTTCCCAATGAAGATCAATAATATTTTCATATTTTAGAAAAGAATTTACTTTGTCTTCATCATCTTCATTTGGAATACCGATTTCTAATTCATAAAGAAAAGAGCACTCATTATTAAACTCGTTTTTTAATTGATCTGCTATATCATTATCCATTTGACTTATTTCGTATATTTTTTTTAAAATATATGATCTGTCAGAAGTAATTGTTTTTGGTTGATAATCTTGGATATAAATATTCCCTTGTGCAATGATTGTTCCTCTATAATTTATCTCTCCAGTAATATAGACATCTCCTTTTGTAATGATTATGCCATTTAGATTAGTATCCTTTAATGTTACTTTATAATCTCCCTTAGATATTTTTGCGTTTTTTCCTATAATAGAAATAGATTTATTTTTATTATTGTTTATAAAAACTAGTTCATTAGTATCAAGGTCTATTTTGCTTATATTATCAAACTGTTTTCCATTTATATTCAACCCTTCAGCTTTAAACTCAAATATATCATTGATTCTTGTTCTTGTGTTAAGAGCAGTAAACTCTCTTTTATCTCCAGCTCTTCTAACCATTTTAGGATCAGCCATTTTGTTGATGTAATATTTATAATCTTCAGCTTTTGATTTTAATAGTGAATGAATATTTTCTATTTGAATAATACTAGAATGCACATGACCATTATCAATATATGCCCCTGTAGAATGTATTACATTTTTAATGCTGATCCCATTATCTTCTCCAAGATTAAGTCCTCCAAAATCCTTATTATAGTATTCAAAATACTTACTTTTATCAAATACATCATATTTGTCGCCATTTTCAACTCCATTTTCTGATATAATTTTATATTCATCTGCTAAAAAAAGAGGCGAAAAATATTTAATTATGATATTATCTGGATTAAATCTTTCATCACGTTTAGAATTATATTTTAAATGTTTACTATATGCTATATAATTTCCCTTTACAGAAACACTTTCACCTGTTTGATAATCTTTTCCAGATGAATCTTTTACATCGCTAATATAGACAGTTCCTGCAATAACGACGCCAGGTTTGTTTTCACTATAATTATTTCCAATAAGTCCACGAGCATCTTTATCGTGGTCATCTACTTGAGTTCCTGTAATTTTCAGCCAAGAGTTATTTCCAATATCTGTATTGTTAATAACAATACTACTACTTTTATGATGTCCTGGATCATTTCTGCCATCAGAAAACCCATAGTAACTTCCATATATTTCTATCTTTCCTGCTTTACCGTTTAGCTCTATATCATCCTTTGTATTGACAGAGCCATTATTTACAATTACTGTACAGTTTTTTGCATTAGAAGGAATAAATAAAGTATTACAATAAATATCCCCATTTTTTATTGTTAAAGAAGCATTATCAGCACTTGGATAGATGTATTGATTTGTTGCTACATTTCCTTCTATTATAGTGTTATTATTTTTTACAATGATTCCTTTTTTATCTTTTTCATGCTCTTTTTCTTCTCCTCCAAAGGCATAAATATCTCCTTTGATTTTGATACTGTTTCCTTCTAAATATAAGTTTTTTTCTGTTGTAATAGCCTTTTTCCATAAAATATTATCATTTGCTTGAGCCATAATTTTTTTTATATAGTAAGGTGCATGATATGAGGGGACATCAATTGTAAAAGTACATTTTATTTTTTGAGAGATCTTTTTATGTGTAAATGTTGAATGAAGGGTGATCTGATATTTATTGTATACAGTAGTAGGTTGATCCCCTACGATTTTAATAGTTTTTTTAAAAAGTATAGGTTTGCCGATTATTTTAATTTTAGGCTTAGATTTATCAATAGCCGTATCTACTACTGTATAATCTTTTAGGCAATCTTTTAAGTTTTTGTTGATATAATCTATATACTGATCCTTAAACCATTGATTTATCTCATTTTCTAAATTTTTTTCTAAATATTTTTCGTCAATGCTTCCATCATCTTTAATATACGGACTATCATAAGAATTGCTTTCGTCTTTTTCCTTTTGTTTTTCATTTTCTATGAATTTTTCTAACTCAACTTTCACCTTCTTATTCCCTTCGTTTATTCCAGCTTCTATTACTTTGCCTACTTTTGCATAAGCTTCCTCTAATCCAGATTCTGCTAAATAAAAAGCTGTTTTCACATTCTGATCTGTTATTTTTATTTTGTAATTTGACATACTAAGAGTTAATATCGATATTCCTAATATACTCAATATTGTAAGAACTATTAATACAAGAATAAGAGCAGATCCTCTTTTTGTTGTAAATATTTTTTTTATCATATGAGGCACTCCTTAATCAATAGTTTTATATCTAACTAGTTCTACTAATGTTTTTTTTTCTTTCTCTACAGTTACTTTGATTTTATATACCCTGTTTTTATGAATATTAGCTATAGTATTATCATAAATATTATCGTAAATATATACTTCGCCATTTGATACATTTATTGTTATTTTATTATCTTTGATTCCAGAATATATTTTATAGATATTAACATATTTTTCTGAATTATTTTCTATATTAATGGTTTTCTCTGAATTACATCTTATTCCGATTTTTATGGGATATGATGTAATCGCTTTGATAAAATTTGAATCTGAGTTCAAATAAATTCCATTATTTTCAATAATAATTTTATCTTTTTCTTCTAAATCAGATACATTAAAAATATAAAGATAATCTTTTTCGTTAAAGCTTCCTGATTCATATTCGTAGTCTTCAGCTTTAACAGCTTCAGGTTCTTTAATAGTAATAATCATTCCATTTTCATGTATTGTTGTATCACCGTCTTTAATGTAATCATCTATATTTCCTATTACTTCTTCAATATATTTTTGAGCTAGTTGATTTGCAATCAATTTTTCTTCTGCAGAAACATTATTCTTAATAGTTGAAACGAATAATGATGAAAATGAAACAATAATAATTCCTAATATTGCTATACTTATAATTATTTCAATCAATGTTAAGCCATTTTCATCTTTTAAAAATTTAGCCATAATTAGTCCTCCAGGCTATTTTTTATAAAAATATTTCCTTCTTGATGTACAATATTTATTCTCGATTTATTAAGATCATCTCCATCAATGTCAATAATGAATTTTAAATCGGATTTGTTTATGAGTGTTAGATTTACTCCACTAGTATCATCACTACCTTTTCTTTTATGAGTAATAATATTAAGGCTAATTTGTTTATCCTTTGGAATAAATTTAATTTTATCATTTTGATAATCCTTTGGATAGCTTTCAGCTTGTGTTTTATACTTATAAAAATATTTATCAGCTTCTTGGATTATTTGAAATTCTACATCTTCAAAATTTGGATTATCTGCATATACATAACTTTTCATATCTGCGTCCATTGTCTTTCCAATGATTACAGTTGTCAAATCTGATGAGGGAGATGTAATATTCATTATGAAATCATATACTTTTTCGGTTTTTTTCATTATATTTTTATCTATATGATTTGTTGTACTGAAATGCTCAATAATATCTTTATATCCAGGGAATGGAGTAAAAGGATTCTTTTTTCCATATTCTCTATTGTAATTCCATTTAAAATACTCTTCATCAATCTGTATTTTAGGAATGGCATAAAAATTTAGTTGCATATTTCCGGTTATTAGGTTGCCATTTCTATTTTCTGCAGCTAATGTAATATTTTCTATAAGTATTTTTTTATCAAAAGTTTCTATAGCTTTTATAAAATTAGTTAATTGCTCATAAGTTCCTTTGAAATTAATAGTTGCACTCATTTGTTCTATTTTATCTGTAGCAATTTCATATTCGTTTCTATCTTGTTTTGTTTGTATTGCTTGAGTACTATCTTGTTTTTTTCCTAAATAAGCACTTACCATTTCTTTTAATAATGTGGAGGTTTCCTCTTTTATTTCTTTTTCTTTTTTTATTTCACCAATTTTTATTTTAGAAAAGGATATACTAGATACATTTAGTCTAGTTTTATCTATCATTTTATCTAGAATAGTAATAATCTTTTCTTGCATAATAAATGGGAAAAATCTTTCACTAACTTGAATATCTTTGCTATTTATAAACTTGTATTTTTTTTCTAATTCTTCATAAGAAACAACTTTTTCTTTTACAATATTTACTTTTTCATTTAAAGTAGCTAATGCTTCATTTTTTTGAATAATATTTTCAGCTTGTGGTTTATATATAAACTGATAATAAGCAGCTACAAATGCTACTATAACTAAAAAAATCAGCATTTTCTTTTCTCTATTAGTTAGTTTCATAATTTTTCACGTCCTTAAAAAAAGTACATTCAATATTAAATTGATAATTATCACTATTGCTAAATTCATTGCTGAGTATATTTACATGTACTGCATAAAACATATGAGTTTGCTTAAGATTGTACTCAAGCTCTGCTACAGCAATACGGTTTTTTGCTATTCCCTGGAGTTGTATACTATCTGTATTCATTGACATCCCCTTTATGAATATTTCCTTTGGTAAACAAGCAGAAATAGTTTCTAATAAATTACTATTGATCAAATCTATACTATTTATTTCTGTATTGATTTTTTTTACTATTTCATAATGCTTTGTTAATATTTCAATTTTTCTTTTTTTATCTTCAATCATATCTAGTTTTTTGTCTATTTCTTCATTTGATAATTCAGCTTGTACTGCTATAATTTCATTTTGAAGCTGTTTTTCTTTGAATATATTTATAAAAGTTAGTCCACATATTATTAGACTAATAACTATAAATATGATTGCTGTAGACAAAAATTTTTTTCTAGATATTTTTTTCTCGTTTATATAAGATGAAAAAAAGTTAATATCTCTCATATGTGATACCTACCTTCCAATTAATGCGGAGATCGTGTTTATATATTCTCCCAAATTGATTTGTTCATTGCTTTCTTTAAATTTTATATTACTCATGGTATCAATCTTAAAGGTAGGGATATTTATTATTGAACTGATATATGTTGAAAGATCTGGAATATTAGAGCTTCCTCCATATAAATATATTTTGTCAATTCTATTACCTCTAGCTCTACTTGTATAATATTGAAATATTTTCTCGATTTCTTGGACCCATATATTTATATTAGATTGTATTAATTCATTTAACATATTAGCAGATGAATAATCTTGTGTGGATTTTTTTAAACTAGCGTACTCAATTTTTCGTTTTGCTGCATCTATTAGTGAAAGATTAAAAGCATTAGCTATATCTGTATCTACATTTCTTCCACCTTGTTGAATGAGCCGATTAAATCGAAGTATTCCTTTATCAATAACAGCAATATGCATATATTCATATCCTATATCTATCAACGCAACAGTTTGATCTAAATTGTAATTCTCATTATTAATAACAAACTTATTTTCAAAAGCTTTAGCAATAGCATTTGCATGAATATCTAAAGCAATAGGTTTTAGTCCTAGATCATTCACAAGTGATAAGTAACTCTCTACAATTTCTTTAGGTAATGCTGCTATTAATACTCTTAATTTCTTAATATCATTTTCTGAAAATTCTTCCAATATTTTGTATTCAATGACATATTCATCAAATCTTATAGGTAAGTATTGTTCTATTTCAAGCTGAACTATTGATCCTAATTCTTCGGGCTTAACATATGGAAAAACGAGTTCCCTTGTAATAGCTGTAGTACTATCTAAAGTGCATACAGCTCGTTTTGCTTTGACTTTATTTTTCAATAGAACAGCATAAATAACTTCTTTTAATGCCTTTTTGTTTTTTATATATCCATTTTTATAGGATTCAGACGGAGTTGGGATTGTAAATGCATGATGAATAATCACATTATTTTTTTGTGTTTTTCCGACAATTATCTTTATCGCATATGTTCCTATATCTATAGATATTATGTTTTTTCTAAACAAGCTTTCACCTCTTTGCTATTTATCCGATTATTTTAAATATATACCAGTTTATTATATCATTACCATAAAGAATAGTTATAAAAGCTGCTATAGCTATAAATGGACCGAAAGGGATAGTATCTTTTCGATGTTTTAATTTGAGCAATAATAGGAAGATTGATAAGATAGCTCCTATTATAAAGGATAGGAAAGTAATTAAAAGAATATATTTCCATCCAAGAGCAAATCCTAAAACACCCATCAATTTAATATCTCCTCCCCCCATAGCTCCATTTGTTGCAATAGCAATGATAAGGAAGATACCCCCTCCAACTAACAATCCTAATATAGCATTTATCAATGCTATAGTTGAAAAATCATTAAATATAATAAAAGCACCTGATATAATGAACCCAAATAGGTTACATTCATCAGGTATAATTTGTAATTTGTAGTCAATGACTGAAATAACAATCAGCAAACTTGCTAATATTGTATATTTTACAAAAAGAATGGTTAAATCATATTTTAGATATAATAATAAATAAATAAGCCCATTGAATAATTCTATGATAGGATACTGTAGAGAAATATTTTCTCCACAGTATCTACATTTTCCTTTATTAAATAGAAAACTAAATACTGGTATTAAATCTAAAGGTTTTAAGGTAGTATTGCATTTAGGACAATGAGAAGGGGGATTGACAATAGATTTTTCTATTGGTATGCGATAGATGCATACATTTAGGAATGAGCCTATTAGTAGTCCTATGATAAATATTGTTATTATATATACCATTTTGATCCCCCTCGTTTTCATGAATTAAAGTTAGATAAATTATTTTTAATTATTTCCGTTAAATTCAGAATTATTATTTTTAATTATTTCCGTTAAATTCAGAATTATTATTTTTAATTATTTCCGTTAAATTCAGAATTATTATTTTTAATTATTTCCGTTAAATTCAGAATTTGTTATATTTCCATTTTTATCTATTTGAATATAAATATTATCATGATTTTGTAGTAATGTTTTATTATCAATTAAATCATTCATTAATTCTGTAAATTTTGTTGATTCATCACCATTACCTGTAACATTATTTGTTGTTATACCTGTTACTTGATATTGTAAAGTTTTATTATCACCAGTACCATTTTTAATTGTAATAGTACCACCATTTTCAGCTACAGTAAAATCGTTTGAAACGAACGATAGAGTTACACTTTTTTCAATAATTGCTTTTAATTGTTCATCAGCTGCATTTTTAGCTTTATCTGTAAAGCCACCAAATTTAGGTACAGCTATACTAGCCAAAATTCCCAATACAGCAATAACAACAATCAATTCAACTAACGTAAAACCTTTCCTGTTTTTCAACCTCTTATTAATTTTTTGAAACATTTTTTCTCCTCCTTATTATTTAAAATCAATGATGAAATATGAAAATAAAACATATAATAAAATCTTTTATATCAATCCCCCTTTCAAATGATAAAAGCTTTAAAAATTATATTTGAATAGTATTCATCATATCAAACATTGGTAGTATCATAGCAATTACAATAGCTCCAATGATTATTGCCATTAATACTATCATCAACGGCTCTAGCAATGTGGACATCTTTTGCAATGTAGCTTCTACTTCTTCATCATAAAAATTTGCTGTTTTATCTAGTATTTCATCAAGAGAACCTGATTCTTCTCCAATACGAATCATAGCATTTACCATTGGTGGAAAAACTCCTATTTGTTTAATAGGGGTTGTAAGGTCTATGCCTTTTCTTACATCTTCCTTAGCTTTTAAAATCCCCTTTTCTACAATCACATTACCTACAATCCTTGATACAATATCTAATGCTTGTATCAAGGGGATACCACTTGCTAATAAGGTTGATAAGGTTCTTGTAAACCTAGAGGTAATCACTTTTTGTGTAATTCCCTTTATAATAGGAATTCTAAATTTTATATGATCTATTAAAAATTGTCCTTTATTACTTGTTATATATTTTTTTATACTATAAAGCATGATGATTAAAACAAGAATAATGATATACCAATAATTTTTTATAATTTCACTAACTATTAATAATATTCTTGTTGGAAGAGGTAGTTTTACTCCACTACCTTCAAACAGTCCTATAAAGGTAGGCATAATGAATATAATTAAAAATACAACTACTAAAATTGATATTATACTCAATATAATTGGATACATCATTGCACTTTTTATTTTATTGGTAATTTTGTTTTCCTTTTCATAATGAATAGCCATGCGATTCATAATAATATCTAAAGTACCACTTACTTCTCCTGCTTCTATCATGTTGATCAATAGATCTGGAAAAATTTCTCTATGCTTTCTTAAAGATTCTGAAAAAGTTAATCCTTTTTGAACATCTTCGTAAACTTCTTCAATAACTTTAGCTAATTTTTTATTTTCTGTTTGAAACCTTAAAGTATCTAAAGCATTAAGAACAGTTACTCCTGCATTGAGCATAGTATAAAACTGTCTACAAAATATAGCCATATCTTTTATTTTTACTTTTTTAAAAAAGCTGATGCTTATTGATTGCTTTTCTATTATTTCTTCGATATTTATAGGATGATTTTGATTTTGCCTAAGCATATGGATAACTTCATTTTTGCTTCTTGCAGTATATGTTCCTTCAAGTCTTTCTCCTGCTTTACTTATAGCTTTATATTTATAAGTGGGCATATATATCCCCCTTGTTTTTTAATATTAGCTTTATTTTTTACATATGCATAAATCGCTCTAAATTATCGCAATCTACTGCATAGGTCAAAGCTGTTTTTTTATTAATTAACCCTTTATTATATAAATCAAGGATAGCATGATCCATTGTCTGCATGCCGAATTTGCTACCTGTTTGTATATTAGTTTGAAGTTGATGAGTTTTCCCTTCCCGAATCAAGTTTCTTATAGCAGATGTTGCAACCATTATTTCTAATGCAGCTACTCTTCCTTGTCCATCAGTTCTCTCTAAAAGCTGTTGCGAGATGATACCTTCTACTACTGTAGATAATTGTACTCTGATTTGTTGCTGCTGGTGTGCAGGAAAGATATCTATAATACGATCAATAGTTTTTGCAGCTCCTATAGTATGTAGTGTAGAAAGTACTAAATGTCCTGTTTCTGCAGCTGTAATAGCTATACTAATAGTTTCTAGATCACGCATCTCTCCTACTAGTATTACATCTGGATCTTGTCTTAAAGCAGCTCTTAATGCTCTAGAAAAGCTATGCGAATCATTTCCAATTTCTCTTTGATTTACAATACTTTTATTGTGCTTATGAAGGTATTCAATTGGATCTTCAAGGGTCAAAATATGACAGCTTTTTTCTTGATTAATATAATCAATCATAGATGCTAATGTTGTAGATTTACCACTACCTGTTGGTCCTGTTACCAATATTAATCCTCTTTGCTTTAATGCTAATTCTTTTAGTATTTGTGGAAAGCCCAGTTCATCAATAGTAGGAATATTTAAAGCAACTGTCCTTAAAGCCATTCCATAACTTCCTCTTTGTTTATATATATTTACTCTGAATCTTCCTAATCCATGATAAGAAAAGGATAAGTCAATTTCACCCTTTTCTTTTAACTCTATAATTTGTTGATCAGTTAAAAGCTCTTGTACTAAAGCAATAGTATCATATGGTGCCAATGCTTTTTCATTTATTTTTTCTAATTTTCCATTGATTCTTAATACAGGAGGGACACCTACTGTTACATGTAAATCAGATGCTTTTTTTTCAATTGCTTTTTTTAATAAATCTAGTATATTCATATTCCACCACCTAATCTAGGTTATAGGATACCCTGTTTAATTCATCTACTGTTGTAATACCTTCTAATACTAATTTAAAACTATTTTCTTTAAGAGGAATCATACCTTGATTAATAGCACTTTGTCTTAAAATATCAATACTTTCACCCTTATCAATATGTAGTCTTAAATCTTTATTTACCAGCATAATTTCATGAATAGCTGTTCTTCCCTTATAACCTGAACCATTACAATAATTACATCCTTTTCCCTTATACAATAAGGTTTCATCAGAAATATTGAGTATTTTTTTTTCTATTTCATTTGGTACATAAGATTGTTTGCATTCAGGACAAATTTTTCTTACTAATCTTTGTGAGATTACTCCAATAACAGATGAAGATACCAAATATGGTGCAATTCCCATATCCATAAGGCGTGCTACTGTTGAAGGAGAATCATTAGTATGCATAGTACTTAAAACAAGATGTCCAGTTATGGCAGCTCTAACTGCTATTTGGGCAGTTTCACTATCTCTGATTTCTCCGATCATAATAATATCAGGATCTTGTCTTAATATAGACCTTAGTGCATTAGCAAAAGTTAAATTTGCTTTAGTGTTTACCTGTACTTGATTAATGCCATTCAAACTATATTCTACTGGATCTTCTACAGTAATAATATTTTTATTTATTTGATTCAATTCTCTAAGAATTGTATATAATGTTGTAGTCTTACCACTACCTGTTGGTCCTGTTACCAAAATAATCCCATTAGGACTTTTAATGATTTTATCAAAAATTTCTAAGTTTTTTTCAGAAAACCCCAATTGATTTTTTGACATTAAGAAACTGCTTCTATCTAATAAACGAATAACTATCTTTTCTCCATAAACTGTAGGCAATGTAGAAATACGCATATCAATTTCTTTTCCATCAACAGTTGTTTCAAATCTACCATCTTGAGGAATTCTTTTTTCAGCAATATTCATTTTTCCCATTATTTTAATTCTTGTAACAATTGCAGAATGAGTAGATTTTTCAGGAGATATAATTTCTTGCAGCTCTCCATCAATTCTAAATCGTACTCTAACATTACTTTCAAAAGGCTCGATATGAATATCGCTAGCTTTTGCTTTTACTGCTTGCCTAATAATAGAGTTGACCAGTCTAACAACAGGCGCATTATTAATTTCATTTAATATGGTTTCATCTAGATCTGATAAATCTTCAAAGCTATACTGATTTTTAAAATCTTCAACTGCTTTTTCAGCACTTTCTTTACCATAATAATAGTCAATTGCATTTAATATATCTTGTCTTGTAGCGATTATAGGTTCAACTTCTAATCCTGTAGCAATTCTTACATCATCCATCGCAAAAATATTTAAAGGATCAGCCATTGCTACAAATAATTTATTATTTTCTTTTTTTACAGGAATCAATAAATGTCTTTTTGCAAGACTTTCGTTAATCAATTTAGGAATTTCAGCATCAATATAATACTTTTCTAAATCCATATGAGGAATTCCTAATTGAAATTCTAATATTTCTATCATTTTTTTTTCTTGAATGAAACCTTCATCGATTAGAATTTCTCCTAATTTTTTTCCAGAAGCTCTTTGAATTTTTAATGCTTCATTAATTTGTTCCTTTGTGATAAATCCTGCATCAATGAGCAAATCTCCTAATCGTTTTTTGGGTTGCATTATCATCATCCATTCATAATATATATTTTTATAATATAATAAAAATCATAATTCAAAAAAACAAAAAGACTAACCCCCTATATATAAATAATATAGTGTTAGTCGGTTACGCCACTACATCAACATGGTATAGGCGTCCAAATATAACCATGTATCATTTGTACTAACATTACATATCACTATTTAAATTAATATAAATAGTTCAACATAGTTAATAGTTCTTAAATTTTTAAAATCCTCTATACAAAATACATTTCACCAATTATCATAATAAACATATACCTAAGACATTATATCATTAATTCCCTAATTTTCCAACAAGAAATTTATGTTATGGAATTTCCAAGGAAATAGTGATAAAAATATAAAAATTTACAATATTTTTTTGAAATATAGTATATTAAAAATGAAATGTTAGCAAAATGCTAACATCTATTTATCACTTTTATCTTTAATTTTTTTTGTATTATGATTAAAAGCTTTACTAAGTTTTTTTATAGCTCTTTTTTCTATTCGAGAAACATAGGATCGAGAAATTCCTAATAGCTTTGCTATTTCTCGTTGGGTTTTACTTCCATCATTGACTAACCCATATCTTAATTGAAGAACAATTCTTTCTCTGTTTTTTAACACACTTGCCATTTTTTGATATAATTTTTTTATTTGTATCTTTAATTCTACTTCATCTAAAACTTTATCTGTTTCAGTTCCTAAAATATCTAATAAAGATATTTCATTTCCTTCTTTATCTACACCAATAGGGTCTTGTAATGATACCTCATTTTTTGTTTTTTTATTGGAACGTATAGTCATTAATATTTCGTTTTCAATTTATACTAAAGTATGATTTATAACGTGTTTTGTTCTATTATATTTTTCTACTCGGAAGTAATTATTTTAAATTATACTTTCATATTTTAAATAAATCTTTTTTTATATCTAATTTTATCTCTTCCCAAAGACTATATTTTTCTTCTTTATTTATTGGAAGCTCTTCAATATAATTTTTTATGATTTTGACCTGCTCCTGTGCTACTTTTTCATAAAATCCCTTTTGTTTTTCTAATGTATCTGGAAAAAATATTCTAACTTTCATACTATCACCTCATATAAAATCTATGCCAACCTTAGTTTGTACTATACTACAGGTTTTATTTTTAATATTATAAAATACTTAATCAATACATCTTACATAGTCTTTTGAATTTTATTATTTTTAGCTGTATTTCCTTATATATCGGTAAATTTTTTTACTATTATGCTGATTATTGCTAATATCTATCGTATTTTCACTATTACCTCGGAAATAATCTCTTGAAATTTAATAATTATTTGCTTCTTTTTTTTATAACCTAAAATAATATTATAGTAAAGAACTTAATAGAAAGGTGATATTATGCATATAGCAATTTATTCTAGAAAATCTAAATTTACAGGAAAAGGTGAATCTACACAAAATCAAATTGAACTTTGCAAAGAATACGCACTTAAGCACTTTCATCCTATTGAAAAATTTATTATCTATGAAGATGAAGGTTTCTCTGGGGGAAATATAGATAGACCAGAATATCAAAGAATGCTAAAAGATGCTCAAAAAGGCAAATTTGATATTTTGATGTGCTATAGACTAGATAGAATATCTAGGAATATTTCTGACTTTTCAGATACCATGAAAATATTAAATCATAAGAATATAGCTTTTATATCTATTCGCGAGCAGTTTGATACTTCAACACCAATGGGTCGTGCAATGATGTATATAGCTTCTGTTTTTGCACAACTTGAAAGAGAAACAATTGCAGAACGCATAAGAGATAATATGCTTCAGCTTGCACGTACAGGTAGATGGCTTGGTGGTACAACTCCTATAGGTTTTATATCGAAATCAGTTGAAATTACTGATTTAAATAATAAACGAAGAAAAATTTTTCAACTTTTTCCTGTTCCTACTGAATTAGAAATAGTCAAAATAATATTTCATAAGTTTTTAGAATTCAAATCATTAAGTAAACTTGAAACATATTGCATTCAAAATAATATGAAAACCCGTAATAATATCGATTTTTCACGATTTGCTTTGCGAGGCATTCTATCTAATCCTGTTTATGCAATTGCTGATGAAAAACTATACAACTATTTTTTAGTAAATAATTTTGACATATATTCAGATAAAAAAGATTTCAACAATAGAAATGGAATTATGGCATATAATAAAACTATTCAAAAGAAAAATACATCAAATAAAATCAGAGATCACTCTGAATGGATTATTTCTGTAGGTAAGCATGAAGGAATCATTCCTAGTACTCAATGGATTCAAGTTCAAAAAATATTACTAAAGAACAAATCAAAATCTTTTAGACAAATCAAAAATACACAATCACTTTTATCTGGCATATTACGTTGTGGAAACTGTGGTAGTTTTATGCGACCTCGTACAGGTAGAAAGAATAAATATGGCATACAAACTTTTTATTATATGTGTGAATATAAGGAAAAAAGCAAAAAAATGAAATGCAGCATAAAAAATATAAATGGTAATAAATTAGATAAGCTTGTAATAGAAGAAATAAAAAAAATAGCAACAAATAACATTGTATTATACGAAAAACTCTCTAAAGATATCATAGAATTCAAATCAAAAGATGATAATATTTGCTCTGAGATAAGTATGTTAGAAAATCATATAAAAGTGAATGAACGTAGTATTGAGCGCTTAATACATACCTTATCACAAGAACAAAGCTCTCCTGCTTCAAAATACATTATCAAGCATATTGAAACATTAGACCAGAAAACAAAAGAGCTAAAAAACAGACTAACTCTTCTAAAAAACAACAATAAAATTCAATTAATACCATCTCAAATAGACATAATAAAAAATCAGCTTACAACATTTCCAAAAATAATTGATACTTTAGATGTTTCATGTAAACGTAATTTAATTCGAAGTTTAGTAGAAAAAATTACTTGGGATGGAGAAAATGTAGATATATTCCTATTAGGAGTAGATATAAAAAAATAAACGAAAACAAAATGTAAAAATGTTTCCGTTTAGATAGGATAGCATTTTCAATACAACGTGCTGCATAAGTAGCTAATCTTGTTCCCTTACTTCTATCAAAAGATGTTATTGCTTTTATTAATCCAATAGTACCTATAGAAATTAAATCATCTACTTCTCTTCCTGTATTATGATATTTTTTTACAATATGAGCAACCAATCTTAGATTCCTTTCCACCAGTATATTTTTTGCCTCTTCATCTCCTTGCTCATATAATGCTAAATAATAGTTTTCTTCTTCTGGTGTTAGTGGTTTTGGAAAAGAAGTATTACTAGAAATATAAGATACTAACATGAAAATAGGTTTTGCCAAAATAACAGATACTGTTACTAGCGTGGTCCACATTTGAATGCACACCTCCTAATTATGCGTCATTTTAAATTATATGTATCCTTCAATATATCTGTGCATGTCTTTTAAGAAAAATCTAATCAATTCGTTCTTTGATATTTTTAAAAATAGGTACTGCTGATTGTCCTCCTGAAACACCATCTTCCACAACGATAGTTATAACAAATTTTGGTTCATCACTAGGAAAATAACCAGTAAACCATGCATGAATAATCTCTTTTCCTTTTAAATTAGCTTGTGCTGAACCAGTTTTTCCAGCAACTCTACCTAGTCCCATATTCCTTGCAGTACCGCCTTTTACTACCTTTTCCATCATTCTTTGAATTTTTTTAGCAGTTTTATAGCTTATTACTTTTTGTGGTTTATTTTTTTCTATCTTTTTTACAATATTTCCATAATCATCAACCACTTCTTTTATTAGATAAACTCCTGTATCTATCCCATCATTAGCAATAATTGCTGTAATTTTAGCAATTTGCAAAGGTGTTACCTCTAAGGTCCCCTGTCCAATAGAAAAATTTCCTATTCCTGCTCCTTTTATATAATCATCAGATGAAAGTTTCCCAGCAATTTCCTCCTGTAAACCAATATTTGTTTTAGCACCTAATCCAAATTTTTTTGCCATATTTAAAATTCTTTCTCCTCCTATTTTTTCTCCTAATTGTATAAATGCTGAATTACACGATACAGCAAAAGCTTCTTCAAAAGTTAATTTTCCATGTCCACCTTTATCAAAGCTCCAACATTTAATTTTAGTACCAGCAATTTCTTCATACCCTTTACAAAAGAAACTTTCATCATTAATTATTTTATTTTCAAGTGCCGCTGCTGCAACAATAATCTTAAAAATAGACCCAGGTGGATACCCCATTTGAATCGCTCTATTATATAGTTCCTTATTATTACTTTTAAGATATGCCGCAATATTATTTTGATCATAGTTAGGTCTACTAACCATAGCCAATATTTCTCCACTTTTTGCATCTAATATAACAACACTTCCATTTTTATGAAACTTGTCAAATTCTTCTTCTGCAATTTTTTGTATATTATAATCTAATGTAGTTACAATATTTTTCCTATTTTTTACAGGAGCAATTTCAAGCTTTTTATATCCTAAACCAGGTATCATTTTTTTCTGTGCATCTACAACAGCATTTACTTTGCAAACTTGATTTTCTTTTAATTCTCTATCAAACATTTTTTCGATGCCTTTTTCTCCTCTGTTATCAATTTTATTTATGTAACCTATTACATGCGTAGCAATAGCCTCTTCATCATATCTATCATTATAATCAACTGGATAAACACCTTTTATTAACATAACTTTTTTCATGATTTTCTCATGATCATTTTTAATTTCAAGTTTAATAGGTCTAGTACTATTCAATTTACCATTCTTTAGTTTATATGAATCAATTTTCGTAAGATCGCTAATCAATTTTATATTTGCATCTGATTTCTTAAAGTATTGTGGAAAAATGACTAAATATTTTTTTTCTTCTCTGTTGGTAAGAGGTATTCTATTTCGATCATATATTTTTCCTCTTTCAATACCAACAGGAATTTCTTTTAACCACTGATTTTTTGCACAAGTATAATACTCACTGCCCTTAATAATCTGTATATAAAAAAGCCGAATCATTAAAGCAAAAAGAAGAACTGTAAATACAATTCCTGTAATATACATTCTATACTGATTATCCTCATTAACAATATTGATTTCTTTTTTTTTCTTTCTATCTACTCTAGCACCCAAAAAAACACCTTCCTTATAAAGATTAACTATTATCAGCATCTCCAATTTAAGGAAGGTGTATACTCTATAATATTTTTAATTCTCTGCCATTTTGCTTTTCATAAATAATTGATCTTACCTTTGAAACCATAATATCTATTGCTACTTTATTATAACCACCCTCTGGAATAATAATATCCGCATATCTTTTACTAGGTTCAATAAATTGAAGGTGAGCAGGTCTAACCGTATTTAAGTATTGTTCAATAACTGATTCAAGAGTTCTCCCTCTTTCATTAATATCTCTGGTAATTCTTCTAATAATTCTTACGTCTGCATCTGTATCTACAAATATTTTAATATCCATTAATTCTCTCAGTTTTTCATCTTCTAAAATCATAATTCCTTCTAATATAATAATATCCTTTGGTTCAACACGAATCGTCTCTTTTTCTCTTGTATGTTTTGAAAAATTATAAATAGGCTTTTCAACAGGTTTATAGTTTAAAAGCTCGTGGAGCTGTTTAAGAAGGAGTTCTGTATCAAAAGCTAATGGATGATCATAATTCGTATGTATTCTCTCTTCCATTGGCAAATGACTTTGGTCTTTATAATAAGAATCTTGTTCAATGATTGCAATATTTTTTTCTGGTAAGCTTTCAAAAATAGCTTTTGCAATTGTACTTTTTCCAGAGCCTGTACCTCCAGTAATACCAATTAAAATCGGTTTACTCAATCTAATCATCCTTCCTACATCTTCTTATAATATAGTATTTTTCTACTGGTTTTTGCATTTTAATTTTTATCACTTGTTGAGGGTGTGGTGCAACATCAATCTCTTCTCCCTTGTTATTCCACATCTGCTCAATACTTTGTGTAAAAATTTTCATACCTGGTCCCATTACTTCAACAGTTTCTCCTTTAAATATTCTATTTCTTTGTTCTATTGTAGCTATACCATTTTTTTTATCATAGTCTAATACTAAACCTACAAAATCATATTCACGTATATACGAACTATTTGCATATAACTGTTCTTTCTCATTAGGCTTATCTATATAAAATCCAGTCGTAAACTTTCTATGACTTGCTTTTTTTATTTCATTCATCCAATTTGGATCATAATGATAATTTTCTTTATTTTCATAATATGTGTCTATAGCTTTTCTATAAACATTAACAATATTTGCAACATAGTATGCACTTTTCATCCTTCCCTCTATTTTAAGACTTGAAAGTCCTGATTCAATCAATTCTGGTATATATTCAATCATACATAAATCCTTTGAATTAAAGAAATATGTACCTTTCTCATCTTCAAAAACAGGAATATATTCTCCTGGTCTTTTCTCTTCCATTAAATAATATTGCCATCTACATGGATGTGCACATTCTCCTCTATTGGCATCTCTATTTGCCATATAATTGCTCAAAAGACATCTTCCTGAATAAGATATGCACATAGCTCCATGAACAAATGCTTCTAATTCAAGACTTTCTGGTATATTTTCTCTAATTTCTTTAATCTCTTTAAAAGATAATTCTCTAGCTAATATAACTCTTTTTACTCCTTGATTGTACCAAAATCTTGCACTCATATAATTCGTATTATTTGCTTGTGTACTTAAATGCACTTCTAGCTCTGGTGCAAACTCTTTTACATACATAAATGTACCTGGATCTGATAGAATAACAGCATCAATATCTAATTCTTGCAATTGCTTTAAATATTCAGGAAGCTCTTTAAAATCTTCATTATGAGGAATAATATTTAATGTAACATATACTTTTTTCCCTCTTTCATGAGCAAATGCTATTCCCTTCTTCATATCTTCTAATGAAAAATTTCTAGCACTCGCTCTTAATCCAAAAATCTGTCCTCCTATATATACAGCATCAGCACCATATATAATAGCTATTTTTAATTTTTCTAAATCACCAGCAGGTGCTAATAATTCTATTTTTTTCATTCTTTTTCCTCCTAATTCTTATAGCTTATGGCAACACCATCACCAATAGGTATTAATGAAGTTGTAAGTTCTGGATGGTGCATAATATAATCTAAATATTTCCTCATTCTCTTTACAATAGTAATTTTTCTGCGTACTACATATTCATTTGAAGCCACCATTCCTTTATATAATACATTATCTGAAACAAGTATGCCTCCTTTTTTTAAAAGGTTTATACTTGAAGAAAGAAATTTCATATACTGTCCTTTTGCAGCATCTAAAAATATCAAATCAAATTTACCTTGTAATGTTGGTAAAATTTCTTCTGCACATCCTTCTATAACTTGTATTTGATCCTTTAACCCCATTATTTCTATATTCTTTCTAGCAATTTCAACCATATCTGATCTTTTCTCTATACTAATGACCTTTCCATTTTCCATAGCTTTTGTAAAGATAATAGCAGAGTAACCTATTGCTGTTCCAACTTCCAAAACAGATTTTGTTTGATTTATTTGCGTAATTACTTCCAAAAGCTTTGCTACTTCAGGCTGTACAATAGGTACATGATTTTTTAAAGCATAATCCTCCATATCTTTTAATATTCCATCCTTTTGAGGCAAAATATTCCTAATATATTCTTCAATTAATTCATTAACAATATTACCCAATCTATACAACTCCTTTTATTTAACTTTTACATATTCATTTTTTCTTTTTAGTAAATCCCATTCTTTGCATTTAAATGCTCTTTAAATGTTTTACTAAAATGATGCTCTCCATTTTTGCTGACAACAAAATATAAATAATCAGTTTCACTTGGATATAGTGCTGCTTCTATAGAAGCTTTTCCAGGAGACGCAATAGGTCTAGGAGGTAAACCAGCATGCTTGTAAGTATTATAGGGAGAATCAGTTTCAACATCTTTAAAGCTTAATTTTGCTTTTCTCTCTCCTAAAACATATTGAACTGTAGCACAAGATTGAAGAGGCATCTTTTTTCTTATTCTATTATGAAAAACACTCGATACAATAGGTCTTTCCTTATCTACCTTTGCTTCTCTTTCTATAATAGAGGCAAGCGTTATAATATCATTTACACTCATATTTAATTCTTTTGCTCTTTTATAATACGCATCTTCAAAAATATCATCAAAACGATTTAGCATCTTTATAATAATTTCTCTCTCTGTATCATTTTTAGCTATTTCATAAGTATCAGGAAATAAAAAACCTTCTAATCTATTTTTTCCTTTTGGTATATCTTTTAAAAACTTATAGTCAAAATCTTCATTATTTGCTATTTTTATAAACTTATCTTTATTGATTAATCCTTTCTCTTCTAATCTTTTAACAATCTGTTTAAACTCAAATCCTTCAGGTATAGTAACCTTTACAGTATCTTTTACAGTATCTCCACTTATAAGACTCTTTATAATTTCATCTACAGACATACTCTGCTTAAAACTATAGTTACCTGCTTGCATTTTACCATCTGATTTTGACATTTTACTTAAAATACGAAAAGCCAGTTCACTTTTAATCACATGCTTTTCATATAAAATATTTGCAATTTGTTTTGTAGAAGCCCCTATTGGAATCTGAACCATAACCAAAGTATCACTACTTTCATTTACAGGTTCAATTTTCTTCTCAAAATAAATTTTACCTACACCTAAAGCAATGACAACAATAAGTAAAAATATTATGCCCTTAAATTTATGCGATTTCATTAAACTACCTCCAAGCTAGAATATTTCCATCATTTAATTATACAATCCTCAACAAATATTTACAACAACTTCATAAAAAATAAAAATATGCTGCAAAAACAGCATATTTATCTATACTTCCATTATAATTGGTAAAATCATAGGACTTCTTTTCGTTTTTTCATATAAAAAACCTTTTAAACTATCTTTGATAGAAGCTTTTAATGCAGCCCATTCTTTTATTCCATTATTTTGACACACTTGTAATGCATTTTTTACCACAGTCCTTGCTTCATCCATCAAAACTTCAGATTCTCTCACATAAACAAATCCGCGAGATATAATATCAGGACCAGATACTACTTGTCCATCTTCTTTTGTAATGGTTACAACTACAACCATCAGTCCATCCTCTGACAGATGCTTTCTATCTCTCAGAACAATGTTACCAACATCTCCAACACCTAAACCATCTACTAGTATATTACCAGCTGGAACATTACCACAAACTCTCGCACTCTCCCTTGTAATTTCTACAACCTGTCCATTTTCAATAGTAAAAATATTTTCCGTTGGCATTCCTAAACTTTCAGCAAGTTTACCATGTTGTCTTAGATGTCTATATTCACCATGAACTGGTATAAAATATTTGGGTTTTATTAATGAATGCATCAATTTTAATTCTTCTTGACATGCATGTCCTGAAACATGAACATCTGCTAATGCTTCATAAATAACATTGGCACCTTTTTCGAATAGCTGATTTACAACTCTTGCCACCGTTTTCTCATTTCCAGGTATTGGTGTTGCAGAAAGAATGACCATATCTCCTGGTTGAATTTCTAATTTTCTATGTTCTGCAGAGGCCATTCTTGATAAAGCTGACATAGGTTCTCCTTGACTACCTGTAGTAATAACAACAACCTCATTATTAGGATAATTGTTAATATCATTGATATCAATTAGCATATCCTCAGGAACCTTTAAATACCCTAAATCCATAGCAACATTAACTACATTAACCATGCTTCTTCCAGATACTGAGATTTTTCGGTTAAACTTATACGCAGCATCAATGATTTGCTGCACCCTATGAACATTAGAAGCAAAAGTCGCAACAATAATCCTTTGAGTAGCATTTCTAAATATGTTTTCAAAAGTTACACCAACTGTTCTCTCAGACATTGTATAACCTTGTCTTTCAACATTTGTACTATCTGCCAAAAGCAATAATACCCCTCTTTTTCCAAGCTCAGCTAATCTATGAAAATCCATAGGTTCTCCATCAATTGGCGTAAAGTCTACCTTAAAATCTCCTGTATGTACAATAGTTCCTATAGGTGTATGAATAGCTAAACAAACTGCATCTGCAATGGAATGGCTTGTTCTAATAAACTCTACTTTAAAATCTCCTAGCTTTATAACATCTCCAGGTTTTACAACTTCAGTATGGACACTAGAAGATAGCTTATGTTCCTTCAATTTGTTCTCTACTAATCCTAAGGTTAATTTAGTACCATATATAGGAACATTTAGTTTCTTTAAAACATAAGGCAATGCTCCAATATGATCTTCATGTCCATGGGTAAGAACAATTCCTCGTACTTTATCTCTATTTTTAATCAAATATGTAATATCTGGAATTACCATATCGATTCCTAGCATTTCATCCTCAGGAAAGCTTAACCCACAGTCAACAATCATAATATCATCCTTAAATTCAAATGCCATCATATTTTTTCCTATCTCGTTTAGCCCACCAAGAGGAATCACTTTGATTTTTGCTGGTTTTCTTGCCACAATATCACACTCCTTATTTCTACTATGTATTTCCGCTCTGATAGTCAATGAAAACAACAAACCCGGACAATTACATCTAACTTATTATACTGTATTTACCATGCCTTATCAATATAAAAACACATTAGCAAATATTCATTACCCTTTATATTATTATTGCTTCTTTTTTCAATAAGTAAACGAGAGTTGAAAATTTTATTAGGTTTATAGAGAAAAAACCCTGTAACTTTGAGATACAGGATTTACTGACACTTAGAACAATATCCAAAGAATTTTACCTTATGATCACTAATTTTAAAATTATAGTTGTTTTCAATTTCTTCTTCTAATGTTTCCATTAAATCTACTTCAACTTCAATAACATCTCCACATTTTAAACAAATTAAATGGTGATGTTGATGATCATCTTCATGGGTATTCAATTCGTATCTGCTACATCCATCATCAAAATTTATTTTTGAAATTATATCCAGTTCATCAAGAAGCTGCAAAGTTCTATATACTGTAGCCAAACCTATCTCAGGGCAATTTTCCTTAACCATATCATAAATTTCTTCGGTACTTAAATGCTTTCCTTGATTTTGAATAATTATATCTAAAGTAGCTCTCCTTTGAGGGGTTAACTTATAACCTTTTTCCTTTAATCTATCCTTTAAATTTTCTATCATTTCGTTCACTTTAGCACCTTCTTTTTCAATTAATAATCTCTCTTATATGCAATAGTTTAATTCTAAATCTTACAAAAGTCAAGGAGTTTTTCTATTCTTTGGATATGAATACTAATTCTTCTAAATATAAAATCATTTATCGCATTTCTTAAAATTCAAAGTACATCCTTTACAATCTTCGCATTTATGTTGTTTTTTTAATAGTGTATAACATCTTGGACATCTAGTACTACTTGGATCTTTTATAATATTCCCACAGGTTTTACAAACTATATGCATATTCTCATCCCCTAGAAATAATTATTTGTTTTTAATTGATAATATTATCAATTAAATAATGATATGATTTTTTTATCATAAATGACAATACATAAAAACTATGACCTAAATAGTCATAGTCTACTCTTCTTTAAATAATTCTTCATAAGCAGAAATAACTTGATTTAGTTCTTTTTCATCTTGAACATTTTCAAGAACTTCTTTCCCTTCAGAATCAATAATTTTGAAAATGACTACTCCTTCATCATTTTCATCTACAGGCGAAAGAATTGCATATTCAATATCTTCAATTTTTAAAGTTGCAACAATTTCAAAATCTATTTCCTTTCCACTATCATCTAAAAGTGTTATAATATTTTCATTTTCCATTCTTACCACCTCTTCATTATTTTTGAGCATCTAAATAACCTTGTAAAATATATGTAGCTGCAACCATATCAATTACTTTTTTTCTTTTTTTTCTACTCACATCTCCACTTATTAACATTCTTTCAGCAGCTACTGTTGTTAATCTTTCATCCCATAGAATAATTTCTATTTTAAATCGATTTTTTAAACCTTCAACAAATTCCAAAACCTTTTCACCCTGAGGTCCTAAACTACCATTCATATTTTTAGGTATACCTACAATTATTTTTGTTATTTCTTTTTCCTCAATAATTTCTCCAATTCTTCGATAATCAGCTTTCTTATTTGTCCTCCTTATGGTTTCAATTCCTTGAGCTGTCCATCCTAATGGATCACTTGCAGCAACTCCTATAGTTTTATCTCCTACATCCAATCCCATTATTCTCATCATTCACCCTCATCTCTATACTATTTTTATGCAAAATTGTGGACAATAGCTGCTGCAATACCCACAAAGAACACATTTATCCTTATCCACAACAACTTTATTATTTACTATATTTAATGCATGATGTTTACAATGCTTAACACAATTACCACATTTTTCACACCAATCATCTATATGTAATTTCCGTGTTTTTTTAGAAATTTTCTGTTGTACTTCATCTGGAACTTTTTCTCCATTAAACTTTAAAATATTAGCTATAACTTCCTCCTTTGTTTGCATACCAACAGCTATAGAATGAAGTTCTTTGATGCTTATAACATAATCAAGGCTTTCTTCTACAGAATGAATTAAATTTCCTCCTCCTATTGGTTTCATTCCATATATGCCTTTACCGTTTTTATAAGCTTTTTTTATAGCTTTAAGCATTTCATCTTTGCTACCATCTTGAATTCCAATCCCTTTTATATTAATAATAGGATGAATCACATCAATTTCTTCCATTTCTGCTGCAGCTACTACAGCTCTAACTGTATGTGTAGATATCCCTACAGCATTTATTATACCCATCTCTTTCATTTTTAAATAATATCTTAATGCTTCATAATGCCCTCTTAAAGTATATTCACTTTCCTGTTCATGTAATAAAAAAATATCCATTTTATCAATCTTTAATTCTGTCAATGCTTCATCTAAACTTTTCTTAGCCGTTTCTTCATCATAAGCATATGACTTTGAAGCAATAACAATATCTTTTCTTTTACTGATCTCTAATGCTCTTTTTATATAGGGATACGTCTTATATAACTGAGCAGTATCTATAAAATTCACACCTCTATTAAAAGCCTCAGCAATTACCTCAGCACCTACTTCAATGGGTAGATTCGCTTGTAGCGGTCCTACTGTCAATCCTCCAAAGCAAATTCTTGATACTTTTATTCCTGTATTCCCCAACATTCTATATTCCATATTATACTCCTAACTTTCTTCCATAGTGAAAAATGTAAGATATAATATACTCATTGCTAAAAATATTATTCCTGTTGCAGCAGCAACAACTCCTGAATCATTCACAAAAAATGCTACAATACAAGCCATAACAATACCAGACCAACCTATTGATAAATTAGGATATAAATTAGTCAGTCTATAAAAAATACCTACTGGTCTGTAAAACAATGTAGCAAGTATAGCAATAGCTGACATTAATACTTTACTCCATATAGTTATACCAATTAATCTTATATTCATTGAAATTTTTCTTTTTATGATTAAGAAAATAACGCTAGGTCCACCTTCCATGATTTGTTCAACTGCTCCTGCTAAATGAGATTGACTTTTTAGTATTTTCATATCTATAAAAGCCATGAGTGCTACAATCAATACAATACATGTACCAATAAGTATAAATTGTTTTAGCTTTATTTTAATATTAAACAATCTTAAAGCTACAAAAATAAATGCAGCTACAGCAGTCATAGTTCCTCCTACATTTGCTCCTAGCTTTGGAAACCCAATAATCAATATAGTTATAGAAAAAATTAAAATAGACCATAACTTATTTAATCTAAACCTATCAATTATTATCGTAGCAAATACAAGAGTAGCTCCAATTAAAACACCCATATATTCATTTCCTATCCCATAATATCTTGCACCAATAATAGGATCATATCCTAATAATGAACGCTTCATTAAATTTGCACCTGTACAAATATCTGTAAGCAATCCTATTGTAGTAATAAAAGATAATATAAATAAACTATCTAGTGGATGCTTACTGGTCTTTTTGATAATATAAGTAATCAAAATAGTTAATCCAATAGAAAAAACGTAAGTCAAAATGAGATTTTTCACACCTAATAAAGGTAATATCAACAGTACAAAAGGTACAGTCATAGTACTTAGCAAAATATTTTTAAAATAGCCAACCATTTTGCTATTAATCTTATCTCCTAATAGAATCATAAACAATCCTATCATAGAAACCAGTATTTCAAATACAGCAAAGCTAGATAAAACAGGATACCTATTTTCTGATGTACTGACAATCTGCTCATTTAAGTGCATTAAAAACTCGTAATTTTTTTCCTTTGTAATTACTTGAGCAGCCCTTCCACTCATATTATGAGAATCTGTCCCAAGATACACAGTAATAGAAGGTGCAATATCAACATTTCCAATAACTCCAATTCTTCTTGTAGTACTTGAAGTTAAAACTCCTTTATTAATTCCATCACCATAAAAAATAACTGGTGTTAGGGTGTTTCCATTTTTTATATCCTTAGATGATGGATAAGGTGAAACTAAAATAACCATTGTATTTTGGATATCAATATTTTTTAGTAAATCACTAATAAAACGATCTGCATCTCCTAATACCTTTGATTTATGTTTTAGATACATCTCATCAGATAGATTAGGTGCATATCTTTCCAGTCTACCAATATCACCAATATCTACTACAATCAATTGGGATTTTTTATATGAATCTTTAAAAACATCTAACATCTTTTTATAATTACTTTTTACTCCAAAAGGATATGTTTCATCTTCAGCCAAAATATCTTTTCCAATATTACCATAATCTACATATCCTCTATAGTCCATTGCAATAACAGGTGCAAGACGAACAAAATTTTCTTCATAATCTGCATTTCCTATTGCTGCAGTCTTCATTCCATAATCATGAAGAGATTGGCCTAATGAACCTAAGATTGCTCCATATTGTCCCTTTTCATTTAGTACATTCAATTTTACTATATCTAAATTAATAATCCCAGTACTTGGAATATCTATACCTGTTCTTCTTTTATATATAGCTTTAACCTTTTCATTCAATTTATAAAAATTCATTGTAGTAGATGATGCTTCTGCCCTAACTCCTGCTCCTATTGTTGCATATGCTTTATAAGTATTTGCTCTTGTCGATGTCCTATTGTTCATTAAAGCAATAGCTCCATCATCTATCAGTTTATTAACGGAACTCATATTATATAAATCTTCATAGCTTGTCTCATTCATGACAATTAAGACAACCTTTTTATTTTCTTGCGCACATGTAAAAAAAGTTAGCATCATGCATAGAATAATAACAACTATAAATATTTTATGTACTTTTTTTTTCAATTTCTCTCTCTCCTACTTATTTTCTAAATAACTTTTCAATATTTCCTCTAACAATTCATCTCTTTCTACTTGTCTTATCACACTTCGTGCATTATTATAGCTTGTAATATAAGTAGGATCTCCCGATAAAATATATCCTACCAACTGATTAATTGGATTATATCCTTTCTCCTTTAAAGATTTATGCACACTTGTTAAAATCTCCTCTATTTCGTTGGCTTTTTCTTTATCTACTTTAAATTTCATTGTAAAATTTGATTGATTATTCATACATTTACACTCCTTCCTTTTATCTATATTTTATATATATTCTATTTTATTATAACACAATCCTTTTAAGTAAATGGACGAAAGTTTGCTTTTAAACCTTCGCCCACTACTTATTATAACTACTTTACTTGCTCTTTTACAATATTTATTACATGGGCTAATGCCTCATCTATTTTGGATATATCCTTTGCTCCTGCTTGTGCCATGGTTGGTTTTCCACCACCACCACCACCTGCTATTTTGGCAACCTGTCTAATAATATTCCCTGCATGAATTCCTTTTTCAACAACATCTTTTGTTGCCATAGCAACAAAATTTCCTTTATTATCTTTTTCTGTTCCTAAAACGACAAGACCTGAACCTAATTTATCTTTTAATTGATCTCCTAGCTTTCTTAAGCTATCCATATCTAAGCCTATCAACTTATATGCTATTACTTGAATATTTTCAACTTCAACTGCTTTTTCTAATATTTCATTCACAGCACTCTTTGCCATCTTATTTTTAAGAATTTCTACTTCTTTATGTGCATCTTTTAAATTATTCACTAAATTTTCTACCTTCAATACAATTTCCTTTGGATTGCTCTTTAAAGTTCTTGCAATTTCTTTTATTTTTAATTCTTGTTCTTTCATATATTCATATGCTTTATGTCCAGTAATAGCCTCTATTCTCCTAATTCCAGCAGCAACGCCACCTTCACTTATAATCTTAAATAATCCTACTTGACTTGTATTATTTAAATGTGTTCCACCACATAGTTCTATACTATAATCTCCCATAGAAACTACACGTACAACTTCTCCATATTTTTCCCCAAAAAGAGCTGTTGCTCCTTTTTCTTTTGCTTCATTGATACCCATTTCTTCTGCTAAGATTGTCATACTCTCAAGAATTTTTTGATTTACTAATTCTTCAACCTTTTCTAATTCCTCTTCAGTAAGTGCTTGAAAATGTGAAAAGTCAAATCTTAGTCTATCTGGCGTTACTAAAGAGCCTGATTGTTCAACATGATTGCCTAACACATTCCTTAATGCAGCCTGTAGTAAATGAGTTGCTGTGTGATTTCTTGCAGAGCTTATTCTTTCTTCCACATTAATAGATGCCTTGACTATACTATTTACAGATATAGTTCCTTCTAATATCTCACCTATATGCAATATCCTATTGTTACTTTTTTTACAGTCTGTTATTTTAATTTTGCAAGTTTCATTAAATAAGAACCCATGATCTCCTACTTGTCCTCCACCTTCTGGATAAAATGGCGTCTCATCTAATATAATAGTAACAGCATCACCCTTTTGAGCATACTCTACGATTTCATCACCTTTTACTAATGCTATAACCTTTGCGTTCATCTCATATTCTTTATATCCTTTAAATTGTGACTTTATATTTTCATCTAGCTTTGCATATACGTCTTCCTTCCAACCTATCTCTTCATTGTTTTGTCTTGCATTTCTTGCTCTTTGTCTTTGCTTTTCCATTTCAGCTTTAAAACCGTCTTCATCAACAGTCATATTTTCTTCTTCCAATATTTCTTTAGTCAACTCTAGTGGAAATCCATAGGTATCATACAATCTAAAAGCTTTTTCTCCAGATAAAATATTTTTATCTTCTCTTTTTAATTCTTCAATATAACCTTTTAGAATTTCACTACCTTGATCTATTGTCTCTTGAAATCTTTCTTCTTCAATAGCAACAACTTTCTTAATATATTCTTTTCTTTCCAAAAGCTCTGGATAAGCTTCACTCGATACTTCAAGCACACTATCTACTAATCTACTTAAAAATTCTCCTTTAATACCGAGTAATTTTCCATGTCTTGCAGCTCTTCTTAATAACCTTCTAAGAACATATCCTCTACCTTCATTGCTTGGCATGATTCCATCACATACCATAAAAGTAACAGAACGAATATGATCTGTTATAATTCTCACTGAAACATCTGTTTTTTTATTTTCTCCATATTTTTGTCCAGAAAGCTCTAATACTTTATTTAATATATGCTTTATAGTATCTATTTCAAATATAGAATCCACATCCTGTATAATACATGCTAGTCTTTCTAATCCCATTCCCGTATCAATATTAGGATTTGGTAATGGATTATAATTTCCTTCCTCATCCTTATCAAATTGTGTAAATACATGATTCCAAAACTCTATATATCTATCACAATCACATCCTGGTTTGCAATCAGCACTGCCACAACCATACTTTTCTCCTCTATCATAATAAATTTCAGAGCATGGTCCACATGGTCCTACTCCTATTTCCCAAAAGTTATCCTCTTTACCTAATCTTACAATTCTTTCTTGAGGTATACCTATTTTTTTATGCCAAATTTCATAGGCTTCATCATCTTCTTCATATACGCTCACCCATAATTTTTCAACAGGAAGTTTTAAATATTTTGTTACAAACTCCCATCCCCAATGGATAGATTCATTTTTAAAATAATCTCCAAAGGAAAAATTTCCAAGCATCTCAAAAAAAGTAGCATGTCTTGCTGTTTTTCCTACATTTTCAATATCTCCTGTTCGAATACATTTCTGACATGTAGCCATTCTTTTCTTAGGTGGTGTATCTATCCCCATAAAATAATTTTTCAAAGGAGCCATTCCCGCATTTATTAATAATAAACTCTTGTCATTTTCAGGAACTAGCGAATAACTAGCTCTTACATAATGACCTTTGCTTTCAAAAAAATCTAAAAACTGCTTTCTTATTACATTCAAGCTCATTTTTTCCATAGTATCAACCTCCATTATTTTTATACAAAAATAAACTCTCATCCCATATAGGGACGAGAGTATTCTCGCGGTACCACCCTACTTACCAAAATACTTTGGTCTCTCTTATCAATACCTAGCACTATAATGGTTGCAAGCCACTGCCCTTTACTAATATTTCAAGGTCAATACTCCGAAGCTGCTTCCAAAAACTCAAATCAGAAGTCTTTCAGCCAATGGACTTCCTCTCTACAGATTTTATGTTTTTGTACTCCTCTTCATCATTGTATTTTATCATTTTTCTTTTTCTCATTAACTTTAATTGATTATATATAAATTAGTACTATTTGTCAATTGTTAAATCTATTGTTCCCAAATTTTAATATTATATTATAAATAAACAACTTAAAAACTCACTTCGTTCAAACAATGAAGATTCTTAACGTATTTTTTATACAATTTCAGTAAGTTTTTTAATCGAATGAATATTTAAATATTTACAATTAAATCTATAATATGCTCTATAATTATCTTTATACTAGCTGCAATAGGTACAGCAAAAATCAAACCTATTAATCCAAAGCATTCATTTCCTATCAATAAAGCTATGATAACCATAACAGGATGCAGTCCTACACTTTCTCCAACAATCTTAGGTGTAATAATAGCACTTTCAATTTGTTGTATAATTGTAAAAGCAATGATAACCCAAAAAGCTTTCACAGGAGTATCCATAAGTGCAATAATTACTCCTGGAACAGCTCCAATAATTGGTCCAAAATAAGGAATAATATTTGTTATTCCAGCAATAATTCCAATAAGAAATGCAAAGTTTACTTTGATAATTAACAATGCAATAATACTTAATATACCAACACAAGTAGCTACAATAAATTGTCCCCTTATAAAATTATTTAACAATATATGTATATCTTTGCAAATATTTATCAATTCTTTTCTCAAAATTCTTGGAATCATAAATACTATTTTCTTTTTAAAATACTCAGAATCCTTTAAAAAATAGAAAGTAAAAATAGGAATCAAGACTAAAGTAACTATATGGGAAAATATATTGAATATGCTATTAGTAATTTTTTTCATTATATCCATGATATAAATTTCACTTTCTATTAAGTGATCTTGTATTGTATCTTTAATGAAAGAAAGCTGAGGTGAAAAATTATCTAATTCCTCAATTTTTTTGTATATATGGTTTATATATTCATTGGCTTCTTTGTTGTATTTTGGTAATATTTCTATTAAACTTCTTGCTTCTTTTATAATATTAGGTGTTACTATTGTAGCAAACACTATTATTATAATAAACATAGAAAAATAAACAATTATAACACTCCAAATCCTAGAAACCCCTCTTTTATATATTAAATTAACAATAGGATTAATTAAATATGCAAATATAATTGCCCAAATGACAGGGGAAAATAATTTCCATAAGCTAGCTCTAAAATTATATATCATAATTGTTAATAACAATATTATTACTAAAACAAAAAAGTAAAAGAAATGTTTTCTTTTCATTGTTAATTTTTTGCTGCTGCTCACATAATGATTCCCTATATGAATCAAATAATATGTTAAACATCCCAAAAATATCAAAAAAAGTATATTAATTGCAATAATAATTATTACAAATATATAACATATAGGTTTTGTCTTAATAATATTAAAAATATTTAATCCTATATCCATTGATTCACATCCTTTTGAATTTCATAAAAGCAGCTAAAGGATTAGCTGCTTTTACCTATCTTAAAAAATTTATTGATTGAATCACATCTACCATATTTGCTGCACCTTTTAACATTTTTCTACCTCTTCTCATAACCATCCTTCTCTGTCTAGGGCTCATTCTTTTATAAGCATACATTCCTGTTGTAGCCCCGATTATCCCACCTGCTATCATACCTGATACAAATCTGTTTCTCATATTTTTCACTCCTCTCTTTACTCTAATGAAAGCAACTTCTTTAATCCTCCAGTTCCTTGTAAAATTGAATCACTTATACTAGAAGTAATAATAATTGTATCATTATAAATATTTAATGATTTTAGAAAAGGTAAAATTGATCTGCCTTCAACCAAATCATCAAATAATCCTTCTGTCAAAATCAATCCTAAAAGTCTCCCATTTTCAGTTTCCATCATAATATCTTGTACAGTACCAATATTCTTTCCATCATTTGTAATAACTTCTAATCCTAAAAGCTTTTCTCTTGAATTTAGTTTATTGATAGGATTTTTAACATACTTAATGCTTTTATCATTTTGAATTGTTACTGCATTTTTTCCAATATTTTTTATATTTTCAAAAGAAACTACCCTAGGTTCATGAAAATATCCCCCCTCATCAATAAGAAAAGCAGTTACTTTAAAAGTTTTATTGCAATAAATAATATCTTTAACTTCAAAAATTTTACATCCATCATCAAGCGAAATTACCGGTAAACCTATAATGTCGCAGCCTCTTTTCATCATAAAATACCACCACACCTAAAACATTCACTAGTATATTTTTATGTTTCCACCGAAGGATAAAAAAAATGCACCTTACAGTGCACTTCAATTATCTTACTTTTTTTGTAATTGTTCCACCACCTATCAAATATTCTCCATCGTAAAATACAACAGCTTGTCCTGGTGTAATCGCCCTTTGTGGATTTTCAAAAACAACTCGTACTTTATTCTCTCCTTCACTATATAACTTTGCATCTGCTGGTTTTGCATTATACCTAATTTGTGCTTGTACTTTTAGTCCTTCTTCTAGTTCATCTAAATAAATAAGATTTACATCTTCTGCCAATAATGTAGTGCCAAAAACATCTTCATTTTCACCTAATACAACTTGATTTTTTTCTGGAATAATATCTACCACAAACATTGGTTTTCCAAGAGCAATTCCTAGTCCTTTTCTTTGTCCAATAGTATAATAAGGAATTCCTTTATGTCTTCCTAATATTTTTCCATTTTTGTCAACAAAATTTCCTGGTAAAATTTTTTCAGGTCTTTTATTTGCAATAAATTTTCCATAATTATTATCTTTAATAAAACATATTTCTTGACTATCTGGTCTAGATGCATTCACAAATCCAAGTTCTGCTGCAATCTTTCTAACTTCCTCCTTTGAATCAAATTCTCCTAAAGGCATCAACGTATGCTTAAGCTGATTCTGTGTAAAATGATATAATGCATAAGTTTGATCCTTTGCAATAGCATTAGATTTTTTAATCATATATTTATTATTCTTTTCATCATAATCAATTTTCGCATAATGTCCTGTTGCAACATAATAAGCACCTAAATTATGTGCTCGTCTTAATAATTCATCAAACTTTATAAATTTATTACAGGCAATACAAGGATTTGGTGTTCTTCCACTAATATATTCTTCTACAAAATAATTAATTACCTTTTTTTCAAAAATTTCTTTAAAATTCATTACATAAAAAGGTATTCCTAATAAATTAGCAACACGTCTTGCATCATCTACTGCTGATAAACCACAACAGCTATCTTCTCTTTCATCAGTTTCTTCTATATCTGGCCAAACCTTCATGGTTACACCAATAACATCATATCCTTGTTTTTTTAAAACATATGCAGCTACTGAACTATCTACACCGCCACTCATTCCAACTACTACTTTTTTCTTATCTAAATGAATCATTTTATCACCTACTTTTTAATATTTTTTACTTTCATCAATTTTTTATTCAACTATAAAACCCAGGAAATCCTGGGCTTATATTTCTTCTTCCTCATGATGATCATGAGGGTCCTCATCTGGATCAAAATCTTCTAATCCTTTTATTTCAATATTATTTTTCTTCGCATAATCAAGAAGTGCTGCTTTTACAGCTTGTTCTGCTAAAACAGAACAGTGAACCTTCGGTGCTGGAAGTCCACCTAAAGCTTCAACTACTGCTTTATTAGTAATTTCTACTGCTTCTTGAATAGATTTTCCTTTTATCATTTCTGTTGCAATGCTTGATGAAGCAATAGCAGAACCACATCCAAAAGTTTTAAATTTTACATCTTCTATGATATCATTTTCAATTTTTAAATATATTTTCATGATATCTCCACATTTTGCATTTCCAACTTGTCCTATGCCATTAGCATCTTCAATTTCACCAACATTTCTAGGATTGGTAAAATGATCCATTACTTTTTCTGAGTACATGATTTTTGTCCTCCTTTAACTTTTTCATAGAGTGGTGACATTTGTCTTAATCGATCTACAATCTTAGGTAATTGTTCTAATACATAATCTATATCCTCTTCAGTTGTAAAATCCCCTACCGTTAGTCTAAGTGATCCATGAGCAATCTCGTGCGGTAGACCAATCGCCATTAAAACATGTGATGGATCAAGGGAACCTGAAGTACATGCCGATCCACTTGAACCAGCTATTCCAACCATATCTAAACTAAGTAACAAAGATTCTCCCTCAATAAATTCAAATACCATATTTACATTTCCTGGGAGTCTCTTTTCTGGATGTCCATTGAGTCTTACATAGCCGATATTTTCCATTATACCTTTTATTAGCTTTTCTCTCAACATTTTTAAATGCTTGATATGCGTATCCATGTTTTCCATAGCCAATTCACAAGCTTTTCCAAATCCTACAATACCTGGTACATTCTCAGTTCCAGCTCTTCTTCTTCTTTCTTGAGCTCCACCATGAACAAATGAATGGATTTTTATGCCCTTTCTTATATAAAGTGCTCCAATTCCCTTTGGTCCATAAATTTTATGACTCGATAGAGACATTAAATCAATATTTAATGCATTTACATCAATTGCTACATTTCCCAATGCTTGGACTGCATCTGTATGGAAAGTTACTCCTTTTTCTTTTGCTATTTGACCAATTTCTTTTATTGGTTGAATCGTACCAATTTCATTATTTGCAAACATAATGGAAATTAATATAGTTTGATCTGTAATTGCATTTTTTAAATCTTCTAAATTGATCAATCCATGTTCATCTACATCTAAATAAGTTACATTAAATCCATTTTTTTCTAGATGCTCACAGACGTGAAGCACTGCATGATGTTCTATTTTTGTTGTAATAATATGATTTCCTTTATCTTTATTCGCATAAGCGATCCCCTTTATTGCCCAGTTATCCGCTTCAGATCCTCCAGCAGTAAAATAAACTTCATCAGTTTTTGCTCCAATTAATTTTGCAACTTGATCTCTTGCTATATCTACTGCTTTTTTCGCTTCTCTACCAAAAGAATATATGCTAGAAGGATTTCCGAATTTATCAATAAAATAAGGTTGCATTTCTTCTAATACTTCTTTTTTCATTGGTGTTGTTGCAGAATAATCAAGATAAACTCGTCTATTCATTTCATCATCTCCCCAAAAATTTATATATAATACATATAAGTCTCAGTATTGTTCATCTTTTTATAATCATCAAGCATATCTTGTAATGTTATATTATCTACTACATTGTTTATACTATCACGTATTTTTTCCCATATGGTTCTTGTAACGCAATAATCCGCTTTATAGCATTCTTTTGAATCATCATCTATCACACATTCTGCTGGTGCTAAAGGTCCTTCAAGCGTCCTAATAATATCACCAACCGTAATATCTTCAGGTTTTCTTGAAAGTATATACCCACCTTGTGCACCTCTAATACTTTTTACCAAACCTGCTTTTCTAAGGCTTGCAAACAATTGTTCTAAATAGTGCACAGAAAGATTCTGTTTTTCAGCAATACTATTTAAAGCAATAGGGCCTTCACCAAAATTAAGTGCTAGCTCAAACATAGCTTTCACACCATATCTTCCCTTGGTCGATAGCTTCATTCTATCACTCCCTTCATAATTCCAAGTAAAACACTCAGAATTCAATTTACAGTATATTATACCCAAGTAATTTTGTCAACATTCAATAAGATAATTTTTATATATATTGCAACTCATTAGTAACTTTTAACTATCCTGTTACATATAATAAACTAGCCGAAAAAAGGAGGAATCTTTAAACTCATTTGGATTTAATATACATAATCCTGAGAAATGATAAAATATCAAAGGACTTCTTCTACAGCCCTCACTAAAGCTGTAACATTTGCCCCTAAACCAATTAATTCCTTTGCCATATAACTTCCTAAAAATCCTGTAGCTCCCGTTATAAAGACATTTTTTTCTTTCTAGATCCTTTACCTCCTCATAAAATAACAACTTTCATATTGCTCCTCCTGAATCTTCTCTTTTCATTTTACAATATGTCTATACAGTTTATTTCGCTACAATAAAATTGCAAAAGGTTATAAGGATACTATACTTACAAGCCTTATAACCTTTTGCATAAATTTATAAACGATTATTATTCTATGATAGAAAAATAAACTTCTTTTACTTTTTTAGCTATTTTCATCCAAATATAATTTTCCATAATAAAATCCTTAAATAAATTATTTTTATCTGTTTCAAAAGCTTCCATAGTTTCTTTATATATTGATTCAAAATCATATGGATTACAATACCTAATATATTCTCCAAAAACTTCCTTTGTAGAACCTATTTTTGTAGTAACTACATTACAGCCTGCCATACCTGCCTCAAGATTAGCAAGTCCAGGATATTCTATCCAGCTAGGTAACACATGCACCTTCGCACCTTTATATATTGAATTTAATTCAGATATTTTAACATGGTCTAACAAAAAAAGTTTTTCTTTTCTCATTTTCAAACATTCTTTAAGATAATTCTTATCATTCACTGTTCCTACTAATACTAAAGGTATTTTTTCTTTTAAAAGAGCTTTTATTAAATTAAATTGGTTTTTCTGATGATTAATCCTTCCAACACATAATATATAATCATCTATTCCATATTTCTTCTTTAGATAATATTTTTTCCCCATTAAAAAGCTTTCATCTACCCCATAAGGAATTATTGTATATTTTGAAGGAGTATTATAATTTTTCATTATTAATTTCGCTTCTCCCATACAATGAGGTAAATAGATATCACAATGATCAAATAAAAATTTTCTTTTTTTTTCATTACGATTCCAAGAAGCTATTTTTTCTAATTGTAATGTACCTTTAAAGTATTTTCTTAAATCCCAGTATATAGGTGTTAATACGATTCTTTTATTATGCTTTTTTACATGCTTCATAAACTGATAGCTTTCATGTACCCTTATTGTATTAAAAATATGAACAATATCATACTTGCTTAAATTAATTCTATTATCATGATATATATCTACTTTTACACCTAAATTTATTAAATTTTTTCTAAGATTCTGTATTATAACACTATCTCCTGCCACATTACTTAGATAATCTTTTCTTGTTTGGAACAATACATTCATTCAATCACCTTATATTTCTAAAAAACAATCACTACCAATACCACGGTGATGATTATTTTTTAGGTATTTGAAAATCTGAGTCCTCCAATTGAAGAGGAAAAAAATCATCTGGAAATGGCCGATGATCAAATTCTTGACGTATAAACTTTTCTGTTTCCTCATAATTTTCAGCTTCAGGAGGTTCTAGTGGAGAGTTATAAACAGGTATTGACAACTGAATTTTACCAACTACTCTAATTACTGATAATACTCCTATTGGAATTTCAATTTTATTTTCAATTATTTCCGGAGGTGCTAATACTTCCGAACGAGTTTCTACAACAATTTTAAAGCTAAATTCATTTCTTGCTTCTGGCATATATAAAACAACATCTTTATATATATCTGGAAGCAAACCAGATATACTTACAAACTCACCAGAAACTGTATTTCTCAATTTTATTGTAAAAGGGACTTTTAAAACAAATTTTACTCTAGAATAATTAGGTCTTTTTGCTCCTATAGCTGTAACTTTCAGCGTTCCTTCAGCTATGTATCCTTCCTTAAAAATTATACCAATAAATTGAAATATATCTTTATTATTAGGAAGTGTCTTTTTAAACTTTGGAAAGCAATCTTTTTGTTGACAATAAGCATATACTTTATCTGCTAAAATATATGCTTGTTCTGTAGCTTGTGTTAAAGCTTTAGAATATTTCCCATTGATAGATTTATTCATATGTCTATTATAGGTTGCATAAGGAACAGGTTCAGAAAGCTTTCGTTGTATTGATTGATTATAATTTGAGATGCTTTTCGTCATAATTCATCTCCTTCCTTTGAAAAAAATTTCGTTTATTGTATAGTCTTTTTTATACTATCATATGATATAGCTTTGCTTTTCATTAATAAATATTTACTATATATAGGTACACAACATCAACATTAAAAAAGAAATATATAAAGATAAGTGAATGACTTCGATAACTTTTGTAAAAAAACTTACTGAAATTTCATAAAAAATACGTTAAGAACCTTCATTGTTTGAACGAAGTGAGTTTTGAAGGTTTAGTATTTTTTCATGGAATGAAGTTTTGTTTTTTCAAAAGTTATCTGGAATGAGCTATCTTTTATATTTCGTTTTGAAGTTGTTTACCTGTAGATAAATAACTTGAAAATGAAAAGATAACTTGGTTCAGCAGAAAAAATGCAGAAAAATAGAATGATATTTCTAATAAAGAATATATCATCCTATTTCTCTGTAAATTAACAATCTATTCCAGGTCCAGTAATAAAATCATCTAATTGTGGTGGGAAGAAATCAGGTGGAAATTCTTGATTAAATATTTCACAAGGTTCTCCCAAATTTTCACAAGGTGCAGGTGGCGGACAGAATCCAAAAGCTGGTATAACTAACTGTACTATTAATTCACATTTTATGATATTGAAAATTCCTACAGTGAATACTGCATAGCATATATCATCATATGGATCACATGGCGTATCACAATCTTCTCTTATGATTTGAGCATCAAGTACTCTAGCAACTACTTCTAATTTAATGATCTCATCATCTTCATCTGTTGCAGGCCTTATTGTTCCTGATTGATCTATCTTTTGTTCTCGAATAAAGGATCTTGCTTCTGGACAATACAAAGGTCCAACTGTTTCACTTCTTCTTAATAGTAATTCATTGTCTTTAGATATTGTTCCATCATCATATACTACATCATATAATATTTTTAATTGATATGTGTAGGAAATGAATTTTCTATCTGGATCACTAAGAATAGGCTTTTTATTAATAATTCTAAAAGATCCAGGAACAATACCTACAACTCTTGGATTTACAATGCCGTCTGCACTACAATCAATTCTGACACGAAGATCTGAATCAAAGAAAATTTTTTCTTCTGGCTTCGCTTTCTCAGGTTCTCCTACTAAGCATGCTTTCAGCAAACATGAATCATAAACTTTTGGGACCTGAACACAAACTAATTCACATGCATTTCCAAATTGATCTCTCAACTCTTCTGGAATTACACCTGGAGTATACATGCTAGTTCCACAAGTTGTTGGCTTATACATATATTTTCCCCCTTTTCATTCATGGAATGTGTACTATCACAATTGTAGATAGCTATAAAATATTTCTGTTCTACTTGTATATTATGTAGCTTTCTTTATTTTGGTGATTAAATATTAAAGAATTTTCTTATAAAAATGATTAACATATTGTGTTTTAATAACTAATATATTTAATTAAGGTAGGTGATGTGCATGGCTATTTCTAAAAATATAAATGTTTTTTTGTATACATTAAAAGAGATAATACACTTTTTTTCATCAGATTCCGGTATCAATTATATATCTCAGCATACAGAAGAAATACAATTATATGAAAAATCTATATTAGAATTTGATGTAGATATAGACCATAACGGAAATATAGGTGTGGTAATCTTAGATTGTGAAGGAAAGTTTTTTTACTATTATCATGATGGTAACACATGGTCTAGTCATTTATTATATGAGGTAGACTTCAATGTAGAAGAATTTAAACATATTAGCATAAAATTTTCAAACCATTCACCCTATATACTATTTTGTTGGAGAGATTTATCCTCCTATAATTTATGTTCTATTATTTCTTACTATAAGGAAAATGATTATTGGAAAAAAGAAGTACTCAATAGAATTTATGCTAAAGAAGATATTAAACCTTATGCACTCATTCGAAGTAAAACATACGATCTTTATTTTGTCTCCTTAAACAATAACAACATCATTTATGATTTAATCATGAAAAATTTACCCTCTACATCTTATGTATGGACAGATCCTTACTTTATATGCAATTGTATATTCTTAAAAAATTTTTATCTAGATGTCCTTATTGATTCTGAAGGTATCATCCATATAAGTTGGATAGATAAGCATAAAAAGGAATATTGCATAAAATATATTTCTATTGATATGAACAATCATAAAACATCCAATTTAGAACAATTATTAAAAATAGATATCCCTTTATTACGTCAACAGCTTCTCTGTAATGATAAAAATATTTTTTGCTATGGAATAACAAAAAAACATATTTATTTCACAAAAAAACATACACATTCAACATGGAATACTCCTAATACAATCAATTTATCCTCTGCTTCGATTTATCTTATAAAAATTATCAATAGTAGTAATAACCCTTTTATACCATATAACGCCAATTATATTTTATCTGAAAGTTTATCTGATATAGCTCCAATAGGTATTGATAAAAGCAATAATGACAGTTCAACTTTTTTTCAAGATAATCACTCAAAAAATACTCCTATGTCTACGCAGGATTTATCCTCAGACATATATAAAAAGCTTAAAATAGAATTGTATCAAAAAAAACAAGAACTAGAAATAAAAGATAATCTTCTGAAAGCATTACAAGGAAATATTTCTTTCTTAAAAGGAGAAATAAGCCGATTAACTGCTCAGAATAAAAATTACATAACTACCCTTTATAGTAATGATGCTAAACTTAAGAAATATAAAGATAGCATAGAACCCATTAAAAGGAATTATGAAAAAAATTTATCTGAATTAAATTTGTGTAAACAAAAAAACAAAGAACTTCTCAATAAAATAAATATTTATGAAAATCAACTTAAAAAAATGAACGATCGTTTAGAAAAATTAAATACAGAAAACCTGTCATTAAAAAATGAAATCGAAAAACTTAAAAACACAAATTTATTCAAACGACTATTTCATTAATCGTGTCCAAAATAACATACTTCAATATACTATATTAGAAAAAATATTGAATTTGGTAAATATAAAAATAATATGAAGGTGATAAATTTTATGTACAACTCTACCCTTATTAAATTTAAAAACATTCATGATAAATATGGTAATTTAGTACCTATTGAAGAAAACATAGATATTCCCTTTCCTATTAAAAGACTTTATTATATTTGGGGGGTAAAAAAAGATATAGTAAGAGGACATCATGCCCATCGAAAACTTCACCAAATTTTAATATGCATAAAGGGAAGCATTCAGGTTCGTATTAAAACCCCTCTAGAAGAACAAATCATTTCTTTAAATACTCAATCTGAAGGACTTTATATAGGTCCTATGATTTGGCGAGAAATGTTTAATTTTTCGGAAGATGCAGTATTATTAGTATTAGCTTCTGATTACTATAATGCTAATGATTATATAAGAGATTATAACTCCTATTTAGATGAAGCAAAACATTATTTTAAGAAAGAAGTGAATTAGTTTGAAAATTCCTTTTGTTAATCTCAAACCAATACATGATCAAACAAAAGAAGAAATTATGAATAAATTTAATCAGACCTTTTCATCTAATGAATATATATTAAGTAATAATGTAAATGAATTTGAAAAAAATTTTGCTAAATTTTGTGATCAACCATACTGTATTGGCTGCGGAAATGGCTTAGATGCTTTATATCTTATTTTACGAGGATATAATATTGGAAAAGGTGATGAAGTAATTATCCCTTCAAATACCTATATAGCAACTGCATTAGCCGTTTCTTATACTGGAGCTGTACCTATATTTGTTGAACCAACCTTAAAAACCTATAATATAAATCCAAAGCTAATAGAAAAATCTATTTCAAAAAAAACTAAAGCTATTATTGCTGTTCATTTATATGGTCATCCAGCTGAAATAAATAAAATCATTAAAATATCAAAAAAATATAATTTAAAGTTAATTGAAGATTGTGCACAAGCACATGGAGCTAAATATTTCAATAAAAAAATAGGATGTTTTGGTGATGCAGCTGGTTTTAGCTTTTATCCAGGAAAAAATTTAGGTGCATTAGGTGATGCAGGTGCTGTAGTAACAAATGATAAAATATTAGCTCAAAAAATCATTGCTCTTAGAAATTATGGCTCTACTCAAAAATATTATCATGAATACATGGGTATAAATTCTAGACTTGATGAACTCCAAGCTGCCTTTTTAAATGTTAAATTAAAATACTTAGATTCATGGAATAAAGAACGAAGAAAAATAGCTAATATTTATTTAGAAAATATAAAAAACAAAAAAATTATCAAACCATTTATCCAAAAAAACACTGAACCAGTATGGCATTTATTTGTCATTAGAACAAATAAACGTGATCACCTACAAAAATACTTGATGAACAAGGGCATACAAACTTTAATTCATTACCCTATACCCATACATTTACAGAATGCTTATAAAAATTTAGGATTTCAAAAAAGCACTTTTCCTATAGCAGAAAAAATTTCAAACGAAGTTTTGAGCTTACCCATATGGTATGGTCTACAAGAAAATGAACTAAACTATATCATAGACGCACTTAATACTTGGTCTTAATGCAAAATAAATCCTCATTAGCTGATTGCCAATGAGGATTTACTATTTACAAATTCTTAAAAGCTTTGCTGGACAGCCTACATGAATTTCATAATCACCAATATTTTTTCTTGCTAGTGATCCTGCTCCTACTACTGAACAAGTACCTATTTGAATTTTTTCTAAAACAGTTGCATTTAATCCAATATCTGAAGCATCTCCCATATTAATATAAGATCCTGTTACAGATCCAGCAGAAAAATGGCATAATCTCCCTATACAATTATTATGGCCTATTACACTATTTGCCATTACTAAAGTACATACTCCAATTTTTGTCTTTGTAGCAATATAACAATTCGGCATCACAACTACTCCTGGTGATAGTTTTGCATTATATGCTATAAAAGATGATGGATGTACAATAGTTAATAATCTATCTTCAGGAATATTTAAATGATCAAATAAATCAATTCTTGTTTTCCCATGTCCAATTGGATGAATAGCAAAAACAAAATAATACCCCTCTTTAATAAATTTTTGAATATCATCTGTTTTTCCCATTACAGGATATCCATTAATCTTTTCCCCAATTTTTAAGGTATCATTTAGAAAACCACAAAGTCTTAATTCCTTATTTTTAAAACGATTATTCATATCAAGAATACAAGCAGCTACTACACCACCATTCCCTTCCCCACCTAAAATAATGATCTTCTTTTCCAATTGATTCACCTCTCTTCATGCATTACTTCCAATTTTACTTTTTGTTCAATTAATTCTATTATTCTAAGCACTTTCTCTGCTCGCTTTTTCATTGGAGGACCAATCATTTTATTTTCAAGCATAGCTACTCCAGAACCCCGTTTGTTAGCTTCTTCTATGCTTTTTATAATCTCCCTTGATTTTTGTACTTCTTCAGGACTAGGTACAAAGCATTGGTTTGCTAATGCTATCTGTTTTGGATGTAATAATAGACAACCTGAAAATCCCATTTCAAAGGATACTGATTCTTCTTTTATAAATCCTTTCGTATCATTTACAGCTAAATAAGGGGTATCTATTGCCTTAATTCCAGCTGCTCTAGCCGCTAATGCAATATATGCTCTTGGATAATCAAAACATCTTGGCGGATTTCCATGTAATCCTTCTAGATCATTTAAGAAATCTTCTCCTCCAAAAGTTAATGCAATAGTTCTATCTGAAGCACTAGCAATATGATATGCATTCATTATTGCTAATGTTGTTTCAATTAAAGGCATAAATGTAAAATGTCCAGCTTCAATATTTTTATCTATTTCTAATTGAGTAATAAGCTTATCATAATAAATCATATCCTCTGCTGTTCTTATTTTTGTTAACATAAACCCATCAATATCTTCATGCAACACATATTTTAAATCTTTCAATAAAATTTTACTCTCTATAGGATTTAATCTAACAAATACTTGCAAATTTTTAAATACACCTTTATCGATATATTTTTTTATGATTTCTCTTCCCTTCTGTTTATAAACCTCTGGAACTGAATCTTCCAAATCTAAAATCAACGCATCTGCTCCTGTGTGTATTGCTTTTTGAATAAACTTTTCTTTATAGGTTGGTACGAACAATATGCTTCTTAATAAATACTCTTTCCTTTTCATTTTAATAATCCCCTTTTAGGTATTAACACATGTCTCCTAAAGGTTAATACCTCTTCTCCTTTTTGATTGTAGGCTTTTGTTTCTACATAGATAATGCCACAATCATTCTTACTATTTGACTCTCTTTTATCTAATATTTTTGTTTCAGCATGCAATGTATCTCCTATAAACACAGGTTTATTATGCGTTACTTTTTCATAATCTAAATTCGCTATAGCTTTTCCACTAATATCTGAAACTGTCAACCCCACTACTAAGCTAAAAACTAGTGTACCTACAACTAAAATTTGTTTATACCTCTGTCCTTTACAATACTCTTTATCTAAATGTACTGGATGATGATTCATCGTTAGTAATGAAAAAAGATTATTATCACTTTCTAAAATCGTCTTTGTTTTATCATGCTTGATTACTTCTCCTACAGTAAATTCTTCATAATATCTACCAAATTGAGACACCTTTCTCACCTCTAATATTTTGCATTATTATAGCAGATTGTTTAAACAATCACGGCAATAATTAATATCTAGTTTACTCCGATCAGCAAAAGCTCTTTTCCTCTTAGTAATCACTTTCGCATCTAAAAAAATACATTTCAAACCTAATATTTTGCTAATTGTTGAATATAAACAAGAACCATGCTCTTTAGGAATGATACACAGCACTTTAGCATTACTAGAACAATACAATATATTTGTAAAACCTGATCCTGTTACACCTGCTATATATTCAGCTTCTGAGAACAACTTAACCTGTTGTTGAAATTTAGCATTTTCTGGATATATTATTTCAAAGCCATACTTTTTAAAAAGTTCAACTACTTCTTCATGATTAATTAATCTTACATTTTTACAATTTTTTCTTGAAATAAAGATCTTTTTATGCCCTTTTGACTTAATATTATTTAAAACATTATTTCTTATATATTCAACAGCTGAATCTGCTATTAAATAGTCTTCAGGCTTTGACTTTATCCATGCTTTTTTATTAATAGGCATCCATGTATTATAAGAAGGATAAATTAACTTTTTAATTTTATACCTATAATTTTTTTTAATAGGTATTATAGGATGATTGAATTTATTTATTATATGAAGCAATTCACGATGCTGTGGAATATTAAATCCCATTTCATCTATAAGCAAAGGCATATAACGATATTCTTCAAATTGATCAACGTATTGAAGCCTAGAAAGTAATTCTACAGTAAAGTGATAATAATTATACGGTGCAACTCCAACTAGAGAAATAGCTTCTTTAAATACTTCATTTGAATTCATAGATCCTATTACTGCATAATTCTTATCGATATTTTTAATTGACTCACATCTTAGATCATATCTAGCTTGATTATCTCTTTTAGCCATATCGTATAAACAATAATCGTTCACTATAATAGCACTATTTCCACCAATAATGTTTGCATTCTCTAATTCAGCAACATATATTTCTGGCGATATAACCTTTTTTATCTTTTCTGGTTCTTTACTTCCATAATAATAGGGAATCAATATCTCTCTAGGCTTCTCTTTTTCTACAACTAAATAATTATAGTTGTTATCAATGCAAAAATCCTTCACTGTAATAACTTTATATAAATTAGCTTTCAAGCTAAAAGAACTGTTATACAAATCTAATGCATCTTTATATTGTTTATTTTCAAATAAAGTGTTGAAAGATTGACTCATTCTTTTCCTCCTTGTAATTTTTTATAATCTAAAAAACTCCCTATTCTAATAATTTCATATATACCATGTGGAGATATTTTAGATTTTTCAAGTAATTTTAAAGCTTTATCCAAATCCTGCTCCTGTATATAAATAGCAGAATAACATGATTTTGCAATAGCTCTAGGAGCTTTCCTTAAAGTATTTTTTATTCCATTTCTATTAAACATTTGTTCGATATAATATCCATGATAGTTAGATGAAAAAACAATCAAATATTTTTCATAACTATAAACCATTTTTTTCAACTCCAAAGTAGTTTTTGATACATTATATTCTGAAGTTTACTGTATTGACTATAAATTCACAAAAAAATAAACCCACATTGTGTGGGTTATTGAATGCTTTTATGGATATATTCTGATGTACTCAACTGAAGAAGCGCACCATATTCAACATTAAATCGTATTTCATCTCCAACCTTTAAATCTTTTTGAACATCTGTTACATCAAGAATTAAATGGTCACTACTTGCTCCAAGTATTTCTATGTTTTTATCTATAGGTATTAAATTTTCAACAGATACATCCTGCCTTCCTACAGCAAGAATAGCTCTTTTTCGAATTCCTTTATCTGCAAAAGTTGGCTTGTTTCCAAATGCATCCATTCCAATTTCACCAATAGGTATAGATGGCTTTTCCTTCAACTCAATAATCTCTGCAACAAAAGTAAATGCATCTTGATAAGTATCTTTGATCACTTTACCATAAGCTGTTTCTCTTCCTAATAAAATCGCTTCTCCGGGCCTTAAATGATTAATTTTTTCTGGCATTTCTCCTTTTTCAAGTAAATGCAAACTGCTTGAATTTCCCCCTGATATAATTTCTAAAGTAATACCAAATTCCTTCTCTATAGTATTTGCTAATTCTGAAAGCCATCCTAAATTTTCTTTAGAAGGAATTACTCCTCCATAACAAGTTAAGTTTGTTCCTATTCCTATTAATTTTACTCCTTTAAATTTCAATATTTCTTTTACTGTATCAACTACATCACTTCTCCATACACCCTCTCTTAAATCACCTAAATCTACCATCAATACAATGTTATGTACCTTATTCTGTTTAATAGCTTCATTTGAAAGTGATTCAATAGTTTTTAATTCCGAATTTAGACTAATATCTGCATATCTTACTACATCTTCTACTCTGCTATTCATAGGCAACCTTAAGAGAAGCTTTGGAATATTTATATCTTTTAGCTTTTTTAAATTTTCTATTCTTGAATCAGCAAGCATATCTACTCCGCCCTTTACGATTTCCTTTGCAACTTCTGGAATAGCACAGAAAACCTTTGTTACACCTGCTAACATGATATTTGATTTTTCACACAGTTCTTTTAATACTTTAGTATTGTGTCTTATCTTATTTAAGTTCACTTCTATTCTTGGACAGATATTCATACTTTTCCCTCCCCTTAAACTGACAGCCGGGATTTATCCCGGCTCACTAGTCTATTTGTAAACTTTTTTTCATTAATAATAAGGCAGCTTCTGGATACCTCTTCGATAAAACCCCAAGAGACGCCATAATATAATCATTATCTACTAATATTTCAGCTCCTTTTTTAGGAAATAATTCATCTCCTTTATTGTTAAGGGCTATCTCCTTCATAATCTCTATACGATTAGGAAGCCTTGTTAAAGCTCCTCCAGTTCCTATTATGTATTGCGTCATGGTTAAATCTTTGCCCTCTGCAATAGTTTTCTTTCCACCTGGTCCATATAAATGTCTAAAATGTCCTGCATGTCTTCTAATAGCTGTTAAAACAGCTTCCTTTGTTAATTCTTCAACAAATCGCTTCTCTATTTCTTCTGTAGGAATAGGTTTATGATGATCTATTAATCGTTGAACTTCTTCTTCTGATATTTTCATTCTTTTACTTAATCCTTCAAGCCCTAACCGCTGAACAATATTTTTCATATTAACATACACACCTAAATCACCTTCTACAGTTCTTTTAGCTACAGGCTCTGGACTAATCAATATTCTATTAACAGCTTCACTTCCTTCAGTAACTGAATGTACATCCGTTGTAGCTCCACCCACATCAATAACCACCAAATCTCCAATTTCTTCCTTTAACAATTTAGCAGCTAACATAACAGCACCTGGTGTTGGTATAATAGGCCCATTGACCATTTCTCTTACTCGGCTCATTCCAGGAGCATGTATAATATGTTCTTCAAATACCTCTTGAATAACCTTTCTCGTAGGTTCTACATTTAATTGATCGATTTTTGGATAAACATTTTCTGTAACATACAATTTGCTTGGTGTATCCTTAAATATTTCAATAATCTCATCTCTATTTTCAATATTTCCAGCATATACAATAGGTGTATTGATGTCCATTTCTCTAATTAGTTCTGCATTATAAAGGGCAGTGTCTCTTTCCCCATAATCTACACCACCTGCAATCAATATCAGATTAGGCTTTATTTCCTTAATTTTTTTCAAATCACTCTTTCTTAATTTTCCACCCGTAACACTATGAATAATACCGCCAGCACCTAGCGCGGCTTCTTTAGCAGCACGAACAGTCATATCATAGACCAATCCATGAACTGTCATCTTAAGGCCACCTGCTGCACTACTGGTTGCGATCATTTCATCATAAATCAAATCATTAATGCTTAAATTTTTTTTAAGATCTTCTATAGCTCCATGCAGCCCAATAGTTACATCTCCATCTAATACAGTTGTTGGAGCCTGACCTTGCCCTAAAAATTTAGGGCAGTCAGTGTGTATATTTGAAAAAGCATTGATTACTGTAGTAGTACTTCCAATCTCTGCAACTAAAATATCAATTTTCATTATTCATTTCCCTTCTCATTTCTCTTCTTTTATTTACAAAGAATGTAGCCACATGAATGCCTTTAGAACCTCTACCAAATCCAGCATCTACACCTTGTTTCACTGCGATTTCAGGTGTAACTTGTGTTCCTCCACAAGCAATCATAACTTTATCTCTTATACCTTTTTCTACACATAATTCATGAATTCTCTTCATGTTTTTATAGTGAATATCATCATGACTAATAATTGTAGAAGCTAAAATTGCATCTGCATTAGTTTCTATTGCAGCATCTACAAGTTTTTCTACAGGACAAGAAGTTCCAAGATATTCAACTTCTATACCCCATTTTTCTATGCCACCATGTTTAATATCAATAATTTCACGAAGTCCAACAGAATGTTCATCTTCTCCTACAGTAGCAGCAACAACCTTTAGAGGATTTTTTTCTATTTCAGCCCATAATTCTTCATCACTAAGAACTTTTGGTTCTTCTGGTATTTCTAATTTACTTATATCAACATCAAAATCAATTTTTCCCTTTAATTGTATTCTTGTTCCTTCTGATGGATGCATTATTTCTAAATGAATTACTTCTGGATCAGAAAGATTCATTTTTTTAGCAAATTCTAACGCTGCAAATTCAGCAACTCTCTTACTTGTTGGAAGGAATAATTCAACTTGAACAGTTCCGTCTGCTAACCATTCTACCTCAGGCTTAATAAAATTAGAATTCCTATATTTTTCGCTTTCATCTAAACGCATATATACATTGTCATTTTCATCTAATTCATCAATAAAGATAATTTTTTCAGGTTTTTCAAAGGTACAACCACCAATTAATTTTGATGGATCATCTACTGCCGTCTCATCATATTGGGCAATATTATTATAACCATAATGAGCAGTTACAGGTGCTAAGTAGTCTTCATCTCTTTCAAAAACAGTTCCTACACCTACACCACCATTCATTTTTCTTCCAATTCCATCACCATTTCTTTCTGGATACATACCAGAATCTACAAAGAATCCTTTTTCTACTGCTTCAAAATATCCACCTACTTCGATTAATTCTTCTAAGAAAAGTACCGCTCTTTCTTTCAACTCTCTAACCTTTTCAGGTAAATAGCCCTCTTTTTTAAGCTCTACCATTTCCAATAAGCCATCTAATCCTACAAGAGTTTGTTTTGCATTGTCACAAGCTTCTATATTATTAAAATGCCACGGAACATTTCTTCCCTCATCAGGAGTAATTGTTGATTGAATATCTGCACTTGTAAGTTTAGAAATCATCATATTTAAAACATGTGTTACGGTAGCTTCCCTTGATGAAGATGTGATATATTTAGTATTTTGTTGAGCTCTCATTTTATAATCAGAAAAGAAATCTCTTAATGCCACAGCATATGGAAGATCATATTTCATACAAGGTACAGGAGATGCTGACGGTGGTACAGTTGAAAGACAAATATTTTCTTTCTTCATCCCTACTTTATGCGAAAAAATTGCATTTATAGCATGTTGAACCATCAATTCAGGCATAACTTTCCAAGCATCTCTAGCTGTTGCATTCGCATTATGCGCACCATCAATTTGTGCCATATCTGCCCATGTCATTATTTTTTTAGACTCTGCCGCATCTACAAAAGATCTAACCATATTAATATTTCTATAAAGAACATTATACTGAGGGTCCTGATGAGCACCATTTATCCCCTCTTCTGCAAACATAACCGCTACTTCAGGTCCTGCAACACCACTAACATAAGAATGATAGTTTATTGGTCTTCCTACTTCTTCTTCTATTAGATCCAAAGCCTTTCTTTGTGCTCTAACTTGTTTTCTAGTAACAGGAATACCCCCTATTCCCTGTGGTGTTCCTTCTATCAATCCATCAAAGTGAGATTGTCCAGCAGTTCTAATTACCATCATATGGTCAGCACCATGCCACGCAGCCATTCTCATTCTTCTAATATCATCTTCAAATCTACCTGAAGCGATTTCAGTAGTAATTGTCTCTTGTGGTTGAGGATCTAAATTATCAAAGTATTGTACTGCGGCAGGGATACCTATAGAATTCTTTAAAGATGGTGAGCAATCATGATATGTATGGGGTCCAATTTGAAGTTTATCTAATTTTTTTCTCCAAGTCCATCCTCTTCTCTTTGGTCTATAGCTTTCAAGATCCTTTAAAATTTCTCTGATATCTAATTTTTCATTAATATCTAATTTTTTCATTATGCTACCCCCCCTCTAAAGATTTCTATAGCATCGTCCCAATGCTTTCCTTCAATCATTTCAAGCCCTGCTTGTCTAAGAGGAATATTTTTCTCTTTAGCAATTCTATAAACAATATGTCCTACACCTTTTCCCATTAATCCTCTCTCAATTGCACCTTCTACTAATGGTTTTGCTTCTAAGCTTGAAAATCCCATTCTTAAAAGTACCGAACGCTCTATTGATGGTGTTGTATTCTTTCTTGCAAGTTCTAATAATGGTTCTACAGCTTTTTCTGCTAATTCCCAAAATCTTTCCTTTAATTCTTCATCAGTGAGATTTGCTAAATGCTTTCTTCTTTGTTGAAAATCATCTTCTCTTTTTAAATATGCTTTCAAAACTTTTCCCCCATTTCATATAAAATAATAGAGTAAGTAAGAGAAAATGTAAAATTAATCGCTCATTTTACACTTACTCTTACTCTTTTGTTTATTCCACCACTTTAACTCCCTTTTCACTTAAAACTTCCCTTACAAATTCAACACTAGATTTTGTATCTTGTACTAAAAATTCTAAATCTGCTGAACTGATTTCATTTTTACTATATGTCTCAATACAATGATGAATATAAGATCTCTTTAATTTATTCAAATCTATATCCTTTGCTTTTATCAATCTTGGATGCTCTGGTAAAATAATATTTTTACCAGGAACTTCTTCTTCTGGATTGCCAAATTTTAGTTCTATTCCATTATCTCTTGCAAATGACAATTGTGGTTGAACATGTTTTCCAGCTCCTGTATATTCTGTTTCTTGTACAACAATTATTTTATCTTCGTCCAATTCTTGAGCAATACTAAAAGCAGCAGCTAATGAAGTATTTCCCGCTGGACCTCTTTCTAAGCCTTCGATTTGTGCAAGTGTTTCTGTCATATAAAACACTTGACCTTGTGTAACAATAACATATCTATCCATATATCGAAGAGGTCTAGCTGCTGATCTTGGTACATCCGATCTATCTGGCCATGTTGCAAAAGGTATACCAAATCCAGTATGTCCTGTGGTAAATGATTTTTTATTAAATTGCTCATCACTAGCCATATGTAATCCTGTTAGGTCTACACTAGCTCCTACAACTTTTACATGATCAGCACCTGCTTTTAATAAACCACGAGCCGTACCTGTTAAATTTCCTCCACCTGCATTTGTACATACAACCACATCTGGATCTCTTCCAACTCTTTCTCTAAACTGCATAGCAATTTCATATCCTAGTGTTTCAACACCTGCTATACCAAATGGTGAATAAAGAGAAGCATTGAAATATCCAGTTTCTTCTAATAACTTTAAAAAAGTATAAAATAACTCAGGACCTACTGTTAGTTGAACAACCTCTGCTCCATAAGCTTCACATTTTCTAGCCTTTTCTATGATTTCTGGTTGTCCTAACCCCTTACTATCATAGCATTCCTGTACAATAATACATTTAAGTCCATGAATTGCAGCTTGACTTGCTACAGCTGCTCCATAATTTCCACTTGTTGCTGCAATAACACCTTTATATCCTAATTTTTTCGCATGATATACTGCATTTGCAGCTCTTCTAGCTTTAAAACTTCCTGATGGATTAGCCGCTTCATCTTTCACAAAAATTCTAGCACCTTTTCCAGCTGGCGATACCATTCTTGCAAGCTTAGTTAAATTTTTTAATTCTAATAAAGGAGTATTCCCAACTCCTGTATCCCCTTGAATTTTTTGCATTTCATCAAGAGTATATCCTGTTTCACGCATCATTTCTTCATAGTCAAAACGAATATGCCCTGACTCAAAAATACTATAATCTATCCCTATGGCTTTTTTCATTATTTCATTTTTTCTAGCCATTACACCTTCATAACTCATGTCCCTACTCATGAGCTTCACCTCCCCAAAGGATATCTCGCAAGCTTATGCCTATTTGAAGAAGCTCAGGAACAAAATTACCATAGTTATGATGATAAGTTGAATTCACTTCTATAAGCTTTCCTTTTTCAATCCTTCCTGTCATAGTTTTTACTTCGACTTCATCTCCAATTTGTGCATCATGTTGTAAAAACCCTTTCACCCATGCTTCTAATGGAACTTTTTTAGTATCTTCTGGCACTTGTGGTGCTCTTTCTTTTGCATCTAAAACAATATTATGAATTCTTACCCATTCGCCCTTTTTAACTTGCATTTTTTCTGCCTACCTTTCTATTAAATCTCTCATATCTCCCATGATAGCTCTTGGTACTGGTAAATCAATCATTGTCTTAAGTCCAGGTCTTGCATTAATTACATGAGGAATCATATTTACACACATAGCAATTGTTCCTATTCCACCAGGCACCTCTGGATTGATTGCCATATTAATATTTGGTGTTCCTTTAATAATGATATAATCTCCTGTATGTACCCCTTCGAGTTCTGGTTCAATTTGCTGTGGATGATCCATTTCTATTTTTAATTCTCCATCAACATATCCATATCCCTTCATAGCACAACCTGCTACATCTCCTGGTTGAACTTCTGCATATGGAGATTTTCTATGTACACTTGTAACGATTGGCTCCATAGTTTGTTTTACTTTATCACTTAATTTCCAACCAATTGCATCAGCGATCATATTAACAGATTCAGCAAAACCAACATGTCCTGCTAATGTGCCTTCTTCAACACCTTTGTTGAAAGCTTCCACCGTAAGACCAATTCCTTGTTCTTCCATAACCGCAGGTCCAAATGGTGATAAACTATTTACACGTCTAGCTGTTAAGTGTTCTACTTCTTCGCATGCTCCAGTCAATGCAATCACCAATAAATCCATCATTAACCCTGGATTAATTCCTGTTCCTAGAACAGTAACACCATTTTCTTTTGCAATTCTATCCATTTCTTTTGTTAATTCTGGTTCTTGTGCCTTTGGATAAGCCATTTCTTCAGCACTTGATATTACATTGATTTTCTTTTCCAAACAGAATTTTATTTTTTCAAATGCATTTTTTGTAAAAGAATCTGTACAAAGCAATACTACATCTGCAGCCTTTTCAGTAATCACTTCATCATATGCTCCTATTAATACATCAGGTCTGTCCCCTCTTTCAACAGACAAATAATCATACATACTTGTTCCTAATTTTTTACCTCTACCAACTACCCCTACAATTTCAACACCTTTCTTTTTAAGGAGCATCTCTGCCATACCACTTCCCATTGCACCTAAGCCCCAAATAATTACTTTTACATTTTCCATTTAAAACACCTCCGAAAATTTTTTACTTATTTTACATACTTATACATTGCAATTTTCATGCCAAAATTTAGCACTTTTAATAAAATATTTTGTGTAGATTTATAGAATAAAGTGTCGTTTTTTATTATTTTCAGAATATTTATTCATTATTTTTTCACTATTTTCTCGTTTATAGATATTATTTTTTTCATATATAAATAAACTGCAAAAATATTTGCATGTACATGCAAATATTTTTGCAGTTTATTTTACAGTGATTTTATATTTTCTCAATTTATGCTGTAATGTTTGCCTTTTAATACCAAGTTCTAAAGCAGCCTTTGAAATGTTATTATTACATGATTTTAGTACTTTTATAATAATATTTTTTTCAATTTCTTCTAGTGTATCAGGCAAACTCTTTTTTAACTCAATATGACTTTCATAAGCAAGTGCAAATATTTTTGCATTTGCCTGAGGAGAAAAATGTTCTTTTTTTAATATGCTTTCATTTTCAACAATATTCATAGCACCTTCAATAATATTCTCTAATTCTCTCACATTTCCGGGCCATTTGTAGTTTTTAAAAGCATTTAGCACAAATCCATCTATTGTCTTTACTTTTTTATTTAATTTTTTATTATATTTATCTACAAAATATTTTGCTAAAACTTCTATATCATCTACCCTTTGTCTAAGAGGTGGCAAATAAATAGGAATCACATTAATCCTATAAAAAAGATCCTTCCGAATTTTCCCTTTTTCAATTGATTCATAAGGCTCTTCATTGGTACTTGCTATAATTCTCACATTAATAGGGATATCTTTTAACCCTCCAACTCTTCTTATTGTTCCCTCTTGCAAAACTCTTAATAACTTTGACTGAAGCTGTAACCCCATAGAATTTATTTCATCTAAAAAAATTGTTCCTCCATTTGCCTGTTCAAATAACCCTGGCCGATTAATAGCTCCTGTAAAACCACCCTTAACCGTTCCAAAAAGAATTCCTTCTAACAAAGACTCTGGAATGGCAGCACAATTCTGAGCTAAAAATGGCTTTTTTGCTCTGCTACTCCCATAATGAATACTCTGAGCCACTAGCTCTTTTCCTGTACCAGTTTCCCCATATATTAAAACGCTGGATGAAAACTTAGCTGCTTTTTTTGCATAGTCAATAGCTTGAATGAATTTTTTATTATTCCCTATAATGCTTGAAAAAGTAAATTTATTTTTAAATATATCTTTCTTTCCTGTCTTAGATAATTCCATCTGAAGAGACATAATTTTATCTGATAACTGCTTAACTTTTGTAATATTCTTTGCAATCTCAAGAACACCAATTTTCTTATTATTACTAAAAATAGGTACTGTTGTATTAATAGTTGTTACTTCTTGATTATGATTATTCATATATATTTGAGGATGATCGATAATTTTTTCTTCTTTATTCAATGCTTTTAACATCGTACTGCTATTTTGATCTAGAGTTGGAAACACTTCTAAAAAATCCTTATTCAATACATCATCTTTTTTCATACCCTCAAGTTCAGTCATCGCTCGATTATATATAATAGTTTTTCTTTCATTATCTATTACGTGTACACCCTCATCAATGTATTCTAAAATGGTTTCCAATATATCATTTATATAAGCTTTCATAAAACGCTTCCTTTCATTAAATAAAACATGACAGCGTCATGTTTTATTTAAGTTGGATAAATATTTATAACGTTTAGTATTACTAAATCCATGTCTACTTTTATTTATACAATGGAAATCTTTTACACAAGCTTTCTACCATGTTTTTTGCCTCATCTATTTTTTCAGGTTGATCTATAATCATTTCAATAATTTTTGCAATATTAACCATTTCTTCTTCCTTCATCCCTCTTGTTGTTACAGCTGGTGTACCTATTCGAATACCACTTGTTACGAAAGGACTCTCTTGATCATATGGAATAGTATTTTTATTAACCGTTACACCTGCTTCATCTAATCTTCTTTCAGCCTCTTTGCCAGTTATATTTTTATTTCTTAGATCTATTAATATTAAATGATTATCTGTTCCTCCTGAAACTAATCTAAAATCTCTCTTTATCAATTCTTCAGATAATTTTTTTGCATTTTTTACAATTTGCTGCTGATAAAGATTAAATTCATCTGTTAATGCTTCTTTAAAGCTAACAGCTTTTGCAGCAATCACGTGCATTAAAGGTCCACCTTGTACTCCTGGGAAAATTGCTTTATCTATTTTTTTTGCAAATTCTTCTTTACAAAGAATAGCTCCTCCTCTTGGTCCTCTCAATGTCTTATGCGTTGTTGTCGTAACAAAATGTGCATATTCACAAGGATTTGGATGGATTCCAGCAGCTATAAGACCTGCAATATGTGCCATATCAACCATCAAGTATGCACCTACTTCATCTGCTATTGCTCTAAACTTTTTAAAATCAATAGTTCTTGGATAAGCACTAGCACCTGCAACAATCAATTTAGGTTTTGTTTCCAAAGCTACTTTTCGTACTTCATCATAATCAATCGTTTCTGTTTCTTTATTCACACCATAATCTACAAAATTGTAGTACTTTCCTGAAATATTTACAGGACTTCCATGACTAAGATGTCCTCCGTGAGAAAGGTTCATCCCTAGAACTGTATCTCCTGGATTTAATACAGCAAAATAAACAGCTAAATTAGCGTTTGCTCCTGAATGAGGCTGTACATTTGCATGTTCTGCATTAAATAGTTGCTTTAAACGATTTATTGCTAAATCTTCTACAACATCAACATATTCACAACCTCCATAATACCTTTTAGCAGGATATCCTTCTGCATATTTATTGGTTAACTGACTTCCCATAGCTTCCATTACAGCAGGACTAACAAAATTTTCAGATGCAATAAGCTCAATTTTGTTTTGCTGTCTTTTGATTTCCTTTTGAATGGCTTCAAATACGTCAACATCTACATCTTTTAAATTTTCAAAATTCATCTTCAAATACCCCTCCCTATGTATTCGTCATTTTCAAAATCCTTCTACTTTTATTATAATTTTTATAGACTAACTTTACAAGCTTTGTATTATATTCAAATTTCAATAGTTATTGTTACATTCAGCATTTGTAGGACATACTTATACTATATTGTAAGCCCTTTTTTATTCTGATATAATTGAAATTGTTTTCAATAAAAGGAGTGATTTAAAATGCATTCTTCTATGAAAAATATTCTTGCCCTTGCAATCTATGCTGGAGAAATTATGCTTAAAAACGGTGCAGAAACTTATCGCGTTGAAGACACAATTATTAGAATATGTCATGCTTACAATATTCCATATGTAGAATCCTTCGTAACACCTACGGGTATATTTGTATCTGTAGATAATAAAAATAACGATACTGAAGCTTTTACATTTATTAAAAGAATACAATTTAGGAGCATTGATTTAAATAAAATTTCACAGGTAAATAATTTTTCACGTAAGCTAGCTACATCCTATCTATCCGTTGAAGAAGGTATGAATATTCTTAAAAGCATTGATACACTTCCAAAATATCCCAGAATGTTAAAAATTATTGGAGCTGGTTTTGCTTCATCATTTTTCGGTCTTTTATTAGGAGCTACATACAATGACTTTTTTAGTTCCTTCTTTATTGCACTGATCATTTATATTGCTGTTTCATTTGTAGATAGACTGCATTCAAATCTATTTATTCAAAATTTTATTGGTGGTGCTATTGCAGCTCTTCTTGCCATTTTGTCAGTAAATATAAACCTAGGAATAAATATTGATAAAATAATTATTAGTTCTATTATGATTTTGGTTCCTGGCGTAGCTATAACCAATGCTATCAGAGATTATATTTCAGGTGAATTATTATCAGGTGTTGCTAGATCTGCAGAAGCTATTATTGTTGCTGTATCCATTGCAGTAGGAGTAGGTGCTGTTATGAACACTTGGATATACATATTTGGAGGTATTTAAAAATGTTTTTACAATTTATTTTTTCTTTTTTATCTACACTAGGCTTTGCAATATTATTTAATATTCCTAAAAAAGCTATTATTAAAGCCTCTATTGTTGGAGGTACTGGTTGGATTGCTTATGTTTATTCAAATGAAAAATTTCACTCTCTCATTGTTGCTTCTTTTATAGGAGCGTGTATTGTTGCAATAATCAGTGAAATATTTGCTAGAAAATTTAAAGAAACTGTTACTGTATTTATTATACCTGGTATCATCCCACTAGTTCCTGGTGCTGGTATGTATTATACCATGCTTGCAGTTATAAAAAAAGATTTTGATAAATTTGCTACCATTGGTAGTGAAACCATGTTTGTGGCTGGTGGTATTGCTACAGCAATCCTTATTGTATCCTCTATCACCCGAATGATTTTTCAATCAAAAGAAAATAAAAAACAAAAAATATAAAGACTTATTAAGTCTCAGGTTGCTGACAAACCATTGAAAAATTTCAGTGGTTTGTCTTTTTTAAATATAAAATAAGCGTAGCTTAATATTTTATGAGAATAATCATTCAAAAAAGAATTAAAAGATAGAGATGATAGTATCATCGCTATCTTTTTCATATTTTGTACTGCTGCTGTCATAAGACATTGTTCTTTGACTTTCTCAATTCCGCGAAAGCGGGCATAGCGAAGCCCATGCAGTTGTTTAGCATCTGCAAAGCTTCGCTCAACGGTTTCTTTTCTTCTCTTGTAAATCCGCTTCCCTAACTGATCGTACATAGTAAACCTTTTAACTTTATCTTTATATTTTTCCCATACATGGAGTCTAATTGTTCTAGTTTCATTACCATCATATAAGCATTTTTCTTTATATGGACACTCAGAGCAATTATTTTTATCACTGATATATTCCCTATAACCCTGACGGGTAGTAGTTTTATAATGCATTGGATAAAGATTTGGGCACATTATAACATCCCATTCATCAACATATTGAAATCTATTTTTTGTAAACTTTCCTTTTTTATGTGGTCCAAGTCTGTAACCTATAGCACCCTGTATATTTCTATCATTTAAACCTTTACAAATTGGAGCAGTAAAATATCCAGCATCAAGTCCTACAAATTTCACCTCAAAACCATATTTTTCAATTTGTTCATCTAATATTTGAAGATAAGGTGTTGCATCATTAATATTACCAGGAGTAACATTAACACCTGTAATAATGTTATTCTCTGCATCCACCGTTCTGTGTTCTAGATAGAAGAAACCTTTGGGTTTTCTATCTCTATGCATAAAACCACTGTCAGGATCTGTAATGCTAGATTTAATTCTCTTTATTTCTGGCTCATGTTCTTTTTTTTTAGAGGTTTTTTACCATGATTTATTCTATCTTCATTAATTGCATTTTCTAAATCATCAACATATTCTTTTACTTCAACTTTAATATATTTTTCTTCATACTTATTTTTATTAGCATTAGCTTTAAGATGAGTAGAATCAGTGTATAGTATTTTACCCAATACCAAATTATTATCTATTGCTTGTTTCACTATATTTGAAAAAATTTTTTCAAATATATCAGTACCTGTAAATCTACGTCTTCTATTTTGACTAATAGTAGAATGATGAGGAATCTCATCAGTAATTCCATAACCTAAAAACCATCTATAAGCAATATTATATTTGATTTCTTCCATTAATCTCCTTTCGGAGCGAATACCATAAAGATATCCAATAAACATCATCTTAAATAAAACAACTGGATCAATAGATGGTCTTCCATTATCTAAACAATACTTATCTTCTACTAAATCATATATAAATGAAAAGTTAATATATTTATTGATTTTTCTAAGCAAATGATCTTCAGAAACTAGGTTCTCAATCATAACAGTTTCAATTCTATTTTGGTATCCATTATTCTTAGTTAACAATACAATCAGTCCCTTCGGGAAATTATTCTATATATATTTATTCTACATAAAAAGCGAAAATCCTTTTTGAAAAAAAAAGAATTCTCGCTTTTTTATACTTTGTCAACAGTCTGAGACTTATTAAGTCTCTATATTTTTATTGCCCTACTATTTTTGAAATAACAGGCATATACTTTTTATTCTTTTTAAAGCTGCCTTCTCGTAACCTAATCCCAGTATATGTTATAGCTGTTAAAAGAAACCCTATACACATAGCATATAATTCTATATGATCTTTAAATCCTAATTTTTTCAAGAAATAGCTTCCACCACCAATTCCTATAAGAAGAGCAAATAATGGGATAACATAAGCAATAAAGGCAGCCCCTAAAACATTTTGTGTCTCCAAATTTACTTCAACTAACTCTCCAACCTTAGCATTTGATGCATTAAAAGCTATAATTTTTAAATTCATGTTTTCTTGACCATGCTGACAAGCCCCACATTCTCCACACGCAGCATGTTTTCGCATCAATACTCTTGCTCTATTATTATCTAAAATTTCAATTACTTTTCCTACTTGAATCATTTCTATCACCCCTTAATTTATTATACTCCATTTTTAGTACAGAATAAATAATTTTTAATATTAAATAAATAGAGTGCAAATCTGCACTCTATTTTTCTAATGACACCTGAATATGAAGCTCTTGTAATTGTTTTTCATCAACTATTGATGGAGCCTCTGTCATAGGAGATGAAGCATTTTGTGTTTTAGGGAAAGCAATCACTTCTCTAATACTATCATTTCCTGTAAGTAACATAACTAATCTATCTAATCCATAAGCAATTCCCCCATGTGGAGGTGTACCATATTTAAATGCTTCCAATAAAAATCCAAATTTTTCAATAGCTTCTTCTTCTGTAAAACCTAAAGCTTTAAACATTTTTTGCTGAAGATCACTATTATGAATTCTAATGCTTCCACCACCTATTTCAACACCATTCAGAACAATATCATAAGCCTTAGCACGTACTTTATGAGGCTCTGTTTCTAATAATTCAACATCTTCTTCTCTTGGTGATGTAAATGGATGATGTTTTGCAACGTATCGACCTTCCTCCTCGTCATATTCAAATAGTGGAAAATCTGTTACCCATAAAAGCTTATAATCATTTTTATCTAAAATATCTAGCTTTTTTGCAATCTCCACTCTTAAGTGTCCTAATGCATCATATACTACACTTGATTTATCTGCTACTATTAAAATTAAATCTCCTATCTTTCCTTCAAACCTTTCAATGATTTTATTCATTTCTTCATCGGTAAAGAATTTTGCAATTGGAGAGTTTACTCCTGCATCTGTAATTTTTATCCACGCTAAACCCTTTGCTCCATAAGTTTTTGCAAAATCCTCTAATTTTCCAATCCCTTTTCTGCTAAATGAATCTGCATAACCATTTATATTGATTCCTCGTACATCTCCTCCACTTTTTACTGTATCGCTAAACACTTTAAAGCCACAATTTTCTACAACATCATTTAAGCATTTTAACTCAAATCCAAATCTTACATCTGGTTTATCTGATCCATATCTGCCCATAGCTTCGCGATACGGTATTCTTTGAATAGGAAGAGAAATTTCTATATTTAACATTTCTTTAAACATTTTTTGGATTAATCTTTCATTGATAGACAATACATCATCAACATCTACAAATGACATCTCAATATCAATCTGTGTAAATTCAGGCTGTCTATCAGCTCTCAAATCTTCATCTCTAAAACATTTTACAATTTGAAAATATCTATCCATACCAGAAACCATTAATAACTGTTTAAATAATTGTGGTGATTGAGGAAGTGCATAAAACTTTCCTATATTTACACGACTTGGCACTAAATAATCTCTTGCTCCTTCAGGAGTAGGCTTTGTAAGCATAGGAGTCTCTACTTCAACAAAACCATTTTCATCTAGAAAATCTCTTGTGATTTTTGCTAATTTATGTCTAAACATAAGGTTTTTTTGCATTCTTGGCTTTCTTAAATCAAGATATCTATATTTTAATCTTAAATTTTCTGAAACCTCGTCATCATCTTCAATATATATTGGTGGTGTTTGAGCTTCAGAGAATATTTTTAATTCACTTGCAAATACTTCGATATCTCCTGTTGGAATGTTTTTATTGATAGATTCTCTCATTCTTACAATTCCTTTAACACCGATTACATACTCTCCTCTAATTTTTTCAGCTTTCATAAATGCCTCTTCTGATACATCCTTATCAAATACAATTTGTACCAGTCCTGATCGATCTCTTAAATCTATAAATATTAAACCTCCTAAGTCACGTCTTTTTTGTACCCATCCCATAAGTACAACTTCACTTTCTATATGATTGGTTCTTAATATCCCGCACATATGCGTTCTTTTCATATTTCCTAATGCTTCTGCCATTTTTGCTCCTCCTATAATCTTTCTTTTAATTCTCTCATAATATTGCTAAGCTGAATCTCTGTCTGTTCACTAGTTTCCATATTTTTTAGTATAACTACATCCTTATCTAATTCATCATCTCCAATTACAATAGTATAAGATGCATTTAATTTGTTTGCATACTTAAATTGAGCTTTTATACTCCTATTTAAATGGTCTTTATCAGCTGATATACCTTCTAATCTTAATTTATGTAGTAGTCTTACAGCTTCTTTATTTGCCCTTTCACCTATAGTAGCAATAAATATATCTAATCCTTTTGGTTTTGGAATCTCAATATTATTATTTTGAAGGGTTAATAATAGTCTTTCTATTCCCATGCCAAAACCAATTCCTGGCGTTTTAGGTCCTCCTAATTCTTCTACTAAACGATCGTAGCGACCTCCTCCACAAACAGTTCCTTGTGCACCTATTTCATTTGAAACAATCTCAAACGCTGTTTTTGTATAATAATCAAGACCCCTAACAATATTTGGATCTACCACATATTCTATATCCATAAGAGATAAATTTTCTTTTAATTTTTCGAAATCTTCCTTACATGCATCACATATATGATCTATCATCAAAGGAATATCTTTAAGCTGCTCCTTGCAGGATTCTACTTTACAATCAATAATACGCATTGGATTTCTTTCATATCTGTCTTGACAAGTTTTACAAAGCTTTGGAAGCTTTTCTTTTAAATATTCTTTTAGTATTTTATTATATTTTCCTCTACATTCAGGACAACCTATACTATTGATTCTAAGTTCTAAATTACTTATCCCTAAGGCTTTATAAAAAGCCATTGCAATACCTATAACTTCAGCATCAACTGAAGGATTAATTGCACCAAACACTTCAACCCCAAATTGGTGAAAAGCTCTTAATCTACCAGCTTGTGGTCTTTCATATCTAAAGCATGGTGTTATGTAAAAAAGCTTTGTAGGCTGCGTATCTGCATAAAGTTTGTTTTCAATAAAGCTTCTTACCACCGGAGCTGTTCCTTCTGGCTTTAATGTAATATCCCTTCCCCCATTGTCTTCAAAGGAATACATTTCCTTTTGTACAATATCAGTAGTTTCGCCTACTCCTCGTTTAAACAACTCAGTATGTTCAAAAATAGGTGTCCTTATTTCTTTATATCCAAATCTAGTACAGACATCTCTAAATAAATGTTCAACGTAATTCCATTTATATGCATCTGATGGTAAAACATCCTTTGTACCTCTAGGTGCTTTTATTGACATACATAAACCTCCCTCTATATTATTATTTATTTCAATGCAAAAAACTTCTCCATCCCTATTATTGACAGGGACGAGAAGTATTATATCCCGCGGTACCACCCTACTTGGAAATCCCACTTAAGCTCGTTAACGCCGAAATACGTATTATCTTACTAAAATTTCAGACAATCTGCTCAAAGGTGTCTTCAATATAACACTTATTATTGAGCTTTCACCAAACCTCAACTCGCTGAAAATAGCATTACATCTACTCTTCCTCATCATCGCATATACCCTATACAATTGCTTATTATTATAATGAACAACTTAGAATATATTCGAATAGGTAAGGATTTGAAGTTATCTCCACCTTTTCCCCTCGACCACACCCTGCATGAGACTTTCGAACTCACAAGGCGTTCCATCTTAAACTTTTAATCTAAATTAATCAAATTACATTCTTTACGATATTTGTTTACTTTCTTCAACTGTTTTACGTTCAATTGAAGTTTGTTCATATATCTATCAATCGTCTCTTTTAGTGTTGCATGTATTAACTTGTGAACATCCTTGTGTATTGCTATGAGATTAGCAAATTCATCTTTTCCACCTAATTCTGTTGGCTTTATATGATGTATCTCCACTTCATTAGCACATAAGAATTTACCTGTGACCAAGCATTTTCCTTTCTGTGATGAGTATTTAGAGAGTTTGTTATCTGCTAATTCAACCGTATTATATTCGTATATATTATTCATAAGCCTTTGTATTTCAGTAGACACATTAGGTTTTAGTTTCTTGTATATTAATTCTCTACCTTGAGATGTATAGTTACATATATTTTGTGAAAAATTCATCACATTTTTAGTCTGTATGTCTGCTATTGGATGGAGATATAAACCTGCTACCTTATGTGTTTTAAAGTTATTTTTATTGAACTTTTTGTATGTTTCGTTGGGTTTAATAGGAATTTCACATTTACCTATTGATTTTAGACGATTGAATAGGGTTTTGGAAATTTGATAGGCTATTTTACTAAAATCTCTGTTAATATGCGTTGCATATTTGTAGTAGTTTTTAATCCCTATAATATATATGTTGTATTTATTGACTGTACTTGTTAAAGGATTTTTTTGTATATTTAAAATTAAATCTCTTAATCTTGATTTAATCTTCTCCTTTTTCTTTTCCATGACGAATGTATTAGCAACATGTTTGTTTCTCTTTTTTACTACTTTAATCTTGAATCCTAGAAAATCTGAACTTTTCTTTCTAAGATTTGTTATTTGAGATTTTTCTGTTGATATATCCAGTTTCAAATTATTCTTTAAATAGTTTTTAATTGCATGAAATATTTTATTTGCTGTTATGTGATTTCTAGTGTAAATTTTGAAATCATCAGCGTACCTTACAATGAACATTTCTTTTAGATTACTATATTTTTTAAGTCCCAAGTATTTACTGTCTACTCTTGAATATCTGTATTTGGTTTCAAAGGTTTCCCATTGGTCACTAACCCACCAATCTAATTCATTTAACACAATATTAGACAGTAAAGGAGATAATATACCTCCTTGTGGAGTACCTTCAGTTGGTATCCCTATTCCTTCTATTGGTGCTTTTAGCATTTTACTAACTATTCTAAGAACTCTCTTATCTTTGATACCTATATCATACATCTGTTTTAATAATTTTGTATGATTTACGTTATCAAAGAAACCTTTTATATCTATATCTACTACATGATGCATCTTCCCTATATTAATTAGGTATTGATTTCTTGACATAGCATGATGAGTTGACCTATTAGGTCTAAATCCATAAGAATGTTTGTGGAATCTTGCTTCGCATATTGATTCAAGAACTTGTTTGAACATTTGCTGTATAATTCTATCTCTCATAGTTGGTATTCCTAAAGGTCTTGTTTTACCGTTATCTTTAGGGATTTCTACCCTTCTAATCGAGTTGGGTTTGTAATTCTTTAGTGTGTCTCTTATTTCTTTCACAAATGTACCTTCATCCTTGACTTTATAATCTGCTATTGTCAATCCATCAGTACCTTTAGTTTTACTTCCTGTGTTAGCCTTGATGTTTCTATATGCAAGAAGTATATTTTCTCTTGATGTTATGATTTCATATAATCTAAGACCGTTAGTGGCTCTTTTCTTACTTCTATCATATAACCAATCGAATGTTTCTTGCATACCGTAATATTCGCTATATCGTAATGCTGTACTCATTGATGGCGTGTTGTTCTCCTTCCATACAGAAGTCCCATCATCTTACCTGACCCTATGAGTTTCATTTAATTAGTTCAGTTTTCAAAGTTCAAGACTTGGGACTATCCCTCCGCCACTTATTATCATGGTTTCATAGGTACTGTGTCCCTACTTTCACAAAAGTAAATTCATTTCAATATCATTTGATATCTTATAGAAACCAACCCGATTAGTAGTCGTTTAGATAGTTGACTTTTGCTTACAATGTTCCGATTAACTTAGCTTTTACATATATCCTTAGATGCTTACTATGAGCCTGTTAATTTATACCTTCGTTGTTAGGTATTCCGAATTTCTTAATTGACAAACATACTTTTCGGTAATTAACCCCACTAGTTGTGGTTTAAATATTTCTATTTAATAAGAATTTAGACTCGTACATTCGCAAGTTCGTCAGTTCATTTAAGAACATTCTCACCGTAGATATTTTCTAGCACTCCGACCTATCATACACTCAACCACCTCTGGTTCGCATTTCGTGGTGGTAGGTTATTATCCCACATGCCTTACGGTATACTCTTAGCCGACTTTACCTAGCTTCAAACCCTTAATGTCTACTAAACATTAAACGCTTGTAGGAGTATCAAGTAATTCGTTTCAGCCTACATGAAGGCTTCATTCCAAATTTCAGTTAATCAGTTAGATTAAATGTGATTTCATTAATCCTCTCTTTTCGTGATTAATCACTTATAGAGAAACATTTCGCACGTCAATATTCTTTTACACATTATTTAGTTCTTTCTTTTTTCTTTCTATCATTTCCTCTACTCTAGATATATAGTGTTCTACATTTGTTACATTAGGCACTCTTTCCAATCGATTCTCTTCTTTATAATATATCTTTGATACTGCTCCTGCACCTAATGCAATAATACTTTGCTTTTCCTCCATAATCTGAATATTATATATGCACTCATGATAAGCCTTTGTATATCCAATATTTTCCAGATTTCCAAGCATATATTTTTGCCGATACATATAATAAGGCTTCATGTTCATTCTTTCTGCATACTTTTTAGTAATTTCAAGCATCCTTATTGCTTCTTCTTCCTCAGCTAAAGGATAGTCGTTTATATTTGCTCTTAAACGAGAAGTTTTCTTTACAGCTAATGTATGTACCGTAAGATTTTCAGGATTTAACTTTTCAATTTCTTTCATGGTTGTCTCAACCATTTCAACCGTCTCTCCAGGTAATCCAATAATTATATCCATATTAATAGTATCAAACCCAACTTGTTTTGCCATATTATACGAATGAATAATCTCTTCAGCTGTATGAGATCGTCCTATTACATCAAGAGTCCTTTGATTCATCGTTTGAGGATTAATACTAATTCTGTTTACTCCTTCTCTCTTTAAAACCATTAGCTTTTCAATAGTAATCGTATCTGGCCTACCTGCTTCTACAGTTATTTCTTTAACCCATCTTAAATCTATATGTTTTTTAATTTCTTTTATGAGCATTTCCAATTCTTCATGAGTTAATGTTGTTGGTGTACCCCCACCAATATATAATGTTTCAACCTTTTTATTATGTTTCTTTAAAATTTTCCCTATTTCTTGTATTTCATAACACAAAGCCTTCAAATATGCTTTTATCAAATTTTTCCCTTTATCTAATGGATTAGATGGAAAAGAACAATATATACATCTCGTTGGGCAAAATGGAATGCTCACATACATACTCACCAAATCATTACTATTTGTTGCAAGAAAAGGTCTTTCCATTTGTGCTATTTCTGTAACCAAATCAATCTTTTCTGCACACATTTGATATTTTTCTTTTAGTATTTCTCTTATCTGTTTAAGCTCAAAATTTTGTTCCATTAACTCATGAACAATTTTTGTAGGTCTAATCCCTGTAAGAATTCCCCATGGAGGATTTGTTTCATAAAACTTACTTAAAACATGAAAAATAGAAAGCTTTATCTTTTGTTTTAAAATCTTTCTCATCTTCTTCTGGTTATCTGTTTCTTTAATACAATTTATTGAATTTTGTATAATTGTTTTATGATTTTTTATAAGTTTTGCACAAATGGTATATTCATCATTCTGCTTTTCAACCTTGCTGACTAATAAAAAGCTTTGGTCCTCTGCCAAAGCTTCATCTTTAACAAATTCAATCTCTTGAAATTTTTTAAAAACCTTTATCAATTCACTTACTTCATATTGGTAATCATGTCCCCTTAAAAGTACTTTTATCATTTTTCATCACCTTTAATTAAAAATCCTTCTTCATTTCGTTTTTCAATCTTTCAATATAACTTCTAGAAACACCTAATTCCTTTGCAATTTCCTGAGTGCTTAATCCTGATTGAACCATATCTATAAAATCATGAAAATCAATTTCTGAAAATTTATCTTTGTTTTTTTCCATAATATAGTTCCCTAATTTTTTTTTCATACATAAGCCTCCCAAAATAATATTTTTAATATTATTCTCATAAGGCTTATATGATATGCACTATTAATTATTAATAAATGGATTAGAAGTTTTCTCTATTCCAATGGTAGAATAAGGTCCATGTCCTGGAAGTACTTTTGTCTTATCATCAAGTATAAATAGCTTTCTTCTAATCGAATCAATAATCTGCTCAAAGGAACCCCCTTCAAAATCTGTTCTTCCTATTGAATTAAAAAACAATGTATCTCCTGTAAAAAGTATATTGTCTACTTTAATACAAATCCCTCCACGAGTATGTCCAGGCGTATGAATAATATTTAATTTTAAATTTCCTAATTCTATAACATCTCCATCTGAAAGAAGCTTATCCGGGGTAATCTCTACTGTTGGCCCATTCATAAGACTAGATAGATTTTTATTTCCATCCTTAAGCATTTCCTCATCTTCCTTATGAATAAAAATTGGAACGTTTTTCTTTTCTTTTATTTTAGGAATACCTCCAATATGATCTCCATGTGCATGAGTAAGAATAATATATAATAAATCTAATTGATTTTTTTCTATATAATTTAATATTTCATCTGCATCTCCACCTGGGTCAATCACGCAAGCTTTCTTTGTATCTTCACAAGCAACAACATAACAATTAACCGCATAAATGCCTGCTGGTATCTTTTCTATAATCACGTTAATCTCCCCCTAAAAATTCTTTTTACTATCTATTAATATAGTAACTGGACCATCATTGCATAAATCAACTTCCATATGTACCCCAAAAACACCTGTCTCTACATTTATTCCATAAGCTTTAATTTCTTTAACAAATTGTTCATAAAGTTCTTTTGCTTTATCAGGCTTTGCAGCATTCATAAAATTAGGTCTTCTTCCTTTTCTACAATCTCCTAGTAATGTAAACTGTGATACTACAAGCATTTCACCTTTAATATCTAAAAGAGAAAGATTCATTTTTTCTTGATCATCTTCAAATATCCTAAGCTTTGAGATTTTTTCCACCATGTATGTTAAATCATTTCCTGTATCTTCTTCTTCAACACCTAAAAGCACTAAAAATCCCTTGTCAATTTTCCCTGTAACCTGTCCCTCAACGGTAACCTTTGCCTCTTTTACTCTTTGGATTACTGCTCTCATCTTATTCCTCCTCTAAGAAGTAATTCTATAAACATCTAGCACTCCCTGCATAGACTTTATTCTCCTTATTAGTTTATCTAACTGCTGAACGTTAGTAATTTCTATTGTAAGATTAACAACAGCAACTTTGTCCTTAGTAGTCCTAGCATTCACTGCTGTTACTGTTAAATTTATATCTGATATAACATTTGTAACCTCTGATAATAATCCCTTTCTGTCTACTGAAATGATTTGTATTTCCGTTTCATATGATTTTTGTCTATCCTCATCCCACTCTACCTCTATGAAACGATCCATAGAATCCATTTCCTTTAAAATATTTACACAATCAGCTCGATGTATTGAAACACCTCTTCCCCTTGTAATAAATCCAACAATTTCATCTCCCGGAACAGGAGTACAGCATTTTGCAAATCTCACAAGTATGTTATCAATTCCTTTTACCTTAACTCCCTGTGTATCTTTCTTTGTATGCTTTGGCTTATTCTGTTTATTAACTGCAACAATAGCTTCCTCAGAGGATTTTTCTTCCTTTACAGACTCTTTATACATTTGCTTTAGCTTTGGTATTACCTGACTAATCAGAATTCCTCCGTAGCCAATAGCTGCATACAAATCTTCTATATTATTTAATTTGAATTTCTTTACCAATTGATTCATCCACTGTGCTTTAGCAAGCTCATGCACTTCATGCCCATTTCTTTTTATTTCCTTTTCAAGCATGTCTCGACCTTTTTCAATATTTTCTTCTCTTCTTTCCTTTTTAAACCACTGTCTTATCCTATTTTTAGCTTGAGTACTTTTTACAAACTTCAACCAATCTCTACTAGGTCCATGACTTTGCTTTGATGTTAAAATTTCCACGATATTTCCGTTCTTCAACTTGTAGTCTATTGGCACAATTCTACCATCTACTTTTGCTCCTATACAACTATTACCAATAGCAGAGTGGATTTTATAAGCAAAATCAATAGGTGTAGATCCTGCTGGAAGATCAATCACATCTCCTTTTGGTGTAAAAACAAACACTTCATTAGTAAATAAATCTATTTTTAAGCTCTCCATAAATTCCTTTGGATCTTTCATATCTCTTTGCCACTCTAATAATTGCCGTAGCCATCTTAACTTATCATCTAAATCATCTTTATCTTCAGTTTTTCCTTCTTTATATTTCCAGTGAGCAGCAATACCATACTCCGCTATCCTATGCATATCCCATGTTCTGATTTGAATCTCTAAAGGCTCTCCATTTGGTCCTATAACAGTTGTATGAATAGACTGATACATATTAGGTTTAGGCATTGCAATATAATCTTTAAATCTACCTGGAATAGGTTTCCACATTGTATGAGCAATTCCTAATACACCATAACAATCTTTTACATTATCAACAATCACTCTTACAGCAGTTAAGTCAAATATTTCTTCAAAAGTTTTATGTCTGTAAACCATTTTTCTATAAATACTATAAAAATGTTTAGATCTACCATTTATTTCACATTTGATATTTACCTTTTTTAAAGCTTCCATTAATTCATGGATAACTTGATTAATATATTCTTCTCTTTCTCGTTTTTTCTTAGCCACCTTATCCACTAAGTCATAATATCCCTCTGGATCAATATAACGCAAAGATAAATCTTCTAATTCCCACTTTATCTTTGATATACCTAATCGATGAGCTATTGGCGCATATATTTCAAGGGTCTCTTTTGCTTTTTCTCTTTTTTTCTTTTCATCCATATACTTTAATGTTCTCATATTATGGAGTCTATCTGCAAGCTTTATAATAATAACCCTTATATCCTTTGCCATAGCCAAAAACATTTTTCTTAGACTTTCTGCTTGTCTTTCTTCTTTTGTCTCATAGGTAAAACTTCCTAGCTTTGTGACCCCTTCAACCAAAATAGCTATTTCTTCACTAAATTCTTTTTTTATCTCGTCATATTCATATTTTGTGTCTTCAATGACATCATGAAGAAGTCCGGCTACAATAGTTGCATCATCCATCTCTAATTGTACTAAAATTTTAGCAACCTCTAGAGGATGAATAAAATATTTTTCACCAGATTTTCTTATTTGCCCTTCATGAGCAGCTTCAGCAAAATTATATGCTTTAATAATTAAGCTCATATCACTATTTGGATTATATTGCTGGATTTGTGCTAACAGCTTTTCTAACATATCATCACCCTATTTAATACTTCATAACAGTAAAATTATAGACTTCATTAAAATATTAAATACATTATATAACAAATATAATAAAAAACATAGTATCACATAAGCAATTTGTCAAAAAATAAAGAATAAGTGGTTGAAAATCCAACCACTATTCATATTTGATTAACGATCTTACATCATAACCCTTTAAGGTTTCTCTACCATTTAAATACATAAGTTCGATAAGGCATAATACACCAACTACTTCTCCACCTAACTGTTCAACTAACTTTACTGTTGAACGTAATGTACCACCTGTAGCAAGTAAATCATCTATAATCATTACCTTTTGTCCTGGTTTGATTGCATCCTTATGAATTTCTAATGCATCACTGCCATACTCTAGGTCATATTGAAGCTTTACAGTTTCAGCAGGAAGTTTTCCTGGCTTTCTTACAGGTATAAATCCTTTTTTCATAGCATAAGCTAGAGGTGTTCCTATAATAAATCCTCTTGACTCAGGTCCCACAATCAAATCAAACTCTTTATCTTTTATTTCTTCTACAATCTTATCAATAGTATAATGTAATGCTTCTCCATCTTTTAAAAGAGTTGTAATATCCTTAAATCGAATTCCTTTCTCTGGAAAATCAGAAATTACTCTTATTTTATCCTTTAAATTCATGAAAATTCCTCCTCTTATTTATATCAAAGCACTGGTTTTTCGCATTTATATATTTTCACATGCACAATTTATTATATGATATATTCTATACCTATTCAATACCGTTAAGACAAATACATATATCATTTCAAAAATAAATGTGGCAATATCCTAATGACATTGCCACATTTATTTTTAAATATTTAACCAGCATTATATCTACCTTTTCTTAATTCCCAATTTTTCCATAAAGCCCAAATAGGACTTGCAATAAAGATAGAAGAATATGTTCCTGTTATTGTCCCTGCAATTAACGGAAGAGCAAATACTTTTATAGATTCTACCCCAAACACATAAAGAGCTGTAATCGTTATTAATGTTGTTAAAGATGTATTAATAGATCTTGTCAATGTTTGATTGACACTTATATCTACAATTTCATCATAATTTTTCTTTTTCATAAACCTAATATTTTCTCTTATTCTATCAAATACAACAATAGTATCATTAATAGAATATCCTACAATTGTAAGCATAGCAGCTACAAATGAACTATTTATTGGAATCCTAAAAATAGCAAAAACAGCAAGTACTACAAGTATATCATGCAGTAAAGTAATAATAGCTGATGCTCCGAATTTAAACTCAAATCTAAATGTAATATATATAAGCATTCCAATTGCAGCAATAGCAACTGATAAAAATGCTTTCTTTTGTATTTCCTTTCCAATAGAAGGTCCAAACTGTTCTGCTTCTCTAAAATCTTCATCCTTTAGGTTATACTTTTTTTGAAGAGCTTCAAATACTTTTTGTCTCTCACCACTATTTAAATCCTTTTTTGTCTTGATTATAATTTCATGTTTATTTTCACCTACATGAAGAATATCTCCATCTAAATCAAATTTTTTGATAACTTCATTAATTTCATTTACAGAAACTTGTTTCTTTAAATCAATTTGCATCATAGTACCGCCAGTAAAATCTATGCCTAAATTAAAGCCCTGAATCATTCCCATTATTAATCCCACAACAATAATAGCAATAGAAAGACCAAACCATATCTTCTTTTTCTCAACTACCTTCATATTTTACACTTCCTCTCTATGCCCCATATAGTTTTGTGTTGTTAAATATATTCAAGCCAACAAAAAGCTTCAACAGCGTTTTTGTAACAATGACAGCTGTAAACATACTTGCTACAACCCCTACTATCAAGGTTACAGCAAATCCTTTAATCGGTCCTGAACCAAATTGATAAAGAACAATCCCTGCAATTATTGTTGTAATGTTAGAATCTAGTATTGTAGTTAACGCTTTGGAAAACCCAGAATTTAAAGAAGCTCTTAGTGTTTTTCCATTTCTAATCTCCTCTTTTATTCTTTCAAAAATAATTACATTAGCATCAACTGCCATTCCAATACTTAGTATTAAACCTGCTATTCCAGGTAGAGTCAGTACAGCACCAAATCCAATGAGTACATAAAGAACAATCAATATATAAATAACTAAAGCAATACTAGCTACAAGTCCTGGTAATCTATAATAAATCATCATAAATAAAAATACTATAGCAATTCCTATTCCTGCAGCATATATACTTTTGTTTAATGAATCAATACCAAGAGTTGGGCCTATAACAGATGTTTGTACCTCTGTTAAAGTAACGGGTAATGCTCCTGCTCGAATAAGTGCTGCAAGCTGTGATGCTTCATCCATTGTAAAATTTCCTTGAATAACAGCTTTTCCATTAGGAATCTCATGATTTACAACAGGTGTAGATATAGCTTTTCCATCTAATACAATTGCAATAATACTTTCTATAGATCCTCTAGGATGAGATGCGGCTTCTTTTGTAGCCTTTTGAAAAAGCTCTGCTCCTTCGCTATCAAATTCTAAAGATACAGAAGGAACATTCCCTCTATCCTTTTCAAATACTACTTCTGCATTTTTCACGTGTTTCCCTGTTAGAATAACCTCTCCTTTATAATTTTTAAATTGAAGCTGTGCAACTTTTCCTACTGCATCAATAGCTTCTTGAGCATTTTTAACTCCTGGAAGCTCTATTCTGATTCTTTTACTTCCTTCTCTTAATACATTAGGTTCTGTTAATCCCATTGCATTTACTCTTCGCTCAATAACTTCCTTTGTTTGGTTCATAATCTTGTCCAATTCTTTTCCAGATGCATCTGTTTGCGCTTCAAATACTACAAATACTCCACCCTTTAAATCAAGTCCTAATGTCATCATTTCCTTCACTGGACTTATTTTAACATTACCAATTTCAAGGCCTTTTATCCCTGCAATAGCTCCTACGGTAGCAATGGCAATGATCAATAATAAGACAATTGCATTTTTAAATTTCATAACCACTTATCCTCCTTTTTTACTCATAAAATCATTATAACTCTAGCATAAAAGGCGGTCAATCATAGATAAAGATAATTATCCATTTATTAATTATTTTTTATGCTTATTAGCTAAAGCTACGTAATTCAAAGCTGAATTTTTTAATTTTTCTCGATCCTTTTCTGTTAATTCTCTCACTATTTTTGCAGGAGTTCCCATCACCAACGTATTAGATGGAATCTTTTTCCCTGGTGGAACGATTGAACCTGCTGCAATAATTACATTATCGCCTATTTCAGCACCATTAAGTATGATCGCTCCCATTCCCACAAGTACATAATCTCCTACAGTACATGCATGTACAATCGCATTATGTCCAATTGTTACATTATTTCCAATAATGGTCTCATAATCCTTTGCAATGTGTATAGTACAATTATCTTGTATATTTGTATTTTCTCCAATAGTTATATGGTTATCATCTCCACGAATAACTGTTCCATACCAAACATTTGCATTTTTTTTCATTTTTACTTTTCCAATAATCGTAGCATTCTCAGCAACAAAACAACTTTCATCAATTTCTGGTTTATTGCCTTCATATTCAATAATCATTCTTTCGCCTCCTACTTCAGTAGCTTCGCTTGAATCACTAAAGAACATTCTATTCTCTTTTTCTCCATTTCACATCCTAATTCATAAGGTTTATAAATATCCTTGTTAAAATTGTAAGCATTAGCATGACATCCACCACTACAATAGAATTTTGCCCAGCAATCATTACATTTTTCCTTATTATATACATGAGCATCTTTAAAATCTACTTGAAAGCTTGTATTTAATTTTCCCTCTAACACATTGCCCATACAAAAATCTTCATCTCCTACAAATTGATGGCAAGGATAAATATCCCCCTCAGGAGTAATAGCTAGATATTCAGAACCTGCTCCACAGCCTGATAACCTTTTAATTACACAAGGACCTTGAGATAAATCTAACATAAAGTGAAAAAAACTAAACCCATTGCCTTCTTTTTTCCTTTTTACATATTCTTTTGCAAGAATTTCATACTGCTCAAAAATTTTATCTAAATCTTCTTCTCTAAGGGCATAGTCATATTTTTCATCTGTTACTACTGGTTCAATAGACGTGCTAGTAAATCCTAAATCTGCTAAGTGTAGTACATCTTTAGAAAAATCCAAATTTTCCCTTGTAAAAGTTCCTCTCACAAAATAGTCTTTACCATTTCTCATTTTTGCCATTTTCAAAAACTTAGGCACAATAATATCATAAGTACCCTTACCATTTACTCCATATCTCATATTATCGTTTACTTCTTTTCTTCCATCTATACTTAATACAACATTGTCCATATTTTCATTAATATATTTCATATTTTCATCATTTAATAATACTCCATTTGTTGTGATTGTAAATCTAAATCTTTTTCCAGCTTCTTTTTCTCTTTTTCTTCCATATTCTACTAACTTTTTCACAACCTCAAAATTCATAAGAGGCTCTCCACCAAAAAAGTCAACTTCTAAATTCCTTCTGTTTCCTGAATTTTCAATTAAGAAATCTAAAGCTTTTTTCCCAACTTCTTCACTCATAAGAGTCCTTTGTCCTTTAAAATCCCCTTGAGATGCAAAACAATATTTACATCTAATATTACAATCATGAGCTACATGTAAACACAGTGCCTTTACCACTGGTTTTCTATTTAAAAATGACGGGTGATTTTTATAAGTGTCTTCTGTAAATAATAATCCTTCACTTTCTAGAGTCTTTACTTCATAAATTGCTTCGATAATATCCTCTTTTGAATATTTTTTTTCTAGGATTTCTACAATCTCTTCTACGTTTTTTTTCTTGTAGTAATCTAAAATATCGTACACGATTTCATCTATTATATGAACAGCTCCACTGTTAACATCTAATACTATTCTTATATCATCTTGAGTAAATTTATGAATCATTTATGTTCCTCCTTCAATCTTTCACAACAATACATTTAAAAAACAGTAATATTTACATATTACTGTTTCTTAATATGTATTATTTATTTTCACATACTTGGTTGGCAACTGTACAAGAAGTTTTACATGCTGATTGACATGAAGTCTGACATTCTCCACATCCACCTTTTACAGCACTTTGCTTTAATGTTGCTTTTGTTAATGTCTTTACGTGCTTCATCTTTCTTCCTCCCTTAAATATATTTCTACTAAATTATAACATAAAGGTGTTTTTTTTCAAAGCCATTTATTTTAAATTCACACCTATCATTCCACCTACTCCACCTGCTAAAATTCCTATAAAAATTTTCAAAAATATAATCCCTTCTATAGAAAAATCCTTCATTAGAACCCAATTCATAAAAATGATCAGCAAAACATAAATAAGCCCTACTAATGCACCATGAAGCCATCCTTTTCTCTTTGTCTTTGTTCCTACAAACATACCGCTAATCAATGCGCTTATGACCATTACAATCGAAGCAATCATCGGAATAATTGCCTCTGAAATATTAGTATAGGCAATAAGCAGTGCCATAATAATAAAAATTAAAAGCACAAAAACACATGCTGCAACAATAGCTTTTACATAAAGCCATACGTAACTACCGTTATACTCTATGTTCTTATTAGCTTTCACATTTTCACCCCCAAAGCATTCTTATAGCATATTTATGCTGGGAGTTTAAAAATATTACTAAGCTGCTAAGAATATAAAAAGAAGACGACAATTAAGTCATCTTCTATTTCACATTATCACTTTTTATAACATTGCCAACTGCCCACCTAGCAATCTGAAGCTTAGTTTTATCAGCTCCTACTTCGATAGTGATCATATCCTCTTTTACTTTAGAAATCTTACCGAATATACCACCTATTGTTGATATTTGATCGCCAACTTTTAAACTATCTCTCATTTCTTTTATTTGTTTTTCCCTTTTTTTCTGAGGTCTTATAATCAAGAAATAAAATATAGCAATAAATATGACCGTCATAAAAATAGGTGAAGCTAACTGATTCATATTCATATGTCCCTCCTTTTTTGATAGATATATATTGCTATTCTACATAAATATTAAAAATCCTTTAATTCTTTCAATAAGTTTATAATTCATATCCATATTTTTCAAAAAATTCTTTTCTAAAATCTAAGAGTCTATCCTCTTTTATAGCATTTCTTATATTTTCCATTAGTTTTAATAAAAAATAAAGATTGTGATACGTAACTAATCTTGCTGATAATATTTCTCCTGCTTTAAATAAATGTCTTAAATACGCTCTTGAATAATTTTTACATGTATAGCAATCACAATTTGGATCTAGTGGCATAAAATCCTCTGCATATTTTGCATTTTTTATAACTACTTTTCCTAATGATGTCATAGCTGTACCATTTCTAGCAATTCTAGTTGGCAGTACACAATCAAACATATCTATTCCTCTTATAACTCCTTCTATTAAACAATCTGGACTTCCAACCCCCATAAGATATCTAGGTTTATCCTTAGGCATCAAAGGAGTCGTATATTCTAATACTTCATACATTAATGGTTTTGGTTCTCCTACACTCAATCCACCCACAGCATATCCAGGAAAATCTAAATCTATTATTTCTTTTATGCTTTGCTCTCTTAAATCTTTATACATTCCACCCTGAATAATTCCAAATAATGCTTGAGTATCTACATTTTTATGAGCTTCTTTACATCTTTTTGCCCACCGCGTTGTTCTTTCTAGTGAATTTTTTACATAATTTCTATCAGCAGGATATGGTGCACATTCATCAAAAGCCATAATAATATCTGCTCCTAATGCATTCTCTATCTCGATAGCTTTTTCTGGACTAATAAAATGTTTTGAGCCATCTAGATGCGATCTAAACTCTACACCTTCTTCTGAAATTTTTCTCAAATCTCCTAAGCTAAAAACTTGAAATCCACCACTATCTGTTAAGATAGGTCTATCCCAATTCATAAATTTATGTAATCCTCCAGCTTTTTCTACAAGTTTGTGTCCTGGTCTTAAGTACAAATGATATGTATTACTTAAAATAATTTGAGAATTTATATCTTTTAATTCTTCAGGTGTCATAGCTTTTACTGTAGCTTGTGTACCTACTGGCATAAATATTGGTGTTTCAATAACTCCATGAGGGGTAGTAATTTTCCCTAATCTTGCCCCACTCTGTTTACATTCTTTTATTAGTTCATATTTTATTGCCATGAAAATTACCTCCTATATTTCCTATTATATCTAAATAATAAACATTGCATCTCCAAAGCTAAAAAATCTATATTTATTTTTTATTGCTTCTTCATAAGCATTAAGAGTAAACGCTCTACTACTAAAAGCACTAACTAACATAATCAATGTAGATTCAGGAAGATGAAAATTCGTAATAAGTCCATCAATTACCTTAAACCTATAACCCGGATAAATAAAAATATCTGTCCAACCTTGTCCTTCATGAATAAATCCTTTTTCATCTGCAGTGCTTTCTAATACTCTAGTAGAAGTAGTTCCTACAGAAATAACTCTTCCTCCACTCTCCTTTGTTCTATTGATCAGTTCTGCTGCTTCTTTACTAACCATATAAAACTCAGAATGCATTTTATGTGATAGTATATCTTCACTTTTTACAGGTCTGAAAGTTCCAAGACCTACATGGAGTGTTACATAAGCTATTTTTATTCCTTTTTCTTGAATCTTTTTTAATAATTTTTTTGTAAAATGAAGTCCAGCAGTAGGTGCTGCAGCAGAACCTTCATGCTTTGAATAAACAGTCTGGTATCTTTCTTTATCATTTAAACTTTCCTTTATATATGGTGGTAGAGGCATAGTTCCAAGTTCATCTAAAATTTCTTCAAATATACCATCATACTCAAATTCTATAATTCTTGAACCCTCTTGTCCCATACCAATAACTTTTGCTTTTAATAAGCCATCACCAAATACAATTGTATCTCCTATTTTCGCTTTTTTTCCAGGCTTGACCAAAGTTTCCCATTGATTTTGATTTATCCTTTTTAATAAAAGGAATTCTACCTTCCCCCCTGTATTTTCACGAGCACCAAAAAGTCTAGCTGGAAGTACTCTTGTATTATTCAGTACTAGACAATCTCCAGGATTTAAATATTCTATAATATCTTTAAATTTTTTATGCTCTATTTTTCCTGTCTTTTTACTTAAAATCATCAGCTTTGATTCATCTCTATCCTTTAGAGGTGTCTGTGCAATTAGTTCTTTTGGTAAATCAAAATAAAAATCACTTTTTTTCATTTCTAAAACTCCTTACTCTATTCTTATTCCTGTATAGTAGTGCGATAAAATTTGTTCATATGTAAATCCTTGTTCAGCCATTTTCTTAGCACCCCATTGGCTCATTCCTACACCATGTCCATAACCTTTTCCTATAAATACATATTGGTCTGCTCCAGTAGAATTAAATTTTGATTTATCTTCTCTATTTAATTCTTTATTTTTTAATTCAATTTTATCAAGCCCTTTATCTGTAATAATATATTTATCTTGAATATTTATTAAGCTTTTCTCCCTTCCATTGTCTATGTATTGATTTTGAAGCTTTATTTTCTTAACGCCTTCAGCTGTAATAACATATTTGTCTTCAAAATTTGCTTCTTCAGCAAGCTTACCTGAATCAGTACTATTATTTACAATATCAAACCAAGTACTTTTAAGGTTTCTATTCCCAAATATATTTCTAATCTGTCCTTTTTCCAAAATTTGATTTCCATTTGTTCCTTGAATCTCTAATTTTAAAACTCTTCCATTTGATGAACGCTCTTTTACAATAATATTTGTAATACTACCTACAAACATACCATGAGAACTTAAAAGATCTTCAATTTGTTGTTTTTTATAAACTTTTGTCCAATGATCATTTGGAACACCAATAGAATATGGATCTTCTACCCCTCTTAAATATCCTAACGGGTTTGACCAAACATTCTCACTATCTTCTGTATGTCCACCACTGTTAGAATGATACAATGCTGCTACAACTTTTCCATCATAAGTTATTACTTTTCCTTTTGTTTCATCAACTGCTCTCTGAGTTCTTGGATTTTCACTGCTATATCCTCCATAAACTTGACAATGAATAGATGAGCAAAGATCAAAGCCATAATTTTTATGTCTATTCAAATTAAGAACAGCATAGCTTCTAGCAGCAACAGCTTGTGCTTTTTGAGCTTCTATAGGCCAGTCCCCTGACATTTCCTTCGGTACTACACTGTAAAGATATTCATCTAGACCTAACTGATTAATCACAGTCAAATCACTGTCCAAATATCTTTTGATCATCATACTTCCTCTGAATTTTTTTCCATCTAATTCAATAATACCAGAAAAGCTTTTAAAATAATAATCTTTATTTCTTGTATTATACATGAATAAAACTTTTCCATATTTATTTAATACTTGAATCCTCTTATCATCTTTGGAAATGATTCTTAAATCAATATCTGGAAATAAAGCCTTAATCATTTCAAATGCTTCTTCTGCATCAGAATAATTTGTATAAAGACCTGTCCAAACTCTCCAGCCATCCTCATAAACAAGATATGGATCATCTTTTAATGCAGATAATGAATTTAAAAATTCATTGGCTTCTTCTCTACTGCTAAAAGCACTTCCAATTTGAATATGAATAGGTCCTTGTATATTTGTATTATAGCTATCTCTTTGTCTATCAAAATCATATTCTATAAAAGTATTATTTATATGCATAAAATATCCATCTTTTCTTACAAAAATCTCTTTATCTATTAAAAAATTTATTATATCTATAAAAGATCCTCCTTCGTAATATCCTAATTTCAGACCATCAGGAGAATACATAGACACTAAAGGGGTAGCATTTTCACCAAATCGTATACCTATTTTGATTTGATCATCCTCTAACTGGTAAGCATTTGAATAAATTGAAAAAAACATCAGAACCATGCATACAAAAGTCATTTTGACCAATAGCTTTTGAAAACGTATCATACTCTTCTCTCCCTTTTTATCCCTCCATAGGTAATCCTAAATGAGCATATCCTAGTTTTGTTACTACTCTTCCCTTCGGTGTTCTTTGGATAAATCCTAATTGAAGAAGATACGGTTCGTATACATCCTCTATCGTATTCCTTTCTTCTCCTGTTGACGCAGCAAGAGTATCTAAACCTACAGGACCTCCATTAAACTTTTCTACAATTGTAAAAAGAATATTTCTATCTACACTATCTAACCCTAATGGATCTATCTCTAAGAGTTCTAACGCACTTTTAGCCATTTCAACAGTAATCATACCATTTCCTTTCACTTGTGCAAAATCCCTTACTCTTTTTAAAAGTCTATTTGCTATACGTGGTGTTCCTCTAGACCTTCTAGCAATTTCTGCTGCTGCCAAATGTTCAATTGCTACATCAAGGATAGTAGCTGACCGTATTACAATATTTTTTAAATCCTCATGATTATACATCTCCAATTTACAAATTACACCGAAACGGTCTCTTAAAGGTGATGTCAATAACCCTGCTCTTGTAGTTGCACCAATCAAAGTAAATTTCGCCAAATCCAGCCGAATAGATTTAGCACTAGGCCCTTTTCCTATAACAATATCTAAAGCATAATCCTCCATAGCAGGATATAATATTTCTTCTATGCTTCTATTTAATCTATGTATTTCATCAATAAACAAAACATCATTTTCTCCAAGATTAGTAAGTATTGCTGCCAAATCTCCTTGTCTTTCAATAGCAGGTCCTGAAGTAATTCGAATATTTACACCTAACTCATTGGCAATAATATTAGATAAAGTAGTTTTTCCAAGTCCTGGTGGCCCATAGAGCAATACATGATCTAATGGCTCATTTCTTATCTTTGCAGCATCAATAAATATTTTCAATTTTTCTTTAGCTTTATATTGCCCAATATAATCTTCTAATTTTTTAGGTCTTAGACTATTTTCTACTTCCATATCTTCACTTCTAAAAGAAGTAGTCACAATCCTATTTGCATCTATATCATAACTCATTCATATCCCTCTTTCTTATTTATTTGAAAGAAATTTCAATGCATTTTTGATGATTTCCTCAATCCCTTTACAAGAATTTTTCACTTTCCCAACAGCTTCTTTTGCTTCCCCTCTCGAATATCCCAAAGCAATCAATGCACTTACTGCTTCCTCATGATCATCTTCTAATATTTGAACCTTTGGAATTAGTGTTGGTTCGAGCATTGCAAGCTTATGATCAACCTTGTCTTTTAATTCTAAAATAATTCTCTTAGCAGTCTTTTTTCCTACCCCTTGGGCTTTTGTAAGACTATTTATATCTTCTGAAATAATTATTCCAACTAGATTCCCTATTGAAATAGAAGATAAAATCCCTAATGCTAGTTTGGGTCCGATTCCTGTTACTGTCGTTAGTAATTGAAACATTTTCAACTCTTCTCTTGTAGCAAATCCAAAAATACTCATATCATCATCTCTAACAACCAACCGAGTATATACTGTAACTTTTTCAAGAGCATTTTTAAAATTAACAATTGAAGCATTAGAAGTATATATCTTATATCCAATATCTCCATTATTAATCACTACATAATCATCACCTACAAATTCTAAAATACCTTTTATATATTCATACATTTCTTATATCCTCCACTATGATTTATCTTTTATAAACAACATACATTCTTTACTATTTTAACATATAAAAACAAAAATGTACTCAATTGAGTACATTTTAACTACTATAATCTTCTAATATTTGATCAATTTCTTCTCTATTCTTTTTAACAATTCCATTTTTAACATATTGTGCATCCATATTACTTAATGAAGAAATAGGTATTTCCGTTGTCTCTTTAAGGATATATTCTCCCTTTTCATCAACTTGAAAGATTGCTATATATCCGTTATACTCCTTAGCTATATAAAAATTTGGTGGGATCTCATCTGTCACCTGATACAATTCTATTTTATCTTTATTGCATTCCCTTATATCCCACTCAGCATAGTTTTTATTTAAGTAATCTCTTAACTCATCTAAGTTCTTGCCTATTAATTCTCTTGGAATGCGCCTCTTCTTTTTTATCATGTCTCGAGTTTTCTTATAATAAGTATTAAACACTATTTGCGTATTATCTGTTACTATATTTTCTTCAGAAACAATTAGACTGTGTTCATTTATTGGATCTTGTTTTTTTACATTTTCCTTTTGTTCTTCATGATGCTTTGGTATCTTTACTGCAATCTCTCCTATATTTAATGCATTCTCATTATTATTTTTTATATGCTTGGGCATCTTTGAATCATTTGTAACATACCCATATGCAAACCCAATCATCAGTAATACTAAACACCCAACAAATATTTTTCCTTTTCTTCGGCGTCTTCGTCTCCACACAAAAATCCCTCCTAGCCTATCTAGAAGAGATTATTTCCAAATTTTATCAAGTTATACATTTTTGCAAAATATTTTATTAATAAGTGAACAGAAGATAAATATATCTATAAATTGACTTATTTGTTGTTTGCTTATAGGCAAACAACATCAAAATGAAATATAAAGAACAGTTCATTCCAGATAACTTTTGAAAAAACAAAACTTCATTTTTTTATGTTGATGTTGTTTACCTATAGAAATAATTTGTCTATTTATCTATAAAATTTAACTCTAATAAATGAACTTTATCATTATATATCTTTACATAAATTTTATTTTCATCAATATATGGCTTATTACTAACATTTTTAATTATAAGTTTATTTTCTTTTGTTTTTAAATCTAGTTCATAAATTTCATTTCCAGCTTGGTAAACTACTTTATCATTATATCCCTTCGCAACTTTTATTTCTTTGGCCTCAGCCAATACATCAATTGTAAAATATCTCAAATGATATCTACATAAAGTATCTATATTGTCGTACAAATTATCTTTTATAAAGTAGGCATATTCTCCATCTACTTCTAGGATCTTTTGTAATCCATAAATGAATGGCTTTACGGATAAATCGCGTAAATTAATACCATACATATCATGCCCATCTCTATAAACTAATTTATCATCAGAAATAAACATTTCATAAACATTCTTCTTGGTTTTTGTAATCAATGTTTTTTCCGTTCCATCTTTTTTTATTCTATATATTTCTTTATCTTTATAGTAATATATATAATCATCCTTTACTAAAAAAAGATTATCTGAAAATCCATACTCCATCTCATCCAAAATAACTTTTTTATCTTTTCCACTAAAATCTATATACTTTAAATATTTATATCCTTCATCCTTATACTGTATATAATAAATCCCATCTTCAAATATTTTACCTGTATATGCTTCATCTTGATTAGTAAGAATAGTTATATTTTCCCCATCTAAAGAGCTTTTACAAATTCTATCTCTATTTCCTATATAAAATAAATCATTGTCCCTTATCCAAGCTTGTTCATATTCATCAGTAATATATATTTTTTCTCTGCTTTCAATATTATATATCATCAATTCATATTTATCATTACAATAAACCACATAAGGATAGTTTATTGCTTCAATTTTTTTATATTCTATATCAAGATCTTCTACAATTCTAGTGTCTAAATGGTATACTTGAGAATATTCTTGTGAATTATGTCTTAGAATATTTATTTTGTTATCTATTATTCCCAATGACATAAAATACTGATCTATATCGTATCTATTTATCACTTCACCATCATTGCGAATCCACATAATATAATTATCCTTAAAACAATATACTCCAGTTTCTCCTACTAAAATATTCTTGATATGTTGATCATCACTTAATTTTACTAAATGATTACCATCTAAGTCCATTCTATACATACCTTTAAAATTTGAGTAGTATATATATGAATCATTGATATTCATACATCTAGTGTACTTCTCACTTATTTTTTTGCTTTTTAACGTTTTTAAGTTCATTTTATAGATACAACCTTCATTTTCTGGACTAATATAATATACATATGAACCTTTTATAATAGGCTCTATGACGTCTTCTTCTATAAGCACTTTTTCATTTGAACCATCTAGTGTATTAGAGCATAACTTCCCTGTATGAGTTTCTTTATAATAATACATATTATCATCTGTCACAGTTAAGTAGTCTACATTTCCTTCAACTATTTTTTTCATTTGCATACTTTTAACATCTAACTTATATATTCCTCTATTCTCTAGCATACTAATAAAATACAAATTATGCCCGATCATATTAAGATTTTTAATTGCAAAATCAGTTACTTTAATAGGTTTATTCTCATATATATTCATTTTATACAATCTATCATCATTTTCATATTCTATGTAATATATCCATTCTCCATTTTTAACTATATTATTTTTATTCAAATGGTTTCCGTACCCTACAGGATTTACTTCATTTGAATAAGATATATTTGTACTCCCTATTACCAAAACCATACACACGAACATTACTAGATTTAGAAATTTTTTCATTATCATAATCCATTCCTTTCGCTTCGCTCAAGGCACAAAATCGAATGAAAATTGTGACTTAAATGATTATTTTATTTTACAAAAAACTCCACACAAAGTTGCATTGAATACACTGTTTCTTGAAAAAATTAAAAACAAAAATGATTTCAACATAATTTGTTGAAACCATTGACATTACTTTGATTGGCGGGAATATGTGGGAATCGAACCCACCTGAGACGCTCCTAACGCCTCAAACTGGTTTTGAAGACCAGAGGGCACACCAGCACCCATCTACTCCCAAGCATAGAGTTTTCCTTTTCAATACACATTTTGTATTATAGCATACTTATTATTTTGGTGCAAGAATAACATTATCGTTTTTTCAATCAATAATAAAAACTTATTTAGTTTAATACTATCTTCCATGTCCCATCTTCATATACAAGCTTCCATTTTTCAATCATTTCCTCTTTTAAATTAGATATATTTCCTCCTCTTTTTCTAAAATTAATAACTAATACTACGTTTCCTTCGTATTTCTGTGTTTGATACATATTCATCTCATAATTTTTCATCTCTTTCGCATAACTGCCTATCATTAGCTTAAATTTAACAAAATCATATTTTTCTTTACTCTTTGCATCTAACATTTCATAACCTTTTTGATAATTTTCATTAATTAAACAATTTAAAAATTGGTTAAAAATATTAATCGGGATATTCTCTGCTTTTTCTATAAATTTTTCATTTCTAACAAAAAAATTGTTTACCGAATAGATTGGTTCAAAAACTTCTTTGTTCCCTTCTACTAATATCTGTACAGCATGAATATAGTCAAGCTCTGTAATTGAATTTACAATAGACCAAATCATCATTTCATTATTTATTTTCTCCCAAGTATCATCAAGTATTTCCTTTGAAAAATTTATATAGCATGTCCCTGCTACTGTATTTACTGAAATAATCTTTGTCTTTTTAGGGATAAGTGCATTTAACATTTTGTTCCTAGGTCCTTTTATTAATTCCTCAAGGATCAATTCTTCCTCTATTTGCTCTGAAGAAATAATAACTCTCTTTTCTGCTATCAATCCATCATTTTGAACATTTCCAAAATATAATTTTAGCACATATCTTTTTTTATCAAGAACTGGTGGTATAGGTATTTGATTTTTATTAAAATGATTCTCATAAGACATATTTAAAAAAGCATATCCTAATGTAATCATTATAAAAAAAATAATTAAAACCTTATAAAATATTCTCAAAATAAATACCTCCTGTATCCTATGATCTGATACTTATGTTTTTAGGCAATCGCACATAAAACACAGTTCCCCTATCTACCTCACTTGTTACCTCTATCTCTCCTTGATGAAGTTCAATGATCTGCTTTGATATGGACAATCCTAGTCCTGTACCTCCTGTACTCCTAGCCCGTGCTTTATCCACCCTATAAAATCTTTCAAATATATGTGGTAAACTTTCCTTAGGTATACCAATACCATTGTCCTTGACTTTTATGGTTACTGAATCGTTTTCAGAATATAATAAAATATCAACTTTTCCACCCTCAGGCGTATATTTTATAGCATTATGTATAATATTTGTTAGTGCTTGTTGTATTTTAATTCGATCTAGCTCTATTTGAATCTTTTCAGAACAAATAAAATCTATACTAATTTTCTTTTGTTCTGCTATAGGCTTTAAGGAGTGAATTAATTTTTCTAATAGATAATTAACATATGTAATTTCATAATTTAATTCTAATTTCCCCTTGTCAATATCTACTAAAGCTAATAAACTCTCTATAATTTTATCTAATCTATTTACCTCTAAAACAATATCCTTTAAAAATTCTCTATAGGTTTCAACAGCTGTTTTTTCTTCATACATGAGAGACTCTGATAATAATTTTATAGCACTCAAAGGCGTTCTAAGCTCATGTGAAACATTCGCAACAAATTCCTTTCTCTGCTGATCTACTTGAAATAATTTTGTACTCATCATATTAAATGCATGAGCTAAATTTGTCAGTTCATCATTTCCTATCACTTCTACTTTCTGCTCAAGATTTCCTTGATACATTTTTTTGATTCCTTCTGTTAATTTTTCTATAGGAGTTGAAATAACATGCGCAAATATAAAACTAATAAAACCAGTAATTACAATACATAACATAGCTAATAAAAAATAATTTCTCATAATTTTATTTACATTATTATATACTTCTTCTAAAGAAAAAGAAATAAAAACCGAACCATATACTTTATTATTCAAAATAATTGGAACGGTAACATACATAACTCTCCCATATCCTTCTAATTCATGCTCTCTTGCAACACTTTTCCCCTTCAAAGCTTCTACAACTTCCCAATGTTCTAACTTTGTCCCATTTAAAACATCATAAGAATCATTGATTACTATTCCTTTTTCATCTAAAAGCATAATTCTTGATTTTATTTCTTTGCTGTATTTTTTTAACAGATTATCAATTTCATTACTATTATAGCTAACTATTCTATCAGCAATTATATTTCCTTGAGAAAGAAGATTCACTTTTTTTTCATTAATATAATTCATTTGAATAGATTTTCCAATAAATATATATATCAAAAGTAATGTTAATATAATAAGTAATAAATAGGTGGAAACAAGTTTCCACCTAATACTAACAAACTTTGTTCTTAGACCTAAAATAATAACCAACTCCCCACTTCGTTCTTATATATTCTGGTTGACTGGAGTTTTTCTCGATTTTTTCTCTTAATCTTCTTATGTGTACATCAACCGTTCGCAAATCACCAAAATATTCATATCCCCAAATAATTTCTAACAATTCTTCCCTACTATATATTTTGTTTGGATTAAGTGCTAACAATAATAATAATTCAAATTCTTTTGCAGTTAAATTAATCTCTTTACCTTTTATGCTTACTTTTCTTCTTAATGTATTTATACAAAAATCATCAATTTCTATTGTATTTTTAGAAGAAATAGACTCTTTTAAATTTACTCTTCTTAAAACAGCTTTAATCCTAGCTTTGAGCTCTAAAATATTAAAGGGTTTCGTTAAATAATCATCTGCTCCATATTCTAATCCTAAAATTTTGCTCGAATCATCTCCTCTAGCAGTTAGAATTATTATTGGTACAATAGACGTTTCTCTAATTTTTTTACATACCTCTAAACCATCTATCTTAGGCAGCATTAGGTCTAAAACAATTAAATCATATTCATTCATACGAGCTTTGTTTAATGCTTCATAACCATCTATTGCAGTATCTATCTTATATGACTCTTGTTCTAAACTATATTTTAACCCTTTTAAAAGGACAGGTTCATCATCTACAATAAGTATTTTATATGTCATCACATCACCTCTTCTAATTTACTTATATTCATATAATTTCCTTTTCCTTATAGTGAATATGTACCCTACAAGAAAAAAGCTACCTACAGCTGGTAGCTACAATAAAATTCTTTTTTCTCCAACTCTCTTAGTAATCTTCATTTGATCAAAATGCTCTAATAGGGGTAATGCATATTTCCTTGAAGTACCTAATAAATCTCTAAATTCTGATAGCGTTATTGAACCTTGATCCTTAATATAATCTTTCATCATTTTTATAGCTTTTTCATAGTTCTTAATATGCATAAATATATCTTCATTGATCTTTACAAGACAATTCATATCCACAAGTGCATAAAAAACTTGACCATATACTTTTTCATCTTTTTCTGTTTTTAATACTTCTTTTAGAGATGGAGGATTAAAGCCACTAGTTAGATAGGTTTTTTCTATTTCATTTTTTATTTTTTCTTGTTCTTTTGTATATATAATATGGAAATCATAAAGTGCAATAAAATTATTGAACTGCTTTAAAATTTTATTTTTAACAAAATAACTAAGAATTTCATCATATAATCTTCCCTTTACCTGCGAAATTACTTTATTTCTAAATTCTTCTTTGCTTATACCAAAGGTCAAAGGATTATTTTTATGATATTCATCTAAAATATTTTTCATTTTTTCTTCAATCTCTTTTAAATAAGATTTATGAATAATAACATCACCAAAAAGCTTTATAACCTTATTATTTTGCATTAAACTATCTATTATCTTTTTAATGATTTCTACACTCATTCCTGTTTTAACAGCATAAAAATTAATATTTTCAAATTGATTACTAAATCGCTTTATAGCTTCTTCAACAATTTGTTCTGAATTTCCTTCTTCTTTAATTCTTAATTGCTTTAATACATCTTCTTTAAATCTTTTGTGTTTTACAGGATGAGGATCTAATATTATACCTCCTCCTATTGTTTCCATAGGAGAATAAAATCTTATAACTATGTGATCTCCTCTTTTTGCAGCAATTTCATCTTCCAGCCTTAATTGTGCATAACAACTTTCTCCACATTTTAATTCTTCTCGGTCTAACAATACAATTCTGCAAAGAATTTCACTAGTCCCATGATATAATCTTAATCTACTTCTATTTTTAATTACTCTTTGGGTATTTTTTAATAAACTTATCTTCACATCTAGCATCATGCTTGGCTGCATTGAATCTATTTTAGCCAATACATTTCCTCTGCTTATTTCTTCTTTTTTTACATTGGCTAAATTGATTGCAACTCTCTGTCCAGCATAGGAAGTCTTTACAGTTTCCCCATGTACCTGCAAATGCCTAACCTTTGTTTGAATTTGCTGTGGATAAATCATTAAAGCATCGCCTTCTTCAATAGTTCCTTCAATTTGCGTACCTGTAATGACTGTTCCAAATCCAGCAATAGAAAAAACTCTATCTACTGGTATTCTAAATGGAATCAACAAATCCTTTGCTTCTGTTTCTTCTGTCATATTGTCAATTAATTCTACTAACGTATCAAGTCCATATCCATTTACAGCTGATACAGAAACAATAGATGCTTTTTCTAGAAAAGTTCCTTTTACTTTCTCTTTTATTTCATCTTTAACAAGCTCTAGCCAATCTTTTTCTACTAAATCTGTTTTGGTTAATACAATAATGCCCCTTTTTACTTCTAAAATAGATAAAATATCTAAATGTTCTTGAGTTTGTGGCATAAAGCCTTCATCAGCAGCGATGACTAATAAAACAATATCTATTCCACCGACACCTGCAAGCATATTCTTAATAAATTTCTCATGTCCTGGTACATCTATAATTCCAGCTCTTTTTCCACTTGGAAGATCAAAATGAGCAAATCCTAATTCTATTGTAATGCCTCTTTTTTTCTCTTCTTTTAATCTATCTGCATCTACACCTGTTAAAGCTTTAATCAGCGTAGTTTTTCCATGATCTATATGTCCAGCAGTGCCAATAATAATATGCTTCAAGTTATTCACCTCTTTGCCCCATTAATATATGACTTAACCCATCTGCAATGATTTTAAATTCATTTCTCTTTATAGTACGCACATCTAATAATACCTTATCTTCACTAATTCTTGCAATAATAGGTGTCTTATAATTTCTTAGCATTTGCTCAAACTTATTAATAGATAAAGACTTTGGCTTTATACTAATTAAAATCGTTCCCATTTCCTCTAATGGCATAGAACCTCCACCAACCTGAGATACGCCATTTATTTTTTCAAATGTACAATTTTTTATACAAGCTTTCAATAATTTATACAAAGCATCTGCCTTTTCCATAATTTCCTCAAAGCTCATGGTTAACATACGAAGTGTTGGAATCTTTCTTACAGCATCTATTTCATTTAAATACAATCTTAATGTTGCCTCTAAAACTGCTAATGTTAATTTATCTACTCTAAAGGCTCTTGTATAAGGATTCTTTTTCATTGCCTTAATATATTTTTCTTTTCCAACAATAATTCCTGCTTGCGGTCCACCTAATAATTTATCTCCACTAAAAGTAACAATATCCGCTCCTCCCAAAACACTTTCTTGAACTGTAGGTTCTTTATAAAGACCATATTTTGAAAAATCTATAAAGGTACCACTGCCTATATCTTCAACTACCGGTATATTATATTTTTTTCCTAAATCAACTATATCTTTTAATGGAACCTCCTTAGTAAAGCCTAATATCCTATAGTTACTCGTATGTACTTTAAGCAACGCACCAGTTTCTTCACATATAGCATTTTCATAATCAGAAATATGGGTTTTATTAGTTGTTCCTACTTCAACAAGCTTTGCACCACTTTGTTGCATTACATCTGGTATGCGAAAAGATCCTCCAATTTCTACTAATTGCCCTCTTGAAACTATCACTTCTTTATTCTTAGCTAATGTATCAAGAACAAGTAGTACAGCTGCTGCATTATTATTCACAACCATAGCAGCTTCTGCTCCTGTAAGCTTTGTTATGATTTCTTCAACATGACTATATCTTGTTCCTCTTTTGCCAGAATCTATATCAAACTCTAATGTAGAATAGTTACTTGCCACATTCCATACATCTTCCTTTATTGATTCACTAAGGATAGCACGTCCTAAATTTGTATGCAACACCACCCCTGTAGCATTTATAACCTTTCTCAAATTCATTGTATTTTTTAGTTCTACACTTTGAATAATATCATTTATTAATTTTATATCATCAATTTTAAAAGCTTCAGCTTCCTGATCATCTAATTTTATAATCTTGTTTCGTATATGATCAATATGCTCTCTAATACATTCTACAACTATAATTCTAGGAGCTTTTTTTAATAGATTTTTAATTTTTTCTTCTTTTAATAAATCATCTACTTTAGGAATTAAAGAAAAAATATTCTTTTTTTTTGACACGATCATCACCCCAATTTAAAATATTTCCACAACCAACATTATTATCTAAAATTATAACATATTATGCGAAAATATTATTCTTAAAATTTCAGACTAATATCCCATACTTGTTTCAAATTTTCAAATTTTCTGAAAATATATTGAATAACTAATAATTTTATTTTATAATAATTATAAACACTATTGATTATTTTTATATTTAATTTTGGACTTTACATCAATACACAAATAAAATTTTTGAATAAGGAGGTGTCTTATAGGTAATATTTAAAATGTATCTTTGAAATTTATTACTTACAAAAAGGAGGTCTTTTATGAGTAGTATTTCTAATTTAATAGGTGCAATCGGTAATTTTGCTTGGGGACCTATTATGATTGTTTTCTTAGTAGGAACTGGTCTAATTCTTACATTAGGTACAAGGATAGTTCAATTCAGAAAACTTGGATATGCTTTTAAATTGCTTTTCTCAAAAACAGAAACTACTGATGGAGATATCACACCTTTCCAAGCACTTATGACTTCTCTTGCTGCAACTATTGGGACAGGTAATATTGCTGGTGTTGCAACTGCTATTTCTATAGGGGGGCCTGGTTCCGTTTTCTGGATGTGGATAACAGCTGCTGTTGGTGGAGCAACAAAATTTGGTGAAGCCTTACTTGCTATCAAATATAGAATCACAAATGAAAACGGAGAAAAATCTGGTGGACCTATGTATTATGCAAGTAGAGGTATGGAGGAAAAATATGGTGGAAACTGGAGATGGTTAGGGTGGTCATTTGCCTTCTTTGGTTTTATCGCCTCATTCGGTATTGGAAATATGGTTCAAGCTAACTCAGTTGCAGAATCATTAAATACTTCTATAAATGTTCCTCATGTAGCTTCTGGCATAATTATTGCTGTTGCTACAGGATTAGTAGTTGTTGGTGGTATTAAGAGTATCGCAAAAGTTACAGATAAAATTGTTCCTGCTATGGCCATTATTTATGTACTTGGTTCTTTAATCATTCTATTTAATAATGCATCTATGATTCCCAAAGCTTTTGGTATGATTTTTTCAAATGCATTTAATGCAAATGCTGTTGGTGGAGGATTTATTGGAACTGTTGTCCGTATGGGCGTTGCTCGTGGTGTATTCTCTAATGAAGCAGGTCTTGGTAGTGCACCTATTGCTCATGCTGCTTCTAAAAATAATGATCCTGTAAAACAAGGAATCATAGGTTCTCTTGGTTCATTCTTGGATACATTAGTAATATGTACAATGACAGCTTTAGTTATTTTAGTATCTGGTCTTGTAACTATAGGAAATGACGGTCTTATGAATGTTAAAGATGGTCTTACTGGTGCAGCGTTAACTACTACCGCATTTAGCGAAGCCCTTCCAAGCTTTGGTGCATTTATTGTATCCTTTGGATTAGTCTTCTTCGCATTCTCAACAATACTCGGCTGGTATTATTATGGCTCTAAATGCTTAGAATTTATTGCTGGCGTAAAAGCTGTTAATATTTACAAATGGGTTTGGGCTTTATTATGTTTTGTTGGTGCTACTGCAAAGCTAGACATTGTATGGAGCTTATCTGATGCATTTAATGGGCTTATGGCAATTCCAAACTTGATTGCATTGCTTGCACTTAGTCCTATTATCTTTAAGATGACAAAAGAATATGAAGAAAAACAAAAAAAGCTCAAATTAAAAAGATAAAGCACCGTTTTGGTGCTTTATCTTACCTTTATATAAAAATCTTCCTTTTCAACCACTTCTCCTACTACAGCAAAATCTGTAGGTAAAGCTTCTTCATAAAAATCAAGCAACTCTTTTACTTTTTCTTTTGCTACAGATATAAATAATCCGCCTGATGTTTGAGGATCATACAAAATATCACGCATAAAGGTTGGAACTTCTTTTTCAAAATATAATTGTCCCTTTAAATATGCTTCATTACTATATGTACCTCCAGGAACAAGACCCATACTTGCGTTTTCTATAGCACCCTCAATAATAGGTATATCCTTAGAATTTATTACTAATGTAACATTACTAGCTTTTGCCATTTCATATGCATGTCCCAAAAAACCAAATCCTGTAATATCTGTGCAAGCATTTACTCCAATCTTTTTCATCCCTTTAGCTGCAAAATTATTTAAACTAGCCATAACATTCATAACCTTTTCTATTAAGTCATCTTTAAGCATTCCTGCTTTTATTGCTGTATTTAAAATTCCAGTTCCCAAAGGCTTTGTTAAAACCAATAGATCTCCAGGCTTAGATAAATTATTGCTCATCACACTATCAGGAGATACAATCCCAGTAACTGACAATCCATATTTAGGTTCATTATCATCTACGCTATGTCCCCCTACTAATAACGCACCAGCTTCTTTGACCTTATCTGCTCCTCCTTTTAAAATCTCAGTTAACGTGTTTATAGGTAAACAAGTAGGAAAACATACTATATTCATTGCAAGAATCGGCTCTCCACCCATAGCATATACATCACTTAATGAATTAGCAGCTGCAATCTGTCCAAACATATAAGGATCATCTACTACTGGCGTAAAAAAATCCAAAGTCTGTATAATAGCTGTATCATCATTTAATTTATATACTGCTGCATCATCAGAAGTTTCTAAACCTACTAATAAATTTTCATCATGTGTTTTTGGTAAATGACACAAAACTTGTGCCAAGGTCTCAGGACCAATTTTTGCTGCTCATCCAGAGGCCCTACTCATTTCAGTCAATCGTTTATTCACAGCCATTCATTATCACCTCTATTATTTCATATCTTAGGATAGATTCTACCATATTTTTTATAAAGTATCAATTTACTCGTATTTGTTCCTTAAGCATTTCATATTTTTTATCTCCTACACCTGGCACTTTCTTAATGTCAGAAATATGTTTAAATCTACCTTTTTTCTCTCTATACTCAATAATTCTTTCTGCTAGGACTTTTCCAACTCCATTTAAAGATTGTAATTCACTTTCTGATGCTGTATTTATGTTAACTTGATTTGAATTTTTATGAATTTTATAAGTTTTTGGATTCTCATCATTCCATTGGTCTTGACCAATCTTTGGAATCACTATTTGTTCTCCATCTAATAATACCTTTGCCATATTTACTTGTTTTCTATCTGCTGTATCTAAAAGTCCTCCAGCTATATTAACTGCTTCTACTAGCCTAGCTCCTTCTTTTAACTTTACAATTCCAGAACGTTTGACCTCTCCGCATATATCTACCATAATCAATTTTTCTTCTTTTTCATTCTCATTTTCCTTATTTCCTTCTGTTTCTTCCATTTTATTACTTTTATGTTCAACAACAATATCTTCTGATTTATTGATATATAACTTATCTGATGCAAATAATATACTCATGAAAATAAATATTCCCAAAATAACCATTTCACGTTTTGTTAGCTTAAGCATTTTATCACCACACAATTTATTTATGCTTATTGCTATATTTGTCATTGTCATTGTCATTAAATATTATTCATAATTACTAATAATTTTTCTCTTTTTATTTTCCTTAAATTTTTTTTATTTTTCTGTTATACTAATAAAGTAATTTTACTCAATACTAAACATTTTTAGAGGTGACTTATGAAAAAATTGATTTTATTTTTTACTATCCTTTTTACAATAATAAATACTACAACAACCTTTGCCATTTCATCACCTCCAAATATTACAGCTCCAAGTGCTATTTTAATCGATGCTGATACTGGTGATATATTATATGAGAAAAATGCTCATACACAAATGTATCCTGCCAGTACAACAAAAATTATGACAGCAATTCTAACATTAGAAAATGCAAACTTAAAAGATAAAATTATTATAGATAAAGATACTCCCTTTACTGAAGGCACTAGAATATATGTGATGGAAGGCGAAGAATTTACTGTTGAACAGCTTCTTTATGCTCTTTTAATTGACTCAGCAAATGATGCTGCTGTTGCTCTAGCAAAGCATGTATCTGGAAGTGTTGAAGAATTTGCTAAGCTCATGAATAAAAAAGCAAAAGAATTAGGAGCAAAAAACACTCATTTTGTTAATCCTAATGGATTATCAGATGACCAGCACCTTACTACAGCATATGATTTAGCAATGATTGCAAAATATGCTATGACAATACCAAAATTTCGAGAAATAGTTAAAACCATTCGATATAAAATTCCTCCTACTAACAAACAAGTTGAAACTCGTTACTTTAAAAACAAAAATAAATTTTTATGGTCTAGCAGTAAAATATTATACAAAGGAAAATGGATTCCTATAAAATATGATATTGTAGAAGGGATAAAAACTGGCTACACAAGTGTAGCTAAACAATGCTTAGTTGCATTGGCTAAAAAAGATGGACACAGGATCATTAGTGTTGTACTAAAAGCTGAAGGAAAAAACCTTTGGGTAGATTCAAGAACACTTATAGATTATGGCTTTGAAAATTTTAAATTTGTAAAATTAATAAATGAAAAAGAAAGAATAAAATCTATCTCTATTAGAAATGGAGTAGTACAACAATTAGATTTAATTACTCAAAATAAACTATATAAAGCCATTCCAAAAGATCAAAATTTACCTACTATAAACAAAAGTATAACATTCAATAAAGACGTAAAAGCACCTATCAAAAAAGGACAAGTTTTAGGAAAAGTAGCCTTCACTTTCGGTCCAAAAAAATTAGGTGAGGTAAATCTAGTTGCAGCAAAAGCAATAGCTCCAAGAGAAGGATTGACTTCTATTTTTTACTTTGATTCATGGAAAAAAACTATTTTTTATTTTATCCTTACATTTGTACTACTTTTCCTCGTATGGAGAACTATTGTAACAATGATTCGATTACAAAAAAGAAAGAAACGTCTTCTTAGAAAAAATAAGCTAAAAAAATATTCTTCCGACTATATGTCATTAAAAAAACATAAATATGATAAATAGTTTTAAAAAACAATGATGTGGTAGCATCATTGTTTTTTATTAAAAATTTCTTCTTCAATTTTTATTCCTGTCGGTGTTTTTGCTAACCCTCCTTGAGCAGTTTCTCGTAATTCACAAGGTAAACTTCTTCCAACCTTATACATAGCTTCTACAACCTCGTCAAAAGGGATAATGCTTTTTATTCCTGCTAAAGCCATATCTGCCGATATAAATGCATTTGCAGTTCCTATAGCATTTCTTTTTACACATGGCGATTCCACAAGACCAGCTATAGGATCACATACCAATCCTAATATATTCTTTATAGTCATAGACGCTGCATGTAAAGCTTGTTCTGGGCTTCCTCCTAACAATTCAACTATAGCACTTGCTGCCATTGCTGCTGCTGCACCTGTTTCTGCTTGACAACCGCCTTCTGCCCCTGAAACCGTTGCATTTCTTGTAATAATATACCCAATTGCTGCCGCTGTGAATAAAGCTTTAACCAAATCATCATCATTAAAGTTAAAATCTTCACCTACAGTTATTAAAGCTCCAGGAATGATCCCACTAGATCCAGCTGTCGGTGCTGCTACAATCTGACCCATCGATGCATTTACTTCCAGTACAGCCATCGCACTTGCTACAGCTTTGTTCATTCTCTTTCCTGATACAGTTCTTTCCTTTTCATATCTTTTTCTAAGTCTTTTTGCATCTCCTCCTACTAATCCACTAACAGATTTTATATCTTCATATAAACCATCTTTCACTGCAGCTTTCATAACGATTAAATTTTTTTTCATATCATTAAAAATCTCAGCCTTGCTTTTTCCTGTATTCTCTATTTCCCTTTCCAACATTATTTCCCATATCTTTTTTCGATAAATTCTGCATTTTTCTAACAAATCTACTCCACTGATAAAATTTTTACTCATTTGCACCCTCCTCTTTTTACAAAACATCTACTATATATACATGTATAATTTCTTCTCCAATCGATCTTATCTTTTCAATAATTCCTTTTGGAATGGGATCATCCGTCTCTATTATCATAAATGCATCTTTTCCCTTATTTTGTCTAAAAACCCTCATAAATGCAATATTAATTTCAACCTGACTTACTATTTTTGTAACCTTTGCAATAACACCTGGAACATCAATCTGTCTAACAATTAAAGTTGAATACTCCCCTGTAAATTCAACATCTAAGCCATTGATCTTTATAATCTTTATATTTCCTCCGCCAATAGATGATCCTACAATTTCTGATTGATTTCCTTTCTTATCTATCATACTAATTTTTACTGTATTAGGGTGTACATCTCCTAGATCTTCTTCTACGAACTGATAATCCAAGCCTTTCTTTTTAGCAATTTCCATTGATTTTCTTAAATGTTTATCCTCTGGTTCCATTCCTAAAATTCCAGCAACTAATGCCTTATCCGTTCCATGCCCCCGATATGTTTTTGCAAATGAACCATGTAATGTAAAAATAACCTTCTTAACTTCTTCTCCACATATTCTTCTTGCAACTTTTCCTAGTCTAGCTGCTCCTGCTGTATGAGAACTAGATGGTCCTATCATTCTAGGGCCTATCACATCAAAGGCGCTATAATTTTTCATACTTTTCCTCCTTTGTAATCATATTTAATCCTATTTTTCACATGTTGTTATATACTTATAATTTTTAAACAAAGTATTTACTCCCTTATTATATGTTTTTGTCATACTAACTGTCTACATACATTTTAAAGAATTTTCTGTGAAAAGTTTGTCAAATTTTCTGTGAAAAAATTTTGAACAAAAATTTATATTAGATTCTTAAATATAAAAAATTTGATTTGTAATTGGAAAAAATATATAATAAATAGAACTAGTAGCATATATACAAGAGGAGGAGTTATATCATGAAAAAGAAATTATTTATTCCTGGTCCTGTTGATGTTTCAGAAGACGTTCTCAAAAAAATGTCCACCTCTATGATTGGTCATCGTACAAAAGAAGCTTCTGACCTACAAAGAAGTATTTCTCAAAAAATGATGAAGGTAATGTATACAAAAAATCAAATCATGCTATCTACCTCTTCTGGTAGTGGACTTATGGAAGGTGCAGTCCGTTCTTGTACTAAAAAACGAGCAGCTGTATTTTCGATAGGAGCTTTTGGTGATCGATGGTTTGATATGGCTTTATATAATGGTGTACCTGCAGATAAATTTTCATCTGAATGGGGTAGCCCTACTACACCTGAAATGGTAGACAGAACTTTATCTACTGGAAAATATGATTTAATCACAATTACTCATAACGAAACATCCACTGGTGTGATGAATCCAATAGAAGAAATTGCAGAAGTAGTAAAAAAATATCCTGAAGTTATTTTTTGTTTAGATACAGTTAGTTCTTTAGGAGGAACAAAAATTGAAGTAGATCGCTTAAATGTTGATATATGTATTGCTTCTACCCAAAAATGTTTAGGGCTACCTCCTGGAATGGCTATATGTTCTATTTCTGAAAAAGCCATAGAGGCTGCTAAAAAAGTAAAAAATAGAGGATATTATTTTGATTTGCTTAAAATGTATGAATATATAAAAAAGAAAGACCATCAATATCCTTCAACGCCGTCCTTATCTCATATGTTTGCTCTTGATTACCAGTTAGATAAAATTTTAGAAGAAGGCTTAGAAAATAGATTTATTCGTCATGAAAATATGGCAAAATATGTTCGTGCTTGGGCAAAAGAGAATTTTTCATTATTTGCTGATGAAAAATATGCTTCAAACACATTAACAACTATTAAAAATTCAAAAAATATATCTGTTGCTGAATTAAATATAAAGCTAAAAGAACATGGCTATATAATATCTAATGGATATGGAATATTAAAAGAACAAACATTTAGAATCGCCCATATGGCAGAAACTACCTTAGATGAAATAAAAGCCTTACTTGAAACAATTAATAATATTTTAAATCTATAGAATAAAAAATCGTGACCTGAACTAGTCACGATTTTTTATTCATCAATATTTATTGATCATATACTCTGATTTCATCAAGGTAATTATAGATTGTATATCTTGATACACATAAAACTTTTGCTACATAATCTATTGCACCCTTTATTAAGAAAGCTCCTTGATCATCCAACCTTTTTACAATATGTACTTTCTCATCCTTGTTCATATAAGCTACAGGTTTACCTAATGCATTAATTGTATTCGTCACAATATTTGTTAATACATCATTTACATTATTTGCAGCATAATGATTATTTTTCACTTCATTAGAATCCTGAACCTGCATAATTTCATTAATAGCGTTTTGTGCAACAATCAATGTAGACATATCAAAATTAATACATAATAGACCAATGACTCTTCCACTTTCATCTTTTATAGGCATAGTACTAGATTTTAATACTCTCCCATCAGTTGTCTTTGCTGTATAATTAATAATATTATCCTGTACATTTCCTTTTTGTACAGCTTTCAATCCAGCTTCCGTCATAGGACTTCCTACACTTCTTCCTGTCACATGACCATTCTCTATCGCAATAATAGAACTTTTTCCATCACAGAAATTATGCAATACTATTTCGCAATTTTTTCCGAATGTTTGTGCTATGCCTTCAATAAGAGGTACTATGGCATTTAATATTGGATGTATGGATTTTTCCACAGAGCTTTCCCCCTTATCTTATCGAATAACAATATTCACTAATTTTTTAGGTACCACAATTACCTTAATGATTTGCTTTCCTTCTATCAGAGATGTAATTTTATCATTTGCTAAAGCTTCTTTCTCTAATTCTTCTTTAGTTAGCGCTGTTGAAACCTCTATTTTTTCTTTTACTTTTCCATTGATCTGTATTACGATTTCAACTTCATCTTTTACTATTGCATCTTTATCATAGCTTGGCCATTCATGAGCATGCACACTTGAATCATATCCCATACTATGCCATAATTCTTCAGTTATATGTGGTGCAAAAGGAGCTAAAAGAATGATTACTGTCTCTAAAGCTTCTCTTAATAAACTCTTATTACATTTTTCTCCTAATTCTTTATATTTATAAATTTCATTTACAAGTTCCATAATAGCACTAATAGCTGTATTAAAGTTAAAACGCTCCTCAACATCTTCTGTTACTCTTTTTATAGTTATATGAATCATATATCTAAATTTCTTATCTTCTTTTGAGTAAACATTATCTTCTTTTGCATCAATTAAGCTATCTTTTAATTCATCTATTACTCTCCATACTCTGTTTAAGAATCTAAAGCATCCTTCTACCCCTGTATCACTCCATTCAAGATCCCTATCAGGCGGTGCTGCAAAAAGAATAAATAATCTTGCTGTATCTGCTCCATATTTTTCTATTATTTCTTTAGGGCTGACAACATTTCCTTTCGATTTTGACATCTTAGCTCCATCTTTTAGAACCATTCCTTGAGTAAGAAGATTTTTAAAAGGCTCTGAAACAGGTGAATATCCTAAATCATTTAATACCTTTGTAAAAAATCTAGCGTAAAGAAGATGTAAAATCGCATGCTCTACCCCACCAATATATTGATCTACATCCATCCAGTATTTTGCTTTATCGTATCCAAATACAGCTTCACTATTTGAAGGATCTGTATATCTCAAAAAATACCATGAAGAATCTACAAATGTATCCATTGTATCCGTTTCTCTTGTAGCATCTTTACCACATTTTGGACACTTTGTATGAATGAATTCCTTGCTAGTCGTTAAAGGTGATTCACCCTTTCCAGAAAAAACTACATCTGTTGGTAACATCACTGGTAAATCTTTCTCATCAACTGGAACAGATCCACAATCTTTACAATTAACAATTGGTATTGGTGTTCCCCAATATCTTTGTCTTGAGATTAACCAATCTCTTAATCTAAAGTTTATAGTTTTTTTACCTAATCCTTCTTTTTCAAGATAATCAGATATTTGTACCAAAGCTTCTTTACTATCCATTCCATCAAATTTTCCTGAGTTAACCATAACCCCTTCATTAGTATAAGCCTTATCTAGGTTGTAAACATCTACACTATCATCTTTTGGTTTAATAACAGGAACAATTTCAAGATCATATTTTTTAGCAAACTCAAAATCTCTCTCATCATGAGCAGGAACAGCCATAATAGCTCCTGTACCATAATCCATTAAAACATAGTTTGCAATATAGATAGGGATATTCTTTCCTGTTAAAGGATTTACAGCATATTTTCCTATAAACATACCTTCTTTTTCTACATTTGTTGCTGTTCTTTCTATTTCTGAAAGGTATTGAAGCTTTTCTACAAACTCTTTAACGCTTTTTTCGTATTCAGTACCTTTTGTAAGCTCTGTTACATATGGATGTTCAGGAGCTAGTACCATATAAGTAACACCATAAATTGTATCTGGTCTAGTTGTAAACACATTTAATATTTTATCCGAATCATCTATTTTGAACTCAACTTCTGCTCCCACACTTTTTCCTATCCAATTTTTCTGCATAGTTTTTACTTTTTCAGGCCAGCCTTTCAGCTTTTCTATATCTTCTAATAATTTTTCAGCATAATCTGTAATTTTAAAATACCATTGTTCTAGATCTTTTTTTCCTACTAAGCTATCACAACGTTCACAATGTCCACCTACTACCTGTTCATTAGCCAATACGGTTTCACAAGAAGGACACCAGTTTACAGGGTATTTTTTCTTATAAACAAGTCCTTTTTTATAAAATTGCAAGAAAATCCATTGTGTCCATTTATAATAATCTGGATGACAAGTAGCTACTTCTCTATTCCAATCATAACTAATCCCTAACTCCTTTAATTGTCTTCTCATTTCTTCAATGTTTTCCCAAGTCCATTTATTAGGGTGAATACCATGTTTTATGGCTGCATTCTCAGCAGGTAGTCCAAAAGAATCCCATCCCATTGGATGAAGTACATTAAAACCTTTCATTTTCTTAAATCTCGCTATAACATCTCCAATAGAATAGTTTCTTACATGTCCCATATGAAGTTTTCCTGATGGATATGGGAACATCTCCAATACATAATATTTTTCTTTTTCATTTTCAACAGTTTCAAACATTTTATTTTTTTCCCAATAATCTTGCCATTTCTTTTCAATTTGACTAAAATCATATTTTGGCATATACAAATCCTCCTATGTATTTAATTTTTAAAATAATCTTGGAAAATAAAAAAGTACCCTGGAAAATTCTTATCCCTATATAGGGACGAGGAATTCCCCGCGGTACCACCCTAATTGACAATTATGTCCACTTATTGGTTTCTAAAGGTAACCAACCTATTTAAATTGAGGCAAGTTCAATAACTTACTTTATCGATTCGCACCATCCATCGACTCTCTGAAAAAGCTATATTATTTACTACTCCTCTATACGAATATTGATTTTTTGTAATAGGTCTTAGAATTTTATAACTATTATAATGGCTTTTTTACAGATTGTCAACATTTACATGCAATGCATCTTTCCATACTCTTTCTATATTATAAAAGCTTCTTTCTTCTTCAATGAAAAGATGTACTACTACATTTATATAATCTAACAAAATCCATCTACCACTAGCATAACCTTCTTTATGGTCTAATATAACTCCATTTTCTTTCATTTTATCTTCAATTTCATCAGCAATAGCCTTTACCTGACGGGTTGATGTTCCATGAGCTATTACAAAATAATCTGTAAAGCTTGAGATATTCCTAATATCTAATATCTCAATATCTTGTCCTTTTTTATTGTCTATACTCTTTGCAATCTCAAAAGCAATTTTTTTTGATGTTTCGATCATATATAACCTCCTAAAATCTTATATTACAAGGAAATTGCTGTTTTATTTTTTCATATCATTTCCAATAATAATTGTAATATCAGCTTTTGTATCTGTATTTATACCCTTTTCTATTTCCTTAATATTTAATAGCTCTGCAATATTTTTTGCATCACTATCTTTATTATTTCTATTATAGATATGAGTTTGTCCATATTTTATACCTGCTACATTACCTATATTTACAACTTTATATCCCTTTTCTTTTAGCATATTAGCTGTTTTTGTAGCAATTCCATTTATATTTGATCCATTTAAAACTTCTACTGTAACTTTATCTTTCGTATACTCTTTATTCTCATGAGCATCTATATTTTGATCTTGTGCATCCTTTCCCCTAAAAATTTGATCTACAATTGTTTTTACTCCATTCATATCAGGAATATAATACCATAATCCGTTTATCAATTTTGGTTCTCCAGGTATTGTTATCATATTAATATCTTCCATCTTTATATCCCTAGCTTTAAATGCATAAGAACTCATCGTTGTAATAGGCATATTTGTATCTACATAAGCTTTAAAGGTTCTCAATAGATTTGGTAATTTTGTAATGATTCTAGGAGATAACAATTTATCCGCTAATGCCATTAAAAAATCATGTTGGGCATTAATTCTACCTAAATCTTGATTTTTATATCCCTTTCTAAATCTTAAAAACTGCATTGCTTTATTACTATCTAATACTTGTCTTCCTTTTTTTAAATTAATTTTTAGAGGTGGATCAGCCTTTGGATCATAATACTTCATATCCTGTGGCACATAAACCTCTACGCCACCTACATCGTCTACAATTTTCCCTACAGCAGCATAATTTACTTCAATATAATAGTGAACGGGTACACCTAAAAAGTCCTTTACTGCCTTCATAGCTAGATCCATACCACCATATGCATGAGCATGATTAATTTTTTCTTTTTGTCTACGACCTCTTATAACAACTCTTGTATCTCTAGGAATAGAAATGATGTCTACTTTTTTTGTGTTTGGATCAAATGTTGCAAGCATCATCGTATCTGTTCTAGCATGCTTACTGCTTTCGATATCCTTTGCATCTACACCTACTATTAAAACATTTACACGTTCTTCTTTTTCAGGCGTACCATCTTCACTTACTATTTTTTCTCCACTATATCCCTGTCCTTTAACTGTCATACTACTCATAAAAATATAAGTCCCTGTACACATAACTACAGTAAAGCAAATAAATGCAATGACTAACACTTTCAAGAATTTTTTCATATTCTCACTCCTGACGTAATTCATCTCTTCGTAATAGGAGATCATTTCTAGCAAAAATAGTGTTTAAATGCAATAACTCTCCCTTAGAAACTATATATTTTATAGTATGATTAAAAGCCATTAAAGTAGCTTTATTTAAATCTTGTAAAGCTGCTTCCCGTAAAAGTTCTACTCCATTAAAGTTTCTATTTGGCTCAATATAATCTGCTAAATATATAATTTGATCAAGGAGCGTCATGTTTTCTTTTCCCGTTGTATGAAATTTAATGGCATTAAGAATTTCATCATCTTCAATATTAAATTCTCTTTTTGCAATTTCAGCACCAACAGCTCCATGAAGTAATCCAGGTTGAAATTTAGTAACACCATCAACTAGTATACCAAACCGCTCAGCATAATTCAATAATTGTTCCGCACTCAGATTTTTTGCACAGTCATGAACAAGACCTGCTATACTTGCTTTCGTAATAGAACCATTATATATTTTCGCCAAATTTTCAGCTGTCTTTTGTACACCTAAAGAATGTAAATATCTTTTCTCTGTTAATCTACTTTTCAATATTTTCTTTATTTCATTAATTTGTAGCAATTTTTACACCTCTTTGTATAGGTTGTTTTTATATATATAATATTCTACAGGCTCAGGTAGTAAATATTTTATAGACTGTCCTTCTCTAATCCTATTTCTTATATCTGTTGAAGATATGGCTAAAGCTGGTAAATCAATTTTTTCAATAAACGCATCATACTTTTCTTTTAATTCCCTAATTTTAGCATCCACTTGAGAAGCTTCAAGACCAGGTCTTGTAGCAGCAATAAACTTGCACAGCTGTGTAAGTTTATTTACATTTTTCCATGTGTCTAATTCACAGATTGCATCTGCACCTGTAATAAAATAAATTTCTGTATCTTTACGATATATTTTTTTTAGCTTTTCAATTGTATGAATAGTATATGAAATCTCTTCATTCTCTATCTCAATTTTAGATAGTTCAAAATATGGATTGGTAATAGTTGCTAAAAGAGTCATAAAATATCTATGCTTACTATCTGTAACACATAAATTTGACTTATGTGGTGGTGTTCCTGCAGGTATAAAAACTACTTTTTCAAGCTTATACTCACATCGTATTTGCTCTGCAATCACTAAGTGTCCATAATGTATTGGGTCAAAAGTCCCTCCCATAATGCCTATTCTTTTATAATCCTTCTTTGATTGATTTGTGTTCCTGGTCGTCGACATATTATACTCCTCCAAAATGTCTCATCTAATATTATTGAATATAGCTTTCGTAACTCTATTATATATGATTATCAAATTTTGGCAATGACAAGTTTTTATATTCTATAAGAACAGATAAAAATCGAGTATATACTCGATTTTTATCTAGGGAATTCTATTTTGGGATTTTTCTTAGACTGTCTGTAAATAACAAATTTATTCCCAATAGCTTGAATAAAATGAGCTTCTGTCATTTTTGCTACTTTATTTGCTGTCTCCTTTGTATCTAAAAGGCTATTTTCAAGGATATTCACCTTTATTAATTCTCTTGCTTCAAGGGCATCATCTATTTGCTTTATAAAATTTTCTGTAATGCCACTTTTCCCAATTTGAGCAATTGGCTTCATACCATTTGCTAAGCCCTTTAAAAAACTTCTTTGTTTACCTGTTAATGTATCTACTTTTTTCATGAAAACCCTACTTTCTATTCTAATGATAAAATTCAAACTCAAAATCAAATATTTTTACTGTATCTCCATCTTCAATACCTAATTCCTTTAATTTATCAACAATGCCTTTCTTTATTAGGAAGTTTTGAAAATATCTTAACGAATCCATATCTTCAAAATTTGTTGAATAAAATAATTTTTCAATACGTTTTCCTTCTAATATATAATAATCATTTTCTTTTCTAACAATAATATCATCTTCCTTATTGTTTTCTACAGTATAATACTTGTATGTCTCTTCCTCTTCTACTAAAGGCTCCTCTTCTATCTCTTCTAACCTCTTAATAATATAACGCAACAATTCTTTTAAACCTTTACCAGTAGCTGCTGAAACAGGAAATACCTCATAACCTCTTTTATTCATTTCTGACTCAAAAGATTTAAACACTTCCTCTGACGAAATAAGATCCATCTTATTGGCCACAACAACTTGAGGTTTTTTTGAAAGCTTTTCTGTATATTGTTTTAATTCATTATTTATTTTATCAAAGTCATCTAGAGGATCTCTTCCCTCCATGCCTGAAATGTCAACAACATGCACTAATAGCTTTGTTCTCTCCACATGTCTTAAAAATTCTAGTCCTAAACCTACACCTTCATGAGCTCCTTCAATTAATCCCGGAATATCAGCCAATACAAAGCTTTTTTTATCTATTTCAACCACTCCAAGATTTGGTTTTATGGTTGTAAAATGATAATTTGCAATTTTAGGCTTTGCACTAGTAACTGTAGCTAATATAGTAGATTTACCAACATTAGGAAAACCTATCAATCCTACATCTGCTAGTAACTTTAATTCCAAAATAACCCATCTTTCTTCAGGGAGATTTCCACTTTCAGCAAAATTCGGCGCCTGTCGTGTAGAGGTAGTAAAATGAGTATTTCCTTTTCCACCTTTACCACCCTTTGCAATAATTTCCCTTTGTCCATGTGTAGTTAAATCAGCAATGATAAGATTAGTTTTTTCATCTCTGACAATAGTTCCTGGTGGAACTTTCAAAATTAAATCTTTTCCATCTTTTCCAAACTGTTTTTTTCCTCTTCCATTTTCTCCATTTTCAGCAATATACTTTTTCTTGTACCGAAAATCCATTAACGTTCTTAATCCTTCATCTACTTCAAAGATGATGCTTCCACCTTTTCCGCCATCTCCTCCATCTGGACCTCCAGCAGGAACATATTTTTCTCTACGAAAGGAGACACATCCATCTCCACCTTTTCCACCTTTTACAAATATTTTAGCTTTATCTACGAACATAGTATCACCCTTTTGGATCTATTCATTCTTAATTATTTTATTATTTACAAATTTGTATTTATTTATGTAGTATAAAACCCATGCTCTATAGCATGGGTTTTTAACTATTTTGCTGCAACTGCTTCTCTTGGATATACACTAACTTGCTTTTTGTTTTTTCCTTTTCTTTCGAACTTTACAACTCCATCTACCTTAGCAAAAAGTGTATCATCTCCACCTTTTCCTACGTTATTACCAGGATGGATTTTTGTTCCTCTTTGACGTACAAGAATGCTTCCACAGCTAACGAATTGTCCATCTGCACGCTTTACTCCTAATCTTTTCGCTTCACTATCTCTACCGTTCTTGGAGCTACCTACTCCTTTTTTACTAGCGAATAATTGAAGGTTTATATTGAATAACATTAGTTACACCTCCTCATCATGAAACTCTATAAACTCACTATACATTTCTTGAGTTCCCTTGATCCCTATGATCATTGTATTCATAATTAAATTAGCTTTTTCTCTAATATCATTTGAAAGACCTTCTGGTAATTTGCAGTATAACCATCCGTCTTTCATTTCATATATAACATCTATAGAAAGTAATTCATGTAATGCAAGAATCGTCGTTTGTGCTAGTATACTAATACTTGCACAAACAATATCTTCACCATATTTAGCTGCATTTGCATGTCCTTTTACTGAATAAGATGTTATATTTTTATTTTCATCTCGATAAATATAAATTTTTATCATTTATCTACTAACCTTATCCATTGATTTTTTCAATTTTGATCTTTGTATAAGGTTGACGATGTCCTTGCTTCCTTCTATAGTCTTTTTTAGCTTTGTATTTAAATACAATCACTTTTGGAGCTTTACCGTTTTCTACTACAGTTGCAGAAACTTTTGCACCATCTACAACTGGTGTTCCTACAGAAAGGCTACCATCTTTTGATACAGCTAACACCTTATCAAATTCAACAGTTTCTCCTTCATTCGCTTCTAATTTTTCAACGAATAAAGTATCTCCTTCTTGAACTTTATATTGCTTTCCACCTGTTTCAATAATTGCGTACATTATTACACCTCCTCTAACCAGACTCGCCAAATGCTAGGTAACATAAGTTTTCAACCCGATTTGTGCGGCTACCTACAGATACATATGTTATCATAATAATTTTAAAAAGTCAACCTTTTATCTTCTAATAATTTTTGTATCAACTTTTTTTCTTCTTTATTTAAATTTTTACCATTTATATATTTTTCAAACATATCAGGTCTATTTTTCTTTGTAATCTTTAGAGCTTGTAGCTTTCTCCATTCTTCGATTTTTTTATGATTCCCTGATAACAAAATATCTGGAACTTTCATATTTTTATATTCACTCGGACGGGTATACTGTGGATACTCTAACAATCCATTATAAAATGATTCATCCATAAAAGATTCTTCCTGTCCTAATACACCAGGAATAAGTCTTGAAACTGCATCGATTACCACCATAGTAGGCAGTTCTCCACCTGTAAGTACATAATCTCCAATAGAAATTTCATCTGTAACCCAGTGATCAATCACTCTTTGATCAATCCCTTCATAGTGTCCACATATAAAAATTAATCTTTCTTCTTTTGCAAGCTCCTTAGCCATTTCTTGATTAAATGTTTTTCCTTTAGGAGACATATAAATAATTTTATGGTTCTTTGCATCGATTGCTTCTAATGCAGTATCTATAGGCTGAGGCTGCATAACCATACCTGCACCCCCACCATATGGATAATCATCAACTTTTTTATGCTTATTCTCACTATAATCTCGAATATTTATCACATTTATATTAAGAATTCCCTTTTCTCTAGCTCTTCCAATAATACTTTCCCCCAAAGGAATCTTAAACATATTTGGAAAAAGGGTTAAAATATCTATTTTCATTCTATCAGTCCTTCAATGGGCGTTACAATAATATGCCCTTTTTCTATGCTAACTTCCTTTATAAAAGCACCTACTGCTGGAATCAATATAGTTTTTTTAGGATTTTCAGCATCTGCAATTTCATATAAATCCTGTCCTGCATTTTGAATAACATTTTTAACATTTCCAATGAATTTCTCTTTATCTGTAAAAACTTTTAGACCAATTAAATCAACAATATAGTAAGTATCTTCTGGAAGAACTCTTGCATTTTCTCTATCTATAGTAAGAAACTTATTTTTAAGCCTTTCAGCTTCATTTCTATCATCTATTCCCTTTAATTTTAATATAACTAAATTGTTTTTGTATCTAACTTTTTCTATATAGAATTTATCTTCTCTATTATTTTCCATATAAACCCATTCTAATTCCTCAAATCTTTCTTTATAATCTGTTAGAGGATAAACCCTTAGTTCTCCGCGAATTCCCTGTACATTTACAATTTGTCCTACTTTTAGCAATGTTGGCATATTCACACCTACCCTTATAAAAGGTTTTTATATTATTATTATGTATTATAAAAGGATTAGGTATCCCTAATCCTTTTATAAACTATTGAATAATCTCTACAACTACTCTTTTATTTTCTTTTGTTGCAGCAGCCTTTGCAACAGTTCTTATAGCTTTTGCTATTCTACCTTGTTTTCCAATAACTTTACCCATATCTTCTGGGGCAACCTTTAATTCTACAATTAGTGATTGTCTTCCTTCTATTTCAGTAACAAAAACTTCATCTGGGTTATCCACTAAAGCTTTAGCTATTGTTTTTACTAATTCACCCATTTTTTACACCCCCTGAAAGCACAAACTAAGCTTTCTTTGACTGCTCAAACTTTTCTATAACACCATATTTTTTAAATAAATCTCTTACAGTATCAGTTGGCTGAGCACCATTTTTAAGCCATTTTATAGCTTTTTCATCATCAATTTTCACCTCAACAGGCTCAACAACTGGATTGTAGTATCCTAATTCTTCAATAAATCTACCATCTCTAGGTGAACGAGAATCTGCAACTACAAGTCTATAGAAAGGCTTCTTTTTAGCTCCCATTCTTTTTAATCTAATTTTTACTGCCATTTTATTCACCTCCTTTAAAATACAATTCCTATTTATCTTCCAAAGAATGGAAATCTTATTTTTCCACCCTTTTTCATACTTTTTCCCATATCTGCAAATTGCTTCATCATCTTCTTTGTTTGAGCAAATTGCTTTAAAAGACTGTTCACTTTACTAACAGGCATACCACTGCCCTTAGCAATTCTTTTTCTTCTACTACCATTGATCATAGAAGGATTTCTTCTTTCCTCCTTTGTCATGGACTGAATCATTGCTTCTATATGAATCAGCTCTTTATCATCTATTTCCATATTTCTTAATTGCTTACTGTTCATGCCTGGAATCATTTCAAGAAGTTGACTCATAGACCCCATACTTTTCATTTGCTGTAATTGCTCTAAAAAGTCTTCAAAAGAAAACTCCTGGCTTCTTATTTTTTTCTCTAATTCCTTTGCTTTTTTAGCATCAAAATTAGCTTGGGCCTTTTCTATTAAACTTAAAACATCACCCATCCCTAATATTCTAGAAGCCATTCTATCTGGATAAAAAGGCTCTAGGTCTGTTAGCTTTTCACCCATACCAACAAATTTTATAGGCTTTTGGGTTACAGCACGTACAGATAAAGCAGCTCCACCTCTTGTATCTCCATCTAACTTTGTTAGTATAACACCATCAATGCCTAACTTTTCATTAAAACTTTCTGCAACATTGACAGCATCTTGACCTGTCATCGCATCTACGACTAATAGTATTTCTTGAGGTTTTACTTCTTTTTTAATATCTTCTAGTTCATCCATCAAGTTTTCATCTATGTGAAGTCTACCTGCCGTATCAATAATGACTACATCATTTCCATGCTGCTTTGCATGTTCTACCCCTGCTTTTGCAATATTAACAGGACTCACTTTATCTCCCATAGAAAATACAGGAACATCTAATTGGCTTCCTACAACTTGTAATTGCTTAATAGCTGCTGGTCTGTAAATATCTCCAGCAACCAATAAAGGTCTTTTACCCATTTTTTTTAAGTTTCCACCTAATTTACCACTTGTTGTAGTCTTACCAGCTCCCTGTAATCCTACTAACATATACACCGTGGGAGGTTTAGATGAAAAAGACAACTTGCTTTGTGTTGTTCCCATCAAAGCTGTCAGCTCTTCATTAACAATTTTAATTACCTGCTGACCCGGAGTTAAGCTTTCCATAACTTCTATGCCAATAGCTCTTTCTTTTACTTTATTAATAAAATCTTTTACAACTTTAAAGTTAACATCTGCTTCAAGCAACGCAAGCTTTACTTCTCTCATAGCTTCTTTTACATCTTTTTCAGTTAGCTTACCCTTGCTTTTTAATTTTTTTAAAGCACCTTGAAGCTTATCTGCTAATCCTTCAAAAACCATCTCGCCACCTCCTAAGGGGCTATTTTTCTAATATATCATAAGCAATATCCTGTATCTTTTTGATCTCTTCTAATACAAAAAGTTCTTTTTCATATTTATTATGCTCAATCTTTTCTATAATTTTTAAAATTTCTTCTATTTGCTTTTTTGTAACGGAAAATTTATACACTAACTTTAATTTTTTTTCATATTCAAACAACAGCTTTTCTGATCGCTTTATAGTATCATATACAGCTTGCCTACTAACTCCTAGCTGTTCTGCAATTTCCCCTAATGACAAATCATCATTATAATATAGCCCTAGTACTTGCTGTTGTTTCTTTGTAAGCAACTGTCCATAAAAATCATATAAAAGACTCATTTGGACTATCTTCTCAAACATTATAACACTTCCTAACAAAAGTGTAAAGGTTTTTCGCTTTACAGATGTATTTTAACCTACATTTCCTACGCTGTCAATATTTTTTTAATTTTCTTCTTCAAATAATGCATTCACAAAATCTTGTGGGATAAATTTTTGTAAATCATCCATCCCCTCTCCTACACCAATCAATTTTACAGGAATATCAAGTTCTGAACTAATACCGAGAACAACACCACCTTTAGCAGTTCCATCTAATTTCGTTAATACGACACCAGTTATATTGGTAACTTCTTTAAAAATCTTTGCTTGTTGGATTGCATTTTGTCCTGTTGTAGCATCTAAAACTAAAAGAGTTTCTTTTTTAGCTTCTGGATATTCTCTGTCGACAACCTTTGCAACTTTCCCTAATTCGTTCATCAAATTCTTTTTATTGTGAAGTCTTCCTGCTGTATCACAAATAAGTACATCTATTTTCCTAGCTTTTGCTGATTGAATAGCATCATATATTACTGCTGCAGGATCTGCACCCTCTTGATGCTTGATAACATCCACACCTACTCTATCTCCCCAAATCTCTAATTGATCAATAGCTGCTGCTCTAAATGTATCACCTGCTGCTAATAATACTTTTTTTCCTTGAGATTTAAACTGATGAGCAATTTTTCCTATAGAAGTAGTCTTTCCAACTCCATTTACACCTACCATCAAAATTATTGCAGGAGATGGTACTACATTTAAATCATGTGACTTATCCATATCCAATAGCTCTCCTAAAATCTCTTTTAACAATTCTTTTAAATCCTGTGCTTCTGTAATCTTTCTCTCCTTTGCCATACTTCTTAATTTATCAATAATTTCCATTGTCGTATGAACACCTGCATCCGATGTAATCAATATTTCTTCAAGCTCTTCAAATAATTCCTCATCAACTTTTTTATAAGATTTTAGTACTTCATCTATTTTTCCAGCTATTCCTTCTCGTGTTTTTGTAAGCCCTTTCTTTAACTTTGCAAAAAAGCTTAATTTTTTCTCTACTTTTTGTTCTTGCTTTTGAGTTTGTTCTTCTTCTCTTTTCTCTAACTCTTGAGTAATCTCTTCTATCTTTTCTTCTTCATTTTTTGTTTCTTCATTTTCAAATTCAATATCATTAGTCTCTTCAATATGCTCTTGTATAACATTTTCTTTCTCATTTACTTGAATATTTTCCTCTTGGATTTTTGTAGGCTTCTTATTATCCTTTTTAAATTTAGCTATGAATTTTTTAAACATATTTATTCCCTCCAATTTAGCTAACCTTTTCAGTAAGTTTTACAGATACTAATTTTGAAACGCCATGTTCTTGCATAGTTACTCCATACAAAGCATCTGCAGATTCCATAGTTCCTTTCCTATGAGTTACTACAATAAATTGCGTTTCTTTAGAAAATTCTTTCAAAAAGTCTGCATATCTATAAACATTCGCATCATCTAAAGCTGCTTCTATTTCATCTAATATGCAAAAAGGTGTAGGCTTTATTTTTAAAATAGCAAATAATAATGCAATAGCTGTTAATGCTCTTTCTCCCCCTGAAAGCAAAGATAAATTTTGTAATTTTTTTCCTGGAGGTTGTGCAATAATTTCTATTTTAGAAGAAAGAATATCTTCCTCATTTTCAAGTCTTAATTCTGCTTTTCCACCACCAAATAATTTTTTGAAAACTTCATTAAAATGCACTCTAATCTTCTCAAAGTTTTCCTTAAATTGTATTCTCATTGTATTTTCCATTTCTTTAATTACTTTTTTAAGTGAATCGATAGCAGCAGTTAAATCTTCTTTTTGTCCAGTTAAAAATTCATATCTTTCCATCACTGCTTTATATTCTTCAATTGCATTTAAATTTACACTTCCTAAATCTTTTATTTTTTTCTTTAAAATTTTGATTCTTTTTGAGGATTCGGATAAATTAATATCTTCTTTTTTAAAGGTTAAAGCTTCAGCATACGTAACTTCATAGCTTTCCCACAATTTATTGAAATACGATTCTTGCTGTATTTCAAGCCTTGTAAGCTTTACTTCGATTTTATGAAGACTATCCTGTAGCGATGCTACCATTTGATTTATTTTTTTTACTTTTTCTTCTACTTCTTCAAAATTCTTATGTGCTTCTTTTCTTTTAGCTTTTTCTTGTCCTAAATTAAATTCGCATTGTTTTTTTAAAACATCTGCATCTTTCATTTCTATTTCCAATATATTTAACTGCTCAAGTAATAATTTTTTATTTTTCATCAATTTATCAATTTCTGTTTGTTTATGATTTTTCAAATCATCTAGTTCTTTCATTTTTAATTCTACTGCATTCATATTTTGATAAATATGCTTCTTTTTTTGCTCTAATGAAGCAATCTCTATCTTTAAATTTGTTACTTCACTACTTAACTTTTCCTTTTGTAATCGCTCCTCATCATATGAACTTTTACTATTTGATACTCTATCTTGTATTTCTTTCTCTTTCATCTGAAGCTTTTCTATTTTAATATTCTTTATTTCAATATTTTTTTCAGTTTCATTATGATCAATAGCTAACTGCTCTATTTCAAATAGAAAACGCTGCATCATATCTTGATAATTTTTCATTTCCTTTTTAAGCTGATTTTTCTTGTTTTCTGTATTGATAAAAGCAATCTCCTTTTCTTTTAATGACTGCTCCTGCTCACTTAATTGCTCTTTAAGGGCTGTTAATTTTTTTTCATCTTCGTGAAGCCTCTTCATTATTTTTTCATATTCTACACTTAACACCTTAATACTGCTATTTATTTCTTCTATTTCCCTTTTTCTGCTTAAAATATTTAACGTTTTTGAACGATAGCTACCTCCTGTTATAGCACCACTAGGATTTATAATATCCCCCTCTAAGGATACAATTTTATATTTGTTTTTTTTCATTTTTGCAAGGATTATTCCGTTTTCTATCTTATCCACAAATACAACTCTGCCCAGTAAATAATGCAATATGTTTTCATATTCTTTTGGAAAATCAATAATATCTATGGCAAATCCTATAAAACCCTTTATATCCTCAAGTTCATCTTTATGAAAAGATTTTTTATTAAATCGATCCTTAGGTAAAAAAGTTACTCTCCCTAACTTATTTTTCTTTAAATAATCAATCACCCTGCTTGCATCGTTAGTTGTTTCACAAATAATATTTTGCATAGCACTCCCTAATGCAACTTCAACAGCAATCTCAAAGCCTTTTGGAACATTAATCAGTTCTGTTACTACACCATATATTCCTTTTCCTAAGCTAGGATTATTTCTAGTATGGATCAGCGTATTTTTCACACTTTTATGAAACCCCTCATACTCATTTTCCATTTTCTCTAACAATTTCTTTGTCGTTTGCTGCTCTTGAATTTTTTGTCTTAAGTTTTCTTCTTTTTCTTTATTTTCTTTGATTGTACTATTCAAGCTTTCAATGTCTAAAACTGTAATATTTCTCTCTTTCTTAAGATTTTCAAAATCAATTTTCATTTTTTTTAATTGAGCATGAACAGTATCTTCTTCTTTTTTCAGTAAATCTAATTCATTTTCTATATTTTTTTTATCTTCCTCAACTTGATTTTGTCTTTTTATAATATTATTTTGAAGCGCAATTAAACTATGCATTTCACTTTTTATTGCAGCAATTGAATTTAATATTTCAATCACCGTTCCCTTAGACTTTTCCATATCTTCTTCTTTTTTTTCTAATACATTCTTTACCTTATTGAAGTCTTTTAGTTTGTTTTCTAAGCAAATTCTTTTATTTTCTAACTCTTCACTTTCAATTTTGAATTTCTCCTTCATTTCATCTAATTGCACTGAAAGCTGCTTTTTATTTTCATCAATTTCTTTCATTTCATTGCTTAATCTTGCAGTATTTTCTGTAATGTTAAATACTTTTTCGTTGCAAAGCACTAACTCTCCTTCTTTTCTCTCCATTAAATGAACAGCTTCAAATATATTATTTTGTAATTGATTTATAGTTTCATCTATTTGTTCAATATTTTTTTTGTTTTCTTCATATTTTCCTTCAATTTCTTTTTTATTCTCAGCATAATGATACAATTGATTTCGTATAATGTCTTGTTGCTCCTTCAAAGCTTCTATATCATATTTTAAGGTTTCAATTTCATTTATGAATAGATTTATTTCTAAATCCTTTAATTCTGTATGCAATTCTAAAAAAGATTTCGCTTTTTCACTTTGTACTTTTAGTGGCTCTATTCTTGACTGAAGCTCCCTAATAATGTCATCAACCCTTATTAAGTTTTGATTTGTATTTTCTAGCTTCTTTTCGGACTCTTCTTTTCTGCTTCTATATTTAACAATTCCAGCAGCTTCTTCAAATAAAAGTCGTCTATTTTCTGATTTATTATTCAAAATCTCATCTATTCTACCTTGTCCAATAATAGAATATCCATCAACCCCTACCCCTGTATCCATAAACATTTCTTTTATATCCTTTAATCTACATAATGATTTATTAATGTAGTATTCACTTTCTCCTGACCGATAAACTCTCCTTGTTACAGTAACCTCCGAATAATCTATTGGAAGCTTATTAGATTCATTATCAAGAGTTAGTGATACTTCTGCCATTCCAACTGGTTTTCTTTTGGTAGTTCCAGCAAAAATGACATCATCCATTCTACTCCCTCTTAAAGTTTTAGGACTTTGTTCTCCTAAAACCCATCTTATTGCATCTGAAATATTACTCTTACCACTTCCATTAGGACCTACAATTCCTGTAACCCCTTTTTCAAACTCAATTTCAATCTTATCTGCAAAAGATTTAAATCCATGTATGTCAAGTTTTTTCAGGTACAAACTATAACACCTCTTCTTCATTAGTTGCTTTTCATCATTTTACCATATCTACATATAAACAACATCAAAATTTAATAATGAACTATAAAAATATAAGAGAAGACCTTTTCATTCACAATGCAATTTAAAACCTATCTCTTTATTAGATAAATTTTAAATTGCATTATCAGCATATTTTTTCATATCTATCTTGAAAATCTCCCCAGATGTAGTAATAATATGAATCTCACCATCTTTTAAATTATTGTTTTTCATAATTTTTATTTTTTTTATATCATATTTATTTTTTATAAAGTTTACATTCGCTTTTTTTTGCCCAACCAAGCTGGAAATATATCTATCCATTACTTGCATTTCAATCCATAAGCTTTTTATATTTTCCTTCAAAAACAGATAATCCAGCATTTCCTTAAATATTTCTGCTTCAACTAGTTGTCGAAAAGATGGATGAAATGGACCTGCGATAACTTCTCTTCCTAGTAAAATATTTTCAGTTGGCTGAAGTCCCACTCTGATCACTGGAATTTCTGCTTTTAAGAATTTTAATAGTAAATTTTTGCAAATTGATATCGCATCTTCTAAGGATAATGCTCGATATTTTCCTTGTAGATACATCTTTTCTAAGTATGTATCTCTTACTACTAATGTAGGATAGATTCTTACAAAATCAGGCGACAAATCAATAAGCTTATCTGCTGTATCATTTATTTTTCTTTTATTATCTCCTGGCAAACCAATCATCATTTGAAGACCAAGCTTAACAGGAAACTGCTTTATTATTTTCACTGCATTTACCACATCTTCAGCTGTATGCCCTCTTCCACTTTTTATAAGCACTTCATCATTCATAGACTGAACACCTAATTCTATAATGGATACACCATATGTAACTAGGCGTTCTAAAATAGACTCTTTTATATAATCAGGTCTTGTTGATAATCGAATGTCTTTAATCATTCCTGTTTTTTTCCACTTTGAAGCAATTTGCAAAAGTTTTTCCTGTTTTTCTATTTCAATTCCTGTAAAGCTCCCACCAAAAAAAGCAATTTCTACATGTTTTTGATTAAGATTATTTATAGTATTTAAATATTCTTGAATCTGAACATCCACCTCTTGAGGAGTTATATCCTCTGTCAGACCAGTAATTTTTTTCTGATTACAAAAAACACAATCAAAAGGACAACCTTTATGAGGAACAAAAACAGGAATAATATAATGTTTTTTTCCCATTTACATCACCTTGTTTAATGCTTCTTTTGCTGCATTTTGTTCTGCTTCTTTTTTACTTTTTCCTGAACCTTTTCCTAAAACCTTATTTCCTATTTTTACATGAACATAAAAAACCTTGTTATGATCTGGTCCAATTTCATCAATAACTTCATAGTTGATTTTATCATCATTTACACTTTGAATAATTTCTTGTAAATGTGTTTTATAATCCTTGAAAATTTTACCTTCTATTGCATCCTCAATGGTCATTTTTAAGCTATTTAGTATAAATTCTTTTGCTTTAGAAAGCCCACCATCTAAGTAAATAGCTCCAATAATTGCTTCAAATGTATCAGCTAATATAGATACTCTCTCTCTTCCTCCTGTTACTTCTTCTCCTTTTCCAAGAAGAAGATATTTGCCAAAGTTCATAAGCCTAGAACAATTAGCTAGAGACGGTTCGCATACAATACTTGCTCTTATTTTTGTAAGTTCTCCCTCCTGTAATGTATATAAACGGTTATACAAGTAATCACTAATAACGATACTAAGTACAGCATCTCCTAAAAATTCTAATCGTTCATTATGTTTTCCGTTTCTTTTTTTGTTCTCATTTGCATACGAGCTATGTGTTAAAGCTTCATTGAGTAAAGCAATATCTTTAAAGGTATAACCTATTTTCTCTGTAAGTTCCTTTAAAACTTCTTGCCTGTCCATATTTTTGCTATCCATATATGTCCTCCTTCATGTTTATCAAACAGTCTTTACATCATATTTATTGTACACTTTTTTTCCTCATTTTAAAAGCTATATCGCTATTTGGCTGTAGAAATTAGTTTTAAGGAGGCTGTAGAATAATAATAGGAAGTCATATAGACTTCCTATTATTATTCATATCTTTTCAATATAATTGTTGCATTATGACCTCCAAAACCTAATGAATTAGATAATGCATATCTTACTTCTTTTTTTCTTCCCTCATTTGGTGTATAATCCAAATCGCATTCAGGATCAGGTGTCGTATAATTGATTGTTGGTGGTATAAAATTCTCAGTTAACGCCAACACACATGCAATGGCTTCTACAGCTCCTGCACCTCCAAGAAGATGCCCTGTCATTGATTTTGTTGAACTTACTGATAATTTATATGCATGCTCTCCAAATACAGTTTTAATTCCCATTGTTTCGTTTTTATCATTTAATGGTGTTGATGTACCATGAGCATTAATATAATCAATATCTTCAGGTTTAATTTGTGCATCGTCAATAGCATTTTTCATAGCTCTAGCAGCACCTTCCCCTTCTGGAGCAGGTGCTGTAATATGATATGCATCTGCACTCATTCCATATCCTACCATTTCTGCATAGATATGAGCTCCACGAGCTAATGCATGTTCTAATTCTTCTATAATAAGCATTCCAGCTCCTTCACCCATTACAAATCCATCTCTATCTTTATCAAATGGTCTGCTAGCTTTTGTTGGATCATCATTTCTTGTAGATAGTGCTTTCATTGTACAAAAACCTGCTACTGCTAAAGGAGTAATTGATGCTTCAGTTCCACCTGTAAGCATTATATCAGCATCTCCTCTTTGAATGATTTTAAAAGCATCACCTATCGCATTAGTTGAAGATGCACATGCAGTAACTGTTGTACTATTTGGTCCCTTTGCACCAAAAGCCATAGATACTTGACCTGCTCCAATATTCGTAATCATCATTGGAATAAAAAATGGGCTTACTCTCTTAGGTCCTTTATTAAAAAGCTTTTGATATTCCTTTTCAAAGGTTTCAATACCACCTATTCCTGATCCTAATATTACACCAAAACGATGTTGATTAATTTTGTCTAAATCAATTTGAGAGTCATCTACTGCTAATTTAGCAGCAGCAACAGCAAATTGTGTAAATCTATCCATTCTTTTTGCTTCTTTTTTATCTATATAATCTGTTGGTTCAAAATCCTTTACTTCTCCTGCTATTTGAGCAGGAAAATCCTTTGCATCAAATTTAGTTATTTTACCAATTCCACTTTTTCCCTCTTTCAAAGCTTGAAAAAAGCTTTCTTTTCCGATACCTATGGGAGTAATCGCTCCAATTCCTGTAACAACAACTCTTCTTTTCAAGTAAATAACCTCCCCCAGTTTATTTATTCTCTTCAATGTATTTAGCAATATCTCCTATGCTCTTGAATTTTTCAGCATCCTCATCAGGAATTTCTATATCAAATTCGTCCTCTAGAGCCATCATAATTTCAACTGCATCTAAAGAATCTGCTTCCAAATCATCCATCAAAGAAGTTTCTAGCTGAATATGATCTGTCTCCTCCAAACCTAGTTGATCAGCAATAATCTCAACAACCTTTTCAAATATCATACTGTCACCTCCTCTCAACCTTTATTACATAGCCATTCCGCCATCTATATTTAACACCTGTCCTGTAATATAACTTGCTTGATCTGAACATAAAAATGCTACAACATTTGCAACGTCTTCAGCCTTTCCTAATTTTTTCATTGGAATCTGCTTTATAAGTTCTTCCTTTACTTTATCAGATAAAACATCTGTCATATCTGTTTCAATAAATCCTGGTGCTACAGCATTCACATTAATACCTCTTGATCCTAATTCTTTTGCAATAGACTTTGTAAATCCTATAACCCCAGCTTTTGATGCTGCATAATTCGCCTGTCCTGCATTCCCTGTTATCCCTACAACAGATGCTACATTTACAATTTTTCCGCTTTTTTGTTTCATCATTTTTCTTATAACTGCCTTTGTGCAATTATATGTACCCTTAAGATTTATATTCATTACCTTATCCCAATCTTCTTCTTTCATTTTCATAAGTAATGTATCTCTTGTAACACCAGCATTATTTACTAATATATCAATCGTATCAAATTTTTCCTCAACTTCTTTTATAAAGCTTTGTACTTCTTCAGCATTAGAAACATCTGCTTTTAATGCAATAGCAAATTTCCCCATATCCTTTATTTCTTTTACAACTTCTTCAGCTTTTGCTGCATTGCTCGTATAATTTACAACAATATTTGCTCCCAAACTTGCTAATTTTAAAGCAATTGCTTTGCCAATCCCTCTTGATCCACCTGTTACAACAGCCACTTTTCCTGCTAAATTCATTACTTTCCCTCCTATTGATATTAAAAGTTAGATAATAGCTTTTCTAATGTCTCAATATTTTCTACATTGTATATGGAAATTTCTTTCTTTAATTTTCTATTAATCTTTTTAATAAATCCACTTAAAGATTTTCCTGGTCCAATTTCTATAAAAGTATCTACCCCAGCTTCTAGCATTTTTATTACACTATCTTCCCATAAAACCGAATGACTTACTTGCTTTACAAGTAGATCTTTTACTTCTGTCTTTTCTTTATAGTAATCAGCATTAACATTTGCAATGACTGGTATTTTAAAATCATTAATCTTAACGTTTTCAAGTTCAAGTGCTAATTTTTCCCCTGCAGGTACTAGCATAGAACAATGAAAAGGAGCACTTACTGGAAGTACTACTGCTTTTTTCGCTCCCATCTCTTTTGTAAATTCACACGCTTTCTCAACAGCACTCACTTCTCCTGATATTACAATTTGTCCTGGACTATTAAAGTTTGCAGCCTCTACTATTCCAAATTCTTTTGCTTTTTCTAATGCTTTCTCTAAATCTTCTCTTTCCATCCCTAAAATTGCAGCCATTGTTCCAACTCCTAATGGAACTGCTTCTTGCATGTATTTTCCTCTCTTTTTTACTAATAAAACAGCATCTTTAAAATCCATTACATTCGCCATTACTAAAGATGCATATTCTCCTAAACTTAAACCTGCACTTATATCAGGGGTTATTCCTTTTTCTTCAAGGACTTTTGCTATAGCTATACATGTTGTAAGTATCGCAGGCTGTGTATTTTCAGTTTTTTTTAATTCTTCCTCTGGACCTTCAAAGCACATCTTCTTCATATCATACCCTATAGCTTCACTAGCTTGTTCAAATATTTTATTAGCGATTTCAAAATTTTCTACAATATCCTTTCCCATTCCTACATATTGAGCTCCCTGACCTGGAAAAACAAAAGCAAGTTTTGACATTTTCTTCACTCCTTATTTACATATGAAATTCATTGATTGATAAATATTTGTCATTTGATTCATCATTTCTTCAATAATTTCACTACAGCTTTTAATATCTTTTATAAGCCCAGCAATTTGTCCTGACATAATAGATCCATTCTCTATATCACCATCAACAGCAGCAAGCTTCAGTTTTCCTGCTCCTAATTTTTCAATTTCTTCTATAGATGCACCTGACTTTTCTAACATTTCAAATTCCTTAGATAATTTATTTTTAATTACCCTTACTGGATGGCCAGTGCTTCTTCCTGTAACAATCGTATCTCTGTCTTTTGCTTTTAATATTCTTTCTTTATATTTTTCATGCACTTTACATTCCTTAGAACATACAAATCTAGTTCCAACTTGAACCCCTTCTGCTCCAAGACAAAAGGCTGCCATCATTCCTCTTCCATCACCGATTCCTCCAGCAGCAATAACTGGAATATTTACAGCATCTACTACTTGTGGTACTAATACCATCGTTGTTAACTCTCCTATGTGTCCTCCCGCTTCTGTTCCTTCAACAATAACTGCATCTGCTCCACTCTTTTCAACTCTCTTAGCAAGAGCTACTGAAGGTACTACAGGAATTACCTTTGTACCTGCACCTTTTAGGTCTTTCATATATTTACCAGGGTTTCCTGCTCCTGTAGTAATGACAGGAACTTTTTCTGAAATAACTAAATCAATAATTTCATCCACATATGGAGATAAAAGCATTACATTAATAGCATAAGGCTTATCTGTTAACTCTCTTATTTTATCTATTTCTTTTTTTATAATTTCCGCTGGAGCATTTCCTCCTGCAATAATACCGAGTCCTCCTGCATTAGAAACAGCAGCAGCAAGCTCTGCTGTAGAAATCCATGCCATAGCTCCTTGTATAATCGGATATTTTATATCTAAAATTTCACACAACTTTGAATTAATCATATAAACACCCCTTAAAACTACTTATTCCATCTAATTGCACTTGCTCCCCAAGTAAGACCTCCGCCAAAACCTACCATTACTACTAAATCTCCTTTTTTAATCTTACCCATCTTTACCGCTTCATCTAATGCAATTGGTACAGATGCTGCTGAAGTATTAGCTATTTTATCTAAATTCACATATACTTTTTCCATATCAAGCTTTAGCTTCTTAGCAGCAGAATTAACAATTCTTATATTGGCTTGGTGTGGAACAAGATAGTCAATATCTTCAATATTATTTCCACTTTTTTCTATGACTTCTTTTGCAGCTTTTCCCATGATTCTAACTGCAAACTTAAACACTTCACTGCCATCCATTTTTAAATAATGTAGTTTTTCTTTTACAGTATCAACAGATGCTGGCATTCTTGATCCACCTGCCGGTGTAAATAAGAATTTTCCTCCTTCTCCATCTGCTCCCATAGTCATCGAAAGAATTCCCATTCCATCTTCTGTAGGTCCTAATACTACTGCTCCTGCTCCATCTCCAAATAATATACAAGTACCTCTATCAGTCCAATCAACAATCTTAGATAATGTTTCAGCACCAATTACTAAAATCTTATCATACATACCTGTAGCAATAAATTGCTGTCCTACTGTCATTCCATATAAAAAACCTGAGCAAGCTGCTTCTAAGTCAAAAGCTGCTGCATTCATTGCACCAATATTTTTTTGAACAATACATGCTGTTGCAGGCAGACTCATATCAGGTGTAACTGTAGCTACAATAATTAAATCAATTTCTTCTGGTAAAACTCCAGCATCTTCTAATGCTCTTAAAGCAGCTTTTGTAGCTAAATCTGAAGTAGCAGTATTTTCATCTGCAATATGTCTTTGTTCGATTCCAGTTCTTTTCACAATCCATTCATGAGACGTATCAACCATTTTTTCAAGATCATAATTTGTAAGCACTTTTTCTGGTAAGTAACTTCCTGTTCCCAATATCCCTACTGATCTAAGTTTATTCTGCATTATTTTCATCTCCTATTCTACATATTTCCCTATTAATTATCTGAACTACTTCTCCTTCTACAAAAATTTTTGCTTGTTTGATTGCATTTTTTATAGCTTTCGCATTAGAGCTTCCATGCGCCTTCACTACAGCACCATTTATCCCTAAAAGCGGTGCTCCACCATACTCAGTATAATCAAGGTTTTTCTTAAATTCTTTCAAAGACCCTTTTAAAATCGCTGCTCCTATTTTATTTATAAAATTTTTTGTGAATTGTTCCTTCAGCATAGACATTATTGTCATCGCTACTCCCTCTGTAAGCTTTAAAATTACATTTCCTACAAATCCATCACACACAATAACATCTACAATTCCTTTTGGAAGATCTCTTACTTCTGCATTTCCACAAAAATTCAAGTCTGTTTTTTTGAATAATTCAAAGGATTCTTTTATTAGCTGTGTACCTTTCCCTTCTTCTATCCCAATATTTGCTAATCCTATAGACGGATTTTCCTTTCCTAACACCTTCTCAACATATACAGAGCCCATCAATCCAAACTCTAATAAATTTCTTGCTTTACATTCAGCATTTGCTCCAGCATCTACTAGCAATGAAATCCCTTTTGTTGTAGGATATACAGAAGCTATAGCAGGTCTATCAATACCTTTAATTCTTCCTAAATTAAACAAGCTTCCTGCAAGTAGTGCACCTGTATTGCCTGCTGAAATAAAAGCCTCTACTTTTCTCTCTTTTAACAAATTCAAGCCCACAATCATAGATGAATCTTTCTTTCTTCTTACAGCTTTTACTGGCTTATCCTCATTTGTGATAATTTCAGATGCATGTATTATTTTAATTCTAGTAGAATCAAACGCATATTTTTCTAATTCTTTTTCTATTAAATTTTTTTGTCCTATTAAAAAAATATCTATATCATCTACTTCATTAATGCACTCAATACAGCCCTTTACAATTTCTTTAGGTGCATGGTCTCCACCCATTCCATCAACAGCTATTCTCATATTAACACCCTCTTATTCTTCTTCTATAGCTACCAGAATAAACTTTCCTCTAAAAACCTGCTCTTGCTTTACATATATTTTTACATGAACAAAATATTTATTTCCTCTAATTTTTACAACTTCAGCTTTTGCTACTAATTTTTCTGAAGCCTTCACCGCTGTCCTATATTTCATATTTGCAACGCCTGTCAAAGCAACTTTTGCATTAATAACAGCCATTGCTAAAGACTCTGCCATTGAAAATATATGGTGTCCCCTAACAACCTTTGTTCTTTTAAATGCCATGTCTTCTGTCGTCTCAAGCATAGAAATAGCACTTTCATTCAAGTTTAAATCAATCAACTCACCAATTATTTCTGATTCTCCCAAGCTAGTTACCTTTGAGTAGTTTTTTTGAGCGACCTTTTTAATTCTTTGTCTTAACTCTGGAATTCCTAATTCTAATCTATCTAAACGTATAGTTTGTATACTAACATTAAAATGCTCACTTAATTCTTCATCTGTAACAAAAGGCTCATTTTCAATCTTTTTTAACAGCTCTGTTTGTCTAACTTTTTTAGGTATTCGTTTCTTAGGCATTCCTTCCACCTCTTTTAGTACTTGAATTTAGTACCTGATACTAATGTTTAGTATATATTATTTTATTATATAAATCAACTATCTATTACTATTTTTATCACATAAATAAAAAATAGTAATGATGATATCATCATTACTATTTTTTATTACTTAACTTCCATTACCTCTTTGTCATGATAAAAACCACATTTTTTACATACTCTATGTTGTAATTTTGGTTCATGACATTGTGGACATTCAACAATATTAGGGCTTGTCATTTTTATATTTGATGCTCTTCTTTTATCTCTTCTTGCTTTAGATGTTTTACGCTTAGGTACTGCCATTATTTCCACCTCCTTAATATTATTGTAACAAATCTTTTAATTTAGCTAGTCTAGGGTCAATCTCATTCTTTTCACAATTACATTTTCCTTCATTAAGATTCTTCCCACAGACTGAACATAATCCTTTACAGTCTTCATTACAAACTATTTTCATAGGAAGAGTTGAAATTAAAGCATTCTCGATTATTTCTGAAATATTGATCTGATTATTTTTTATCATAAAATAATCATCCATTTCAGCATCTGAAGAATTCTCTTCCACTAGTTTTTCATGAACTTCACCTATGATTTTTTGATGAAACTTATTTAAGCACCTATAACAATTAAACGCTCCTGTACTTTCAACAGAACCTTCAATGTACAGATCCCCATTTGCATTATATATTCTTCCTTTAAAAACACTAGGAGCAACTAACGGTATTTCATCACCAAAATAACTTAGAGCTTCAATTTTCTCTTCTACCTTTAACTCCAACTCTTTTTTGGATCCGTCTTTTAATTCTAACAAATTAATTTTCATCAGTTTCACCTCATCATATTAACAGAATTAATTATACAAATGGAGTAACTATTTGTCAAGCTAAAATACTTGATAGTTATTTAATTTCTAATAAGATAACAAAAAGGTAGGACAACCTACCTTTTTTACATTACTTTAATAATGCTTGTGTGTCTTTTGCAATCATTAATTCTTCATTTGTAGGGATAACAAGAACTTTCACCTTTGAATCATCTGTGCTGATAATTGCATCCTTACCTCTTACATTATTTTTCTCAGGATCAATCTTAACACCCATAAACTCTAATCCTTTACATATTTCTTCTCTGTTAGAAGCAGAATTTTCACCTAAACCTGCTGTAAATATAATAACATCTACGCCACCCATTTCTGCTGCATAAGAGCCTATGTATTTTTTTACACTCTTATCAAAAGTATCAATAGCAAGTTGTGCTCTCTCATTTCCTTCTTTAGCAGCATTTTCAATATCTCTAAAATCACTACTTACACCTGAAATACCTAACACTCCAGATTTTTTATTCATTAAATTATTGATACCTTCTAGATCTAAATTTTCTTTTTCCATAATGAAAGTAACTATTGCAGGGTCAATATCTCCACATCTAGTTCCCATTACAAGCCCTTCAAGTGGAGTGAATCCCATACTTGTATCTACACATTTTCCTCCATCAATAGCAGCCAGGCTAGCTCCATTTCCTAAATGGCATGTAATAATCTTTAAATCCTCTAATTTTTTGCCAAGAAATTCTGCTGCCCTTTGAGAAACATATCTATGACTTGTTCCGTGGAATCCATATCTACGAATACCATATTTTTCATAAAGCTCATATGGTAGTGGATATATGTATGATGACTTAGGCATTGTTTGATGGAAAGCTGTATCAAATACACCTACCATTGGCGTATTTGGCATTAATTCTTTACAAGCAGCAATTCCCATAAGATTAGCAGGATTGTGTAATGGTGCTAACTCAATACATTCTTCTAATGCTTTTATTACTTCATCATCAATTACTACAGAATCACTAAATTTTTCTCCTGCATGCACAACTCTATGACCTACTGCAGAAATTTCTTTCATATCCTTTATCGCTCCATGTTTTTCATCTACAAGAGCTTCTAACACAAGGCCTATAGCTACTTTATGATCAGGCATTGGCTTTTCAATAATTACCTTATCCATTCCTGGAATTTCATGCTTTAGTACAGAACCCTTTATACCTATTCTTTCAACTAACCCCTTTGCAATTACACTTTCATCACTCATATTAATCAATTGGTATTTTAGTGATGAACTACCACAGTTAACAACTAATACATTCATTTTTTGTCCTCCTTAGTCTATTTGATAAAAAAGTCTTTCTTTAGATAATTTTCAGAATTGACTTTTTTGAAATATTAACAAAATTTCCTTTTTACCAACTCTATTATAATGTACTATAGAATTTTTTCAAGTATCAAACTTAATATTTGTATTATTTTTTGATATTATTAGTCAAATTTAGTAATATTATAATTAATCTTATTATTTTATTTGGAGGATTAGATTATGAAGGTTCTTGGTTTTATAACAGAATACAATCCATTTCACAACGGTCACAAATATCATCTTAAAAAATCCATAAAAAAGGTAGGCGCAACCCATACAGTAGCAGTAATGAGTGGTAATTTTTTGCAAAGAGGTGTACCTGCTCTAACAAATAAATGGATAAGAGCTGAAATGGCTGTAAAAGAAGGTGTTGACCTAGTAATTGAACTACCAGTTGTTTATGCATGCAACAGCGCAGAACTTTTTGCATATGGCGGCATATCTTTATTAAACAGTCTAGGAATAATTGATACAATTAGCTTTGGGAGTGAAATCGGCGATATTCATAAATTGAAAAAGATTTCTAAAATTTTATCAGATGAACCCGCATTATATAAAAACTACTTAAAAGAATTTTTATCAAAAGGAATCTCTTTTCCACATGCTCGTGAAAAAGCATTAGGAAAATATTGTCTTGATCAAAGTTTAGAGGAAGTACTACATTCTCCCAATAACATTCTTGCAATTGAATATATTAAAGCTTTAATAAAATGTAACAGTAAAATAAATCCATCTACCATTACTAGGATTAAAGCTCATTATAACGAAACTGACATTAATAGTAATATCTGTAGTGCTACAGCTATAAGAACCTTTCTTACTAAAAAAAATTATGATGTATATCAGTTAAAAAAAGTTATCCCTAAAAACAGCTTTGAAGTGTTTGTAAAAAGCATCAAGAATGGATTTGCACCTATTGATTATAATCATTTTGAAAAAATGATTTTATATAAACTACGAACAGTATCAAAGCTAGAGCTAAGAAAAGTTTTCGATGTAAATGAAGGACTCGAGAATAGGATAAAAGCAACCTCACTAAATGCAATAAATTTACAAAGTCTTATTCAAATGTTAAAAACAAAAAGATATACTTATACAAGGCTTCAACGAATCTTTATACATACATTATTAGGAATAACCAACCAGCACATACAAAATTACAACAAAGTCGGAGGTTCACAATATGCTCGTATACTTGCTTTTTCATCAAAAGGGACAGAAATACTAAAAAGATTAAAAAAAACATCACAAATACCAATACTAACAAATATTAATAAACAAATACTAAAGCATCCTATTGCTAAAGAAATGCTTAGCTTTGATATTTTAGCTTCAGATATTTACAGTTTGGCATATCCTAATGAACAGCATAGAATTGGGGGATCTGATTATTATAACAAACCTTATTCTTTTTTATAGCCTCCTTGGGTACTTAATATAATTTAAGTACTATTTTTTTTATTCAATAATATATATTATATAGATTTCTTTTTTAGGAGGAATAATATGATTTTATTTATTTTTGGATTAACGCTATTTTTAATACTTTATAAATTTAAGAAAAATTCTATTTATCCTAAAATCAAACATCTACTTTTGATTTTTATTACCTGCTTTTTAGTCATAAACATCATAAAATTCCCTGATGCAGCCTTTGATGCTGCAAAACTAGGTGTTGATACATGGTTTAATGTCGTTTTTCCTGCACTCCTTCCCTTTTTCATTGGCGCAGAGCTGCTTATTAGTTTAGGTGTAGTAAACTTTATTGGTATACTATTAGAGCCTATAATAAGACCTATTTTTAATGTTCCTGGAGAAGGTTCTTTTATATTAGCTATGAGCATAACATCAGGATATCCAATGGGTATTAAATTAATTTCACAATTTAGAAACAAAAAGCTTTTTTCTAAAATAGAAGCACAAAGACTTATGTCCTTTTGTAGCACGTCAGGTCCTTTATTTATGATTGGGGCTGTTGCTATTGGCATGTTTCATAATACACAATTAGGAACAAGCATTGCTCTTGCTCATTATTTAGGTGCCATTACAGTAGGTATTCTATTTAGATTTTATAAATTAAAAAATCAATATAAAATTTATTATAAAGTAAAAAATAATTATATCAAAAGAGCTTTTAAAGGATTATTTGAAGCTATGAAAGATAGTAGTAAAAGCTTTGGTGAGCTATTAGGCTCTGCTGTAAAAAATTCTGTAGAAACACTTCTTGTTGTTGGAGGCTTTATTATTCTTTTTTCAGTCATTATCCGTCTTTTAACAATTATAGGTTTCATTCAAGCCATTTCATGTTTTATGAAAGACTGGTTATTCTTTTTTGATCTAAAAAAAAGTACCTGTGAAGCCGTTGTAAGTGGAGTTTTTGAAATGACCATGGGCTGTAAACTATTATCTGAAATAAAAGATATTTCTTTTATCCAACAAGCTTTATTCACTACCATGATCATTTCTTGGAGCGGCTTTTCTATTCATGCTCAGGCAGCTAGTTTGATAGGTAAAACCGACTTAAATACAGGTACTTATATTTTTTCAAAGTTTTTACACGCTCTATTTTCTAGTATGTTCGTTTTTATTACAGTTCCTATAACCCATACAGCTTTTAAACATATCAATATTCCCGTTTTTTTGCAAAATTCAACAACAATACTAAATCCTACATGGACTTCTAAAATCTTATTTTCATCTAAACTATTTATAAGTATCACTATATTAGTCATTGTACTTTCAATATTATTACAAATATTTTTTTTGATCAGCCGTATATTTTTTTCTTTCCAAAAAAATGAAGGGCTTTAACCCTTCATTCCCTTAAGTTCATTTCTATTATCCTTTATTGTGTCTATTATTTTTTGAAGATTTTTCTCTACACCACCTAATAATTCATCAATATACTGTCTTGCTCCGATACGAATTTCTTTTGCATTATTTTGCGCCTGAGATATAATCTCCTCTGCCCTCTTATGTGCCATTTTCGTAATTTCATCTTTTTCCACCATTTCTTCAATATGTAGCTTTGCATCCTCCATAATAGAATCTGCTTCCTTTTGAGCCTCTATAAGTATTCTTTGTCTTTCTTCCTTTATCCATTGTGCTTGCTTTACCTCATCTGGTAACTGAATCCTTATATCTTTAATAATATCAAGAATTTCTTCTTTATCTATAAAGGTCTTACCTGCAAATGGTATAGAAGAGCTACTTTCAATAATATCTTCTAACTCATCCAACAGACGCAATGCATTCATTGACATCCTCCCCTTCTAACTTATTTAAATTTCTTATACAAAGCTTTTTTTACTACCTCAGGAACTAATCCATCTATACATCCGTGAAATTTGCATACCTCTTTTACAATACTTGAACTAAGATATGAATATTCACCACTAGTCATCATAAACATTGTCTCAAGCTCAGGATTAAGCTTTTTGTTTGTCAATGCCATTTGTAGCTCATACTCAAAATCAGATATAGCTCTTAATCCTTTTACTATTACATTAATATTTTTTTGCTTCACATAATTAACTAGCAATCCTGAAAAGCAATCTATTTCCACATTAGGTATGTCCTTTGTAACCTCCCTTAATAATTCTAATCTTTCCTCAACAGTAAAAAGTGGAGTTTTACCTGAATTATAAAGAACTGCTACAATCACCTTATCTACCAACTTTGAAGTTCTTTTAATAATATCTAAGTGTCCATTTGTAACTGGATCAAAGCTTCCAGGACATACTGCTATTTTCATTGTTTATGCCTCCTCTGAATAAATTGTTATTAATGTATTCCCATACTTTTTTTCTTTTATTTTTATAAATTTTCCTATCTCTTTGGGCAAAGAATCTTTTATATCATGTTCAACAACAATAATCCCATCATCATTTAATATTCCTTGTGCTTCTATTTTATTAATAGTCGGTAGAATTAAATTTTTTAGATACGGTGGATCCATAAATATAATATCAATTTTATTTGCTCCTAAACACAATTCTTTTATAGCCTTCTGAGCATCGCAAAAAAGAACTGTACTTTTTTCACTAAATTTTGTATATGCTATATTTTCTTTTATTACATGAATGCTATTTTTATTATTATCTACAAAGTATGCCTTTTCTGCACCTCTACTGAGAGCTTCAATCCCAATACTTCCAGTGCCTGAAAAAAGATCTAAAACAACACTATCTATAATATATGGATTAATCATACTAAAAATAGCTTCCTTTACTCTATCAGTAGTCGGTCTTGTATTTAAACCTTTTGGAGATTTTAATTTCATACCCCTTGATATACCTGCAATTACCCTCACTTATTGTTCTCTCCTTTCAATAAATATATTTTAGCACATAAGTAAATGACAAACAAACATCTTATAAAAATTTAAAATCAGCATGTATAATAGCCATTTCCTTTAGTCATACTATATATGAGCACATAAAAATAAAATTCCCCTTAGAGCTCTTCCTTCATTTCTCCTCTCCCAATACTGGTGATTTTCACCAGTATTTTTATATTTTCTTTCAATTATAAATAATAAAGAAGAGATAAAATATCTCTTCTTTATTATTTATAACTCTATTTTTACTTACCAGACATTTGTCTTTCAGCCATTTCAACTAATCTCTTAGTCATGTATCCACCTACATAACCATTTTGTCTAGCTGTTAAATTTCCTTTATCCATTCCTTGATAGTTGCTAAGTCCTAATTCGTTAGCAATTTCATATTTCATTTGATTTAATGCAGCTTTTGCTTCAGGAACTACTTTTGTATTGTTAGTTGCCATTCTTTTTCACCTCCCTTTTCCTTTGTAATATTAATTTAACCAATCTAAAGCAAATTATATCTAGTATATTTTAGTGGAGGTGTAACAGAATGGAAATCATTATTACATTACAAACATATTTGTCTAATATTATCACCAAACTTATCAATGATTTTATTTTTTAAAGTCAAATTTTTTTCTAATGACAAGGTTTGATCTTCCTTGATAAGTATATGTGCTTCATCTTGTACTTGCTTTAATATATTTATATGTTTAAACAAATTCGCAATTTTAAGCTCTGGAAGACCATGCTGCTTTGTACCAAAAAATTCACCTGGCCCTCTTAATTCTAAATCTTTTTCAGCAATAATAAAGCCGTTATTCGTTTCTTCCATAATTTTCATTCTTTCTTTTGACAAAGGATTTTTACTATAATTTATCAATATACAATATGATTGATACTGACCTCTACCTACTCTTCCTCTTAATTGGTGTAATTGAGCTAATCCAAATCTTTCACTATTCTCTATGATCATAACAGATGCATTAGGCACATTTACCCCTACTTCTATTACTGTAGTAGCTACTAAAACTTGGATTTCTCCTTTTTTAAATTGATGCATCACTTCATCTTTTTCATAAGGCTTCATCTTTCCATGCAATAAACCTACTTTAAAATCTTTTAAATAATGTTTTTTTAATTCCATATATAATTCATGAACTGATTTTGCCTCAATATTTTCTGATTCCTCAACTAGTGGTGCTACAACATAAACTTGTCTACCTAGTTCAATTTCTTTTCTCGCAAAATGATATAGTTTTTCCCTTTTCTTTTCATCTATACAATAAGTCTTTATTTTTTTTCTTCCTGGAGGCAATTCATCCATAATAGATATATCTAAATCACCATAAAGAATTAATGCAAGTGTCCTAGGAATAGGAGTTGCTGTCATAACAAGCACATGAGGATTTATTCCTTTACTTGATAATATGCTCCTCTGCCTCACACCAAATCTATGCTGTTCATCTGTAATAACAAGACCAAGCTTATAAAAACAAACATTTTCTTCAATCAATGCATGTGTTCCTATAATGATATCTATATTTCCATCTGCTAATTTTTTTAATATTTCCTCTTTTTTCTTTTTCCTAACGCTTCCAGATAAAAAATCAATTTTTACTCCTAATGGTGATAACAATTCTTTTGCAGCTTGAAAATGCTGCTCAGCTAAAATCTCTGTTGGTGCCATTAATACCCCTTGATATCCATTTAATACAGCTTTATACAAAGCAATAAATGCAATAATTGTTTTTCCTGCACCCACATCTCCTTGAATAAGACGATTCATAGCTTTTCCACTTTCCATATCTATTTCTATTTCTTCTAAAACCTTTAATTGAGCATTTGTAAGCTGAAAAGGCAAAGAGTTTATTAATACATCTATTTGTGATTTTTTTCTAAAGATAATACCTTTTTTATTATTATCAAATTTATTCTTAATTAACCATAAACCGATCTGTAAAATTAATAATTCTTCAAAAACTAATCTAAATTTTGCAACTTTTAAAGATTTTACTGAATTTGGAAAATGAATATTTCTAAGAGCATACTGTATATTACACAATTTATTTCTTTTTATTGTGTCATAAGGAAGATATTCATGTATCCCTTTTTCATATAAATGAAGTGCATTCATATTGAAACGTTGTATATCTTTTTGCGTAAGACCATGTGTAAGACTATAAATAGGAATAATTCCATTCAAAATTTTCTGCTCATTTTCTTTTACAAACTCATAATTTGGATGTAATATTTGTATTTGCCCAAATACTCGTTTTACTTTGCCATACACATATATCATATTCCCTCTTTTAAATATTTTCTTTACAAAAGGAGAGTTGTAAAATATGACATAAGCTACTGCTGTATGGTCTTTTACTGGAACAGTATAAATCTTTAATCCTTTTCGAATAGATTTTTCTTCTATATTTCCACATACAACAGCCTTTATAGTAATTTTTTCATCATTCTTGACATCAATAATATTTTTTATCTTTCTTCTATCTTCATATTCTCTTGGAAAAGTATATAAAAGATCCTCTATCCTATATATTCCTATTTTTTCTAGATATTTTGATTTTTTTGGTCCTACCCCTTTCATAAATTGAACAGATTTTTTCAATTCATTCATACAATAAACCTCCTGATAAGAATAGGAAATGACACTAGTCATTTCCTATTCAAGAGAAAATATATAATAATAAAGAGGCTGTCCTCCATAATAAACTTCAACATCAATATCTTCATATATTTCTTCAATTCTTTCAGCAAGTGCTTGCGCTTGCTCTTGTGTACGATCATCTCCATAAAAAATAGTAAGAATCTCATCATCCTCTGTAATCATATCTTTTAGCAGTTTATATGCTTCTTCCTCAACATTACTACCTACTACAGTAATTTTTCCATCTACAATTCCTAAAATATCTCCTTTTTTAATAGAAATATCATTGAATTGTGTATCTCTTACAGAATAAGTAACTTGTCCTGTTTTAACATTTTTTAATGCATCTATCATATTTTCTATATTTTCTTCCAAACTCACTTCTTGATTATAAGCTAATATTGCTGCAATTCCTTGAGGAACTGTTTTCGTTGGAATAACAGTAATATTTTTATCACTTAATTCCTTTGCTTGATTAGCAGCCAAAATAATATTACTATTGTTTGGAAATATCAAAATATGTTTCGCATTAATACGATCTATAGCTTTTTTAATATCTTCTGTACTAGGATTCATAGTTTGTCCACCTGTGATGATTTCATCTACATTTAAATCCTTAAATATATTTGTTAGACCTTCTCCCATAGTAACAGCAATCATTCCCAAATCTTTTATTTCCTCATGTTGAACTTCAGAATCATTTTCGAAAACCTTGTTCTGATGCTGTTGTCTCATATTATCAATTTTTATACTTGTAAGCTGTCCCAATGCTAGACCTTTTTCTAAAATGACTCCAGGATGATTTGTATGAATATGCACTTTAACTAAGCTTTCATCTCCTACAACCAACATACAATCTCCATAAGTACCAATTTTTCCTTTGAATTCTTCAATATCTATATTGCTACCTTTTATTATAAACTCTGTACAATAACCAAAGGTAATATCTTCTGAAGCTTTTGTAGCTTCTTTTTCAAATTCAAGCATCACAGGCTCTTCAATGCTTACTTCCTTACCTGTTATCGCTTCGTAAAATCCATTAAAAATAAAAATAAGCCCTTTTCCACCAGCATCAACAACACCAGCTTCTTTTAAAGTTTTTAACATCTCAGGAGTTTTATTTAAAACTTGTTCACCATATTCTATAAGAGAATATAAAAAATCATCTATATAAATTTCCTTCTTTGATAATTCTATAGATTTTTCACCAATTTTTCTAATAATTGTTAATATAGTTCCTTCTATTGGCTTCATAACCGCCTTATAAGCAGTATCAGAAGCACTCTTAAAAGCATACGCTAAATCAGCAATGCTTAATACTTCTTTTCCTTTACATGCCTTTGCAAATCCTCTAAATATTTGAGATAAAATTACTCCTGAATTCCCTCTTGCTCCCATCAACGACCCATTAGCAATTGCCTCTACAATACTATCAATAGTATTTGTGCTTACATTCTTTGCTTCTTTTGCTGCACTATTCATCGTAAGAGACATATTAGTTCCTGTATCTCCATCTGGAACAGGAAAAACATTTAATTCATCTACTAAATGCTTATTGGTTTGAAGAACATTTGCTCCTTGAATAAACATTTTTTTCAATAATAATCCGTCTATAGCCTTAATCTTCAAAATAGTACCTCCTCAAATTACTTTTCAACCCTAACTCCTTGAATATTTACATTTACATGTTTTACTTTTAAGCCTGTCATCATTTCAATATTATATTTTACTTTATCAATAATGTTTTGTGCAACTGCAGATATTCTTGTTCCAAATTCTACAATAACAAAAAGATCTATAATAACTCCATCATTTCCTGAACGAACTTTCACACCTTTACTTTGATTTTCACGTTTTAACAACTCTGCAATACCACTAGCAGTTGATTTTTTTGCCATTCCAACTAATCCATAACATTCCATAGCTGATGTCCCTGCAATAAATGCTAAAACCTCATGATCTATGAAAATATTTCCTAATTCATTCACCAATGTAGCACTCATTTTTATCCTCCCTTTTGATATACTTTATAATTTAACTATACTATATTTTATATGAATTTATATAATGATTCAACTTTTAAAGGGTTTTGAAATTTATTTATAACCTTTTTTACATAATAGTTGCAAAAAATACTAAAGATATGGTAAAATATTAATGTTTGCAATTAGTTGTATACTCACTCGAAGGAGGTGTTATAGATGTCAAAATCATGCGACGTATGTGGAAAAGGAAGAATTTCTGGTAATACTGTAAGTCACTCTAATCGTCATTCAAGAAGAGTTTGGGGTGCAAACATTAAAAAAGTTAAAGCTATTGTAAATGGTTCTCCTAAAAGAATCAATGTATGTACTAGATGTCTACGTTCTAACAAGGTAGAAAGAGCCATATAGCTTTTTAAAGCCTGCCTATATAGGTAGGCTTTGCTTATCTTTTTATCAATAGCTGCAAAATAATTTATATCCTATATAAATCATACTAACCCCTAATAAAATAATCCATACACTTACAGGTAAAACTTTTATTGCAATAATCACCATACCTATAATCAAAAGCATTAGTCCTATAAATCTTTTCTCTATTCTTCTCCAAATACAACGATGCCTTTTTCTCAAAATCATTCCTCCTTTCAAATGATTTTGAATAATAACAACAATAACACAATACTCAAAGCACCTAATACGCAATACCATATCCATAAAGGTATACACTCTATAAGGATTATCGATCCTCCTAACGCTAGTAAAATTCCCAATACCTTTTTAATACATGACTTTTTTCTCAAAAAATCACCCCATAAGCCCAGCTCAAAATCTAATTATTATATATTATTCATTATTTTTTAAATTTGATACAAAAAAAACCCTTAAAACGGGTTTTTTAATCTTTAGCCTTTATGACCAATATATTTCCTTTTTTAATAGTTATTATCGCTTTTCTTTTTAACAATCTATTACTTATACCAATAGATGAACCCATCCGTATGAGAGCATCATCTAATGGATATTCAAATCCTTCTAATGTAACTCCCTCAACTTTTTCACTCAAAGGAATAATAGATATCGTATCACCTATTTCTCCTTCTATTTCCAAAGAATTATTTACAAATACTATTTCATTATGTTCGTCAACTATTCTTGCCTTGATTCCTTTTTCTGCTAAGGGCTTTAATAAAGTAACATTCGCTATTGTATGATCCATTCTGTTACCAATAGCTCCTAATAGTATAATTTCTGTAGCACCTTTTTTAACAGCATATTCTATAGCTAACTCCATATCAGTATAATCTTTCCTCTTAGGAAATTTATGCAGTAAAACATTTTTCTTTTCAAAATAACTTTTCGTATCTACATCAATAGAATCTAAATCTCCAACAATCATATGAGGCATTATATTCATCTTAAATAAATGTCTAGCCCCTCCATCTGCACATATAATGTAATTGCATTCTTCTATTAAAGTTTTCAACCCTTCATTAGCATTAAAATCTCCATTGGCTATAATTACACATTTCATGAAGTGCCTCCAACTAAAAATTAATTTTTTCTCTAAACAATTTTATCGTTTCTTCTATATCATCTGCATTAAAAATTGCAGAACCTGCTACCAATATATTTGCTCCTGCCTTAACTACCTCATAAGCATTATCAATTTTAATTCCTCCATCAACCTCAATATCTACATTTAATCCTTTGTCATCTATGATTTTTCTTAAATTCTTTATCTTTTCTAGTACAGATGGAATAAATTTTTGACCTCCAAATCCAGGATTAACAGACATTAATAAAACCATATCAATATCTTCTAATATATTTTCAATTGTATAAAGTGATGTAGCAGGATTTAGGGATACTGCTGCTTTTATTCCATGACTTTTAATATTTTGTATCGTTCTATGAAGATGTGTACACGCTTCTACATGGACAGTAATAATTTCTGCTCCATGCTTTACAAATTCAGAGATATATTGATCAGGATTTTCAATCATCAAATGTACATCAAAGGGAATATTTGTTTTTCCTTTAATACTCTTCATTATTAAAGGTCCTATTGTAATATTCGGAACAAAATGTCCATCCATCACATCTATATGCAATAGATCCACTCCTGCATTTTCTACCTTTTTTATATCTTCTAATAAATTTCCAAAGTTTGCTGATAATATAGATGGTGCTATTTTTACCATGATTAATACCTCCTCTTTTGATTGATTTCTTTCAATAATTGCATATAGCTTTCATATCTGGATTTACTGATTATATTTTCTTCTACAGCACGCTTTACTGCACATTCAGGTTCATTTACGTGCTTACATCCTGTAAATTTACACTGACCAATTAAAGGAGTAAACTCTCTAAACAAAAACTGCAATTCTCCTTCTTCAATAAAATCCAAATTTAAAGAGCTAAAACCAGGTGTGTCTAACACCCATCCCCCAAAATCCAATTCTAGGAGTTCAACATGTCTTGTTGTATGCTTTCCTCTTTTATTTTTTTCACTGATAGCTCCTGTTTTTAAAGAAAGGTTTGGTTGCGTTGCATTTAAAAGAGAAGATTTCCCTACTCCTGATGGTCCTGCAAAAACTGTTATTTTATCTTTTAATATTTCTCTAAAATGTTCTATTCCTATTCCTAATTTCACACTAGTAGCAACAACCTCATAGCCTGCAGCAGTATAACATTTTTTTAATTCAATTAAATATTCTTCATCTAAATCTATTTTATTAAAGCAAACAACCACATCAATTCCTTCATTTTCTGCCATAGCTAAAAATCTATCTAAAAGCATCAAATTAGGATCAGGTTTTTTTACTGCAAAAACAATAATTGCTTGATTTACATTTGCAACTGGTGGTCGGATAAATTCCATATCCCTATCCATTATTTCCTCAATGGTCCCTTGATTAGATGAATGATTTATCGAAATTTTAACGCGATCTCCTACTAAAGGAATTATTTTTTCTTTTCTAAATCTTCCTCTTGCACGACATTCATATACTGCATCTTGTGATTTTACGTAGTAAAATCCTCCAATTCCTTTTGTAATAATACCCTTAATCATTCAATCTTCCCCGTTTCAAAATCTATTTCTCTTTTTGTGATCAACTCATTGTCAAAGTAAATTTCAATAGTAGCTTTATCTCTTCCTTTAATAGTAATTCTTTTACCGCTGTCTGATTTATGTTGGACTTCACTATAAACATCTGTTGAAACTCCATTTTGGATTTTTACAATTTTTAGCACAAACTCTTCTTGTTTTGCTTGATCATAAAACAATGGAAAAGAAACAGATTTCATTTGCAATTCTTCCTCTTCAGAAGGCTGTGTAATTTCTTCAGGCCCTTTGCTAACAACTAAATTAATAACCTTGTTTTCCTCTACCTCACTTCCAGCCTTAAAGCTTTGTGAAATAACTATATCTTTTTCAATCTTTTCATCAAATCTCTCTTCAATTTTTCCAATTTTTAGTCCTGAAGTTTCAATAGTCTTCTTAGCATCACGAACATTCTCTCCTACTAGATTTGGCATTAAGATGAGTTTTATTTCTGGTCCCTGGCTAACAACAAAATTCACACCTGTATCTTTTGATACTTTTTCATGCGCCTTTGGACTTTGGCTAATAATCACACCTACAGGTAATGAATTATATTCATATTCTACAACACCTTCTTTAAGACCTGCATTATCTAGCATATAACTAATCTCATTAATATTTTTATTTTTAAAGTTTGGTACCTCTACTAATTCAGGCCCTTTACTAACGGTTAATTTAACTGTATATCCTGCTTTACGGATTTCACCAGCTGCTGGTTCTTGTCCCATTACATATCCCTTTTTATATTCGCTACTATTCTTCTCTCCAACTTTCTCTACCTTAAATCCAAGAGTTTCTAAGTTTCTTTGTGCTTCTTCAAAAGATATGCCCACTAACTTTGGAATATGCTTTTCAGGTACAATAAACTTATCTTTTAAATAGAATACACCTCCTGTAAAAAGAAGTGCTAAAATAAACGCTGTTACAATTGCACTAAGAACAATCCTTCTATTAGTTTTTTTTCTTTTCTTATGCTCATACTCATCATCCATATCTAATTCATCATCTTTTATAGCAGGGATCACTTGCGTTGGACTATCATCATGCTCTTCAAATGTTACAAAGTTTCCTGCTGGATGCTTTAAGGCTTGTTCTAAATCCTCACAAATCTCCTTTGTACTGTTATATCGCTTTGTTTGATCTTTTTGAGTTGCCTTAATAATAATATCTTCTAAAGCTTTAGGTATTTGTGGATTTATTAAAGAAGGTGGTGTTACATCTTCCTTAATATGCTTTAGTGCTATAGAAATTGGACTTTCACCTTCAAATGGAACTCTTCCTGTTGCCATTTCATAAATGACAATTCCAAGAGAATATAAATCAGATTTCTCATCAATATATCCACCTCTAGCTTGTTCTGGAGAAAAATAATGTACTGAACCAATTACATTTCCTGTATTTGTAACAGTTGAAGATGTAACAGCTCTAGCAATCCCAAAATCTGTAACTTTTACTCTTCCATCATCTGTTATTAATATATTATGAGGTTTTATATCTCTATGAACAATATGATTATTATGTGCATGCTGTAGCGCTAATGCAATTTGTTTTGCAATATTGATAATTTCCTCAGGCTTTAGGGGTCCTCTTTCTTTTATATATTGCTTTAATGTTTTTCCCTTGACTAACTCCATTACAATATAATATATATCATTTTCATCATTTCCCACATCATAAATATTCACAATATTTGGATGGCAAAGACTAGCAGCAGCTTGAGATTCCTTCCTAAAAGAACGAATAAATTCTTCATCACTTGTAAATTCAGGTCTTAATATTTTCACAGCAACAAATCGGTTTAAAAGCTTACATTTAGCTTTATATACTAAAGCCATACCACCGCCACCGATTTTTTCAATAATTTCATATCGATTTCCTAATATTTTTCCTATCATCTTTTCACCTCGATTCTTCCATTCTTAACTATTTTTTATCGCCACAACCGTAATATTATCATATCCTCCTCTTTCATTAGCTAATTCAACTAGATGTTCACACGCCTTCTGCATATTATTCGTACCTATTAATACATCTCTAATTTCCTCTACTTCTATCAAATTAGATAATCCATCAGTACATAATAAAATAACATCATCATCTTGTAAATCTAATGTAAACACATCTATCGTAATCTCTTCTTCCGTTCCTAATGCACGTGTGATCATATTTCTTTGTGGATGATTTTTTGCTTCATTTTCAGTAATACTTCCATTTCTCAAAAGCTCCGCTACAAGAGAATGATCTTGGGTAATTTGTGATATATTGTTTTTACGCACTAAATAAGCTCTACTATCTCCAACATGTGCTACATATACCTTTGATAAAACTAACACTACAGTTAGAGTAGTTCCCATCCCCTGACATTCAATCTCATTTCTAGATTTTTCAAATATTTTATGATTTGCTTCTAAAGTTGCTTTCCTTAAAATTTCACAAACTTCTTGCTCTTCTTTATCAAAAAACTCATTTTTATGCTGCTCTATAAAATCTTTTATTGAACAAATAGCTACTTTGCTAGCAACTTCTCCAGCATTATGTCCACCCATACCATCAGCAACAACAAATAAATTTAAGGTTCCATTAGATATATAATAAGCATCCTCATTGATTTCTCTAACCCTTCCAATATGAGAATAGGCTCCAATTTCCATTTAATCACCTCACAAATCAACAAAATTGATTTTCTTACAATATTTTTATACAAACCATATTATATCACATTCCTAGTCAATTGTTGACAATCTTATCTATTGTTTCTCCTTAATTTACATATAAAAAAACCATCTGTTTTATATATATTAGGATATAATTGCAAAAATTGATATTTTGTCCTTACCGCAGATGGTAAATAATCATTAACATCTACCATTTCAAATTCTTTATGTTCCTTTAGAAATTTCTCTATAATATCTATATTTTCTTCTTTTTCTATTGTACATGTACTATAAACTAATATTCCACCTTTTTTTACATATTTGCTAGCATTATTTAATATCTTAAGCTGTAGCTTTGAAATAGCTTTTATATCTTGAGCCTTTTTATTATATTTCAATTCTGGTTTTCTTCTTATGATTCCAAATCCTGAACATGGTGCATCCACAAGAACCTTATCTGCCTTCCTTAAAAGACGTTCATCTATTTTTTCTGCATCAAAGACCTCCGTACGAATAATATTGATTCCTAATCTTTTTGCATTATCATTAATCAATTTTAACTTATGTTTATATATATCTCTCGCCAAAATCTTTCCATCATTATCCATTAATTGTGCCATATGGGTTGTCTTTCCTCCAGGAGCTGCACATATATCAATAACAAATTCACCTGGCTTTGGATCTAGTACATGGGCAACCAACATAGAGCTTTCATCTTGAATCTGAAAAAATCCTTTATGATAAATTTCCATATCTTCAATATTTCCCAAATTGCCAATATGTATAGCCTCTTTTACAAAAGTATCTGTATCAACTTTCACATCCTTTTCTCGTAATTTCTCAATTAATTGTTCCTTCTTAATCTTTAATGTATTTGTACGAACTGTAAGCTTAGGTGTTTCATTGTTTGCTTTTAATAAGGAAATTGTAAAATCTTGCCCAAATTCTTTTAGCCACCTTTCTACCAACCATTCAGGATGAGAATATGTAATAGAAAGATGCTTGATTATATCCTCTTTTATAGTTGGTACTTTAATACTATTTCTATTGCGTAAAAAGCTTCTTAATATACCATTTACAAAACCAGTCGCTTTAAAATCTACTTTTTTTACTAATTTTACACTTTCATTAACAGCAGCAAATTCTGGTATTTTATCAAGATATATTATTTGATATAAACCCATTCTGAGAATATTTAAGACCTTTACATTTATTTTTTTTATTTTTATTTTTGAAAATTTGCTAATTATAAAATCTAAATACATTTTATTTTCTAAAACACCATATACCAATTCTGATATAAATCTTCTATCAATATTTGGTATATCTTTTCCCTTAAGCTCTCTATTAATTGCAATATTTGAAAATGCATTGTTTTTTTCTATATCTACCAATATGTTTAAAGCATACTTTCTAGCATTATTTTTCATAACTTCCTCCTATATAAATGAATGCACCCTACTCGGGTGCATTTTTAGTCTCTTCTATTTCTTAGCAGCATCAATCTTAATAATTGAGCAATCGAAACAGCCATTGCTGCCACATAAGTAAGTGCAGCTGCGTTTAAAACCTTCTTTGACGGAGCTACTTCAATACTTGTAATCAAACCATTTATTTGTAGCTGTTCTATTGCTCTACTACTTGCATTAAATTCAACAGGTAAAGTGATTACTTGAAAAATTACAGCTGCTAAGTAAAATAATATTCCAATATCTATTAAAGATCCTATTCCTAGTATCAATCCTGCAAAAACAAGCAACCAAACTGCCTGAGAACCAAAGCTTGCTATAGGTGCAATCGTATTTCTTAATGCTAAAGGAATATATCCCACATTATCTTGAATAGCATGCCCCACCTCATGTGCAGCCACACTTATTGAAGCAATAGAAGTCCCATTGTATACGCTTTGCGAAAGTCTTAAAACTTTTTTTCTAGGATCATAATGATCCGATAAATGTCCACCTATATACTCAATAGGTATATGATGCATACCATTTCTATCTAAAAGCATTCTAGCTACTTGTGCTCCCGTATAGCCTCTTGTATTTTGAATACTTAAATATTTATTAAATGTCGATCTTACCTTCATTTGAGCATACATTGCAAAAATAATTGCAGGAATTAAAAAAATCATACCTGGACCTAATCCATAATAAGGTGAATAAAACATCTCATTCCTCCTTACCTATAAAATGATGAATAGCTTTTTCAACATCTTGCAAATTTACTCGCGTATTTACGCAAGGACCCTCTGGTCTTTCGTTTAAAATTCCTATAACAGGCAATGTTTTTACATCCAAAATACCACTGCTTAGATCTCTTTCGCAAGCTACTGCTATAATAGCCTTTGGCTTTGTTTCTCCTATAATCTTTCTTGCAAGCGTTCCTCCTGTAGCAACAAATAATTGTGTATTATATTTTTCCTTCAGCTCAATTAATTTGTCTATATCGCATAGGCCACATCTTTTGCAATTATTAATATTATTTGTTATTTTGTAAGGACAGCTATTCTTTTGCAGACAATGTGGAAGGAGTATTAATATCTCCTCAGGCTTTACATGAATATTTGATAACAATATTAATTGATTATTCAATTCGGAAAAAACACTTCTTATCTTATTTTTATCTAACCCTAAAAGCCTAGTAATATTAATAAGATTGGTATAGATATATTTTAAAGAAAACTGAAGCCATCTTCTTGAAAGAGAAGAAATATTTTTAGTGTTTAGTAATTTCATAATGATAATGAGATTTGTAAAAATAAAAATACTCACTAGCATAGCTATTACAAATATTATGTTCAAAACAAGCTTATATAATACAAGATTGCTAGATTTAACTAAATACAGTGATAAAAATCCAACAACAACAAATAAAATGACCAAAAGAAAAAGCATTGTTATAAAAACCGTATTATTTTTTTTAAACATTCTATTCACCTAAAATGATATTATTTTCTATTTTATGACCTCTCAAATAATCATCTACCGTCATACGTCTGCTATTTGGAAATTGTATTTCTTCTATAATTAATACACCTTCTCCTGTACATACAAATAAGCCATCTCTATTAATTTTTATGATTTTACCCGGCACTTCGTTGCAATTTTCACATATAACTTTTGCTTTCCAAATCTTAACCTTTTCTGCTTTATAAGTAGTAAAAGCAGACGGCCACGGATTTAAGCCACGTATTAAATTGTAAATAGATTCTGCTGAATTTTTCCAATCTATTTTACCTGTATTTCTATCCAACATAGGAGCATATGAGCTCTTTTCATCATCCTGTTTTTCTCTTGGTGCATTTTTTTTAGCAATACACTCTAAAGTTTTTTCTAGCAGTATAGCACCTTCTAAAGATAACTCATCGTGCAGCTCCCCTGCTGTTTTTTCTTCAATAAGCACTTCTTTTTTTAGGATCATATCTCCTGTATCTAAGCCTTCTTCCATATACATAGTAGTTACACCTGATACTTTTTCTCCGTTAATAATAGCCCAATTAATAGGTGCTGCACCCCTATATTTAGGCAGTAATGATGCATGCACATTAATACATCCAAGTGGTGGAATCTCTAAAATTTGCTTCGGTAAAATTTGTCCAAATGCAACCACCACAATACAATCTGGTGCTAGTTTTTCTATTTCCCTAATAACACTCTCTTCTTTTATTTTTTCTGGTTGTAAAACTTTTATGTTGTATTCCATAGCCTTTACTTTTACTGGTGGAGGGGTTAATTTTTTCCCTCTTCCTTTAGGTCTATCTGGTTGTGTCACAACAGCTAAGACTTCATGTTTGCTATCTATAATTTTTGTTAAACAAGGAACTGCAAAATCTGGCGTTCCCATAAATACAATCTTCATAAGTACCTCCTACTTTATTACTTTGTCTATAAATAATATTCCCTCTAGATGATCAATTTCATGACAAAATGCTCTTGCTAATAAATCTTTTCCTTCCATTTCTACTGGATTTCCATTTCTATCCAACCCTTTTACTTTTACCCATTTAGGTCTTTTAACATCTCCAGTAACACCAGGAACACTTAAACAGCCTTCCGCGTCTATCTGCTCTCCTTTTTTTTCTACAATTTCAGGATTGATCAGCTCAATTAATCCTTCTCCTACATCTATAACAATAATTCTCTTTAATATACCTACCTGAGGTGCTGCAAGACCAACTCCATCTGCATTATACATTGTATCTGCCATATCATCTATAAGTGTTTGTATTCTTTCATCTACTTTCTCAACAACTCTTGACTTTTTTCTTAATACTGGATCTTTATCCTTTACAATATTCCTAATAGCCATAGTTTTCCTCCTTTTTAAAGCATACTATAAGGGTCTATATCCATGCTTATATTTATATTTTTTAGATACTCTTTTTCTAATCTCATATAATTTATTATACCCTTAATTACATTTTGGTCAACTGGTTTGCTTTTGATAATAATTTGCCACCTATATTTTTCTTTTATTTTAGACAAAGGGGCTGGATGTGGTCCAAAAACTACTTCCTTTATGTTATACTGAAGTAATTTTTCTTTTAAGCTATTTGCAAAATTATTTGCTACCTTTATTAGATCAGATTCATTTTTTCCTGTAAATAATATATTTATCAATTTTGAATAAGGGGGATACATAAATTCCTTTCTTATCATAATTTCTTGATTGTAAAAAGAAATATAATCATGCTTCTGAGCTGAAGTAATTGAAAAATGCTCTGGCTCATAGGTTTGCACTATCACCCGTCCTAAACCATTCCCCCTTCCTGCTCTTCCTGCAACTTGAGTTATAAGCTGAAAAGTCTTCTCAGCTGCTCTAAAATCAGGTAAATTCAAGCTAACATCAGCAGCAATCACTCCTACTAGAGTCACATTTGGAAAATCTAACCCTTTTGCAACCATTTGAGTACCAATTAAAATATCAATATCTCCTTTTCTAAATTTAAAAATAATTTGATCCATAGCTCCTTTTTTGGATGTAGTATCTAAATCTAATCTTGCTACCCTTACTTTAGGAAAATATTTTTTTGTTAAATTTTCAATTTTTTCCGTCCCTACTCCAAAATATTTTATATATTTACTCTTACAATCTGGACAAATATTCGGCGGAATTTTTGTATAGCCACAATAATGACAAGATGCTTTGTTAGAAGACGCATGATAAGTTAATGATATTTCACAATAAGGACATTTTACTACATATCCACATTTTCTACATGAAATAAATGTAGCATATCCTCTCCTATTTAAAAATAATATAGTTTGTTCTCCCTTTTTTAAATTATTCATAATTCCTTTATATAAGCTTTCACTAAAAGCACTCTTATTTCCTTTATCTAATTCCTTTCTCATATCCACTATTTCTACATGTGGCATAGGATTATTATTAAATCTACTCTGTAGCTTTATTTTAATATATTCTCCCTCAAGAGCATTCGTATAACTTTCAATAGAAGGAGTAGCAGAACCTAAAATCAATACAGCATTATTTTTTTGACATCGAAATTTTGCCACATCAATAGTATGATATTTTGGATTAGCTTCCGATTTATATGTGTACTCATGCTCTTCATCTATAATAATAATACCTAGATTATGAAAAGGAGAAAAAACAGCTGATCTAGCACCAATAACTATTTTAACTTCTCCTTGGTCAATACGATTCCATTCATCATATCTTTCTCCTAATGAAAGTTTGCTATGAAGCACTGCTACAATATTTCCAAATCTTCCTTTAAACCTCTCAATCATTTGTGTTGTTAAAGCTATTTCTGGGACAAGTACAATAGCTTCTTTTCCTTGCTCTAATACAGTATCAATAAGCTGCATATAAATTTCTGTTTTCCCACTTCCAGTAACCCCATGAATTAAAAAAGGGCTATACTCATTTTTTTGAATATATGGAACAATCTTTTTGACTGCTTGAGACTGTTCTTCTGTAAGCGTTAAAGGTTTGGTAGAAGCTATCTGCATATGTTCATAAGGCTTTCTTCTTTTTTTTACTAAATCAACCTCTATAAAGCCCTTCTTTAAAAGAATATTTATTGTACTTGTTGATATATTCATAGCTTCTCTTAATTCAGACCATATTACTTCCTTATGCTCAGCTAAATAAAATAAAATTTCTCTTTGTTTTTTTGCATTCTTACTTAATTTTTCTATTAATTTCATAGGTTCTTCTGTATTACATAATCTTATTATTTTTTCAAAAGCTGTATTTACATCTCCCTTTAAATTCGTTTTAATAATAATAATCTTTTTATCCGCTAGACTTTTTAGCAAAGGTTGAATATCAATATCCTTGAAAGTATTTTTCAAAAAAACATCTGTTACTTTTTTACGCGTAAGAAGCAATTTTATAATTTTCATGTGTTTTGATGAAAGATTATAATTTGACAATTCCTTTTCCGAAAAAGTATCACTTAATGTAATAACCTTTTTTGACCTTAATGATGCTCCTGTCGGTATAACACATTGAATAGCATCTATGAATCTACACATATATTTTTCTTTCATCCATCTACATAGATCTATTAATTCTTTTGATACAAAAGCTTTTTCATCTACAATCTCTTTTACATATTTTATCTTCGAATAATCAAAATCAATCTTATCTACTTGATCTACTACATACCCTTCTATCAGCTTATTTCCTTGTCCAAATGGAATAATCACTCTAGATCCTATACATATCTTTTCTTGTAGAGATTTTGAAACTCCATATGTATATTCCCTATCTGTTCGATTACTTTTATTGTTAATAATTACTTTTACAAATTCTATTTTCTCCATAGAATTTTCCTCCATGGTTTTACTCATTATAGTACTTTCAACAGCAAAGGAGCAGGTAGCCCTACTCCTCTAGTAAAATTTTTGCCTTATCTAATATCTTATCTGCAAGCTCTTTCTTCTCCATTTTTTCACAATGCTCTATATATCCATCTTTATCTATAATAGTTGCAATGTTTGTATCACTATTAAAACCAGCACCTTTCTTCATCAGGTCATTTGCCACAATAAAATCAAGATTTTTCTTTTCTATCTTCTTTTTTGCATTTTCAAGTATGTTTTGTGTTTCAGCAGCAAAACCAACGAGCACTTGATTATTCTTTTTTCGCTTTCCTAGTTCCATTAAAATATCAGGATTTCTAGTAAGCTGAATAGAAAAATCATTATCACCTTTTTTTATTTTATTATCTGACACAAAGCTTGGACGATAATCAGCAACTGCAGCTGATTTTATAACAATATCTGCCCATTCAAAATGATCCAGTACCGCTTTATACATTTCATTTGCAGTATTTATATCGATTATTTTTACACCAATTGGTTTTTTTAGATTTGTAGGTCCTGATATTAATATGACCTGCGCACCTCTAGCTGCTGCCTTTTCTGCAACAGCATATCCCATTTTGCCAGATGAATGATTTGTAATATATCTTACAGGATCAATAGGCTCTTTTGTAGGACCTGCTGTAACAAGAATTTTTTTGCCTTCTAGGTCTTTATTCATCGCTAAAAGCTTTATAGCTTCATTGACAATTGCTTCAGGCTCAGCAAGCTTTCCTTTTCCATAATCTCCACAAGCAAGTCTCCCTACTGCTGGTTCAATAAAATGAAACCCTAATCCTTTTAATTTTTCTATATTTCCCTGAACAATAGGATTATCGTACATATTTGTATTCATAGCCGGTGCCATCATAACAGGTGCCCTTGTAGCCATTATAGTTGTTGTTAACATATCATCTGCAATACCATTAGCTATTTTCCCAATTACATTTGCTGTTGTCGGCACAACTAAAAACAAATCTGCCTTATTGGCAAGAGATATATGCTCAACCTCCCAAGTTTTAGGTTCTTCAAACATATCCGTGACAACATAATTTTGAGATAAAGATTGAAATGTTAGCGGATGAACAAATTGTTGTGCAGATTTTGTCATGATCACATTTACATCAAATCCATGCTTTTTTAATCGGCTTACAACATCTGCTGCCTTATATGCTGCTATACCGCCAGTTACACCAACTACAACATTTTTATTCATAACTGCACCCCATTACTTCTCTATTTCTTCACTTTTACATATAATTGCATCTTCAGCAATTTCATAAGTAGCAATCGTTACAGGCTTATTTGAATCAACATGTATCAAACGTTCAGCTCCGTCAATAATTTCTCTAGCTCTCTTTGAAGTAGCTATTACTAATGAATATCGACTATCTACTTTTTTCATTAATTTATTTACTGATGGCTTTAACATAATATTTCCTCCTTCAATCTTGAAATAATCTCTTCTATATTTTCTTTTACTTTACATTTTTCCGCTCTTATAATTGATCTTATTTTTTCAACAGCTTCTTCAACTTCATCATTAATTACAAAATAATCATATTCTCTCACATAATCAATTTCACCTAATGCACTACCAAATCTTTTTGAGATCGCTTCTTCAGATTCCGTACCTCTACCAACAATCCTCTTTTTCAACTCCTTCATTGATGGCGGCAATATAAATATAAATACACCTTTAGGATATTTTTCCTTTATTTGTAATGCACCTTGAATATCAATCTCTAAAAGAACATCATTTCCTTTATCGATTTCATCCATCACATATTTTTTAGGAGTACCGTAATAATGATCATAAACCTTTGCATATTCAAAAAATTCACCCTTTGAAATTTGACTTTCAAATATATCTTGATCTACAAAGTAATAATTGATTCCATTTACTTCTCCATCTCTCGGTTTTCTAGTAGTCGCAGATATAGAAATTTTTATATCTTTTTCTCTTTTTAACAATTCCTTACAAACAGTTCCTTTTCCAGTACCAGATGGTCCTGAAATGACTAGTAATAATCCTTTCTTCATCATTTGCATTCCCCTTTTACTATTCCTTTTTAATCATGGTCTACCATGTCTTTATTTTCTTCCTTGTTTGATAATCTATGTGCAACAGTTTCAGGTTGTACAGCTGATAATATAATATGGTCACTATCTGTAATAATTACCGCTCTAGTTCTTCTACCATATGTAGCATCAATCAGCATTCCACGTTCTCTAGCTTCTTGAATTACTCTTTTGATAGGTGCTGATTCAGGACTTACAATAGCTACTAATCTATTTGCTGATACAATATTTCCAAAACCTATATTTATCAATTTTATACTCATTTATAGTCCCCCTATTCTATGTTTTGCACTTGTTCTCTTATTTTTTCTAACTCACTTTTAATATCTACTACATAATTTGTAATTTCTAAATCACTTGATTTTGATCCTACTGTATTAATTTCTCTATTCATTTCTTGTATTAAAAAATCAAGCTTTCGACCAATAGGATGACTTTCCTTTAATGTCTTTTTTAGTTGATCAACATGACTTTTTAATCTTACTATTTCTTCAGTTATGCTGCATTTGTCAGCAAACAATGCAACCTCCATACTTAAGCGATTTTCATCTATTTCAACATCATCATCTAATAATTCGCGAATCCTATCATAAAGTCTTTGCTTATACTCTAAAACTACACTTGGTGACCTATTTTCAATTTTATTTACAATATCAGCAATGTATGTGCAACGATTATTAATATCCTCAGCAAGCTTTACTCCTTCTGAAGCTCTCATTTTCATTAATTTTTGTAAAGCATTAGATACAGCTTCTTTTAAACAATTCCAAACAGCATCTTCATCTTCTTCCTTTGGCGATACTTTTATCACATCAGGAAATTTTGATACTAAAGAAACAGAAATATCATCTAATACACTAAATTCATCTTTAATTCTTTTTAAGCAATCTATGTACTGCTTAGCTAATGGCTCATTAACAGAAATTCTTGTATCTGTATCTCCTATATTCTCTAAAGTTATATAAACTTCTACTCTTCCTCTTTTTATATATTCTTTAATAAGATTCTTAAGTTGATCTTCTAAATATATAAGTCTTTTTGGCATTCTTATAACAATATCATTATATCTATGATTAACAGATTTTATTTCAACAACAAATTGTCTTTCAATATCCTTCGCTTCACCTCTTCCAAACCCAGTCATACTCTTAATCATATTTTTTCATCCTTCCATATATTATTGAAATTCTTTTTATCAAAAAGAATAAAGGCTCTCTCATAAATCACAATTATATCATTTTTATTGACAAAAATTAAGACCTATAAAAGAATTTTCTTGAGCTTTTATCAATTTATATTAAGATATTATCATAAATATTGTACTTTATCCTATTATACAAAAATTTAAGATTACCTTCTATATATTATTTATTTTTGTATGATCTTATACATTTATTAACAACTTTTAAATTATTTCAAAGAATGATATACTTGAATGATGAAATATTAAAATTTGGAGGAATGCATATGCCTTTTGATGGAATGGTAATTTCAGCGATTGTCAATGAACTAAAAAATAAAATACAAAAAGGTAAAATTGAAAAAATCTATCAGCCAGAAGCAGATGAAATAAATATTTTTATAAGAGCCTTTAAAGAAAAATATAAGCTTTTAATATCTGCAAGTAGCAAAAATCCACGAATTCATCTTACTAAAATAGATAAAATCAATCCACAAACCCCTCCTATGTTCTGTATGCTCCTTAGAAAGCATCTTCAAGGAGGCAGAATTTTAGATATTCGTCAAAAAGAATTTGAAAGAATCATTGTCATAGATATAGAAAGCTATGATGAATTAGGTTTTATGAGCATTAAACAGTTGATTATTGAAATCATGGGAAAACACAGCAATATCATATTGATTGACAAATCAGAAAATAAAATCATCGACAGCATTAAAAGAATCTCTAGTGATATTAATCGTTACAGAGAAGTCTTACCTAATAAAGCTTATATTGCTCCACCAAGCCAGGGAAAAGTAAATCCAATAAATATACCGTTTGAAGCATTTACAAAAGCACTCAAGCGTTCTTCTTTAGGAACACCTATATATAAAGCAATCTACACATCTATGCAAGGCATTAGTCCTACAGCTTCTAGAGAAATTTGTTTTAGAGCAAATATACATGATGATAAAGCAATTGCTGATTTATCATCTGACAATTATCAAGCTCTGTGGAACGCTTTAAATGATTTTATGCTTTTATCAAAAGATTCTTTTACACCTAATATCATTGTATCTAAAGAAAATGAGCATGTTGTAGATTTTTATTGTAATCACTTGAAAATATATGAAAAAATCTATAAATATATTGATTTTGATTCTATTAGTACAGTCCTTGAAGAGTATTATATCAAAAGAGATTTGTTCCATCGATTAAAGCAAAAATCTAGTGATTTAAGAAAATTTGTTACAAATACAATTCATAAGTTGTATAATAAAAGTCAAAAACTACAAGAAGAATTCATCACAGCTTCAAATTTAGAAACACATAAAATTTATGGGGAACTACTAACAGCTAATTTACATCTTGTAAAAAAAGGAGATGCACAAATAGAAGTTATTAACTATTATGATCCTGATGCAAGTACTATATCCATCCCTTTAAACACCAATTTATCACCAGCTCAAAATGCTCAAAAATACTTTAAAAAATATACAAAAGCTAAAACTGCTCAAAAAGAAATACAAAAACAATTAAAAGATACAAAAGATGAAATACAATATTTTGAAAATTTACTGCATACAATTGAAAATGCATCTAGCTTATCAGAGATTGAAGAAATCAGATTAGAACTCATAGATGAAGGCTATATCAAGAAAAAGAAAAGCTTAGCTTCTACTAAAAAAAATATTGCAAGTAAACCATTATCATTTATTTCATCAGATGGCTTTGAAATTCTTGTAGGAAAAAATAATAAACAAAATGACCAGTTAACTTTAAAAATCGCTTCTAAGAAAGATTTATGGTTTCATACAAAAGATATTCCTGGTTCACATGTGGTTATAATTAGTCATAATAAAGAAGTTCCAGAAACCACCATACTAGAAGCTGCTGAGCTTGCTGCATTTCATAGTAAGGGAAAAATGTCCAGTAATGTTCCTGTAGATTATACACAAGTAAAAAACGTAAAAAAACCTAAAAGTGCAAAGCCGGGAATGGTTATCTATGAAAATTATAAAACCATATATATTACACCTAGAGAAAATATTGTAAAAATCCTAGAAAATAATAAATCCAAGTCATAAACTTGGATTTATTATTTATCAAATTTACTAATTGTAACTTGATTGATCTGATCTACTTCTTCAAATTGAACACGAATAACTTCTGCCTTAGAAGTAGGCACATTCTTCCCTACGTAATCTGCTCGAATTGGAAGCTCTCTATGACCTCTATCTATTAAAACCGCCAGCTGTATAGCTTTAGGTCTAGCAATATCCATAATACCATCTAAAGCAGCTCTTACAGTTCTCCCTGTATACAATACATCATCCACAAGGACTACAATTTTTTCATTAATATCAAAGTTTATTTCTGTATCATTTAATATCGGATTTTCATCTACCTTAGTTAAATCATCTCTATATAGAGTAATATCTATAGTACCAACATTTACTTTTTCTTTTTCAATATCCTCTATTTTTTCAGCAATTCTTTTAGCAAAGGGTACTCCTCTTGTTTTGATTCCAACCAAAACAACATCCTCAACCCCCTTATTCTTTTCAATAATTTCATGAGCAATTCTAGTAGTAGCCCTTTGTATAGCTTTTTCATCCATAATCTTTGCTTTAAATTTCATCCTTCCACCTCTTCCCCTAAATTTATATTGATACTTATGATATTTTATCATCAAGTATTTTTATCAAATTTTTAAAATAATCTGGTAAATCAGATGTAAATTCCATATACTCACCCTTAATAGGATGTACAAAGCCTATAACTTTTGCATGCAGCATTTGTCCATTTAAACGAAACTTTTGTTTTTTAGGACCATAGGTTGGATCTCCTACTAATGGATGATTAATATATGCCATATGTACTCTAATTTGATGGGTTCTACCCGTTTCTAGTCTTGCCTCAATAAGTGTATATTCTTTAAATCGTTTTAATACAGTAAAATGAGTAGTTGCATCTTTACCATTTCTATCTACTACCGCCATTTTTAATCTATCTACAGGATGTCTTCCAATAGGGGCAGAAATCGTACCCTTTTCTTCTTTAATATTCCCATGAACTAAAGCTATATATCTTCTATTGATCGAATGTTCTTTTAACTGCTCAGCAAGCCCCTTATGAGCTTGATCACTTTTAGCAACCATTAAAAGACCACTAGTATCTTTATCTATTCTATGAACAATTCCTGGTCTAATCACACCATTGATAGAAGATAGATTTTTGCAATGATACATAAGTGCATTCACCAATGTCCCATGATAATTTCCTGGTGCAGGGTGAACCACCATTCCTTGAGGTTTATTCACCACAAGTAAATCATCGTCTTCATATACAATTTCAATAGGTATATTTTCTGGTTCAATTTTTAATACCTCTGGAGCTGGTATTTCAATTTCTATCTGATCATTTTCCATTACCTTATATTTTTTTATTTTAGTAACATTTCCATTAATTTTTACTTTTCCCTTTTCTATCAACTTTTGTATATAACTTCTTGATAATTCTACTAATTGATTTGATAAATACAAGTCTAATCTAGTATCTTCATCTACTTCATCAACAATAAACTTCTGAATGTCCAATAAAATTCTTCCTTTCTAATTATGAACTTTATCTAAGAAAATTAAATAATAAGAAAGCAATACAGCTCCTACAACAATACTAATATCAGCAATATTAAATACAGGCCAAATTCTAAAATCAAAAAAATCCACTACATATCCAAGTCTTACGCGATCAATTAAATTTCCAATAGCTCCTCCTACAATTAAGCTCAAGCTATATGGTACAAGTTTATGCCAATTTTTATGCTTATGTAAAAATAATACAATTCCACCAATAACAAAAATTGTCATCAATATAAAAAACATTTTTTGATTTTTTAATATGCCAAAAGCAGCTCCAACATTTTGTACATATGTAAGATGAAATATATTTTTTATAATAGGTACAGACTCGTTTACTAAAAATTTACTCTGCACCATAACCTTCGAGGCTTGGTCAAGTATAACTATCAATAAAACTAATAAATAATTCATTCTATCCATCCCCCTAAATCCATATCTCTCTGATTATAACATAATTTTAAGACTTTTATTACAAAAAAGTGAAGCAAAGCTTCACTTTTTTCTTTTTTGTCTATTTGGTATATCTCGCCTTTCTTTTCCTTCAAGCTGCCCTACATAAAAGTCATCACTAATATTATCCACAAATTCTACTGTTCCTGATACATTTTCATCATACATATTATTATCATACCAATCTAGTGCCATATGCTTCTCATCAGTCTTATTAAATCTAGCTACAGCCTGAAGTGCATCTTCTCCATCAAACCCATTATAATCATCATTAGTATCCATATAAGTTCTTCCAAAGGGGTATTTAAAATTCTTTTCTTCAACTGGTCTTGTGTGAATTTCATCCTTTATCTCAAAGCTATCCTTCTCACATGCTATACACTTTTTTGTAGTAGGGATAATTTCAAGTCTTTCTTCAGATATATCTTCTCCACAATTGCTACATTTTCCATATGTACCTTTCTGTATTCTTTGTAGGGCCTCATCAATTTCTTCAAGTGCCAATGCTTCATTCTTTTTTAAATTGAAATTCATTTCCACTTGAAAAGTTTCTGTTCCTATATCTGCAGGATGATTATCATACATAGATAGCTCGTCAAAATAATTCTGCATGGATTCATTCGGTTCATTTTTTTCCATTCTATCTAAAGCTTCTACTACCTCTTTTCTTTCTTTTAATAGCTTCTCTTTAAAATACTGTAATCTACTTTGATTCATATAATCCTCCTCACCTATAATTTTCTATAATATCTATTAACTCTGCAATATACCTTCCTATCAAGGGTAGATCTACTGTCTTTTGTAGGGAATAAAAAAACACCGCAGCTAAAATTGTAAGACCTATAGCTGTTCCTAGCCCCCTAGCTAATCCTCCTATAAAATTAATGTATAATAATCTTTTGGGATTATTCATAATATCAACGTATTCACCTATTTTTGCTCTTTCTAACTCTTTTGAAATTTTCTCTATATTTTTTTCAAGGTGTCCAATTCTCTCCTCATCCATTATTATTCCCCCAGCTTGTGAATAATATTTTTCCTTTATATCTTACAAAATATTAATTTTATTTTCCCCTATTTGTATCTCTTCTATGTAAAAAAAAAGGATAGAATATTGATCCTCATTCTATCCTTTTTCTATTTATAATATTTTTAATTACATATTTTTTAACATATTCAATACAATTTCAACTGAATTATTTGCAGCTTCTATAACAAACTCATTAAAATTCACATGAGCTGATCCATCTGCCTTATCAGACATAGCTCTAATTATTACAAAAGGAATCTTATTTAAATAAGCAGTATGTCCAATTGCTGCACTTTCCATTTCTGCACAAAAAGCTCTAAATTCTTTCCATAAAAAATCTTTCTTTTCTGGTGATGCAATAAAAACATCACCAGATACAATTCTTCCTATCGTTGTTTTATATTTAGTCGTTTCTTTTTCACTAGCCTTTACTGCAATTTCAACTAACCTCTCATCTGCTTTAAATATATATTCGTCCATTCTAGGAATTTGTCCTAATGCATACCCCCCAAATGCCGTAACATCAAAATCATGTTCTATTACATCCCTTGCAACAACAATATCACCAACATTCAATTCATCATGTACAGCACCAGCAACACCTGTATTGATAATCGTATCTACATGAAAATTACTTATTAAAACCTGCGTACAAATAGCTGCATTTACTTTTCCTATACCACTTCTTACAACTACAATATCTTTTCCCATTAACTTTCCCTTATAAAAAATCATTCCTGCAAAATGCATTTCTTTTTCCAATTGCATTTTTTCCTTTAAAATTTGAATTTCTTCATCCATTGCTCCTATAATACCTATCATATTCATTTTTCAACCTCCTCTTTCTTGCTTTATTATATAGATGTTTATCTTCAAATTCAATATTTGCTTTTTATTTTATTCCCTGGGAAATTTGCAAACAAAAATTCTCGTTCAAGACGAGAATTTTTATTTGTAAATTATTCAGCTTCCTTAACTAAAGTAACTTTATCAAATTCCTTGTCTTCCTCAACTTCATTCAATTCCTTAACCTCTTCAATATCTTCAACTATTTCCTTGCAACTAGCCATAACCGCTTCCAATTGTGCTTCTAAGAGAGTTTTAAATCTTGTTTTAAAAATATGCAATTGCTTTTTACCTTCTTCATATTCTTTCTGAATATCAGAAACCTTCGCCTTTGCATCTTCTATAATTTTTGTGGCCTTCCCCTCAGCTTCTTGTATTATTAATTCTGCTTTTTTTTGTGCATTTTTTGAAACCTCTTCAGCAGTGCTTTGCGCAAAAACCAAAGTGTTATTTAGAGTCTTTTCTAAGTTTTCATATTTTTCTATCTGCTCATTCAGCATAGCAATTTTATCTTTCAATTCTATATTCTCTTTGTATAAATTTTCATAATCTATAATGATTTTATCTAAAAATTCATCAACTTCACTTTCCTTATAGCCTCTGATCCCTTTTTTAAATTCTTTATTTTGAATCTCAAGTGGTGTAATCATTATATCCTCTCCCCTAGACTATTCTTTTTATAATCACTTTGTATCTATCCTTTTTTGTTTTATCTCCAATTTGATCTAATATTATTCTTCCTCTACCTTTAAAGGATATCAAGTCTCCTTCATGAAGGACATATGATGGTTGATTCACTGGCTTGAAATTTACTTTCACCCTGTTATTATGTATAAGCTTCGATATAGTATTTCTTGATTCTCCAAAGCCTGCACTTAAAATACTATCTAGCCTTAAAGATGATACAGTCCCATAGATAATCTTAAAATGCTTTTCAACCTTCATCAAATCATTAAAAGAAATGCTTTCAATATTTACTTTATATTTAGATACTTTTTCTAAATTCAACAAAATATAATCACAAAGTTCTTTATATGCAATAATATTTGCTTGTCCATCTCCAACTAAAATATCTCCGATTTTTTCTCTCTTTAATCCTAATCCCAAAACTGCGCCTAAAAAATCTCTATGGTTTAATGAATCCTTCATGAACTTTCCAGAAATTTTTATAGCACCAATAGGATAGTCTTCTTCCTCTATTTCCATATATTCAGGATAAATAATTATTACCCTTCTTTCTGCAGTTTCATATCCCCCTGTTACTAAATAGTTTATATCCCTAATTTGATTCAATACAGGAATACATAAGGATATTTGATAAGGATCATAAAAATCTGTTATACATACTCTATAACTTTTCAATACACTATCGACCTTATTTAAGGTCTTCATTACAATTTGTCGTTCTTCATTATTTTTTATATGCTTTATCAATGCTTCTTTATTAATCAAATCATCACACTCTCTAAAGTAATCCTATAATAATATTTCTAATAAAATCTAAAAAAATAACTGCTATGATAGGTGAAAAATCAATCATTCCTCTTCCTAATCCAAATCTAAAAAGTAAATTCCTAAAAGGAGCCAGTATTGGTTCTGTTAATTGATAAATTAGCTTAGGGATTGTTGAATATGGGTTTGGATTTAACCATGACATGAGAATTCTTGCAATGATTAAAAAATCTAACACTCTAAAAAAATAATCTACTGATCGCTGAATCATCCACATGTGATCACCACCTAATAGTTATTTATTCCAAGGAAACAAGGCTGTATTTTTCAATTCTTCATTTATATTTCCTGATATATCTACATTGCTAGGTGCTAAAATAAATATCCCCGTTGAAACCTTTTGAATACTCCCATCCAAAGCATATACAGCTCCATTAACAAAATTAAATAATTTTTTTGCTAGTTCAGGTTCTAGCTTTTCTAAATTAATAATAACAGGCTTTCGATTTTTAAGATTGTCAACAATACTAGGTGCTTCTTCAAACTCAGTAGGCTCATAAACTACAACCTTCATTTGTGTTGTTGTATGTATATTTACAATTTTATTTTTTTTACTCTGTATCGGTGTAATAGGCTCATCGTATTCAACAGATGTCTCAACTACTTCGTCTTCATCTTCTTCATAATCATCTAATCCCATAAAATATTTTACTTTATCTACAAATTTTCCTGACATCTTTTATCCTCCTTTATAACTTATTATAATTTCTTCTTCCAAAGATTCCTGTACCAACACGTATCATATTCGAACCTTCTTCAATAGCCACTTTAAAATCATTAGTCATACCCATTGATAAATATTTCATATCTACCCGTGGAAATCCTTTTATTTTAATTGTTTCAAATATTTCCTTTAATTTTTTGAAATACTTTCGAACATTTTCAGGATTTTCTTCATATGGAGCAATAGTCATCAACCCCCTAACTCTAATATGTTCGAATATCTGTATCTTCTCAAAAAATTCAAGTACTTCATTACTAGCCAATCCAAATTTTGTCTCCTCATTAGCAACATTTACCTGTACTAATACATCCATAATTTTATTATGCTTCTTTGCACGCTTATTGATTTCCTCTGCTAAGCTTATTCTATCTAATGAATGGATCAATTTTACTTTATCTATAATATATTTTACTTTATTAGTCTGTAAATGTCCTATCATATGCCAATGAACATTAGACACAACATCATATTTTTCCATTATTTCTTGAACTTTATTTTCTCCTATATGCTCAACTCCTGCATGAATAGCTTCATTAATCCTCTCAGGATCTACTGTTTTAGTAACAGCAATTAATTGAATTTCTTCAGGATTTCTTCCTATTTTCCTACATGTTTCATTAATTTCTTCTCTTAAATCCTTTATGTTTTTCTCAATGTAAGACATATTTTTCCCTCCATCTATTCTATTAATATATCATTTGTCCTTGTTTAACCTTTGAACCATTTCTAACAACTTCATCATATAATTTTACAGTACTTACTCTTTCTCCATTTTTATTATAAAAAACATTACTTTGAATAATTGCATATTCATCATCATATCCTATTGCTTTAATAGGTTTAAATCTTGCATGTCTATTCACATCAAGGACAAACACGCCTTTTTTTCCATCTATTTCTACAATGCTATCCTTATATATTTTTAACCCTTCATATTTTACTGGAATTACCTCTAAATCAATATTTCTCATACTATAAAAATTCTCCACATATTGATCTATTTGAAAGATTACCATATTATTCTTTACATTTTCGATTATTTGATACACTTTCCCCTTTACTTCTCTTTGAGGGAATTTAAAAATCACCCTTCTCCCCACTTTATATTTTTCTGATTTTTCCCTATCTAACCAAGCAATCATATACCACCTATTATTATCAACAATCTTAAATAATGGTTGATTCTTAATAGCTTTTTCAGCTCTTAAATCTGTTATTTGGCTCTTCATATTTTTTAAGCTTTCTAATTCAATCGTAGCCATATTTTTTGGAGTTAATAAATCTTCATATCCATCAATATGATAACTAATAATACCCGATGCAGGACTTTTTATCCAACAAATTGCATTATTTATTTTTTCTTGCAAATTTTCTTGCTCTAATTCTAAGGTTTCTAGGTTTTTTCCAGCAAAGCTTTTATCTCCTGTAATAATTCTTTTTTTCTCTAATTTATTAGTCAGTTCTATTTTTAATTGTTCAATAGCTAATAAGTTTCCTTTTTCTTTATATTCTTTTATATCATTAATTATTTTATTTAATTCTTCGTCAATTTTTTTTATATCACTTTGAAACAAGCTATTCTCATTCTTTTTTATACTTTCAATTCTTTGATTTAATATCTCTAATTTCTTTCTAGTTATATCATCAATATGGTCCTTAGAGATTTCAGCCACCTTATACCCATTTTCAACTTTTTCTCCTTCTTGAACAAAATATCGTAGCTCTCCTTCAAAATTACTTTTAATCACTTTTTCATTTCTAATTATATAGCAATTTAATTGATCTATCACTTGAATATTTCCATACTCAGCAATACTTGTTTCATTAGAAAAAGACACAAGCATCGGCATGAATTTTATGATGAAATAGAATAATATAATTCCCAAAAAGAAATACCGCAATCTGCTTTTTCTTTTCCGTCTATTGCGTTTTTTTCTTGTCACTTTTTCTTCACCTACTAGTCCATTTTATGTTTATAATTCTTCACACTTGCTTATTTTCCTTCATTTTATTTTGAATTATTTAAATTAGTTACACAGTCCTACCTCTTGGTAGCAAAAATAAAAAAGCTACCTCTTAAAGCAGCTTGAAATTTATTGGAAATATTCCCATATTTAATATAAACCTCTTATACAGCTTTGTTATCGATAAACAAAAACATTAAAGCTATGAATATTCATAGCTTTAATGTTTTTTTTGGTCTGAGTGCCGGGAGTTGAACCCGGGGCCTCTAGAACCCCATTCTAGCGCGCTACCAAACTGCGCCACACCCAGATAACTCTATCTATATTATACTCAAATTTGAAATAATTTCAAGGGGAAAATAGATAGGGAAAACCCCCTATCTATTCTGTTGCTACTATAGGATGATACAAATCAAACCACCACTTCCATCATTGATAATCTTTTGTAGTGTTTTTTGCATTTTATTTCTTGCATCCTCTGGCATCATAAATAATTTATGCTCTAGCTGTTCTTTTACCATATCATGAAGGGATTTGCCAAACATATTTGTTTCCCATATTTTTTTTGGATCTGACTTAAACTCATCTAATAAATATTTTAATAGCTCTTCGCTTTCTTTTTCTGTCCCAACAATTGGAGAGACTTCAGTAGTAATATCTGTTCTTATCAAATGAAGAGATGGCGCATTCGCTCTTAATTTTACACCAAATCTATTGCCATGCTTAAAAATTTCTGGTTCTTTTAGTTCAAGTTCTTCTAATCTTGGTGATACTAAACCATACCCTGTATCTTTTACATCCTTTAACGCTTTTTCTACTCTATCATATTCTTTCTTTGCTCTTGAGAATTCTTTTATAAGTCCTAATAATTGATGATCTCCCTCAATTTTATAGCCAGTTATTTCTTCTAAAATATTGTAGAATAATCCGTCTTGTGTTTTCATTTCAATATGGGCAATTCCTTCTCCTAAAGCAATATCACTAAGACCTGCTTCAGCTATTACATCCATATCCAAAAATTTTCCTACTGCATTTCTTATATCATTTATTTTCCTAACCTCTTGACTCCACTGTTTTACAGAATAAATGATCTTATCCTTAAGCCAATGAGTTGTTTCTAACCCTTCAACCCATCCTGGCAGTGTAATATTGATTTCCTTGATTGGAAATTCAAATAAAACATTCTCTAATATATCATTGATATCTTCTATGTTCATCTTTGCACAATCAGTTGCTACAACTGGCACATTATATTTTTCTTCTAATTGTTTTTTTAGTATGATTGTTTCTTCAGCTTGAGGATTTAAAGAGTTTACAATTACAACAAAGGGCTTATTCATATCTTTTAACTCTTTAATTACTCTTTCCTCTGCTTCTATGTAACTATTTCTATCAATATCCGTTATAGTCCCATCTGTTGTAATGACTAAACCTATTGTTGAATGATCTTTAATAACTTTTTTTGTTCCTATTTCTGCAGCTTCTACAAAAGGAATCTCCTTCTCATACCAGGGTGTTGTTACCATTCTAGGTTTTCCATTTTCTTCATGTCCCATTGCACCCTTTACTAAATAACCTACACAGTCTACAAGTCTTACTTTGAACTTAGCATTGTCTTTTAAAGTTAATTCTATAGCTTCATTTGGTACAAATTTAGGCTCTGTTGTCATAATGGTTTTTCCTGCTCCACTTTGTGGCAATTCATCTTTAGCTCTTTCTTTTCTGTATGCATTTTCAATATTAGGTAAAACCAATAATTCCATAAACCTTTTTATAAATGTTGACTTTCCTGTTCGTACTGGTCCTACAACCCCTATATAAATATCCCCCTGCGTCCTTTCTGCAATATCTTTATATATATCGAATCTTTCCATTTCCGTTCACCCCTTTAATCATAAATATTTATTAAAATCATAAACAATTAAAAATCTTACTTTCTAGATTATGGTATGTATTAACAATATATATATATGACCTCTTATAATAGATTATGCCTTTTAAACAAATAAAAAAGATAGCAAAATAAGCTATCCTTTTACCATTCAAATTTTTTATTTTGAGCTACTTCTTCAATCTCATGTGTTCTACTTCTCATCATTAAGTTTACTACAGCTTCTCTCACATCGCTATTATTATAAAGTATATTATAAATTTCAGTTGCAATCGGCATTTCTACTTCATATTTTTTAGATAGTTTATAGGCAACCTCTGTAGTAACAACACCTTCCACTACCATACCTATTGACCGCACTGCATCTTTTAGCTTTTTTCCTTGTCCGATTTGAATACCGCATCTTCTATTTCTACTATGCATACTTGTACAGGTTACAATTAAATCTCCAATACCTGTTAAACCTGCAAATGTATTCAAATCTGCACCCATCGCTTGACCAAGTCTTGATATCTCAGTAATCCCTCTAGTCATAAGAGCAGCTTTTGCATTATCTCCAAATCCTAAACCATCAGATATTCCTGCTCCTAAAGCAATGACATTTTTAAGGGCCCCACCAAGCTCAACACCAATAACATCTGGATTTGTATACACTCTTAATTTAGGAGATATAAACACATCTTGTATGTACTCTGCAACATTTTTTTCATAAGATGCAACAACTAATGTAGTCGGCATATCTCTACACACTTCCTCAGCATGAGAAGGCCCAGACAAAACTGCAAAAGAATTTCTTGGAAGCTCTTCTTTTACTACTTCTGATATTCTAAGAAGGGTAGTGTTTTCTAATCCTTTTGCTGCATTTACAATAATCTGATCTTCACGCACTATATCTTTAAAGCTTCTAATTACTTTTCTTACAGCTTGAGAAGAAACTGTTAATAATATAATATCTGAAGCTTTTACAGCATCACAGATATCGTTAAATATCTCGATATTATCTGGTAGAATCACTCCTGGTAAATACTTAATATTTTCTCTTGTTTTTTTTATTTGAAAAAATTGTTCTTCATTTCTCATCCATAAATTCACATAATGTCCCTTTTTAGAAAGAGAAATAGCTAAAGCCGTACCCCAGCTTCCTGCTCCAATCACACTAATACTTGATTTCATTGTAACCCCTCCTTTAATCAAGATTTTGGTTCCGTACTGTGAAGCAGTAAAATTCTTATATATCTTCACCCTTTTCTCTATACAATATACTCATTGGAGTTCCTTCAAAGCCAAAGGCTTCTCTAATCTTATTCTCAATATATCTAGTATAAGAAAAATGAGTAAGCTCTCTATTATTTACAAAAATAACGAATTTAGGCGGTCTCACAGAAATTTGTGTAACATAGAATATCTTAAGTCTCTTTCCTTTATCTGATGGTGGCTGATTTAATAATATTGCTTCTCCAATTACATCATTTAATCTACCTGTTGGCACTCTCATTGAATGCTGATTAGAAATAAATTTTATTGTTTCAAGAATTTGATTAACTCTTTGTTTTGTAACTGCTGATACAAAAAGAATTGGTGCATAAGGCATAAAAGCCAATTCCTTTCTTATATCCTTAATATATTGATTCATGGTATTTGTCTCTTTTTGTACTAAATCCCATTTATTTACAACAATCACACTAGCTTTTCCTTCTTCATGAGCATAACCTGCTATTTTTTTATCTTGTTCTGTTACACCTTCCGTAGCATCAATCATAAGCATACATACATTTGCTCTCTCTATTGCATTAAGTGATCTAACAACACTATATTTTTCAATATCTTCATTTACTCTACTTTTTCTTCTTATTCCTGCTGTATCAATAAACACATATTTATCTTCACCATGAGTAAATGGCGTATCAATAGCATCTCTTGTAGTACCTGCAATATCACTTACGATAACTCTTTCTTCTCCTAAAATTGTATTAATGATAGAGGATTTTCCAACATTCGGCTTTCCAATAACTGCTACCTTTATAGTATCCTCTTCATAATCTTCATCTTGTTTTTCTGGAAATCTTGCAATAATCTCATCTAACAAATCCCCTAATCCTAATGCATTTGTTGAAGATATAGGAAAAGGATCGCCTAATCCTAATTGATAAAAATCATAAAATGAATCTGGCAATTTGCTTGTATCAACTTTATTTACTACTAAAAGTACAGGCTTGCCTGTTCTTCTAAGTAAATTTCCTATTTCCTCATCTGCAGCCACAAGTCCAGCTCTTCCATCCACCATAAAAACAATAACATCTGCTGTTTGAATAGCAATTTTTGCTTGATTTCTCATTTGAGATAATATAATATCCTTTGATTCAGGCTCTAATCCTCCTGTATCAATTAAAGTAAAGGAATGATTTAACCATTCAACCTCTGTATAAATTCTATCCCTTGTAACTCCTGGTTTATCTTCTACAATAGCAATCCTTTTTCCAGCAAGTTTATTAAAAAAAGTGGATTTTCCTACATTAGGTCTTCCCACTATTGCTACAACTGGCTTAGCCATAAAAACACCTCCAATATTTATATTTATTGTATTATTTTATCAACAAAATCTTTTCCATCTACTTTTGAAACTATTACTTTTATGTTTAATGCTTTTTCTAAATCTTCTACTGATAAATCATCTAAAAAAATTGGTTCATCTCTCTTTAACATACATGATGATATAATTAATGCTTCTCCTAAATCTTCATCTTTTAATTGTTCAATTAAATCTGTTCCTGTAATTAAACCTGCTACAGTAATTGTCTCTCCAAAAAATTTATTTTTTATTTCAAACACATTAATCTTTAAGCCATGAAATTTTTTTTCGATTTCCTTGCATAACCTACTTATAAAAGCTTTGGCAGATTTTCCAGTAGCAATGCTCACTTTTTTTTCTATATTCCTTGCACTCAATTTTTTTAAATAATTAATCATTTCATCTTCAAATTTTGTCATAAGCCCTACGCCGTTTTCTATCTGAGGAAACCCCTCATACTCATCATAATCAGGAAGCTTCTTATTTGCAAGAACATAAAATTCATCAGATAAATATACAAAGCGAGTATTTATTTTCTTTAATAAGTGGTTTTGCCACTCTTCTACCTGTTTTATCACTTGTGTTGCTGATTCCCGATCAAAAATAGTCAGAGGATATAATCCTTCTCTAAATTTAGTAATCCCTACAGGGACAATGGCTAAACTATGTATATTTGGATAAAGATTAGATAAATCCTTAATGGTTTTATCTAAATTTTCTTTATCATTTATATCTCTACATAAAACTATCTGTCCATTCATGCTAATCCCTGCATTTGCAAGCTTTTGCAACCTTTCATAAATGTTTTTTGCATGTTTATTATTTAACATTTTCACCCGTAATTCTGGGTCTGTAGTATGTATAGAAATATTTATAGGACTAATTCTATATCTTATAATCTTTTCAAGATCATAATCAGACATATTAGTCAGTGTAATAAAATTTCCTTGAAGAAAAGAAAGTCTCGAATCATCATCCTTAAAGTATAAAGTTTTTCTCATATTTTTAGGCAATTGATCTATAAAACAAAATATACATTTGTTCTTACAGCTTCTTGCTTTATCAATAATTGGATTTTTAAACTCAATTCCTAATTCTTCATCAAAATCTTTGTATACTGTATATTTTTTGATGCATCCATCTTTTTTTTCAATTTCAATTTCTAAATACTCATCTGCTGTCAAAAACATATATTCAATAATATCTTCAATAGGCTCATTATTTATTTTTAGCAGTTTATCGCCCTTTTCTATACCTAATTTCTGTGCTTTGCTTTTTGGATAAATCTTTGAAATAATATTTTTTTGCTCTTGTTCTTCCACAATTAACACCTACTTAAAATCTAGTTTTAGTACCTGATACTAATATTATATCATAAAAATCATTCTTATGCATCCTGACTCATAATCATATCATGTACTTTCATAAATCGTCAAGATTATCCTTAATGCTTCACAATAACATAAGAACCATTTTCAAGATCATGTACCATTCCCATTGTTATTTTAGATACTAAAAGGGCAATTTTTTCTTTCTGTTCTTCTGTCTTTGCATAAAATACAGGTACTGTTGTTGTAGATACCATACTTCTATCAGTAGTTATAATTGCAATAATATTGTCTTTAATCCCAAAATCCATTAAAGTTCTCCTTTCAACTTATTATTTTTTATTGGCCCTTTCTTTGATTCTAAAGGCTTTCTTTTTGCAGTTTCAAGAACAGGTGTTTTGTTTACTGCCTCTACTAATAAATCTATATTCGGTTCCATAGGAATAATCGCCATAACAATATTTCCATTATGAGGATTTCTTCTAGCAATAGGTGTAAAATCTGGTTCATCCACATCCTTTCGAATACCTAATTGAATTGTAGCGTTATGCTGTATTGCTTGTCTTTGACCAATGTTTGCAAGAGTCGCTCTCGCATTTGCATCATTGGGTATTATTTCCACAGCAATTCCCGTTTCTTCATAAATTTTTCTTGATCCTTTTAGTCCTATATTCATAATCACAACATCATTTACCATAAGTAAAGGACCATTAAAATGAATATGTGCAGGCCTTACCGTTGCTATTTCCATAATTAATTGCCTTGATAATAACCTTTTTAATATTAATGCTGTAATAGAACCGACCAATATCCCAAAAAATATTTGTAAATACATAGGAAATTTTATTATCTTTATAAAATAGATTGTAATACTTGTCATGAGTGAAGTAATAATGACCATATAGTTTCTTGCTTCAAAAGCCTTTGCAATATCTTCTATATAAGCTGTTCCTCGTGGAACCAACTCTGTTCCTTCTATGTTGTCAAGACTTTGTCTTTCCATATTGCGAACATCTCTAAACTGTTGTGCAGCTAAAGCCAAAAAAGTCACTGCACTATACTCCTTTTGTACCAAAGCAGGCAATGCTACAGCTCCAAGAGATGCTGCAATCACTCCTAACGTTAGGTGAGAAATTAATCCCTGTGGATAGCTAGGATATTGTCTTTGATCAATTCGAATCATATAAATTCTTGCTAATAATCCCATAATAATAGATACAATAATTTGAACGCCAAATTTGTTCATAAACAACCTCCTAAATTTTCTATGTGTTTATATTATTATTTGTTTTTTAGTTTGTTTTATGAGACAATTCTTTTCATCATTCTCTCATAACCATCCCTCCAACTTTTAACCAAATCTTCCTGTAATATAATCTTTCGTTCTTTTATCTTTTGGTTTAGAAAAAATACTATCTGTTAAATTCATCTCGATAATCTCTCCATTAAGGAAGAAAGCTGTTTCATCTGATACCCTTCCTGCCTGCTGCATATTATGTGTAACAATAACAATTGTATAATCTTTTTTCAACTCCTCTAATAGATTCTCAATCTTTAGCGTAGATATAGGATCTAGTGCTGAAGTTGGTTCATCCATTAAGATGACATCTGGTTCAACAGCTAAACACCTTGCTATGCATAATCTTTGCTGCTGTCCACCAGATAATCCTAAGGCTGGTTTATCTAATCGATCTTTCACTTCATCCCAAAGGGCTGCTCCTCTTAAACTTTTTTCTACAATTTCATCTAAAGTTGATTTTTCTTTTATACCATGTATTTTAGGTCCATAAGCTATGTTTTCATATACTGTTTTAGGAAAGGGATTAGGCTTTTGAAAAACCATTCCTACATTTCTTCTCAAAGTAATCAAATCACATTGAGAATCATAAATATCTAATCCATCTAAAAGAATTTGCCCATTAATCCTTACATGATCTATTAAATCATTCATTCTATTTAAAGTTCTTAAAAATGTTGATTTGCCACATCCTGAAGGACCTATAAGAGCCGTAATCTTGTTTTCTTTAATATCTATATTGATATCTTTTAATGCTTGAAATTCTCCATAAAAAAGATTTAAATTTCTCACCATAATCTTAGTATTGTTTAACATATCTTTATCTCCTCTCTAAGATGCAGTCCTAGTGCTTTTCATATATTTATTTACAATCATATTTGCTAAAAAATTGATTAATAAAACGAGTACAATCAGTACTGATGCTGTTGCAAAAGTTTTTTCCTTTGATATCCCTTCTGAAGCTAATAGGTATAAATGAACAGACATGGTTCTAGCTGGATCCATAATTGTTTTTGGTAATCCTAAAGCACTCCCTGCAGTCAGCATAACTGCAGCAGTTTCTCCTATAGCTCTACCAATTCCTAATATTAATCCTGTTAATATACCTGATATACTACTTGGTAATACAACCTTTACAATTGTTTCCCACTTAGTAGCTCCAAGAGCTAAACTACCTTCTCTATATGATTGAGGAACTGTTTTAATAGATTCTTCAGTAGCACGAATAAGTGTTGGCAAAATCATCAATGCAAGTGTTAATCCCCCTGATAAAATTGACCATCTTAACTTTAAAAATATTACAAAAAACACAAATCCGAATAATCCAAATATAATAGAAGGAATTCCTGCTAATATTTCAATGCCAAATCTTATAAGCTTTACAAACTTATTATCTTTAGCATATTCTGTTAAATATATAGCTGCACAAACTCCTATTGGTGTAGCTATAGCAATAGACACAATACTTAAATATATAGTTCCAGCAATAATAGAAAAAATTCCACCACTTCTTCCCATACTTTTAGGCTCTTTTATAAAAAAGTCTATATTTATATGCTTTACACCATTTAAAAGCACATATCCAATAATGGATAACAAGATTAAAGTCGTCAATGTTACTGCAAAATATACCCATAAATAAGCTATTTTTTCTTTTAAGTTTAAATTTTTCTTTTTTATTGCTATTTTTCCTATATGAACCTTTGTATTTACAACCATTTTTCTACTTCGCCCCCAGTCTTTTCATTGTTCCTGTTGCAGTAATATTCAACAGCATAATAAACATAAACAATATAATCCCAGTAGCAAACAATGCCTTTTGATGCATAGGAGTTGCATATCCCATCTCCATTGCAATTGTTCCTGTTAATGTAGAAACAGAATCTAATAAGCTTCCTGGAACTTTAGGCATATTTCCTGTAATAAGAATTACAGCCATTGTTTCTCCAACAGCCCTTCCCATTCCTAAAACAACAGAAGCTATAATACCAGATCTTGCTGCAGGGATAATTACTTTTGTAATAGTTTCAAAATGAGATGCACCTAAAGCAATAGAACCTTGCTTATACTCAACTGGTACAGATCTTATTGCGTTTTCAGAAACATTTACAATAGTTGGTAAAATCATAACAGCAAGAATAATAGCTCCCGCTAAAATACTATATCCGGATGTATAAGCATCTGGATTTAATTTTTGTACAATCGGCAATATGTGTATTCTTATAAAAGGAACAAGAATAGATAATCCAAAAAATCCATATACGACAGATGGTATTCCTGCTAATAATTCAATCGCAGGTTTAAATACTTTTACAATATGCTTTGGAGCTATTTCAGCTAAAAACACTGCACAAGTTATCCCCATAGGAACGCCTATTATCAAAGCCCCTAAAGTTACTGATATTGACCCTATAATCATAGGAAATGCACCATAATAACCATTTGTTGGACTCCATGTTTTTCCAAATAAAAAATTTGTTATACCATACTCTTTAAGTATTGGTAAACCTTCTTTAAAAATAAATAAAGTGATTAAAAATACAGATAAAGTTGCCACTACTGCACAAATCAAGAGAATGCTTTCAATAATTTTTTCATACTTCTTCATACCAAAATTCCTCCCAAATGCTTTAATAATTATTCCTCATAACCTAATCTTAAACTCCATTCTTTATATAAAGATTAATTCTATGTTAATTAAATGTTAATTTCATTTCTATAGGTAAACAACTTCAAAATAAAATATAAAAGATAGTTCATTCCAGATAACTTTTGAAAAAACAAAACTTCATTCCATGAAAAAATACTAAACCTTCAAAACTCACTTCGTTCAAACAATGAAGGTTATTAACGTATTTTTCATGAAATTTCAGTAAGTTTTTTTACAAAAGTTATCGAAGTCATTCACTTATCTTTATATATTTCTTTTTTAATGTTGATGTTGTTTATCTATAAACAAAAAATATATTTAAAATAAACATAAGATGACTTTTAGCCATCTTATGTTTATCAAATGGGAGGATATCAAATCCACCGTAGCTTACTGAATTATTTTACTGAGATAAATTCCTCTTTTACAATTTCTTGTCCTTCATTTAAAACAAACTCAATATAAGCTTTAACAATTTCTGATTCATCACCCTTCGTTAAATATAAGAAAGGTCTTGTGATCTTATAAGTCCCTGCTTTAGCATTTTCTTCTGTTGCTTCTACACCTTCTACTTTTACAGGTTTTACTGTATCATCTACTGCCCCCATTGAAATATATCCAATTGCAGCAGGCGTGTTTGCTACCGTTTGTTTTACAGCACCTGTTGAAGGTTGAACCAATGCATTTACAGTAGTCTTGTCAACTTTTTTGCCTTCTGCATCCTTTTTTTGTACTTTTGTAATTTCTACAAATGCCCCTCTTGTACCTGAACCTTCTTCTCTACTTACAACTGTTATTGCTTGATCCTTTCCTCCAACCTCTTTCCAATTTGTGATTTCTCCAGTAAATATTTTCTTTATTTGTTCTAATGTTAGATCTTCTACTTCATTAAATGGATTGACTACAACAGCAATTCCATCCTTTGCGATAACATACTCTGTTAATCCAAATTCCTTTTCTGATTCTTTAATTTCTCTGGAAGCAGCACCAATATCAGCAATTTTATCTACTGCTGATTTTACACCAACACTTGAACCCCCACCTTGTACTTCTACAGCTACTTCTGGATATTTTTCCATAAATACTGCTGCTAACTCTTCTGATAATGGCTGTACAGATGTAGAACCTGCAATAACGATTTTTCCTGATAACGTGTTTTCTCCTGTTTTCTCTTGTACTGGTTCACCGTTACTTGTACAACCTGCTAACATAACAATAACTAGCATACATACTAAAGCTAATGATAAAAGCTTTTTCATTTTACTTTCCCCCATTCATTTTTTTATGAATATTCCTTTAATTTACATACATAGTATAATTCTCTTATGTTAAATAAAAATAAAGAGCTTGTTAAATAGATGTTAAAAATCGAGTAGGAGGTAGATAATCCTCCTACTCGATTATAGGAATTTTTACAATAAACTCAGAGCCTTTTCCTAATTTACTATTTACCTTAATATCTCCATCAAAGGAGAATACAATATGCTTCACAATAGCTAATCCTAAGCCTGTACCTCCTACTTTTCTTGATCTAGCCTTATCCACCCTATAAAACCGTTCAAATAGCCTTGGTATATGCTCTTTCGGTATCCCTATTCCTGTATCCTTTACTACTATAAAAATGTGATCATATCTTTTATAAGATAATACCTTCACTTGTCCATTCTTTGGCGTATATTTAATTGCATTTTCCACAAGGTTCAAAATCATCTGCTTAAATAAATCCCGATTGCCATAAATAGGTGGTAAATTAGCCTCTAACTCTGTACTATAGGTAATGCTCTTTTGCTTTGCCAATGCTTGTACCATCATATTCATTTCACGGATAATTTCTTTTATAATAATTTCATCTCTCTTTTTAGCAAGTTTATGATTCTCAATAGCTGAAAGAGTAAGTAAATCATCAATCAATCTTGTTAATCGTTCTGTTTCAATATCTATAATATCTAAAAACCTATTTCTTACTTTTTCATTATCCATAGCACCATTTTTTAATGTTTCAATAAAACCACTAATTGAAGTTAAAGGAGTCTTTAACTCATGAGATACATTTGCCACAAACTCCGTACGCATATTTTCTAATTTCCTCATTTCTGTTACATCTTGAATAAGTGCCATAACACCAATAATTCTATTAGGATCCATATCTAATCTTATAAAGTTTGTATATATCTTTAGTATTTTAACTTCAGGATAATCAATAGTAATTTCCCTTTCTCCTACATTTTTATTATAAATAATATCCATCAATACATCATGTAGCTTATTATTTCTGACAACTTCTAAAATATGTTTTCCATATACATTTTCATCTTCAACATGAAACAATTCCATAGCTACTGGATTAATTAAAATAATTTTATAAGATTTATCAACAGCAAAAAGAGCCTCGTTCATGCTAGCTAATATTGATTGAAGCTTTGTATTTTTATCCTGAATTTCAGAAATAGTCTCATTTAACTTTTCTGACATAATATTAAAGGTATCTGCCAATATTCCGATTTCATCATTGCTTTTAATATATACTTTGTCTCCAAAACTACCGTTTGCAATTCTTTTAGCTGTCCTTGTAATTTCCTTAATTGGTCGTGTCACGCTATTTACGAATCTATAACCTAACACAGTCGTTACCAACAACCCGCAAAAAGCAGCAACCAGCGTATTCTCAAAAAGCTTATAATTTAGCTTCTTCATCTCAGTTAATGGAAAAGCCAATCTTGTAACCCCATAAATTTCATCCCCTATTTTGATAGGAACTGCAATATAGATATAATCCATCTCTGTTGTCGTACTCCATCGTTTACTTTTTCCAACTTCACCTTTTAATGCTTTTTTCACTTCTGGTCTATATAAATGACTTTCTATTTCTGATAACCTTTTCTGACCAATTTCTGAATCTCCAATAACCTTTCCCATCTTATTAATAAACGTTACTCTTGCATCAATCTGCTCTGCATATTCATTAGCATATTGAGAAAAATCTATATGTTCAAAAGAAATTTCTTCTGCCTTTTCTTTTACAAATTGATTAATAAGATTTGCATTAGTTGTTAATTTATTCTCTATATTTTTAACATAACTTGTTCTTACAAAATTAAGGGGCAGTAGCCCCGTTAATATAATTCCTATCAAAATAAGTATAGTATATGTTATAAAAATTTTCTTTTGCATATTTCTCACCTATTTCATCTTATACCCTATACCTCTTATTGTTTCAATATATATAGGATATTTATCATTATCCTCAATTTTCTTTCTTAAATGTCTTATATGAACATCTACTGTCCTTGTTTCACCAAAATAATCGTATCCCCAAATTTCATCTAACAAAAAATTTCTTGATAAAACTTTTCCTCTATTCTTTGCCAGTATTTTAAGTAATTCAAATTCTTTAAGCGTCAATTCTATATGTTCTCCATTTTTTGTTACTTCATGCTTTTCTACATCTATGACAATATCATTGACTTTAATATTTTTTACAACTTCTTTAGGAATTTCTTCAAACCTTCTTAAGATAGCTTTAATCCTTGCAATAAGCTCACGTACACTAAAAGGTTTTGTTAAATAATCATCTGCACCTAATTCTAATCCTAATACTTTATCTGTCTCTTCACCTTTAGCAGTTAACATGATAATAGGTATTTTCCTTGTTTTTTCATTATTCCTAATTTTTTTACATGCTTCAAAACCATCTATCCCTGGCAACATTAAATCTAATATAATCACATCTGGCATCTCTTCTTGTGCAATAACTATAGCATCTTCACCATTTTCACTAGTTATTACATCATATCCATTACTCTCTAAATTAAATTGAATCAATTCTATAATATGCTGTTCATCATCTACGACTAAAACTTTCTTTTTTTTCATCCTATCTCTCCTTCTAGCTTTCTATATTAATTCCATTATTGCAGCCATTCTACCAGTTACCCCTTTATCTCCTCGATAAGAAAATAAAACTTCTTGATTGCACATGGTACACATATTGCTTATTGTTATATTTCTTTCTAAAACTCCGATTTCCTCCAATGTAATTTTGTTCGCTTGCCATAAATCAAGCATATACTTGCTATTTCCTTTGAAAAATACGAATTTATCTAGGTTTGTAAAGTTTTTGTTAAATTCATCGATTACACCTTCATCTACTTCATAACAACATTTACCTATAGATGGACCGATTGCAGCAAGACAATCTTGAGGATTTGTTTTAAATTCTTCCACCATTTTTTTTATTACCTTTTGTCCGATTTTTAGAACAGTTCCCCTCCAACCTGCATGAGCTAGTGCTATTACTTTATTGACCGGATCTAGCAAAAATATAGGCACACAATCAGCATATACTGTAACTAAAGCTATTTTTTTTTCATTTGTAATTAGTGCATCTACTCCAATAATATCACTATCTTTTATAATCCCTTTCCCACGGTCCTCTTTTCTTACAATTTTTATATTATCCCCATGAATCTGATCAGAAAAAACTAAATGGTTTATAGATATTTCCAATCCTTCGCACAGCAATCTAAAATTTTCTATAATATTTTCTCTTAGATCATCAGTTTTTAATCCAAGATTCAACGTTTCATATTGACCCTTACTTACACCACCTATTCTGCTAGTAAAACAATTTTTTACCAATTTTGTCTCATCAAAGCTAGGAATTGAATAATATAACATTCCTTTTTTAGTTTTATGCTCTATAAAATTATTCACAATCCTCTTCCTCCGCTCTTTATAAATTTTTACTTTCCATCCATTTAAATAATAGCAAGTTATATAACTTGCTATTATCTATCATTACTCTTAAATTATTTTTCATTAATCATTTTTCTTAGCTCCTCCATAAACGTATTAAGATCTTTGAATTGTCTATATACAGATGCAAATCGCACATATGCAACCTCGTCTAAATCCTTTAACCGATTCATCACTAATTCGCCTATATAAGCACTTCTTATCTCCTTCTCCATAGTATTATGAAGATTCTTTTCTATGTCATCTACTATGCTTTCAATATCCTTCATAGATACAGGCCTTTTTTCACAAGATCTAATAATCCCATTGAGTATTTTATTTCTATTAAATGCTTCTCTATTGCCATCTTTCTTGATTACAATTAAAGGAATTTCTTCTATTTTTTCATATGTAGTAAATCTTTTTTTGCACTTGCTACATTCTCTTCTTCTTCTAATAGCTTGACCCTCTTCAGTAGGTCTTGAATCTACAACTTTTGTATCAAAATACTCACAAAATGGACAATTCATCTATCATCCCTCCTATTACACAATCGTAAAATTACTGAATCATTCTATGGTGTTACTCAAATTATAATATGCTATATTTAGTATGTCTACTAATTTTTTTCCTCTTCTTTTTCTTGTGTAATAATTTCGCTCTTTAATTCTACAAGTATTATATCTATCCCTATTTTTTTTATTTCATTCCATGTAATAATATAGTCATTGTTTTTCCCAAAAAAACTTAAAAACCTCCCAGGTCCCGGAACAATCAAAGCCTCTATTCTTCCCTTTTCTAAATTCACTTCAATATCTGATACAAAGCCTAATCTTCTGCCATCTATTATATTTATAATTTCCTTTTCTCTTAAATCAGAAGTACTAATCATTTTATCACCTACTTTATATTTTCATCTTTACACCTTTTGTTATAATATATAAGCTTGACTTAAAATATATGTGTATTTCCACAAAAAAACAAAAGCAAAAATTTGCTTTTGTTATATATACTTTCTCATATGTTTTAAAGCTGTTTTTTCTAATCTTGAAACTTGTGCTTGAGAAATGCCAATTTCTTCTGCAACTTCCATTTGTGTTCTTCCTTCAAAAAATCTCAAAGTTAAAATATGTTTTTCTCTATCACTTAACTTTCTTAGTGCCTCCCGCAGTGCAATTCCTTCTAGCCAAGTTTCATCTTCACTTTTTTCATCACTCACTTGATCCATTACAAAAATAGCATCTCCACTATCATGATAAATAGGTTCAAATAATGATATAGGATCTTGAATAGCATCTAATGCAAATACAACTTCCTCTCTAGGAATATTTAATGCTTTTGCAATTTCTGAAATATTTGGCTCCTTAGAATTCTTATTAATAAGCTGATCTCTTACTTGTAATGCTTTATAAGCTGTATCTCTTAGGGATCTACTCACTCGTATTGAATTGTTATCTCTTAAATATCTTCTGATTTCTCCTATAATCATCGGTACAGCATATGTAGAAAATTTCACATTATGACTCAGATCAAAATTATCTATTGCTTTTATTAATCCAATGCATCCAACTTGAAATAAATCATCTACATGCTCTCCTCTATTATTAAATCTTTGTATAACACTCAACACTAATCTTAAATTTCCTCGAATAAATTCCTCTCTTGCTGATAAATCTCCTTGATGAATTTTTCCAAATAACTTTCTCATCTCTTCATTAGTAAGTACTGGTAATTTTGATGTGTTTACACCACATATTTCTACTTTATTGATGTGCATGACAATTCCTCCATTTCTATGGATTATTGCCCCCTTACATAAAAAATTATTGCCTGATTATTTTTTCTTTATACTTTAGGTTTTGTTCAAAAAATTATAAAGCAGCATTTCTGCTGCTTATGTTAATCTTTTTATTTCTTTTCTCAATCTTGAAATAATCCTCTTTTCAAGTCTTGAAATATAAGATTGGGAAATCCCTAATAAATCTGCCACTTCTTTTTGTGTTTTTTCTACCCCATTATTTAATCCAAATCTTAACTCCATTATTTTTTTCTCTCTATTAGATAACTTTTTCAATGCTATTTCTAATAATTGTCGGTCTACTTCCTCCTCTAAAAACTTATAGATCAAATCATTATCTGTTCCTAATATATCTGAAAGCAAAAGTTCATTACCGTCCCAATCAATATTGAGGGGTTCATCAAAAGAAATCTCCGCTTTTGCCTTGCTATTTCTCCTTAAATACATTAATATTTCATTTTCAATACATCTTGATGCATAAGTAGCTAATTTTATTTTCTTTTCTGGATCAAATGTATTCACAGCCTTAATAAGTCCTATAGTTCCTATTGATATAAGATCCTCCACCCCAATTCCTGTATTTTCAAACTTTCTTGCTATGTAAACTACTAACCTTAAATTTCTTTCAATTAAAATTGTTCTTATTGCTCCGTCATCTTCTCCCAGTCTGTCCACAAGAAATAACTCTTCTTCTGAACTTAAAGGAGGAGGTAACGCTTCACTGCCTCCAATATAAAATATACTATCTTCTTTTGCACTTCTGAATTTTCTTGATATTTTAAATAAAAATATCCTAAAGTATAATTTTGCCTTCTTGATCATATCTAACACTATAACGCCTCCTCCTCTGATGAATAAATTACTTTAAAATATCTGGATGTAATAAAGCTGTATATTCTCCATTTTGAGATAACTTTTTTGTATAAACACCTACAATAATATTTTTTATACATTTTAAATTTTTTTCATCTTTTATTTTTACAAAATCAGGTTTAAAACCTATTAACATACCATTTTCTTTTCCCAACGACTTAAAAGGTATTACCCTAAAGCGATTCATCCATTCTGTTGTTTGAAATATTTTAGAGATTAAATCTAAATTAACATCTTGAGATTTATTAAAAACATTTTGTACATCTTTAGGCAATAAATCTTTTATAGCATCATACTCTACAATAATTACTGGATATCTAGACAATGGGTCTAATAATGCATTTCCTGTATCTAGCAATCCATTCAGTTGGCTAATGTGATTTTCAACTTCTATTTTTACAGGAATATATATTTTTTCTCTAGAAATCTTAACTTGTATATAATCCCAACAAAATCGAATTAAAATATATGCAACAATTCCAGAATAAATCAATAGTTTTACTGAAAAATTTCCAATATAGTATATACCATTACTTAACAATCCATTTAGATCCGTAAAGTAAAATAATGCAAAAGCTGCTCCACCAAACATAAATGAAATTAGATAAAAAATTGCTAATATTTTAAAAAAATCCATAAATTTGTATGGTGTAAATGTAATAATAATAATAAATATAGAGACAACTATTTTCATAACAAAGGTATACATAAACTCTAGTGAAGGAAAAAATATCACAAAAGCATAGCAAGCTCCTACAGCTGCACCAAGCCATACTCTATATTTAGGAATCTGTGCTTTGCTAAAATAACTTGTTAAATGAAGGATCAGCCAATTCATAAGCAAGTTTTCAATAAACAAATACTCTCCATAAACTTCAAACATATGCATTCCTCCATTTAGGAGATTCTTTTACTTGTTACACAATTATTCAAATGTCCTTTTGTTTATGACTATTATATATGAATTTCTCTTAAAACTTTGTCATTCTCTGAAGTCGAAAAAAACATAATTTCCAAAAAATAAATCTCTTAACATACGACAAAAGGTCGTTTAGTTTCCTAAACGACCTAAAGTTTATCTTCTTCTTCTTAAAAATGTAGGAATATCTAAATCATCATTAAAAGTATCTTGATGATCTACTTCATTTTTTTCTTCATTAGACTCTTCCTTATTTGTTACAGGCTTTTCTATATTGCTTTTGTTATTTTCAAACCCAGTAGCAATTACAGTAATAATCAATTCGTCTTTTAAATTTTCATCTATTACTGCACCAAATATAATATTTGCATCAGGGTCTGCTGCTTGTGCAACTAACTCTGCTGCTTCATTAACTTCAAATAATCCTAAGTTCTGTCCACCTGTAATATTAAGAAGCACACCTTTTGCACCTTGTATAGAAGTTTCAAGCAATGGACTTTGTATAGCCTGTTTAGCAGCTTCAGCTGCACGATTTTCTCCACTTACTCTACCTACTCCCATATGCGCTAAGCCTTGTTCAAACATAATAGTCTTTACATCTGCAAAGTCTAAATTTACAAGACCAGGAACTGCTATTAGATCTGATATACCTTGTACACCTTGTTTTAATACATCATCAGCAATTTTAAAAGCATCCATGATCGATGTCTTCTTTTCAGCAATCTGCAACAGCCTATCATTTGGAATAGTTACTAGTGTATCTACTTTATCCTTTAACTGATTTATCCCTAGTTCTGCATGCTGCATTCTTCTTTTTCCCTCAAAGGTAAATGGTTTTGTTACAACCCCTACTGTTAAAATTCCCATTTCCTTCGCAATCTGAGCTACAACAGGTGCAGCACCTGTTCCAGTTCCTCCACCCATTCCAGCTGTTACAAATACCATATCAGCTCCTTGTAGTGCTTGACAGATATCTTCCCTGCTTTCCTCAGCAGCTTTTCTACCGATATCAGGATTAGCCCCTGCTCCTAATCCCTTTGTAAGCTTTTCTCCTATCTGGATTTTATACTCAGCCTTTGATGTAAATAAAGCTTGTCTATCAGTATTTACTGCTATAAACTGTACTCCTTTAAGCTGAGATTCAATCATTCTATTGACAGCATTATTCCCGCCGCCTCCAACTCCAATAACCTTTATTTGGGCAAACTGCTCCATATCCACATCGAATTCTAACATACGTTTACCTCCTCCATAGAACTATGAAAATAATCAACTAGTCCAATTAAATCATCTAAAAATAATTTTTATCTATCAAGGATTCCTTTTTTACTTATTTATCCTCTTTTATATTATTTTATAGAATAACCATTATAATTTAATTCAACACGTTCAGCAAATATCCTCTTTTTTTATAATAAAAACTTCATTTCTGTCCTATTTTTTCAATAAAATGTCTTCTTAACATTGCAAAGTTGTTAAACAGTCTTCCTCCAAAGGTAAAAATTGCAGCATAATATAATGGAACACCAAGTCTATCACCAATATATCCTAAAAGTCCTGCTAAAATAGCATTGCCAAAAAAACCTGTAATAAATATACTAACATTAAATTTTTCTTCCATATATGCTCTTAATCCTCCAAAAACCGTATCTAAAGCTGCTAATATTGCTACAGACATATACAATGAGTAAGATGTTGGATAGGTAATTGGAAGATATAAGCCTAGCAAAATACCTATAATTAAACCAATAATTGCTATTAACAATTTATTCACCTTCTTCTGATACTTTTAAATACCTAAAATTGATTTCTTCAGAATACTTAGGTATTTTTATATTTAAGCTTGTGTTTACCTCCACATAAAGACCATACATTTTTAATAATTCTCCAGTACTTACCGGTGCTGTTAAAGCTGCCTCTAGCTTTTTAGGATCTCCTATAGCTTTGATAATAAATGGTTGCGCAAAAAACTGATTATTAATGCGCATACTATGTCCTCCACAGCTTATTTCACTATTTGCTAATAATCGCTGTCCATTGATAGATATTGCTTCTGCTCCTGCCACTTTTAGATCATTGATAATACTCAATATATCTAAATCATGAACTAAAACATCGTTTGGATCTTCTCCTTCTTCTAATTCTCTCGTTCCATCATCTAAAGTCAAAATGATTCCAGGACCTTCCATATCCATAAATCCACTTCTAAATTTTTCTTCTTTTAATTCTTTTAATAAAGCTTCCTTAAATTTCCCACCTTCTTCTTGTATTTTTTCATATTCTTCAATTTTATTTTCTCTATCAGCAATCATATCTTTAAGATTTTTTATTTCCTTATTCTCTCTTTCAATCAACACCTTATAATCATGAATAACTTTAAGCGGTACATATTCATACTGTCCCTTAACATTTTTAAACTGTAGTGCAAATAATAATCCTACTATTATACAAAGCATCAAAATATTAAATTCCCATACACCTCGTTTCATGAATTCACCTCAATTACTCCGTATCCTCAACAGGCTTAGCATACCTAAATTTTATAACTTCATTATATCTAGGAATAACCACTTCATCTTGCTTTTTTACGGATACCTGAAGGTTGTACATACTTTTCATGTGATCAACAATACCAAATCTTATATTTAGTGCTGATTCAAGCGTATCTGGATTACCTATCGCTTTAATGATAAAGGGTGGTGCTGTTGGAACTGCATTAATATTTACGTTGCTACCTGCAAGATTAATCTCTGTACGTGAAACAAATCTTTGATCATTTATAGAAATAGCTTCTGCTCCTGCATCATTCAATTTATTAATTAAGCTTAAGAGCAACTCATAGTTATACATAATCGTACTATCTGTTAAAAACTCTGGATCCATTGGTGGATCATCTACAACAACTACTATTCCCGGACCTTTTACTTTTCTAAGTCCTGATATTATTTTATACTTTTCTAGCTCTGCACTCATATTTTTTACCAAAACATTTTTTTTAGATTCTGCATCTTCTATTTCCTTCATTTTTGCTTCTAATGAATTTACTTCCTCTAATAAAGCCTCTTTCTCTTCCCTAATTTTCTTTAGTTCAGCAGCTAATTCCTGTGCTTTTTGGACAGGAGCTACTCCTCCTAAATTGGTTTGTACAGTTTTGAATTGTAAAGCTATTACCACACCTAAAACAATGCATACTAACCCAATAGCTAGTTGTGCTTTGATATTTTTCATGCTGCCTCCTCCTATTCTACAGGCCTATAGCTTGGATAACCTTCATGGCTTATATCAATAACACCCCTTATAATTTTCTTTTGATTCAAATCTTCTAATATTTTCTTTAATACCTTTAATCGATAATCCAAATTATTTCCTTCTCCTATTTTACAGCTCAAATTATCAGTAAATTTTATAATTATATCTTTTTTATTTGTTACATCTAATTCCTTTATAAGTATTTGATTTTTATTAATCCCTCTCACAATTTCAAGTGCTTTACTTAATTGTGATTTATCCTTTACTGTTAAAATTGCACCTTCTATAAAATTTGTAAATTCAAGACCTTTTATAATTTTTAAATTGCCATTGCTCGTAGAAGACCTAAGAACCATTCCATCTTCATCAATAATTAAAAACTCATTCATAAAAGGAATAGCTGCTTCTTCTTCTCTTTCTACTATCTGAATAACCATTCTATCTGGTAGTTTTCTTTTTACATCAGCTGTTTTTACGTAAGGATTGTTATATAAATTGGACTCTATATCTTTTATACTTTCCTTCAAAATATGATTACCTAAAATAATTCCCGATTCAGCTACGATTTCCTCTTTTGATATAGTTGTATTTCCATAAACTTCTATTTTTTTTATTTTAAAAATGTCTGTTTTAAATATAATAATAAAAGAAACCACACTTACTAAAATCATAATCAAAAATATAATTCCTTTTTTTCTTGCTTTTACTTTTTTATCAATGCTTTTATGATATTTTTTCATAGCTTCTCACCTTTATAGGGTTTGTCCATTCATTTTTTATTACTTAAGAGCAGCATAAGCTGTCTCTTAATCAATCCTATAAATATAGGCACCTAATTTTTCTAACATCTTATCTAGTTCATCATATCCTCTATCAATATGTTTAATATTATCAATCATAGTAACTCCATCAGCTACAAGTCCTGCTAATACTAAAGCAGCTCCTCCTCTTAAATCCTTTGCATATACCTTTGCACCTGTAAGTTTTTTTACCCCTTGTACAACAGCAACTCTACCATCAATTTTTATTTTAGCGCCCATTCTTGTTAATTCATCTACATGCTTATATCTATTTTCAAAAACAGTTTCTGTAATAATACTTGTACCCTTAGCCACAGTCATAAGGGACATAAATTGAGCTTGCATATCTGTTGGAAATCCTGGATATGGTAAAGTCTTTATCATTTCAACTGCCTTAATGCTGTTTGGCATATTAATTTTTACACTATTATCCTTCTCTATTACAAAAGCACCTGCTTCCTTTAATTTAGCTATCACTGGCTTCATATGATCAACAATCACATTTTTTAATAAAACCTCTCCTCCAGTTATAGCCCCTGCCACAGCTAATGTTCCTGCAACAATTCTATCAGGAATGATTTTATGCTCCACATTATGAAGCTTATCAACACCCTCTATAATAATTTCACTTGTACCTGCTCCTAATACCTTTGCACCCATTTTGTTCAAATAGTTCTGCAAATCTATAATCTCAGGCTCCTTAGCAGCATTTCTAATTCTTGTTGTACCTTTTGCCATAACTGCAATCAACATTGTATTTTCCGTTGCGCCTACACTTGGGTAATCTAAAAGTATCTCGCTTCCCTGTAATTTTATCACTTCACACTCCAAAAATCCATGAGATTCTGTAATCTTAACTCCTAATTCTCTTAAGGCTTTCAAATGAAGATCAATAGGTCTAGGACCAATCTCACAACCACCTGTTTGACATAACATGTTGTACGTTATATTTCATATCTATTATTATACCACCTTTATGATATATTTCGCTGAACATTATATCATCAATATTGTAAAGTGTCTTTGCTTCTTCTGGAATTTCATATTCATCATAGACAATAATTTTATTTATTAGTAATTCAACTGCTTCCTTTGACAATCCATTTTCTCGTATGTTCTTCATGGCTACATCAATTTTATCAATATTACTTTCTAGTTTATCTAGGTTGTTAATCCTATTTTTAATTTCTTCTATTTGTTTTTGCAAGATATTAATATTATTTTCTAACTCTTTTGATTTCTTTTCAAATATGAATTCTGGAATTTTGCCATCTAACTTGTCATTATATACCTGTTCATATTGTCCTTTGAATTTACCTAAATTATTTTCTAGTTTCATTAATATATGACTTTGACTTTCTTTCTTTTCCCTTGTGTCTTTTAACTTACTATTAAAATATTGCCTATAATCTGGATTTTCTAACATGTTTTCTATATGTTTTTTTATTACATTATTAATATCTGACTCTCTTACTCTATGAGTAGTACACCCTCTATCTTCTATATGTGGTTTAATTTTTCCTTCTTTAAAATACTTACCACAAACAAAAGCATCTAATCTTCCTTTTTTTCTAATCATATACATAGCTGTTCCACATCTGCCACATTCCATAAATCCAGAAAGCAAAGCAGGTTTTTTAGTTTTAGGGGCAAAGTCACTTTTCTTCTCTCGAATCCTTTTGCATATTTCAAATGTTTCCTTATCAATAATAGCTTCATGATGGTTTTCTATTCTAATCCATTCACTTTCTGGTTTTCTTTTAGTTTTTTTACTTTTATAACTAACCTTTTGTGTTTTACCAGAAACCATAGTTCCTGTATAAACTTCATTATTAATAATTCTATTTACATGTTGAGCTATCCAAGTGCTTGCTTGTGGTCTATTTGGGTTATTTCTATATGCAGATGGAGTTGGAATACCTTCTTCTGTTAACATAGTTGCAATAGCCCTGTACCCATAACCTTCCTTATATAAGTTGAAGATTTTCTTAACTACCCAAGCAGTATTTTCATCAACAATTAATTTATTCCCTTCCTTTTTATATCCATAATGTGCTCTAACCAAAAAATCACCCTTTTCCATTTTACCTTTTATGGTAGCTCGGATTTTTTCGGAGTCATCTCTTACTCGTCTTTCGTGGAAATATGCTTCTAATGGAAATAATTCAGCATCATATTTTCTTTCATAGAATTCTAACTCTACTCCATATTCTTCTATAAATTGAACAAACCCAAGAGCCTCATATTGATTTCTTCCAAGTCTTGAACTATCCTTCATTAGTATAGTATCAACTTCACCACGTCTTATCATATTTTTAATTTCATCAAGCCTTTGAAAATCAGTACCTGTCATGTTATCGTGCATAATTACTTTGACTATATTATTATATCCTTTTTTACTACAGTATCCAAGCAATAAATCCCTTTGAGTTTCAATTCTTTCATAATTTTCCATGTTGTCATCACGACTTTCTCTACAATAAATCAAAACACGTTTATTATTATTTTTAATTTCATTATGACGATCATTAATATATCTTTGAGCTAATGCACACATTTCAAACTCAACTCCTTTATCTTTTTTCGTTAAATAAAAGAATAAAACACCATGTCCAAATAAGCTATAATATCATATTTTAGCTTATTTGTCCACAGTGTTCTAATTCAGTTCATTCAAGGCTTCAAATCACTTTTTATTTCTTTATCAAAGTGAATTTGTAATATTTTCAGCAGTGTTTCTTTAAACTTATCTTCCGAGGTATCTTTGTTTGAACTTGTAAAAATAACAAGTCTATCATTCTTACTCATATATACCTCCTCATATTACTGTTATTAAATCTTATGTAGGAGGTACTTGTCTATATTTCATATTTTTTATATATTTTATTTTCAAGCACATCTATATTTACAACTTCTTCTATTAAGTTATGGGTATTTTAAATTCTATCTAAACTCCTAACCTATGAACATAGAGTTCATAAGTGTTCATAGTTTGAATCCATATATTGTAGTTCAAGTAATGTTTTCTTTGCCTTTCTATAGTCCCAAGCTATATTTAAAACCTTCTCTATTACCCTATCTTTATTTGCTATCCATATGTTAAGCTTATTTACCTGTTCCAGAGCCTTCACAAAGACTTTCTGTCCATCTAATAAATCACCAGCAATTACAGCTTCATAGAATGGGTGTCCTGTTGGATAATAGAAATCTATTCTTATTATCAAATCTTGCCCCATGCCATTTTTATTTCTTTCAAGGAAGGTTGTAATTTCTACTTCACATTCACCTTTAGTGTCAGCTCTGAAAGCTTTAATCATTACATCATCACCTATAATAAGGAATAGGATTACCTTCTTTATCTTTACTTGCAGATGAAGTCATAGAGTTTATTGGGTATTCTTCCATTGATGGGAACACCTCTTTGGCTAACTTTTGGATTCTTTTATCAAGATACAATAGCAATCTCCTTTCTCATCTTTATTAATAACATTCCTATTAGTATTGATTTAAACTTGTCTATATTTGATTTAATGCTCTAATAAGTTAAATAGCTATTAAATATCTAATCGTATGAAGATAGTTTCTAGATTTGTGTCAGTTATAGGGTTGGATCTATGTCAATATTTTGGACAACAAAAAGTTAGTTTTTAACATACAATTTTAGCCTCATCTTCTACTTGTTGAGGGGTTTTATATTTTAATGATCCATGAATACGACTTCTATTGTACCAACTTTCAATGTATTCAAATATAGCTAATTTAGCGGTATGAAAATCTATATATTTTACATGATGAATTTCTTCTTTTTTTAATACAGAATGGAATGATTCAATAGGAGCATTGTCATAAGGACACCCTTTACGACTAAAGGAATGCTGTATCCCCTTAGATTTAAGGTACTTCCCAAATTCCATGCTTGTATATTGCGAGCCTAAATCGGAATGCAATACAAGTGTATCTGTAGGGTTTTGTGAAATATAAGCATTCTTTACAGCCTGTAAGGCTACATTTACAGTCATAGCAGTATCAAATGAATACCCTATTATTTTACGAGAATGAAGATCCATAACAGATGCAAGATAGCACCATCCATCTTTTATCGTATGTATATAAGTGATATCCGTTACCCATTTTTGATTAAGTGCAGTGGTTTGAAAATCACGATTAAGTAGATTAGGATATTCTATGACTTTCTGTTTTGTTGAATAAGGTCTATACTTTTTGACTGTAATAGCATAAATACCAAGCTTTCGCATTATTCTCTGTACTCTTTTTATGCTAACTGTGTATCCTTTTTTTAAAAGCATATGATATATTTTAGGAGCACCATATCTTCTTTTAGATTGAGTATAGATGTTATAAATTGTTTCTTTTAGTTCTTTATTTTCAAGTTCTCGATTAGAAGGTGTATGACAAAGTGCATTATAATAAGAGCTACGAGAAACTTCTAGTATTTTGCACATAGCTTGTATAGAATGTTTATCAGACTGCTCTGTAATAACTTTAAATAATTGATCGTCATTTATGCTTTGGCGAATATGGTGATAGCCTTTTTTAAGATAGTATTCTCCTCCTGAAGGCGTGCAATTTGTTTTTTTAATTCTGCTACATCATTTAATGTAGTAGTTTTTCAATCTGATGTAGATATAGGAGAAAATCTTTTAATCCATTTATATATAGTGACATCTGAAACACCATATTCGCTGCTTAATTCTTTTACAGAACGACCAGAATAATAAAGATCTACAATTGTCTTTTTAAAATCTTGATTGAATTTTTTATTGTTCATTATGGACACATCCTCTCAGTTATTATTTTATATATTTAACCAATTTGTGTCCATAAAACTATACTAACACCAATTATCTAACTCACTAAATTATTTAAATAATGGATAATAAATACAGCTCTTCTTTTTAATTATTATTACTTATTATTATTTATTATCTTTATTTATCTAAAAAAAATAAATAGAGCGTGGATTTCACGCTCATTACATATCTGAAGCTATTAATTTTGAATACTTTAATGACTTAATATAGTTTTCAATAAAAGTCCAATCTGGTTTATTGTTTTGTGCTGGTAATTTTATAATAGATTTATTCATTCTAGTTTGATTCCACTTTCTCCCATAATTAAATCTATATTTTTCCTTTCTCATTAAAGTTATTAAAAACATAGCAATATACTCATTTAATTCAAACTTTGGATTAAGTACAACAACGTCAGAAGTTGCACAGAATGGCTTACTCTGATAAAAAGCTTCTGCAACACTATTACCATTTTTAACTACTGTTATTGTATTTGCTTGATGAGTAGGTTTAAAACTCACATAATAACTCACCCCATTATTTTCACGAGTAGCACTTACTAAAGGTGTATCGCCTTTATTTCTTTTAGCTTCTTTGATTAATACACCCCTACCATTTTCTATATCGAAAAGCTCTTCATACTTAAATCCTTTCCAAGCTTCAACATTGATCTTCTTCTTATTATTCAAACTATATTTTTTCTCTACATCTAAATATGCTGGTATTTTCATAGTATATACCCATTCTGGTACATTTGATGGTATTAAGATATCTTTCAAAGACCTGTTAGCCTGTCTGCCATAATTGTATCTATATTTGTTTTTTCTTAAACATATACAATAAAATAATTTTTCTCTTAAAGTCATTTCATTTTTGGGGGTTAAATAACAAACATCTCTACCAGAATAAAATTCATAGGGTTGAACAAAACTTTCCATCACCCCATTGCTACCTAGAGCAACTGTAATTAACCCCCTTTCAAGTGGCTTTATTTTATCAATTCTCTTTACAATAGCTGATACCCCATTGTTTTTAGCAGTTCTTGAAACAAAATTTACTGTATTTTCATTATGCTTATCGTATTGTTCTAATCTACTTAATACTAAATTAGTACCATACGTGATTTCAAATAAATCTGATACTTTACTCATCTTCATTTTCATCACAACCATTCATTATTTTAAATACCATGTATTTTTTCATTACATTTTCAAAATCTTCTTCTGTTATATCACTATAATCCGTCTCCATATAAGCTTCAGCACACCATTCATCATTAGCTGTAACTTTTTTCTTCACACTATAACCCGGTATTTCTTTTTTATTAAAGTACATGTCTAACCACTTAACCTTAATTCTTTCCCACCTGTGGTATAAATCAATTCTTCCTTCATTTTTAGTTTTTACAAATCCATCATCTTTCCAATATCCAAACCATGATTCATAATTTGCATTATGTGGAACTTTGGCTCTAAATACCATAATACATGGAATAACACCTACAGGATAGAATAAATCATCTGGCATGCTCATTACGGCTTCCAGTGTATGTTTTTTTAAAATTTCTGCTTTTAATGGATGAGTTCCAATAGCTGTTCCCATAGGAACTATAGCAAATCCTAAAGAATTTGGTTCTAAACAATCTAGCATGTGTTTAATGAAGTCCAATTCTGAAAGCCCTTCACCTTTTTGCGAGTACGGTGGATTAATAAATCCAACTGTTGGCTTCTTTGATTTTAATTGTTCATCAAAAGAAAAACAGCTTCCTAAATATAAGTTGGATTTTCCATCACCTCTTAATATCATATTTGAAGTTGCTAAAGCAAACATATTTGGCTGTTGCTCTACCCCTATAAGATTATTTGATTTTATATGTTTAATTTTTTCTTCAGAGTTCCCTGCTTTTTTAATCATTTCATACATAGCACTTATTAAGAACCCACCTGTACCACAACAAGTATCTAATACAACACTATCTGGAGTTAAATTTGCCATTTCAGCAAATAATTCTGTAATATGTCTTGGTGTAAGAACAATACCAAGTGATTTCTTATCTCCACCTGTATATCTCAAGAATTCTCCGTAGAATTGACCAATTACATCAATATTATTATATGAATTCATAAATGGTTTAACATGTTTATCTATTTTTTCAACAATATTAAATAATGTATCTCCTCTATTAAGTTCTGGGTGAGTTTCTATAAAACTATATACTTGTATAAGGTTTTTAACCTTGCCTTCTGGTATTTTAGAATTTTTTACCACTGTTTCAATAGTTGTAACGATTGAGTGAGCTAAATCACTTGCATTGCTTATATATTTATAACTATGTAAAAAAGCTTGGTTAGATAGAGCAATTAAAATTCCACTAACCAAAATAGGTTTTTCAGTTTCAGTTAATTTTGCATAATCCCTCATATCGTTATGTAAATCTTTTGAAAACTTCATAAGTTCAAAATAATTTTTCTTTTCTATTATAGGGTTTCTTTCGACAATATTAATATAATCATATATAGTTAAAATCCCATCATCATTTAATGGTTCATATTTATTGCTACCTTTAGCCCATAAATAACTATTTATTTTTAATTCATTTTCATTTTGTCCACTTACCCCTATAGCAATTACATTAAAATCTTTAGATAAATAATCTGCATAGTTAAGTGCACCATCTACAGCATAATCAGCATATTTTTTTCTTTCTTTGCTCTCATGTTTCTTAATATCAGCTTTACATTCTATCACAACTACTAAACTTTTATTTTTGCTAGTTGTAATTATAAATTCTGGATATCCTTTCCCTTTTCCTTTTTTACTAGCATCACTCAATAACTTATCAACTCTTGGTATGTTACTGCTTTGTTCTTCGACTGTTACTATTTTATCATCATAATAACCTTTTTCTCTTAATATATCTCTAACTAAATTTTCCGTAATCCTTTCATTCAATTCTATTTCCCCCTTACATTATTACAATAAGCTAGACAAAAATATTATACCATTAGTGAATAAATTAGTACATTTGTAAAAAACAGACTCTATTGTTTATAGTATATATAATATCTTTACAATAAAGTCTGTTCCTAATATTTTATTATATTTTTGAATATTAAATAGTAAATTAGCTTATTAAATATGTTCTATTTTTTATAGGGCTTGTCCATTTTTATTGGTTAAAGAAGGTTGGTGTTTTAAATATTTAATATTTAAAACTTTTTCAAAATACTTATATATATCAAACAATCCTTTTGTACCAATAAGTTCTGTTATCCACCTGGATAACTGATTTTTACTTTTCCACATCGAGCAAGCATTGGACCCATCAAAAATATAGAAGATCTCATTTCCCTTACTAAATTCTCAGGAATTTCATAAGAAGATAAAGTGCTTGAATCTACCTTTAGTGTATGTTGGTCAAAAGTCACTGTACATCCAATAGCTTTTAATATTTGTATCATTGAGTGAACATCACTAAGATTTGGACAGTCAAATAATATATTTTCTCCTCCATTCATAACAGTAGCAGCCAATATTGGAAGAACTGCGTTTTTTGCTCCACCAATTCTTATTTCTCCATTTAACTTATTTCCTCCTCTTATCAGAAACCTACTCACATATTCCACCTCCGAGCTGTATTCATAAATACAATCATTACATTTTTTATAAATGCATTTTTATCGAATAAAAAATCGTTAATATATTAATCATTTTATGCATAATTCTCGAAGGTGTTACGACAACAAATATATGAAATCATTTTAAGACCTAATTAAATTTAAAATATTTGTATAAATCATATCTGTAGCATTTGGCTTTGCCAACTCTTTACTTTTAGCTTCCATTTCTTTTAGACGGTTTTTATCATTCAAAAATACATTTACTAAATTGATAATATTTTTACTTGTCAATTCTTTTTCAGGTAATAAAACAGCTGCGCCAGTTTTTTCCAAAACCTTTGCATTATATTCTTGATGATTATTCGCTACATAAGGAGATGGTATTAATATAGTCGGTAATCCCATAGCTGTAACTTCAGCAAGAGTTATAGCACCTGCTCTACACATAACCAAATCACTTGCTCCCATATACATTGCCATATCATAAGCATATTCCATTACTCTAATATTATCTTTTAGCTTAAAGTTGTGCTTATTTAACATCTCCAATATATTCTTATAATGGTTGCTTCCTGTAATAAGGATCATGTAAATATCCTTTCGCCCATTAAATTTCATTAAAACCTCTGCCATTGTTTCATTTATTTTTTTTGCTCCTCTACTTCCTCCAAATGCCATTACTACAAAAGAATCATCAGCTATTCCTAAAGCTTTACGACATGCATGTTTATTGACATCTATAAAATCCTTTCTTACTGGATTTCCTGTTACAACTATTTTATTGCTATTGTAAAAGTAATCTTTAGATTCTTCAAAGCTAACCAGTATTTTGTCTACAAATTTTGAAAGTATTTTATTTGTCATACCCGGAACAACATTTTGTTCATGGATTATAGTTTTTATATTCAATAATGAAGCAATAAAAACAACTGGACCACAAACATATCCTCCCGTACCGATTACTAAATCCGGCTTAAATTTCTTAATTATCTTTGCAGCATCCTTTATTCCTAAAAATAAATCTTTTATAGAAAAAATTGTATCTATTGATAGCTTTCTTTTAAAACCTCTAATTGTAATAATTTCTAATTTATATCCTGCTTTAGGTACAAGCTGACTTTCTAAGCCTTTTTCTGTCCCTACAAATAATATTTCAACACCTTTTATTTCTTCCCTTATCTTATTCGCTATTGCGATTGCAGGATAAATATGCCCTCCTGTACCTCCACCTGAAATTAATACTTTCATTGCTTCATCTCCTATCTAAATTCGAATGTCTAGATATATTTAATAAAATTCCCATAGCTGCCATAAATATTGCCAGTGAGTTCCCCCCCCAACTTATAAAAGGTAAAGCTATTCCAGTAACAGGCATGGAAGAGGTGGCAACTGCAATATTTATAATTACTTGCACAGCTACCATAGCAGTTATACCAGAAGCAAGCAAACAACTAAATAAGTCTGGAGCATTAATAGAAATTCTTACACCTCTCCAGATCAACAAAAGAAATAAAAGGATTACCGTTACACAACCAATAAAGCCTAATTCCTCCCCTATAATTGCAAATATGAAATCATTTTGCGGTTCAGGTATGTAAAGATATTTCTGAATACTTTTTCCAAGCCCCACACCAAATAATCCACCTGACCCTAAGGCATAAAGGGATTGAATTACTTGATATCCTGCCCCTCTAGGATCTGAAAAAGGATCTAAAAAGCTTGTTAATCTTTTCATACGATAAGGAGCTATTAAAATCATAACAGCTAAGAATCCAATACCACCAATACCCATAGCCATTACATGGAACCATCTCATACCTGCCACAAACATCATAGAAGCAATAATCATACTAATGGTAACTGCTGTACTCATGTTAGGCTGTAATATTATTAGCCCAAAATATATTCCTATAATAACAAGGCATGGAATAACCCCATTCACAAAGCTTTTGATTTTTTCAGTTCTCCTAGAAAGCATAGATGCCATAAAAATAATTGCACATATTTTTGAAACCTCTCCCGGCATGATTGTAAACCCACCAACACCTAACCACCTTCTTGCACCATTGATCTCTTTGCCAAGTGGCGTGAAAATAAGCAATAACAAAATCAAACTAAATATGTAAGCATATGGTGCCATTTTTCTATATTTCCAGTAATCATAATTCATCGTAAAAAACATACCTATCATACCTAGTCCAGCCCACATCAATTCCCTTTTTAAAAAGTGATAGGAATCATTCATTTTAGAAAGTGCATAGTAATGACTAGAACTAAATACCATAATAATCCCTATTACAACTAGTATTAATACTGTAAGAAAAAGGGTAAAGTCACTTGACCTTTTTTTTGCCACTTCGTTTACCCCCTCAATTTTTTTATACATTCTTTAAAATGTTTACCTCTAACCTCAAAGCTAGGATACATATCCCAACTAGCACAAGCTGGTGATAATAACACAGTATCTCCTTTTTGTGCAACCTTTGCTGAAATTTTTACTGCTTGCTCCATATTTTCTACAATTGTACATGCATTAAATCCATTTTCGTCCGCTGTTTTCTTTATTTTTTCAGCTGTTTCTCCTATTAAAATCATTTCTTTTACTTTTCCCTTCAATACATCAATAAATGCTTTAAAATCGCTTCCCTTATCCATTCCACCAGCAATCAAAACAATAGGCGTTTTTATAGCTTCTACTGCTTTTATTGCTGCATCTGGATTTGTACCCTTAGAATCATTTATAAACCGCACACCTTTGATTTCATCAACAAATTCTATTCTGTGTTCTACTCCCATAAAGCCTCTTAAAGTATCTCCTATAACATCAGCATCGATCCCTGCCCAATAACAAATAGCTGTTGCAGCTAATGCATTTTCTAAATTATGCTTTCCTGGTATCTTTAAATCATCTACTGAACAAATTATCTTTTCTTTTTTGTTTTCTTCCTTTACAACAATATGTTCATCAGAAACATATGCTCCTTTTTCTAAATGAACCTTTCTACTAAATGGAATAATCTCTGCTTTTGCATATTTTTTCAAACCATAAGTTAATTCATTATCTACATTTAATACTAAATAATCTTTTTCATCTTGATTTTTAAATATATCAGCTTTTGCCATTATATAATTTTCCATTGTCTTGTGCCTATTTAAATGATCTGGAGTAATATTTAAAATAGCTGAAATTTTAGGCTTAAAATCTATAATGCTTTCGAGCTGAAAGCTGCTTGTCTCCGTAACCATAATCGCTTCTTCACTTGCATCTAATGCCTTTGATATTGCAGCAATCCCAATATTCCCTACAACATAGGTTTCCTTTTCTGCTTTTTTAAATATTTCACCTGTTAGAGCTGTTGTAGTTGTTTTTCCATTTGTTCCTGTTATGGCAATAAATTTCCCCTTACACAACCTATATGCCAGTTCTAATTCTCCTATGACAGTAATTCCTATATCTTTTGCCTTTATAATAAAAGATAAATCTGTCGGTACTCCTGGACTAAGTACTACCATGTCAAAATTTGATAGTGTCTTCGGATGCTGTCCCAAAATAAAATTTACTTTGCTAGTATCTATTTCTTTTAATATATCCTTTAGAGCATCCTCTTTTTTCATATCATTAACAGTAACATTAGCTCCTAATTTCAATAAAACATTTACAGTTGGTATTCCTGATGTTCCTAATCCCACTACTAAAACACGTTTATCTTTTACTAACAATGTACACACCTACTTTCATTTCTATAAAAGTTAATTTAAGCTAAATAATCCTACTATACATAATACTAATGTAATAGACCAAAATACAATGACAACCTTTGTTTCTTTCCAGCCCTTTAGTTCAAAATGATGATGCAGAGGACTCATTCTAAAAATTCTTTTTCCTGTTAACTTAAAAGATGTTACCTGAAGAATAACAGATAATGCTTCTGCAAAGTATATTCCTCCTACAATAGGAATTAAAAGGGTTAGATTCATTAATATTGCAATAGCTGCAATAGCTCCTCCAAGTGCCATAGATCCTGTATCTCCCATAAATACTTTTGCAGGATGAGCATTAAATCTTAAAAATCCTAAGCAAGCACCTGTCAATGCTCCACAAAATGCTGCAATACTAGAATAGCCCAAATTTATAGCCACTAAACTAAAAAAAGCAGAAACAATCAAAGTAACACCTGCTGCCAACCCATCCAAACCATCTGTTAAATTTACACTATTCGCTGTTGCAACCATAACTGTAACAATAAAAGGAATATATAAAATTCCTAAATCCCATTCTTCATTTATAAAAGGAACTAATATTTTTGTTCCATATTCTGATATAGATGATTGATATACTGCTATAATAATTGCAACTGTAATTTGACCTATCAATTTTTGATAAGCCTTAAGTCCTAAATTCCTCTTCAATACAACTTTTATAAAATCATCTATAAACCCTATTAATCCAAAAGAAATTGTTGCAAATAAAATCACATACAAATCTCTGTTTACATTCCCTGAAGTTAGTGTAGTTACACAAATAGCAGTAATCATTATTAAACCACCCATCGTAGGTGTTCCAGATTTTTGCATATGTGATTTAGGTCCTTCATCTCTTATACTTTGTCCTACCTTTAATCTATGTAATATAGGTATTACAATAGGTCCTAGAATAAGTGTAATTAAAAATGATGTAATAATTGTTGTTATAATTTGTGTATGTTCTGTCATAAACTTAACTCCTCTCTTGTATGTATTGTACGATTTCCTCCATTCGCATTCCTCTTGATCCTTTTACAAGTACGACATCTTCCTTTTGTAATATACTCTTTAATAAATCTATAGCTTCTTCATTTTTTTTACATGTATATACTCTATCATTATCTAATTTATTTTCTATTGCTCCTTTTGCAATATATTCTGCATTTGTACCTACTGCAATCAATATATCTATGGAATTCTTTGCCAGTTCGCAGCCTACCTTATAATGTCCATCTTTAGCATACTCACCCATTTCCAGCATATCTCCTAAAACTGCAATTTTCCTATTTCTCATTTTACTTAATACATGAATAGCAGCTGTCATGGAATCAGGACTTGCATTATATGCATCATTAATCACTTTTATATTTTCATTGGTAGTAAAAATATGAAGTCTCATTTTACTTCCTTTAAATTCTTTTATGCCTTCTTGTATTAATTCTATATCCATATTAAATTTTAATCCAATAGCAATTGCACATAATGCATTATAAATATTGTGTTCTCCTAAAACATTTAATGTAAAAGGATAAAATTTGTCATTGATAAACATATCAAAACGAATGCCATATTCACCCAAATTTTTTATGTTTACTGCCTGATAGTGACAATTTTCTTCAGTACCTATAAAATACTGATAATAGTCTGTATCAATATCTTCTAAAGTTTTTAATAAAGGATCATCACCATTTACAATCAAAGTACTTTCTTCATCAAAATAATTTGTAATTTCCATTTTTGATTTAAGGATATTCTCTTGTGACCCTAAATGCTCAACATGAGATAATCCAATATTTGTAATAACTGCAACATCAGGTTTTACAATACTGGCTAGTAAATCTATCTCACCAAATCCACTCATTCCCATTTCAAATATCGCAAGCTCATGATCCTCCTCAAGTTCAAAAACTGTTAAAGGAAGTCCTATATGATTGTTAAGATTTCCTTTGTTTTTTAAAACTTTATATTTTTTGCTAAGTACAGAATAAATCATTTCCTTTGTTGAAGTTTTTCCTGTACTACCTGTAACACCTATAATAGGTATATTAAACTTTGATATATAGTATTTTGCAATATCCTGTAGAGCCTTTAGAGTATCTTTTACCTTTATAATAGATAACCTTTCATAACCTGATAAATCATCTTCAACTTTTTGACTAGTAAGCACTGCACTTACTCCAATCTTAGCAACACTCTCAATAAAATCATGTCCATTAAACTTTTCACCTACAAGAGGAATAAAAAGTTCATTGCTTTTTATACTTCTAGAATCCGTTGAAATACCATAAACAAAATCTGATATGTCTCCTTTTATCAGCTTTCCCTTTGTTGCTTCTATGATTTCTTGTATAGATAATTTCATATTTATATTTCCTCCCTCAGTATTTCCTGAGCTATTTTTCTATCATCAAAATCGATTGTTTTCTCTCCAATAATCTGATAAGTTTCATGACCCTTTCCTGCAATTAAAATAATATCTTTTTCCCCACAGTTTTTTATAGCCTCTTTTATTGCTTCTTTTCTATCTACTATCATTTTATATTTACAATATGTTTTTTTTATGCCTACTTCTATATCTTTTATAATATTTATAGGATTTTCTGATCTTGGATTATCACTAGTAATAATACAAAAATCTGAAAGTTTTCCAGCAATTTCACCCATCATTGGTCTTTTAGTTTTATCTCTGTCGCCTCCACAACCAAATACAGTAATGATTCTTCTCTCTGCAAACTCTTTTATTGTATTTAAAGCATTTTCTAATGCATCTGGTGTATGTGAATAATCTACAATAATTGTATGATTCTTTGTATCTTGTACAGCTTCAAAACGTCCTGGTACACCCTTTACAGATTCAATTCCATTTTTAATTTGCTCATAACTAAGTCCTAAAGCATAACAAACTGATATAGCAGCTAATGCATTATATACCGAAAACATTCCTGGAGTTGCAATGCTTATACTTCCTTTAAAGGTTGGTGTAATTAATGTAAACTCTGCTCCCTTAGGGGAAATACGAATATCTTCAGCATAAATATCTGCTTTTCTTTTAATCCCATATGTGATAAGTTTTGTATCTAAAACATTGATTTCCTTAGCAATCTCATCTCCATAAGGATCATCAATATTGATGATATTTGCAAGCGTAGTTTGATAAAAAAGCTTTGCCTTTGCATTTTTATAATTCTCAATATTTTCATGAAAATCTAAATGATCTCTTGTTAAATTTGTAAACACCCCTATTTTAAAGTTAATTCCCGCTACCCTATCTAATGCTAAAGAATGAGAAGAAACTTCCATAGCACAAGTATTTACTTTTAAGTCTTTCATTTCTTTGAATAACTTTTGCAGTTCTAAAGATTCAGGAGTAGTATTATTCGCTTTATATTCTTTGTCAAGAATTTTATGAGCTATCGTTCCTATCAGCCCCGTATGTATTCCATTCTTTTCTAAAATATTTCTAATTAAGTATGTAATCGTTGTTTTTCCATTCGTACCCGTAACACCTATTATATCCATATTTTCTGTTGGATTTTTATAAAAATTTGATGAGATAACCGATAATGCCTTTCTACTATTCTCTACTTTTATAATCGTAACCCCTTTTATAGCGGCAACATCTTTTTGTACAATTAATACCTTAGCCCCACCCTTTATAGCTTGATCAATATATTTATGTCCATCTGTCTTCATGCCTACCATACAGACAAAAATATAGTTTTTCTTTACCTTTCTAGAATCATAGGCAATCCCTTCTACATCTATATTTACTTCACCATTTATATCAATTACAGATAGATTTTCTATTAATGCTTTCAATTTCATAACATCGCTCCCTTTATAGCCCATTTCTATATTATTGACCCTGAAAAATATTCATAAACAAAACTCATTAAAAGGCAACTTAATTCAAAGTGATCCTACTTCGACTTAAGTTGCCTTGATTATTTATTTATTTTAATTATAACACATATTATAGGATATAATAATTGTTCAAACTAATTTGTATTTTCTTTTTTTAAATATAAAATAATCATAGAGCTTTCTGGCACCTTAGCTCCTGGCTTAGGAAACATATCAATAATAATGCTATCAGGATTTTCAACATCAATCGGCTCTGTTTTATATTTCAGTTTATATTTTTCTAAAACCTTAGTTGCTTCTTTTAACGACAGATTTCTAACCTCTGGAATAGCTACCTCCTTTTGAGCATATTCCTTCGCTTCCTCTTCATTGAAATTTGGCTCTACATCTAGATATCTTAATGTATCTCTTATAATATCATGAACAACAGGTCCTGCATTTGTACCGCCATAGTGAACTCCTTGAGGCTCATCTACAACTACTAAAACTGCAAGCTTTGGATCATTAACAGGTGCTATACCAACAAAGGAAGCATATACCTTTCCATTTGCATATTTACCATTTATAACCTTTTGAGCAGTACCTGTTTTTCCACCTACTCTATACCCAGGAATATATGCATATTTCCCTGATCCCTCTGTTACAACACTCTCCATCATAAGCCTAAGTTCTCTTGCTGTTTTTTCTGATAATACTTGTCGAATCATTTTAGGCTCATATCTTTGTATTACATTTCCTGAATCATCTACTAATTCTTTAACAATTCTTGGTTGCATCAATTTACCATCATTGGCAATAGCAGATATAGCTGTAGCAAGCTGTAAAGGTGTAACAGAAATCCCCTGCCCAAAGGATATAGTTCCTAGTTCTACAGGTCCTACATATTTTTTGTTTTGAATTATAGCACTTGATTCTCCAGGCAAATCTATTCCTGTTGGCTTTGTAAAACCAAAAGCATCAATATATTCATATAGCTTTTCAACTCCTAGTCTTTGACCTACTTCAACAAACGCAGGGTTGCAAGAAGCTTGTAGTGCTTGTGTAAAAGTTTCAGAGCCATGAGGTCTGTAATACCTCCAACACCTTAACCGTTGTCCAGCTACCATAATATACCCTTTGCAATAAAATGGCGAATCAGGTGTTACAACACCTTCTTCTAATCCTGCAGCAGCTGTAATCAATTTAAATGTAGATCCCGGCTCATAAGTATCACTCACTAATGGATTTCTCCACATACTATTCCATATTTTTTGCTTTCCTTTACTATCTGCTAATTCATACTCTCTTTTTCTACTTTCATCTATAGGTATTCTAGGGTTGTTCGGATCATAATCAGGTTTTGCTGCCATAGCCAAAACATCTCCTGTTTTTGGCTCCATAACAATGGCAAAAATTCTCTTGCCTTTTGTTCTTACCAATGCATCATCCATTGCTTTTTCTGTAAAATGTTGTATAACCTCGTCAATAGTAAGTACAACATTTAATCCATTTTCTGCTTCATAATACTTTTCAGTTCCATAATGCAACTGTCTTCCTGCAGCATCTGTATTCTTAATCCACCTTCCAGGTAATCCACTCAAATACTTATTATATTCAAGCTCAATACCACTAAGTCCTTGATTATCAGTTGTAGTATGTCCTATAATATGTGCAGCAAAATTTCCAAATGGATAATATCTTCTATTATCTTCTGCAATCCATATACCATCTAATTTTTCTTTTCGAATAGCATCTGCCTTATCTTTATCTATCCACTTTTTCACTTTGACTAACCCTTTATTTTGAGATAAAGTCTCTTTTAATGCTTTTTCATCCATTTCAAGTATCTCAGCAAGCTTTTTAGCAGTTTGCTCAACCTTTTTAGCTGACTCATCAGGAGTCTTAGCACTCTTTACTTCTGCTGGTCTTGCCCAAACAGTATTAGTACTTGCACTAATAGCCAATTCCTTTCCTTTTCTATCATAGATTGTTCCTCTTTTAGCTGGAATTGGAATATCCCTTGTTTGTTGAATATGAGCAAGCTGCCTGTATTGTTCTCCCTTTATAATCTGAATCCATCCAATTCTAAATATGAGTAAAAATAATAAAAAGCTTACTAAAAACAACAGAAAAATCAATCTTTTTTTATTTGCAATAGTAGGTGTTGTCAAAATTGCTGCCCCCTTATTTTAGATCATAATTAGTCTAATAAAGAAAGAGCTGTATGTAACATCCCTTTTATCTTATCTATTAGATCTTTTTTATTTTTAGCTTCATCTATTTGTGCTTTTTCTTCTGTATTTAAACCATCCACCATATTATTGCCATCTAGCTTTATAAAAACCATCTGAGATTTATCAGGATACTGCATTCCTAATTCCTCTCTTGCCTTTTTTTCAATTAAGTCACTTCGCTTTACTCCATCAACTTGGACTTTCAAATTTTCAATATGTATCTCTAGCTGATGAATTTCTTTATTTAGTCCATATATTCTGTACTTTAGCTCTGATATTCTAGCATATCCTAGTAAAATAGCTATACATAAGCTTCCTATCATTATAATACCAAATATCATTTGTACTTTATGATTTGCTTTAATTTTAACCTTTTGCTTTGGCTTCTTTTTATTGCTCTTTTTAGGCTGGGGTTGTTTTATTTCTTCTTCAACATAGCTATATTTTCTTTGTGCTACTACCAAACTTATTCACCTCTTCCCCCTTTTAGAACTTTAAACCTTTTGTGCTACTCTTAACTTAGCACTTCTAGACCGTGGGTTCATCTCTATTTCTAAATCTGATGGTAATATAGGTTTTTTCGTTATTCTCTTTAGAACTGCTTTTCCTCCACACTGACATATTGGCAATTCCGGTGGACATTTACAAGCAGTACTCAAATCTTTAAAAGTATTTTTAACAATTCTATCCTCTAAAGAATGGAATGTAATAATACAAATTCTTCCACCCGAATTTAACTTTTCTGAAACATCTCGAATAGTTTGCTCAATAATCCCTAATTCATTATTTACTTCTATCCTTATCGCCTGAAAAGTCCTCTTTGCTGGATGTGGTCCATCACGTCTTGCAGCAGCTGGAATAGCACTTTTAATGATCTCAACTAATTCTTTTGTGGTTTCAATAGTTTTTTTCTTTCTTTCGTTCACAATAAAATGAGCTATTCTCTTTGCCCATCTCTCTTCTCCGTACTCCTTGATTATTCTTGTCAATTCATCTTCCGTATAACCGTTTACTACATCTTTTGCACAAAAATCATTTCTTCTGTCCATTCTCATATCTAATGGTGCATCTTGCATATATGAAAAACCTCTACTCCCTTCATCCAATTGATATGAAGATACACCTAAGTCAAGAATTATACCATCAATGCCATCAATATTTAATGATTCTAATACATTTTTTATATTTGAAAAATTACTATGTACAAAAATCTTTTGATTTGTATATTTTTCCAATCTCTTCTTTGCTGCATCTAATGCATCTTGATCTTGATCTATTCCAACAAGCAATCCATCTTTTTCTAAACTTTCACATATTTTAGACGCATGTCCACCACCGCCTAGTGTTCCATCTACATAAATTCCATGTGGTTTTATATCAAGATTTTCAATTGTTTCTTCTAATAATACTGAAATATGTTTAAAATTCAAATCGTCACCAGCTTTCTTAATTTTTAAATAGTATCTACCTTTGTCTCATAAAATATTAGATCCCTAACTCAACCATTTTTTCAGCAATATCATCATAACTTAAATCAGCAGTTTCATTATAAAGCTCCCACTGCTCTTTGCTCCAAATTTCAACTCTATTAGATACCCCTATTGTGACAATATCTTTATCAAGCTTCGCATGTTTTCTTAAATTAGTTGGAATAGTAATTCTACCTTGTTTATCTAATTCACATTCTGTTGCACCTGAAAAAAAGAATCTTACAAAAGCCCTTGCATCTTTACTTGTCAAAGGTAATTTTTTTAATTTGTTTTCAAGGCTTTTCCATTCTTCTTGGGGATATACAAACAAGCAGTGATCAAGGCCTTTTGTTACAATAAAAGTTTCTCCTAAATCATCTCGAAATTTAGAAGGTATAATCACTCTTCCTTTTGTATCAAGTGTATGAAAATATTCTCCTATAAACACATTGTCACCCCATTTTAGGAAAAAGCCTCCACTATCCTCCACTCTTCACCACTTTTAAATAACTTCTATGAGTTTTAAAAAAATCCTTCTTCGATAAAATAATTTTTATTAGGTACATATTACTATTTATTTAAAATAAAAAAACTCCAAGCCTAAGCTTGAAGATTTTACTGAAAATTACATTATTATAGATTGATTTTTATTTTTATAAAATGCAATAATAAGCTTGTCTAACTCAATACTCACACTATAAATTTCCTCATAACTGCATTCAAATTTAATAAGGTCATGTAATTTGCTTCGTACCTTTTCTATATCATGCTTTAACATCTCTATCCCCCATATTTCTACCTTTATTTTGCTAATAATCATAATTTTTAGCACGAATATATACTATTACAATTTCAAATATATGTCAACAGCATAATATGACATTGAAGTTACAATTTTATTTCATTTTTATATTTCTTAAAATTATATTTAATTTTTTTGCTTATTTCGAAAAAACACCCCAATTTACGCCTTTTTTCTACCACGAATTATAAGAATACCCGCTAACAAAATAACACTTATACTTACTAATTGTGCTACTCTAAATGTCCCAAGCATTAAACTATCTATTCTTAGTCCTTCAATAAAGAATCTTGCTGTAGAATAAAGAACTGCATAAATTAAAAATAACTCTCCATCAAATTTTTTCTTTTTATCATACCACAACAAAAATAAAAACACCATAAAATTCCAAATAGATTCATAAAGAAAAGTCGGATGCACTTTCACACCATCTACTACAATTGCCCACGGTAGGTCTGTAGGTCTTCCATAAGCTTCTTTATTAATAAAATTTCCCCATCTTCCAATCGCTTGTCCTAAAATAATACTTGGAGCACATATATCTGCCATTTTTCTAAATGAAATCCTATTCTTTTTGCAAAACAAATATCCTACTAAAACGCCTCCTATAACACCTCCATGTATTGCTAACCCGCCTTGTCGAATATTTATCATGCTAAATAAATCGCCCCCATAGGATTTAAAATTAAAAATAACATAGTAAGTTCTTGCTCCAATAATTGCAGCAGGTATAGCAAACAATAATAAATCCAGCACCTTATCTTCTTCTATGCCTTGTTTTTTCGCCCTCTTAATTGCAAGTATCGTTCCTAATCCCATTCCTATTGCAATAAGTATTCCATACCATCTTATTTCTAGTCCAAACAATCTAAATGCTATCGGATCCAAATCAAATCACTCCTTAAAATATTTTGGTTGCCAGAAAACTGACAACCATTATTTTCATTATAATGAATTTACTCATTTTGTTCAAAGGATTTTGGACTAATAATAGATAGTACACATCTTTCACGGTTAAAATGCTCTCTAAATCTTTTTTGCACTGCTTCAAATTCAATATTTTTTAATGCTTCTACATAATCAAAAATATTTATTCCTTTAAAATAATATGCAACAAAAGTAGTAGCAATAAATTCTACAGAATTATAATAGCTTATATGCTGTCCGATATGTTTTTTCTTAATTCTTTCAAAATCTTTTTCATTTAATCCTGTGCCCTTTAACTTGTCTATATGAGCAAGTACTCTCTCTAACACTTTTTTAGGACTCTTAGACTCTCCACCAAGCATAGAATAACCATAATCTATTTCTCCTGTATATTCATTTTCAAATGTATCATTAATAAGTCCTTCTTCATAAAGACTCATATATAAATCTGAACTCTTGCCAAATAACATATCTAGTATTATTTTCGTAGCAATATCCTTTTGTAAAAGTTCTTTAGGACTTAAATTATTGTCAATATCTTTAAAAGCAATATTAAAAAGAGGAATAGCAACATCTAATTTTTCTTCAATTATATTTTGAACAATTGTATCTGGTTCTTCTGGATAAATTCTTTCAATGTCTTTTTCTGTTTTTGATTCTTTCTTCTGAAGCCTTTCAATAATAGAAAAGACTTTATCCTGTTTAATATCTCCAACAATAAATACAATCATATTCGAAGGATCATAAAAAGTATTATAACATTTGTAAAGGTCTTCTTTTGTTATTTTACTAATGCTTTGAACTGTTCCCGCAATATCAATTTTTACTGGATAATTATGATACATTGCCTTTAATCCATTAAAAAATACTTTCCAGTTAGGATTGTCCTCATACATTCTTATTTCTTGACCTATAATACCCTTTTCCTTTTCTACATTTTCATCTGTAAAATATGGTGACTGTACAAAATTTATCAAAAGCTCAAGATTTTCATAAAATCTATCTGTAGATGAAAACAAATAACAAGTTGAAGTAAAATTTGTATATGCATTTACATTAGATCCTAATTCTGAAAATTTATCAAATATACTTCCTTCTGGTTCTTCAAACAATTTATGCTCTAAAAAATGTGCAATCCCATCAGTTACCTTCGTAGCTTGGTTTTCCCCAGGAATTATAAACTCACTATCATTAGATCCATATCTTGTAGCAAAAATAGCATATTGCTTTGTATAACCTTCCTTAGGCATAAAAAATATTTTCAAACCATTAGGCAATTCTTTTAAAATCATTTTTTCTTTTAATGATTTACTTTCTATAGTTTTTACTGTCATTTTATCGATCCTCCCTTTTATTTCTCAGGAAGTATATTGTATCTAAGCAAATATTCTCTCCTGCTTCTATAATTTGTTCTTTATTGACTTTTCTAATATTTTCTATCATAGTTTCTAGTGTCTCATCACTATCACTAATAGCCTGTGAATAATAGAAATCTGCAAGCATATAAGGGCTATCTGTCATTCCTCGAATAGATGTGATAATAGAATTTTTAGCACTCTCTATATCTTCTTCCGAGAAGCTTCCATGGTTCATCTCATTGATTTCTTTTTCTATTAAGGATACAGCTTTATCATAATTTGAAAATTCTATTCCTGATCCTATCATCATCAGTGATTTGAATTTTTCTATTCTTGAGAATATATAATAGCAAAGACTTTCTTTTTCCCTAACATTCTTGAAAAGCTTTGAGTTTGGTCCTCCTCCTAAAATATTAGAATATACCAACAAAGCATAATATCTTTTACTTTCAAACGGAATATTAGTTCTATACCCAAGATTTAATTTTCCTTGCCGAATATCCATCTCCTCTTCTATTTTCTTGATACTCTCAGGAATATACTCTATTTTTTCCCTTCCTATTGATACGACATCTTCTTGTTTGAACTTTAGCTTTTGACTCACTAATTCTTCTATTTCATTTTCATCAAAATTTCCTACTACACAAATATCAATCGGAGAAGTATGTATAATATTTTTATAATGCTCATATAATGACTGATTTGTTATATTCTTTAAATCCTCTATGTTTCCATATTGATACAATGAAAAACTTTCATCCTTACACATTTCTTCAATACAACGATCATATGCATATTTCATTTTGTCATTTTTGCGTCCAACTATGCGTTCTATCAGATTTTCTTTTTCTTGGTCTACATAATCTTTTTTAAAGAAACCATTAATTATATATGGATCATTTATATATTCATTAAGTATTTCCATCCCTTTTGCCAATAAATTTTGATCCTTTACATATTGATCATTAATAAGCTGCATTCTAAACTGAATAATATTTCTTTCTCCTTTTTTAGCCACATCACTTCCTAAAAAGGCACCATATAATTCTTCTAATTTTTTTGATATTGCCATTGAATTTGTATAATTTTTTGTTCCTCTAGGCAATACCATTGATAACAACGCATTTTTGGTAACCTCCTCTTTTATTAGTGGTCTCTTCAAATATACGCTTACGAGATTAGTTTTAAATTTATCTGTCTTAATAATATGTAGCTTTATATTTTCACCAATTTTTATAGCTTTTAGTCTATTTAGCAACTTTAGCCCTCCTTGTATTATTTTGTCTATTCTATTTATATCGCAAAATTTCCATATTGTCACTATTTATTATGGTTTATAGTTATCATTATATACATTCTGTGAATTGTCAATCCTTTAATTCCATTTTTCTACATTCAGCAGTCTAATCCTAAATTCCAATTCTTCTATAACCAAATCACTTTCTCCCCAGCCTTTCATATACTTTATATCTAGTTCCTCTGTACGCTTAATTTTTTCAATTGATTTTTCTATTTTATACTGATTTTCTATTTTATCTAGTATATCATCAATTCCTATGAATAAAATTTTTCCTACTCCATACTGCTGAAGCTCCCCTAAAATATTATTTATTTCTGAATCATTAAGATTCTGCCTTAAAAATTTTATTTTTCTTTCTTCAAAACCATTTTTTATCAATCCTTTTTTTATTTTTTCCATAAACAATCTTTGCTGATTCACAGCTTTTGGCTCTATATCTTTATTAACCATAATATCCATACTACCTATCAAAATAATGCCCATTTCTTTTTTTTCACCGTCTTCATTACATGCTTCCTGCACAATTGATTTTATAATTTTTTCACCATTCCAAAGAGGATTCATAAATTTTAGTATATTCTTTCTATTGTACAAGTGATCCATTTCCAGCTTATGCACAATATTTTTATAGTTTATTGACTCTGTCAAAAATACAGGAACAATAATAATTTTTTTGTATTTTTGTTTTAGAACCTTTTCATAAAAAACCTCTTCATAATATGGTTTATTGTTTAAATAAGAAATATAAATATCATAGCCGTCATCTAAATGATTAGAAAGTTTTTGTCCAATACTTCTACTTATATAATTATATCTGCTAATCCCTACCTTTTCGTAAACCCTTTTGTATCGATACAATCGCAAAGGCAAAAATATGTTCTCCTTTAAAGAATACTTTCTATTCATGTTCTTTAGAAGGATGGGAAGATCATATCTTTCAGGTTCTCCATCATATACTAATAATACCGCTGTATTTTCATTTTCCTCCTTATAGATGAATTCATTTTTACATTCCTCTTTATATTCAAAAAAAAACAAGACATAATTGCATAATAAAATCCCTACAATCATTCCACATAGAACCGTACAAATATAAGAAAGCTTTACTTTTTTTATATTTTTAATAAAAATGCAAAAAAATATGGTTAAAATAGCAACAGACAATCTTTCAAGAAATCCAAAGGACACTAAATAACATATGCTAAAAATAGAAAATACAATAGATAAAAACAGCACTTTCAAATTCTCTATTGCTTTCACAAAGTCCCACCCCCTAATTCATTCTATTGAACTTTTATAATAAATATGAAAAAAGAACCTGTTAGATATTTCTTTTTTATTGAACTAGTCATACTTATCGGTTATAATTTAATTTGTATGAAAATCACATAGATCGTTTGAAAGGAAGAGTTATAAATGAAATTAGGTATCGTAGGTTTACCAAATGTAGGTAAAAGTACATTGTTTAATGCTGTCACAAAAGCTGGTGCTGAATCAGCAAACTATCCATTTTGTACAATCGAACCAAATGTCGGTGTTGTTTCCGTTCCTGATAAAAGGTTAGATGTTTTAAGAGATATGTATGATTCAAAAAAAGTGATTCCTACTGCTATTGAGTTTTATGATATCGCAGGACTTGTAAAAGGAGCTAGCAAAGGAGAAGGTCTTGGAAATAAATTCTTAGGAAACATTCGCGAAGTCGCTGCAATCGTTCATGTAGTAAGATGTTTTGAAGATGAAAATGTAGTCCATGTAGAAGGAAGTGTTGGACCACTAAGAGATATTGAAACTATTAATCTAGAATTAATCTTTTCTGATCTTGAACTTATTGAGCGAAGAATCCAAAAAACTAAAAAGCTATTAAAAGGAGATAAATCTCTTCAAAAAGAACTTGATTTATTAGAAAGAATCAAAGAAACCCTTGAAGATGGAAAATCTGCAAGAACTCTTGATTTAACAGAGGATGAAGAAAAAATAGTACAAGATTATAATTTATTATCCTTCAAACCAATCATTTATGTTGCCAATGTATCTGAAGAAGATTTGCTAGATCACAAAGATAACAAAATGGTACAAGAAGTAAGAGCACATGCTCAAACTGAAAATGCAGAGGTTGTTGTAATCTGTGCAAAAATCGAATCTGAAATTTCAGAACTTGATGATGAAGAAAAAGAACAATTCTTATCAGAACTAGGTCTTTCTGAATCTGGTCTTGATAAGTTAATCAAAGCAGGATACAAGCTCCTTGGTCTTATGAGCTTTTTAACTGCAGGCCCACAGGAAGTAAGAGCATGGACAATAAAGGTTGGAACCAAAGCCCCACAAGCTGCTGGAAAAATTCATACAGACTTCGAAAGAGGATTTATCCGTGCAGAAACCATTAGTTTTGATGATTTAGTAGCCGCTGGAAGCATGACTGCTGCAAAAGAAAAAGGATTAGTAAGGCTTGAAGGAAAAGATTATGTTGTACAAGATGGAGATGTAATCTTGTTTAGATTTAATGTGTAAATAAAATATCAATTAAGTAATTAGTATCAACCGCTACAAGCCTTATTATTTCAAGTATGTAGCGGTTATTTTAATATTTAGGCATTAAGTGAAATAGCCTCTGTGTATAACAGATATAATTGTATATCAAGAGATATAGAAGTCGTTAAAAATGCAATACTTTATGACTTCTCAGAAAAAGAACTTCAGCAGATCGCTGAAGCTCTTGATTGTCGTTTTGAAGGTTATTTTATCTTTAAGGATGAAGATAAGGTCTAGTAAATTACTTCCATTCCTCTCATGTAAAACTTAATGATATATTTTTTCAAAAAGATCTCTACTATAATCACGGATATCTGAAACATTTATCATATTGTATTTTTCACGAATTTGTTTAAAGTAGCTTTCAATTAAATGTTTCTCAATAATTCTGTCTGATGGCTCATGATCTTCTAATCCATTTCTAGTTTCTCTCCATGGTCGTTCTGCATGAGTCATATTTTCAAGAATTTTACCACTATAACAGCCAAAATTTAATATTACAGCATCAATAACTGTTTTCTCAGTTTCTGTAAGATCAAAATGCGTGAATATATCGACATCTTCGTCAATCGGATTATATCCATGATCTTTATATTTAAAATAGATATTTTTATATACCGGTCCATGGATCCACGCCTCACAATCGTTATCAAATAAAAATTCTCCAGTAAATGCTTTAAAAAATGATTGACTAAAATATAACAATTTTTGAAGGGCTAATGGTGTAATCTCCACGCTTTTATATATGATATACTTTACTACACTGTCAATTTTCTCTTCACTTTGGATCGCTACCATTAATTCTCTTTTATCAGCAAGAACTTTTTGTGTTGCCAGTAAGCAATTACTGTATGCTCTGTCGGTTATCTTACCCTTAGCTTTCTCAAGTAGTTCTAACATAAATTCAGGATCATTTTTTACTCTTTTCAAAACATCCGAATATTGTCTAGTCGGGATATCACCGTCTACATATCTACTTAAGGTCCCTTCACCCCAACCAAGTACCAATGATAACGGTCTTTTCCCTATATCATATTTCTCAAGTACTTCTTTGATTTCAGATACCTGAATCAAATCTTCACTCAATCTATAATTTCTATCAAGCGACTCTAGATTTTTATCTCTTAACTCAGAGATAAAAATTTCACTCTGGCATTCATTACAGTAAGCAACCTTAGCTGTATATTTAATATCCTTACCACGAATTTCTTTATTTTTTTGAACTTCCTTTACAGTGTAGTCAACATAATCTCTGCATTCTTCACAAAAACCTTTCATCTCACATTCCTCCTTTTTGCCTTAATCTCCTATCTGAATAAATAAGAGATTGGCTTATTTCTTTTATGAAACGAGACAACAATAATAATATCGTCACCTCTCCTTGTTTGAGTCATATTAGTTTTTATGTAGATATCAACAGATTCTAACTCGCCCCAATTATCCAACTCATACTCTTTGTTAAAGACATATAAAATTTCATGAGCAAATTTAGGATTTTGATTATCTACAGCATAACAGAAGTCATCATATTCAATACTCAGTAATATTTCTCGTTCTTTATCTGAATTAATCTTATATTCTTCAATAAAACTTATGTTTTCCATCCTGTTCTTATTTTGTGAAATGCTATATTTTCCTTCTATAACTAGCTTTCTAAGCTTGCTTAAATACTCTTTAATTTGTCCAGATGTAAAATCCGTATGTTTCTTAGTTCCTTGTTCTTCACTTATCAAAGTCATTTCACTTCCTTACTATAGTATATTCATATTATAACTCTTTGATACATTCTTTTCAATATAAATGTATCAATTGATACATTTTAGTTGGATCTGCTCGTTGAATACGATGAATAATAAAGCCTTGTAAATTCAAGGACTATATCATTTATCCAAACTACTTTTATCGTGTCTTGAATAATTGATAGTTCATTGTGAACTACCACCGAGACATTAATCGGTGACTTCGTGAGAGGTTTGATATTTAAAAGAGATAACGCCTGACCATGTCCATCTTTTCATATCTGCTCCACCAACTGTTGCACCAGTAGATACTAAAAAGTATATCTGCTAATGAGATATTTAAAGGCTTCCCCAAGTTAAAACAATCTAAATTTTGGGGCAGTGGCTTATGGAGTAGAGGATATTATATTGGTACTGCTAAAGCAGTATCTTCTGAAACCATTCAAAAATATATCCAAACCCAAAAGAATGTTTAATTTTTAGGTATTTAACCTAAAAATTAAAGGCACAATTCATCCTCCGAGATAAACAACGGAGGTTTTCTTGTGCCGAATTTATAAAATTAATAATACCTTCAGAGGGGCTTTTCTAAATGCCTAAATTATTCATTTTTGACAAAGTATTTACAACAGAAAAAATCAATGTAGCTGCTAAATTTGCAGTAGTGTTATCTTGATCAAATCTTGGTGAAACTTCTGCAATATCAAAGCTTATCACCTTATTCGATCTTAAAATATATTTAAGAAACTTTAAGACCCTTTCTGGATCTAATCCTAAAGGTTGTGTAGCACTTACTCCTGGTGCAAAAGCAGATGAAAACACATCGGAGCATATCGTTATATAAATATAGTCTCTTAATTTTATGAAATTATCTAATTTTTCTAATATGCTAAAATCATCTTGACTTATAATATCCTTTGCTAATACATACTGTACACCTAATCTATCTGCTGTTTTGAAAAGGTCAATAGTATTGCTATGCTTTTGAATTCCAAGACAAAAATAAGCATAATCTAACTTTTCTTTTTTACATTGATCTGCAATTTGCCTAAACATCGTACCAGAGCTTCCTCCATTTGGATAAGGCCTAATATCAAAATGAGCATCAAAATTGATTATTCCAATATTTGGTTCATGCTCTTTTCGTTTTATATAGTCCAAAATCCCATTATAATGCCCAAAAGCAACTTCATGTCCCCCTCCTAAAACAATAGGAAAAAGATTTAAATCTAGAATTTTCGCTACAGCTTTTGAAAGCAAGCTTTGGCTTTCTTCTAATGTACAATTTTCACAAATAATATTTCCTGCATCAAAAAGTTTAACCTCTCTTATAAAACAGCATGGTAAATTAGCTAATTCTTTTCTTATACTTATAGGTCCATTTATAGCTCCACCTCTGCCCTTATTGCGTTTAATCCCTTCATCACAACAAAACCCAATAAAAGCAAATCCTAATTTTCCTTTGTAATAAGATAAATCTTTTTTTCTTAAATCAATAATTTCAACCCATTGATGCCATCTAAAAGCATCAAAATTGCTTTCGCTATCTATTCTTCCTTTCCAAATATTTTTATGTATAGGTCTATAATTTTTATCAAACATGTTATCCCCCTATCACATCTTAATTTTTCAATCTATTCCATATAAACAATATCAAAATCTTATAATGAAATTCAAATTATTGATCTATCTATATCCTCTACCAGTAAATTATAACATATATTCCCAATTCCAAATAGTATCCAACAATTTATGCTAAAAATTTTTTGCATAAAATTATTTACACATTATCATATTCAAATTTATTCCATATTTTCACTTTATTCATATTAATCTGACACATTTCTAACAAATCATTGTATTTTCCAGTATCATTTTTATAGTGCAACAGGTTAAATCTTACAACATTAATAAAAAGGGGTATGGTAAAATGGATAACCACAATAATAAATTAAACTCTTTATTAAAAGAAATTGAAAATACTAGGCTTTTATTAAACAGATTAATAAAACAAAAAAAAGGCAATCTACTAGATCCAAAAGTAGTTAAATTCAGCCAATTTCTAGATAAATTGCTATCAGAATATGATCGGATCAAAAAATAATAACTAATTGTAATACCGTAAGCTAAATTTGATTTAACCTGTTGTACTTTATTCATACTGCTTTAATAAAAAAATCCCCATCTCGCTTTTGAGATAGGGAAATTTTATTAAAATATAGCCGTAATAACATCTTTGAACGAATTAATAAGTATAATAAAAACTGCTGGTGGAACAATATATTTTATAAGAAATTTCCATAAAGATGCAAATATAAATTTCTTACCTATCTTTTCAATCTCTTCTACAGCATTTTCAGCTCCCCATATCCATCCAACAAAAATAGAAAGCAATAATCCTCCTGATGTAAGAAGTATATTAGAAGTTAATTTATCATAAAAATCAAAGAAATTCAAATTGCCTAGTATATGAAGTTCTTGCCAAGGTCCCATAGAAAGAGTAGCTGGAATTCCTACAATATACATAGTAACCGTTATAATCATAGCAGCCTTGATTCGATTTGCACCCTTTTCATCTACAAAATAAGACACACATACTTCAAGCATTGATATAGATGAAGTAAGAGCTGCAAATAATACAAGTATAAAGAATAATATACAAAATAACATTCCAAAAGGCATACTTGCAAATACAGCAGGAAGAGTTACAAACATAAGGCCAGGTCCAGAAGAAGCTTTAAAACCAATAGCAAATACTGCTGGCAATGTAGCAAAACCTGCAAGCATGGCTACCATAGTATCTAGCACAGGAATAGATGCAGAGGCTCCTATTAAATTTGTATCTTTATCTAGGTAGCTTCCATAAGTGACCATTACCCCCATACCAATACTTAATGAAAAGAATACTTGCCCTAATGCATTCATAATCACATCCATATTAATTTTTGAAAAGTCTGGTACAAGAAAGAAATCAATACCTGCTAAAGCTCCAGGTAGAGTCACAGATCTTATTGCAATAAGAATAATCATCGCAAAAAGAGCTGGCATCATAACTTTACTTGCTTTTTCTATTCCTGAACTAATTCCTCTAATGACAATAAGTAAAGTCAATATGAGAAATATTCCTTGATAAATAATACTTGAAGTAGGTGATGATATAAAATCCCCAAAAATCGCTCCTAAAACATTAGGATCTTTTATTGCAAGATCTCCCATAACCGCTTTTATGCAATAGTAAATAACCCATCCTCCTACAGTACTATAAAAGGCTAATATGAAAAAACCACAAAGGATACCTAGCCCACCAACAAAAGCCCAATTCTTTTTAATGCTTCTATAAGCACCAACAGCTGAAAGCTGTGTTTTTCTACCCAATGTAATTGCAGCAAGCATTAGTGGCATCCCTATTAAAATAAGAAATATTAAATAAATCATTACAAATGCACCGCCACCATTGTTACCTACACTATATGGAAACTTCCAAAGATTCCCTAACCCTACCGCAGATCCTGCAGCAGCAAGTATAAAACCAATTTTCGACCCCCATTTTTCTCTCTTATTTTCTTTATTTTTTTCAGTTACCAAAGACATAAACAACCTCCTATTATTTTCAAAGCAAATCATAATCACTAATTTGCTTTGAAATATTTTGATTTAATGATTATTTAGCCATGGCTGTTACTAATCAAGACCGGTCAAATCTTTATTATTCCTTATAAATTCATTCCTTTGATTTTAAGCTAGCTTTTATAAAAATCAAAAAAGCTCCACCTCTATATAGAGGCGAAGCTTGACTTCACGGTACCACTCTAATTTATCCCAAAATAAAACTTAGGATCATCTCTTTTCCAGTCTGCCTTTATACAAAGCTAAACTGTAGTCCTAATAAGGGGGACATTCCTTTGTTCCTACTCGAAATGTCTTTTGGAACAACAACTCTAGAGTGAATATACACATTGTCTTATAACACTGGGCTCTCACCTATCCCCAGTTCTCTGGAATTACAGGGGCAATGCTTTTCTCTCCGTCATAGTCTTTTTTTGTATGCATTTGTTGCTACTAATTTTAACATCGCAAAAGCTTATTGTCAATAAAAAAATATTTATTTTTTAAAAAAGAATGATCAAATGACCATTCTTTTTATATTTCCTACTCACTATTTAATTACTTCAAGCATCATTCCATTTTTTAATCCTGCAGCATTTCCTTCTTCCATATCAACATGTAATTCAAGAGCATGTGTCTCTCCTGCTCTTACTAATACATTATTAAATATTAATCCTCTTTGTCCCTCTACTTTTATACTTACAACATCTTGATCTTTTAATCCAAATTTCTCTGCATCAGAAGTATGCATGTGTAAATGTCTAGCAGCAACAATGACTCCTTCTTCAATTGTTACTTCTCCTTTTGGGCCAACAATTTTTGCTCCAGGAGTTCCTGCTAAATCTCCCGAATTTCTTACTGGTGCTTTTACACCTAAAGCAAATCCATCTGTAAAAGAAATTTCTACTTGTGTTTTACTTCTTGCAGGTCCTAATACCCTTACTCCTTTTAATGTTCCTTTTGGGCCAACAATATCTACTTTCTCCTCACAGGCAAATTGTCCTGGTTGAACTAAATCTTTTATAGGAGTTAATTCATGACCTTGTCCAAAAAGAATTTCAACATGCTCTTTACTTAAGTGAATGTGTCTATTGGATAAACCAACAGGTACCATATTATTTGACATAAAAACACCCCTTAATTAATATAATTATATTATGTATACAAAATACTCATATTATATATGATATCTCTTCATTGATTAAAAATCAATGAAAAAATATAATTACAAATTAACTTTAATCAAAAATAGTTAACTTCTTTCCCATTTCATATGCTTTTTCAAGAAGTCCTAATCGTTCTTTAACAAATAATTTGTCTGTATTATCTACAAGAAGATTATAATGATACTTTGTATTAATCGCTCTAAAAAACAAATCTACTACAAGGGTTGCACCCATAAATCCATTTTCTTTTTGCAAACTGCCTGCAGTAGCTATAAACATTCCATTTCTTTTTTTTGTTCGGTCAATAGCTGGCTTATTGTAAACATATTTGCTAGACCAAAACATTTGACATCTGTCTATCATTGTTTTAGCAATACTCGTAACCGAATTAAAATATAATGGAGAAGCAAAAACTACAATATCTGCAGCATCAAATTTTTGGTACAATTTATGCATATCATCATTTATAAAGCAAACACCTGTTTTTTCACACGCACCACAAGCTATACAAGGATGTATATTAAATTTTTTAAGTTCAATTTTTTCAACTACTACGTGCTGTTCTTCTAATCCCTGAATGACACTATTCAATAAAAGGTCTGTGTTCATTTTCACCCTAGGACTTCCTAAAATAGCTAATGCTTTCAATGAAAATCCTCCTATATAAATTTTCACATTTTTGCACACTACTATATTATAGTCAAAATAATCTTTAAAAACAATACCAATCCTTAAAGTATACCTTTATACATTACCTATTTTTTAAAATTTTTCCCTATATATATAAAATATATTCAATCAATGTTATATTTTTTGAAAATTATGGAAATACTAAATATATCTATATAGGGGAGGTCTCATTGTGAACGTTGCCAATTTACCTGATAGAACAAGAATGGAAATATATAATCATATTAAAAAAAATATTAGAAAATATTATAAGGGATTGAAAAATGGTTCCTTAAAATATGATTTTTTCGTCAAAACCGTTCTTTCTAAAAATCCAAAACCCAATTGGTTAACAAAATATCCAAAATTAGAAAATGATCTAGAATTTCAAAAATATCTTATAGAGTATATAAAAAAAGAAATGTCAAGATACACTCAGCTAGAAAAGACAAATACCTCTAATCGTTGTATAAGAAATTTTGAAAATATAGCCATAAAGGAAAGAACAGAATTAAAAAACATACTTAATAATCATGGGTATACTTTATCTATTCCTGCAAAATTTATCACCTACACAGAATCTTATTATCTAAAGGAATATGTTATCAATGGAACACCTATTCCCTTTGAATGGGAAAGAGTACTCAATTATATAAAAAGAACCACATAAGTAAAGTGGTTCTTTTTTCCTACTAAGCCATTGCTCTTTCAAGTTTGTCCAAATATTGAAGTGGAAACATTCTTAATAATTCTTTGAACTGTTCAACTGTTAATCCTTGAGTAGTTGTATATATTCTAATTTTTTCATCAACAGTTGCATTTCTAAATCTTTCTTTAATTTCTTCAAAATTTGTATTTTGTATCATCTTATCACTCCTATACATATGAATACCCTTCTCTATATTAGTATAGGAATTAAAGATTTATTTTATTCCTTATAAAATTATTTTTCATAAACTGCTCTTTTTAATACTGCTACATATGGTAGATTTCTATATTTTTCTGCATAATCAATGCCATATCCAATAATGAATTCATCTGGAATATCGAATCCTTTATAATCAACCTTTAATTCAACTTTTCTCCTTTCAGGCTTATCTAATAATGTACATATCTTTAAACTTTTTGGCTTTCTCGATAATAAATTATCACATAAATAGTGTAATGTAAGTCCTGTATCAATAATATCTTCTATAATTAGCACATGTTTATCTTCTATACTTTGATCTAAATCCTTTAATATTTTTACAACACCTGAACTTTCTGTGGATAATCCATAGCTTGATACAGCCATAAAATCAATTGTAACTGGAATATCTATTTTTCTCATTAAATCGCTCATAAAAACATTTGCACCTTTGAGTACACCTATTAATACCAATTCTTTTCCTTTGTAATCTTGTGTAATTTGTTTGCCTAATTCAGCTACTTTCTCTTCAATTTGCTTTTCTGAAAATAGAATTTGTGCTACATCCTCTCTCAAAACCTTCACCTCTCCTGTTTTTTGATAAAATTATTATAACATAATTTCTTATAATGTGTATATTTTTTTGAAATTCTATATTAATGTTCGTGTTTTTGTCATTCAATTGAAAAACCATCTATTTAGATGGCTTTTCATCCTCATCTTTAAATTTATATTGTACACCATCAACGATTTTTCCTTTATCAAAAGATATATCTTCATCTTTATTTATAATATATTGATCTAATTGATCTGATATTTTTGAAATCATATATAGCATCAATACTGCATCATCTATAAATCCAAATCCTAAAATAGCTTCTGGAATAATATCAATAGGACTAATAATATATAAAAGTCCTAATATAACTATTATCTTTTTATAAATGGCAACATTAGGATCTTTTATGAATTGATAAAGCGCACCTATTCTTTTAAATAGTTGATATATGGATTTTAAAACATTCCTATTTGCATAAATTCCTCTTTTGATAGCCTTCACCCTCTTTCTTACTTATATTCACAATCATTTTATTTTTATTATACTACAATTATTGTCAGTAATAATAATTAAGCTCTATTCATATATTTTTTTAGGAGGGTTATTTGTATGATTAATATATATAATATAAAAACTATAAGAAAAACAGTTCCTATATATAAAAAAATTGATCCCATCCAATTAATGAATTGGATAAAAACTTTTAGCCGTATTTGCAATTTAAAATTCACCTGTCAAATTATCACAAAAAATTCAGATAATAAATGGTTGTTTCAATATAAAGCTAATAAAGAAATTTATATTACGTTATGTTTTTGTGATATGAATAACGATCCTTATCCTTATATTATTATTGACGATTTTATATTCCCTAAAAAATATAGAGAAGATCTCTTAGATAAAAAAATCCTTAAAACCATAATCCAACACGTAAAAAATCTAGACTTTGAAATACTCATATTTAATATAAAGGAATATCATCAGATTGAATTATGTAAAAAAAATGGTTTTAAGAAAATGAATATTCATAAAATGACTATGTCATTAAAACCTAAATTTATTCATACTTATAAAACATATAATACCTAAAACATGGGCCTTTATTTTAAAAAGTCCCATGCTTTTTTATTTTATTGAATTTATTCAAGCCTGGCATAACCACTTTAAATAAATTTCTTTTTTCTATATTTAAAAATTTTACATTTCCAACATTATTAAACATCTTGCTTATTTTTTGAAGTCCAATACCTGTTCTTAGAAATTGATTTTGATCATCAATTAATAAAAGTCTATGATAAAGCCAATTATTTCTCCTTGTAGGATTGTTCTCCCTCATAATAGTATGAATATTGCTTCCCTTTGGTAGCGTTCCAGGATTACTAATCTCGACCTTATGATCTCCTATAAGCACCACAACATCTCTTAATATATCCATATAATCTCTATGTAGCACTGCATTTGCAATAGCCTCAAATATTGCTTCCTTTGGATAATCTATATTTTTTAAATATGTACAAATAAACTTCCTACATCTATTTAACATTTCAAGAATATTTCCATCTATTACATGAGTCTGTTTTTTATCTTTTTTAAATGTAATAATTTTTACAGAAACATAAGGTAAATATGCTTGAGGTTTATTGCAAAACAATAAAAGTCCTCCAATTGTTGGGCAAAATCTATTTCTTTCACTATCAAAATGAATAATCCCCAAATTGTTCCATGTATGCATTGTCATTTTTTCATTAGGAAATATACCCATTTTCTTTAAATATTGATTTATTAATGCTTGATTTAATACACTTGCATCTAAATTATATAATGGGATTAATTCATTATTGATTAATCCTACTTCTTGAAACATTCTTGCTATTTCATCTCTTCTTGCAATATCAGTAGTTGATCCTCTTCTTACATAAAATGCTCCTGTTTGTCTCATTTGATGTGGTCTTTGAAAACTTTTAAAAATAGTAATCACACCAATATATCTTTCCTTATATTTTATACACTCTACTCTTATATTCACTGGTGGATCGCATCTATGACTTATAATCTGCTGTAGACGTTCTTCTTGAAAGTCTTCTGGTTTAATTCCTATTATTTTTTTTTCTTTATCTTTTACACCAATAATTAAATAACCTCTTCCTCCTATACTATTGGCAATAGCCATAACATCTTTTGCAAATTCTTTTTTCTCTGTTTCAGTATTAAGATGCAAGCTTTCTTTAAAGTCAAGCTTCATTCCTTCCTTCTGCTTTATTAATATTTTCAATTTTTGAAGATTCATTTAACCATTCCTTTCACAATGGCAAATTTACCTTTTATACATTTTTATATTATATCTATGCTATTGCTTCACTATTTATTTTAAACGCTATTCGATAAAAAAACTAGTATTTGATAATTCTTCTAGTAAATGGTACTATTAATTAAAGAAAGGTTTTCTTGGAGGGAATAGTATGGATTTTCGACAACTAGAAACTTTTATAGCTATTGCACGACTAAAAAGCTTTTCAAAAGCTGCGGATTATCTTTTTTTAACACAACCAACCATTAGCAATCACATCCAAAATCTCGAAAATGAATTAAGCACTATACTAATTAATCGGTCAAATAAAAAGGTAACCTTAACAAAAGCTGGAGAAATTCTATTTCGTCATGCAGTAGAAATCATTAATAAAAGGGAACAAGCATTATTTTCTTTAGAAGCATTCAAAGACAAAATTGAAGGAACTTTAGAAATCGCTTGTAGTACAATCCCTGAGCAGTATATTCTTCCTCCTTTACTCAGTGCATTCAATAAAATTTATCCAAATGTTCAATATAACCTTCTTCATTATGATTCACAGCAAGTAGTAGACGGTATTTTGAATGGCAGGATAGATTTTGGTTTTGTAGGGGCAAAGGACAATACAAAACGCTTGCATTACATTGATGTTTTAGAGGACAAGCTCGTAATCATTGCTCCCAATACTAAAAAGTATAGATCATTAGATAAAATATCTATAGATTTTTTACTTAAAGAAAAAATTATTTTAAGAGAAAAAGGTTCAGGAACAAGAAAAATGTTTGAACAAATCCTTCATTCCAATAACATATCTTTAGAACAATTACAAATAGTCGCCTGCATAGAAAACACTGAAGCAATTAAGCAATGTGTAAAAAACGGTCTGGGCATTACAATGATTTCTGAATTTGCTATAGAAAATGAAATAAAATACAATATAATTAAAAAATTAGTATTAGAAGACATTGATACAACAAGAAAGTTTTATTTTGTTTATCATGAACCTAGAATTTTATCTCCTTTAGCACAAACCTTTAAAAGCTTTATGCTGAAAAATCAAAATAATTTATAAAAAATAATCGGGTATAAAACCCGATTCAGGTTGCTGACAAACCATTGAAAAATTTCAGTGGTTTGTCTTTTTTAAATATAAAATAAGCGTAGCTTAATATTTTATGAGAATAATCATTCAAAAAAGAATTAAAAGATAGAGATGATAGTATCATCGCTATCTTTTTCATATTTTGTACTGCTGCTGTCATAAGACATTGTTCTTTGACTTTCTCAATTCCGCGAAAGCGGGCATAGCGAAGCCCATGCAGTTGTTTAGCATCTGCAAAGCTTCGCTCAACGGTTTCTTTTCTTCTCTTGTAAATCCGCTTCCCTAACTGATCGTACATAGTAAACCTTTTAACTTTATCTTTATATTTTTCCCATACATGGAGTCTAATTGTTCTAGTTTCATTACCATCATATAAGCATTTTTCTTTATATGGACACTCAGAGCAATTATTTTTATCACTGATATATTCCCTATAACCCTGACGGGTAGTAGTTTTATAATGCATTGGATAAAGATTTGGGCACATTATAACATCCCATTCATCAACATATTGAAATCTATTTTTTGTAAACTTTCCTTTTTTATGTGGTCCAAGTCTGTAACCTATAGCACCCTGTATATTTCTATCATTTAAACCTTTACAAATTGGAGCAGTAAAATATCCAGCATCAAGTCCTACAAATTTCACCTCAAAACCATATTTTTCAATTTGTTCATCTAATATTTGAAGATAAGGTGTTGCATCATTAATATTACCAGGAGTAACATTAACACCTGTAATAATGTTATTCTCTGCATCCACCGTTCTGTGTTCTAGATAGAAGAAACCTTTGGGTTTTCTATCTCTATGCATAAAACCACTGTCAGGATCTGTAATGCTAGATTTAATTCTCTTTATTTCTGGCTCATGTTCTTTTTTTTTAGAGGTTTTTTACCATGATTTATTCTATCTTCATTAATTGCATTTTCTAAATCATCAACATATTCTTTTACTTCAACTTTAATATATTTTTCTTCATACTTATTTTTATTAGCATTAGCTTTAAGATGAGTAGAATCAGTGTATAGTATTTTACCCAATACCAAATTATTATCTATTGCTTGTTTCACTATATTTGAAAAAATTTTTTCAAATATATCAGTACCTGTAAATCTACGTCTTCTATTTTGACTAATAGTAGAATGATGAGGAATCTCATCAGTAATTCCATAACCTAAAAACCATCTATAAGCAATATTATATTTGATTTCTTCCATTAATCTCCTTTCGGAGCGAATACCATAAAGATATCCAATAAACATCATCTTAAATAAAACAACTGGATCAATAGATGGTCTTCCATTATCTAAACAATACTTATCTTCTACTAAATCATATATAAATGAAAAGTTAATATATTTATTGATTTTTCTAAGCAAATGATCTTCAGAAACTAGGTTCTCAATCATAACAGTTTCAATTCTATTTTGGTATCCATTATTCTTAGTTAACAATACAATCAGTCCCTTCGGGAAATTATTCTATATATATTTATTCTACATAAAAAGCGAAAATCCTTTTTGAAAAAAAAGAATTCTCGCTTTTTTATACTTTGTCAACAGTCTGAATCGGGTATAAAACCCGATTTATTTTTATGCCTTTAAAAAAGCTTTGTACGCTTTATAAGCCATATAAATATCCATTTTACTTGCTATTTCTATAGGTGCATGCATAGAAAGGATTGGTACACCGCAATCAACAACTTCAGCTCCATAATTAGCTAATATGTAAGCAATAGTTCCTCCTCCTCCTTGGTCAACCTTTCCCAACTCTCCAATTTGCCATAATACATGATCATTCCTGAATATTTTTCTTAACTCACCTAAAAATTCCGCATTTGCATCATTGCAGCCTGACTTTCCTCTCGCACCAGTATACTTAGATACCAATACACCTTTTCCAATGAAAGCTGCATTTCTTTTATCCAATACATCAGGAAAATTAGGGTCAAAGGCCGCACCAACATCTGCAGATAAAACCTTTGAGTTAGCTAATGCTCTTCTCACCTTCAAATAATTAAAGTCCTTATTTTGTATGGCAACTAACTCTGCTACAGCATTTTCAAAAAACCTAGACTGCATTCCTGTATTTCCCATACTTCCTATTTCTTCTTTATCTACTAATAAAACTGCTGCTGTTTTTTTAGGCTGCTTAATGTCAAAGATGGCTTTCATCGCTGTATACGAACAAACTCTATCATCTTGTCCATAAGCTCCTACTAAGCTTCTATCTAATCCAACATCTTTTGCTTTACTCGCAGGAACGATCTCAATTTCAGCAGTTAAAAAATCTTCTTCTTCTATCCCATATTTTTCATTCAACAGTTTTAAAATATTATATTTTACCCTTTCTTTAATTTCTGCATCATCACAAGGAATACTTCCAATTAATATATTTAGTCCTTCTCCAGATATCCCTTCATTGAGTTTCTTTTCATTTTGCTTCTTAGCTAAATGAGGTAATAAATCAGTAATAAAAAATACTGGATCATTATCATCTTCACCTATGACGATATTTATTTTTTCTCCGTTTTTATTGATGACAACTCCATGTAACGCTAAAGGAATAGTTGTCCACTGATATTTTTTTATTCCTCCATAATAATGTGTTTTAAGTAAAGCTAATCCTCCATCTTCATATAATGGGAAAGGCTTTAAATCAAGTCTTGGAGAGTCTATATGCCCCCCTACAATATGCATCCCTTTTTCTAAAGCCTGTTCTCCTATAATAAATAATGCTACAGCTTTTCCCTTATTGTTCGTATAAATTTTTGCCCCTGCTTTTAATACTTCCTTCCCATCTATAAAATCTTCTATATTTTTATATCCATTTTTTTCAGCTTGCTTTATTATTTCATCTACACATTCTCTTTCTGTCTTTCCTTTATCTAAGAAAGTTTTATATTCTTCACTTAACTTAAATACCTCTTTTTGCTGTGCTTGATCAATTTGTTCCCACCCATTTTTAAATTCAAAGCTTAATACATCTTTTTTCTCTACCAAAATACTCCCTCCTTAATATTCTTCTTATTATTTGCCATAATCATAAAAACTATGTTTATCATTATATTTTTTTAATGTTATGCTTATATGCATAAATTGCAGCCTGCGTTCTATCACTAACATCAATCTTCTTAAATATATTTGATACATGATTTTTAACTGTTTTTTCACTAATAAATAAATCTTCTGCAATCTCCCTATTATTTTTTCCTTCTGCAATTAAAGTTAATACTTCATATTCTCTTCTTGTTAGTTTATCCTTTTTATATGTATGCTCCTCTTTGTCCTTTTTATTATATGATTTAACCAATTCTAAAGCAAGAGATGGATGAATATATGAATGACCCGTACATACATCTCTAATAGCTTTTACAAGGCTAGCAGATTCAGCATCCTTTAGTACATATCCAGATGCACCAATATTCATTGTTTCAAATAGATATTCTCTATCATCATGAATAGTTAACATAATAATTTTCGAATCAGTTCCCATATCCTTCAGTCTTCTTAATGCTTGTATGCCATTCATATTAGGCATATTAATATCTAATAATATAACATCTGGTTTATACTGTTGAGATTTTTTAATAGTATCTTCTCCATCAACAGCTAAAGCTACTACTTCAATATCTTCCTCTAACTCTATAATTTGCTTAAGCCCTTGTCTCATTAGTGCATGATCGTCTGCTATTAAAACTTTAATTTTCGTATCCATTTCTATTGTCCCTCCATCTTTTTTAAAGGAATTATCACTTTTATTCTTGTTCCTTCTCCAATATCGCTTTTAATATTTATCTTTCCTTTTAGTAGTTCTACTCTTTCCTTCATAATGAACAAGCCAAAACCACTTTCGCGTTTATTTGCACTTAATTTACATTTGACATCAAAGCCAATGCCATCGTCAATAATTAATAAATTAATCCGTCTGTGAATCACTTCTAATTTTATGACAACTGTAGAAGCTTTTGCATACTTTCTGATATTGTTCAAAGATTCTTGTATAATTCGAAATACCGATAGCTGAGTAATCGAGTCTATAACTTCATTTTCTATATTTACAGAAAAATCTACATTTACTCTTGTTTCCTCTTCAAAATTCATAATAAATCTTTGCAAGGTTGGTATTAAACCTAAATCATCTAAAGACATAGGTCTTAAATCATATATAATCTTTCTTACATCTTTTAAACAGCCCCGAACGATATTTTTCAGCTCTGTGAGCTCATGTTTTGCTCTTGTCATATCCCTGTCAAATAGCTTTTCACAAATTTCCGCTTTGATAACCACATTGGCCATAGACTGAGCAGGTCCATCATGAATCTCTCTAGCAACTCTCTGTCTTTCTTCTTCTTGTGCTTTAATCACTTTGATCCCTACTGCTTCTTTTTGTTGTATATCTTCTAATTGTTCTGATAATTCTTTTAAATTTCCACTCAAATACCCCATAGCTACACCAACCTGGGAAACCAATTTTTCAGCTTTTTTTACAACTTCATAGGAAGCTTTTAATCTTTTCTCTAAATCAGACCTTTGTTTGATCAAATCCTTTTCTTCTTGTCTTTTTAACAAAATCTTAACCTTTAAAGCATTCGCATCCTCATAAGCTGCTTTAATATCATCTTCTGTAAACTCTTTAAAATTCTTGCTTACAAGAGCTAGTCTGACCCTGCTTCTTTTTTCAAGAATTTCTAATTCATCAACTTCATTTATAATACGAGCAGCTTTCACTTTTATATTTTGCAATTCCTTTTCAAGGTTTTTGCACTCATTTCTAGCACTTTCAGCTATTTCAAAAATTTCATTTTTCCCTTTTTCTATTACATCAATTGTATTTTTAATGATTTCATTCATTTTTTTAGCGCTTAAAGCTGGCTTGTACATAATACACCTCTAGTCATTGATATTAAAAAATAACATATTTTTATAAAACGACACAGTTTGACATATGCTCTACATGAAATTATTTCTTCATAAATAATTATATTCCTTCTTATTTTATAGTAAACAGCAAAATTATCCTATTTTATAAAAAATAAACTGTCTACTATAAAGCTAGACAGCTACTGATATATATTATAATCACAAAGCTTCCATTTTTTATTTTCTTTTTTAAGCTCTACTATATAATTAATTTCTTCCTGATATTTAGATGAAAGCCCTTCCATTTCCCAATGAATCTTTATTTTTGCCTGCATAGAATCTCTACCATAAGCTACATCTTCTATGTTAACAATTCTTAGGTCTAATACCTTATCCATATCTGTAGGATATTCACAAGCTTGTCTAAAAGCTTCAGCATCAAAAGATAACAAAGGCTCTACAACAATATTTTTTAGCTCTTTAGTCCATTCATCAATCTCCATACTTCTTTCATAAATATCATTCCATAATTTAGATCTTTCTCTAAAAAGCTCTTCTATCATCGCTCGTTCCTTTTCATAGTTTATATCTTTTTTAGTTGCTGGATTTGCATCTACAAAGCTTCCCTTTGCATATATTATTATTGTAATAAGTATTAAAAAAAACAGCAAAGTCTTTTTCATCACCATATCCCCCTATATGTTGTGTGTTTGAATTCATTATACACTAGAGATAGGTTTGAAATTTGACTTTTACTGTTGTCAAATGAATTTTTTTATTTACATTAATTTCTAATTTTTTATTTTTTTATCATAAATCTCTTAAAAACAAATTGTTTATTTAGCATTCCTTCTATTATCGTCAAAAAAATGATAACAATTAAGAGATTTGTTGTATTTGCTCTTTTTCATAATCTGTAAGAATATATTCTAAATCTAATAATAGAACAATTTTGTCTTCTAACTTTCCAACTCCTGTAATATATTTTTTATCCACACCAGTAACAATTTCTGGTGCTGGCTCAATATCTTCTTCATTTATTCTTAAAACCTGAGACGCTTCATCTACAAGAAAACCTACTTGATTTTCTTGTAAATGAATAACAATAATTCTTGTATCTGAATTCACTTGTTCCTCTTGTAAATTAAATTTCTTCCTTAAACTGATAATAGGTATAATATCTCCTCTTAAATTTATAATCCCATCAACAAATTTAGGTGTATTCGGTACCTTAACGCTTTCTTTATATTCACAAATTTCCTGCACACGCATTATATCTACACCATAAGATTCATTTTCTAGTTTGAATATAACATATTGTTTCTCTGCCATCCTATTAGCCCCCTTCTTTTATATCTCCTCTTACTCTAATCAACAAATTCAATATTGTCTAATTGTTTTCTAAAATTTTCTCTAAACTTTTTCAAATATTCTTCTCTAAGTTTTTTTTGTTCAAGCTTTTCCTCTTGAGTTAATCCCTCATTCTTAGATTTTTTAGCTAAAAAATTAATACGAGCAAGCTTTTCTTTTGATAGCATATTATGACTCCCTTCTATTTTTCCTAATAATGTATTGTACAAAAAAGATATGTTTTCGTCAAACATCAATTATCTTCTATTTTTTCTTCTTTTATCCTTTTGACGTTTATTTTTATTTGAACGATTTTTTTTATTATATTCTTCTCTTGGTTTAATCAAACACTTAGGACCATATCCAATTAAATCCTTTCTATTTGCTAAAATCAAAGCCTTCTCAACTAAATCATAATTTTTAGGGTTTCTATATTGAAGCAAAGCCCTTTGCATAGCCTTTTCTTCTCTTGTCTTTGGTACATATACACGCTTCATATTTCTAGGATCTAATCCCGTATAAAACATACAGGTAGACAAGGTTCCCGGTGTAGGATAAAAGTCCTGCACTTGCTGTGGATGATAGTGAATATCTCTTAAATACTCTGCTAGCTCAACAGCAGCACTTAAATCACTTCCTGGATGACTAGACATAAGATACGGTATTAAAAATTGTTTTTTTCCAAGCCTATTATTTATTTTATAAAATTTATCTACAAACCTTTCATATATTTCTCTTTTCGGTTTTCCCATCAATGCTAATACCTTCGGCGAAACATGCTCAGGAGCAACTTTAAGTTGTCCACTTACATGATACTCACTTAATTCTTTTAAGAAATCATCTCCCTTTTGATCTGCCATAATATAATCATATCTTAGCCCCGAACGAACAAAAACCTTTTTGACTCCTTCAATTTTCCTAAGCTTTCTCAATACTTCTAAGTATTCACTATGATCAATATATAGACTTTTACAAGGCTTTGGGTATAAGCATTGCTTATTTTTACAAGCTCCTATTTTCTTTTGCTTCTCACAAGCAGGATGTCTAAAATTAGCTGTTGGGCCTCCAACATCGTGAATATATCCTTTAAAGTCTTTATCTTTAACAATTTTTTTTGCTTCCTCTATCATTGACTCTTGACTTCTGCTCTGGATTACCCTTCCTTGATGAAATGTAAGAGCGCAAAAAGAACAGCTACCAAAACAACCTCTCTCACTAACAATACTATATTTGACTTCTTTAATAGCAGGAACTCCACCCATTTTTTCATATATAGGATGATAGCTTCTCATATATGGTAGGTCATATACTCTGTCTAATTCAACTTGCGTCAAAGGACTAGCTGGAGGATTTTGTACAATATAAATATCCTTATGCTTTTGAACAATTACTTTTCCTCGGATACTATCCTGTTCCTCATATTGAATTTTAAAAGCTTTTGCATATAATCTTTTATCTTTTGAAACTTCTTCAAAAGAAGGAACTTCTATATAATCATAAACTTCTTCTAAATTATTCACTTTATAACAAGTTCCCGGAATATGTCGAATATACTTAATAGCTAATCCATTATTTAAATTATCTGCAATTTCTATAACCTGTTTTTCACCCATACCGTATACTAATAAATCTGCTTCACTATCAAATAAAATAGATCTTCTTACTAAATCATTCCAATAATCATAATGTGCAAATCTTCTTAAGCTAGCTTCAATACCTCCAATAATAATAGGTACTTTTTTATATGCTTGTCTGACCATATTAGTATATACAATGGTTGCTCTATCAGGCCTTAATCCCATTTTTCCACCTGGAGCATATAAGTCTTCTTTTCTCCTTTTCTTACTCACAGAATAGTGATTTACCATAGAATCTAAATTACCTGCATTGATTAAAAATCCAAGTCTAGGTCTTCCTAATTTTTTGAAATCATTAACATTTCTCCAATTTGGTTGAGGAATAATCCCTACCTTATATCCAGCATCTTCTAAAACTCTTGATATAATAGCTGTACCAAAACTCGGATGATCTACATAAGCATCTCCTGTCACAATAATAAAATCTAATTGTTCCCATCCTCTTTTTTTCATATCTTCTCTACATATCGGTAAAAAATCATTTCTTTTCATTTTGTCCTCACTCTCATATGATTCATACATTTATTATACAACAGATATATTATAATATTTTTCATTATAAATTACCATCAACAAAAAAGACCTCAAAAGAGGTCTTAGCTAAGACGATTTTCTATTTGTGCATGTACATCTTCTGGTGTCATGCCTTTTGCATTAATAACAGATGCTCTTGTATTTGTATCATGCATACCTAGCATATTACTATTTTGTCCTGAAACTACAATTGCATCAAAGCTTTTCAAATTTGATTTAGTACCTTCAAGATCTGCAACATCATAACCCTTGTAATTAAGATAACTTTTTACATTTTCTAGTGATTTTTCTACAGCTACTTTTCTCAAAAGAACCACCTCCTATGATATTATCTAATTCTATTATTTCTACATAGGAGATGAAATATTCCTTATTCTATACACTTGCTGCTTTCTCTTACGATTAATTCATGTGGAAGTGTAACTACATTGCTATCTACTTCTTCTCCATTAATTTTCTTAATAATCATTCTCATTGCAACAGCTCCAATATCATAAATTGGCTGATGAATAGTTGTTAACTTAGGCCTATATATAGATGCTAATTTTATATCATTAAATCCAACAACAGAAACATCCTCTGGAACCTTATATCCATTGTCTAATAAACAATTGATAGCTCCAATAGCCATTTCATCACTCGCTGCAAATATCGCAGTAGGTAAAATATTTTCATCTATAAAATCTTTTACAATTTGATAACTATTTTCCATTTTCCAATTTCCATATCTTATTAATTCTTCATGAATTTCTAACCCATGATCATCTAATGCTTTTTTGTATCCATTGTATTGATCAAGTCCAAAAGCATTTTGATCCATACTACTTCTGATTAGCGCAATCCGTTTATGACCATTTTTAATAAGAAATTCTGTCATTTCATACGCAGCTTTAAAATTATCAATAGATACAGAAGGAGTATGTAATTTGCTCGTATTTCTATTAATTAATGCAACTGGAACCTCTATTTTTTCAAGATATTCAACCAGCTTTTCCTGAAGATTCCAAGTCATAAATATAATTCCTTCTACCTGCTTTGCTTTCAATAAATTAAGATATCTTAACTCCTGTTCTAATTGTCCATAAGTATTACATAATAAAATGTCATAATCATACATTTTACCAATCTCTTCTATCCCATTCAATATTTCCCCAATAAAAACATTCGATAAATCTGGAACTACAACTCCAATTAATTGGCTTTTTTTCATTACCAAACTTCTTGCTACTGGATTAGGCATATATCCTGTTTCTTCAATAACCTTTAATACTTTTTGTCTTATTTCATTACTTACAGGTTTAGATCCATTTATCACTCGAGATACTGTAGATATAGAAACACCTGCCTTTTTTGCTACATCTTTAATTGTTATACTCACCTATTTCACTCCAATTCATATATATTTTAACGTAAATTTTTTTCTGAATTTTAAACTATATAATTTATCTTGTTACTTTTCTACAGCAATTATGTAAATTCCTGCTTATATTTAATTTTTTATGGAATGATAATCTCTATTCCCTTTGGAACCACTTCAATAGTTGCAGGAAGACCTCCTCCCTGCTCCCCATCTATGTCTAAAGCAACATTCACATCTTTAGGACTCTTTAGTTCGATTTTAGAAGTCTGTATGTATAAAACCCGAGGATGCTTAATATGCTCCCCTTTCATGATATGTAAAAATAAAGAAAAGAATTCTGGTATATCTGACTTTTTCACAATACAAACATCAAATAGTCCATCATCTATTTTAGCCATAGGAGCAAGCTTTTTAAATCCTCCTACGGATGGCGTATTAGTAATAATAAACATAAATATATCTTCTGTTCCTTTAAATTCTTCAGAATCAATTTCTATATTGATACTCCTTAGCATTTGTCTTGGAATTTCTTTCATTCCTTCTACATAATAAGCATACTTCCCTAGTACTGTTTTAAATTCAGAGGATACCTTATATCCTACATCTGTCAAAAGTCCTCCTGCTAAAACGTTAATAAAATACCTATTTCCTACTTTTCCAACATCTACTTTTTTTCTTTCATTTTTTCTCATCATATTACAAAAGCCATTTATATCAATAGGTAGGGCTAAAAACTTTGCAAAATCATTTACTGTTCCTGCTGGTAGTATTGCAATAGGAATTTCATTTTTTCCTATCATTACACCATTTACCACTTCATTAACGGTTCCATCTCCTCCTACAGCAATAATACAATCATATTCACCCTTTTTAAGCTTTTTTACTTCCTCTAAAGCATCATACTTCCCTTTCATTTTAAATACATCTACATATTTTACAATTCCTTCCAATATTAAATTTCCAATAATTCTATCTAAATTTTTTTGGATGATTTGTTTTCCCGATGAAGGATTAATAATAAATTTTACCTTCAATTATATCACCTCATATTATTTATAAAATTTTTATCTTTCATTAAATATATCTTAAAAGAATAAATATTTTTTATTTACTGTTTCTATAAAAGAGGAGTATATGAATCCGGCCCTTTTCTCTCCTTTGTATCCTTTTTAATAAATCTTTTTATCACTTGAGATAATCCCTTTATTCCTATCTCAATATCCTTAGGGTATACAGCAGCAATACTCAATCTAAAAAATCTGCTTTCATTTTGAGATATAAAAAATATAGATCCTGGTAAAATAAGAATATTATTTTTAGCCCCTTCAACATATAGCTTATTTGAATCATACCCTTCAGGTAAAGAAAACCAAAAATTTAATCCACCTTTCGGAAGAATATAACTTATATCTATATCCTTAAAATATTTTTCTATACAATTCTTCATCACATCAAACCGTTCTCTATATATCTTTTCCATATATCGAATATGCTTTTTCCAAATACCTTTTCTTAAATAAAGGTCAAAAACTCTTTGATTTAGCCCTGAAGTTGAAATATCTGATGTATGCTTTGCAGCAAGAATTCTATGATGTATTTTTTTAGGAATCACCAAAAAACCTAATCTTAAACCCGGCATGAAAATTTTAGAAAAACTCTTAATATATATAATACGATCATTCTCATCTAAGCTTTTTAGCGTAGCATTATCATTATTATAAAAGCTTAAATCACTCAAATAATCATCTTCAACAATAAATGTATTATATTTATCAGCTAACTCAATGATTTTTAATTTTTTCTCCTTGCTATAAGAATATCCAGTAGGATTTTGAAAGTTAGGCATTAAATAAACAAATTTAGGATGATGCTTTTTTATATTTTCTTCTAATAAATGTATATCTATGCCATCCTCTAGAATAGGTACACTAACAATTTTTGCTCCTCTAGATTTAAAGGTTCCTATTGCTCCTGTATATGTAGGACTTTCCACAATGATTGTATCCTTATAATCTACAAATGCCTTTGCAATAACATCTATTCCTTGCTGTGCTCCTGAAATAATTTGAACATTTTCTGAATTAGTTTCAATATTGATTTCCTTTAGATAATCAACTAGTGATTCTCTTAAAGGATAATATCCTTGACTTTCCTGATATCCAAAAGCATCTCCTTTATCTCTATCTAAAACCTCATTTAAAAGGATTTTAAAATCATCTACTGGAAACAGATCAGAAGTTGGTGTAGCACTAGCAAAGCTAATCATATTTTCTTTTATTTGTATTTGTCCTCGGTCCATCAGTCTTATATCCTCATCTAATGGATATTTTTCAAGCACCACATCCTCTAGCCTATCATCTTTCCGTGGAGAAACAAATGTTCCACTACCTATTTTTTTATACACAAACCCTTCTTTTTCTAAAAGTCCATATGCATTGACAATAGTACTTGTATTTACCCCAAGAGTATTGGCAAGCTGTCTAATAGGTGGAAGCTTTTCGTTTGCTTTAAGCTGTCCATCCATGATAAACTGACGTATTTTATAAAACAGCTGCATATATAAATGTTGAGGTGAATTTTTATCTAAATGTATCTCTTTATATATTTCCATTCCTACCTCCTGTATTTCTTATTTATTATCAAAAATCCTCTTTTAAACATATACTAATAGATACATAACATCAAAAATGAATAATTATCTAAAATAAACAATCTTTTATATTTCGCTTTAAAGTTGTTTATCTATATATACTACCATTAATTATACAAAATATTAAGGTATTTTGCTAGAAATAGAATAAAGTGCAGTCCTACGCACTTTATTCTGTTTCAATTGATTTATTTTTTAGCAAACAATAAATATAAAATATTACTTGACGTTGAAATTTATATTCAGCTTTTGCATACTATATATTTACTCTTTGAATTTTAACTCTTTTGTCATATCTACAGTTCTCACAATAAAACAAGTGTACACATTGATCATTTGCCGCACCATCTACTAGCTGTGTCATATCCATATCTAAATAAGGACTATAATCATCTAAAAATTCTACCATAGCTCCTCTATTTTCCATCTGTTTGCCACAATGAGGACATCTTAGCAAATATATAGCCATTCCATTACAAATAGGGCAAACTAATTCCATATATTTTCCTCCATTCATTTTCTTTATATTATAGTGTCTGTCTATCGCCAAAATTCATACATGAAGAAAAATATTTTCTATTCTAAAGCTAAGCTTCATAATATATTTTTTTGATTTTGTTTATCTATAGGTAAACAAAATCAACATAAAAAAAAGAAATATATAAAGATAAGTGAATGACTTCGATAACTTTTGTAAAAAAACTTACTGAAATTTCATAAAAAATACGTTAAGAACCTTCATTGTTTGAACGAAGTGAGTTTTGAAGGTTTAGTATTTTTTCATGGAATGAAGTTTTGTTTTTTCAAAAGTTATCTGGAATGAACTGTTCTTTATATTTCGTTTTGAAATTATTTACCTATATATTTAAACTTTATTTTTAAGTAATATAACTGTTTATATAAGAATATCTATTTAAAGTAGATTGCTATATGAAGAGGGGACCTTTATGAAAAAAAACTCATTTCTATACGGAACGTTCATTCTTATTGTTGTAAATTTTATTGTAAGGTTTTTAGGTTTTGCTTATAAAATTATACTATCTCGAATAATTGGCCCAGAAGGAATCGGCCTATTTCATTTGGTATTTCCTATATTAATGATCTTAATCACCTTTACAACAGCTGGAATTCCTGTTGCAGTATCAAAGCTTGTAGCCTATAACTTATCTCTTAATAACAAAAGAGGCTGCAACAAAATTCTAGGATTATCACTAATATTAGGTTTATTTATCAGTAGTCTTTTATCTGTCCTTTTATTTTTTTATGCAAAATATATAAGTATAAATATAATAAAAAATAAAGATACCTATTTTAGTCTTATAGCCTTAATCCCTGCTATTCCTTTAATTACATTATCTTCTATATTTAGAGGCTATTATTATGGTATGAAAGATGTAGTCCCACCTGGTGTATCTCAAATTTTAGAACAACTTTTTAGAATTGTATTTGTAATTGGAAGTTTATATATAATCTATCCCACACCTACAAAATACTCAGCAATGATTGCAGTAATGGGAATTTCCGTAGGAGAATTAATAGGATTTTTATGTCTTCTTTTTAAATTCAAATTTCTTGAAGCAATCCATTTAAGACAAACTTATCATTCGTTAAAAATTGCAAACAAAGGTATTTTAAAGAAAATCATAATCATTTCCATTCCAATTACCATTACAAGACTCGTTGCTGTAATCATGCAATCCGTCAATGCTGTATTGATTCCTCAAAGACTACAAATAGCAGGTTTCAGCCAGCAAGAAGCTATATCTACCTTTGGAAAACTTGCAGGAATGGCTATGCCTATCCTCTTTTTACCATTCATTGTAACCTCTGCATTAGTTGTAAATATTATTCCAACTGTATCACAAGAAATGGCATTAAAAAACTGGAAAGATATTGGCCAAAAATCAAACCTTGCTATCCGAATCACTCTACTAGTTGCCATACCAACAACCGCACTATTTCTATTTTTTGCAGATCCTATATGTATGTTTATATATGATCAATCAGATGTTGGAGCATTTCTTTCATTATTAGCCTTATCAGCTACATTTTTATGTCTGCATCACACCATCTCAGGTATACTTCATGGAATGGGTAAGCAAGTGATCACTGCAATTCATCATCTCATAGGCATGAGTATTCAGCTTTTATGTACTTACTATTTAGTAGCTAATCCACGCTTTGCCGAAAATGGATTTATATTAGGCTTTTCATTATCTACATTATTCATATGTACCCTTAATTTTAGAAGTCTAAAGCATTATGTAAAATTAAATATAAAATTAATAGATCATATAATTAAACCAATTATAGCAACTACCATCATGGTTTTTATTGTTATTTATATATACAATATATGTAATTATATAAATCTACAATCTATTATTAGCATTTGCCTTAGCATGAGTGCTGGTTTTTTAAGCTATATTGCTATTATCATCTTATCTGGCAGTATAAGCTTTGAAACTATAAAATCTATTTTTTCAAAAAAATAAAAAAGTCTTTCCGTGAAAGACTTTATTTTTCCCCAGAATGCCGTTCGCCCTTAAATTCACACCCGCCACTCACCTAGGTGGGTGATCTATCCTTTACTTCTGAAGTCCACTCGTTGGTGGCTTTTCATCTATAAAGGAACACGAACTCCCGGATGTCTTTTGTAGGTTGAATTTTCAGGCTTTAACGTACACCCCAGGACTTACTGTAAATATATTATATAACATTATCCTGCAAATGAAAAGACTTGACAATATACAATTCTTCCCTTTATACAAATTTATAATACTTTTTATCTATCATATGCAATGCTTTCTCCATTATAAAGTTTGGACGATTTTATTATATTATCAATTTCTTCCTCATTTAATGTCTCTTTTTTAAGAAGTTCCCTTGCAAGCATTTCTAACTGTTCTATGTTTTCATGCATAATTTTTTTTGTATCATGATATAATTCTTCCATAAAAAGTCTTGCTTCTTTTATAATTTCAGCATCAAGCCCTGCACCTTTATTCCCTTGAAGCATCTCATAATTTAACATACCCATTTTTTTATTCATGCCAAATTGCTTAATCATAGATACAATAATTTTTGTTGCTTTTTCTATGTCATTGCTTGCACCAGTAGTAATATTTTCTTCTCCAAAAATCATTTCTTCTGCTACTCTACCAGCTAATGCAATTTTTATATGATCCATCATATCTTTTTTCGTTCTGTACATTTTATCTGGTGGTATATTCATACTAAATCCACCTGCTCCTTTTGTACTTGGAATAATAGTAACTTTCGTTACTCTATTAAAAGGAGCAATTAATTTTGTTATTAAAGCATGTCCAGCCTCATGGTATGCAGTAATTTTTCGATCATTCTCAGAAATTGTACTTCTATCTTTCTTCTCTTCGCCTGCTATCACTTTATAAAAAGCTTTTTCAATATGTTTTTTATCAATATATTCTGCATTTACCTTAGCTGCTAAAATAGCTGATTCATTCATTAAATTTTCTAATTGCGCCCCACTAAAATAAACTGTCTCTTGTGCTATCCTTTCTAGGTCTATATTTTTCCCTAAAGGCTTTGTGTTACTATACAATTTTAAAATCTTATATCTTGCATTCACATCAGGCAATCCCACTTCAACTTGTCTATCAAATCTACCTGGACGAAGTAATGCTTCATCAAGAGTATCTAATCTGTTAGTTGCTGCAATCACTATAATTCCTTCATTTTCATGAAAGCCTGACATTTCTGTCAATAATGCATTTAATGTTCTATCTGACTCATCATTTCCATTAAGACCATCTCTTTTTTTTCCTAATGCATCAATTTCATCAATAAAAATTACACATTTTCCCTTTTCTCTTGCCTTTTTAAATAAGCTTCTTATTCTTCCTGCACCTAAGCCAGCATAAATTTGTACAAAATCTGAACCAGATACAGCAAAAAAAGGAACGTTTGCTTCTCCAGCTAACGCTTTTGCAAGTAGCGTTTTTCCTGTTCCTGGAGGTCCATAAAGAATAACTCCTCTAGGGATTCTTGCTCCATATTTTGCATACTTTTCTGGATTCCTTAAAAAATCTACTAAATCCATTATATTTTCCTTTGCTTCATCATTTCCTGCTACATTTGCAAAGGTAACTTTTATATCTCCTTGATCTACTGCTTCAATACTTGACATCTTAGAAAATTCTCTTGACGTCTGTTTAGAAGACTGATTAGATAAAAATATACCCATAGCTCCAAATGCTATAATAACTCCAATAAAACCAATAACATTTGTCAGCATTATATTTACTTTATTTTCTTCTACAGAAATATTATTAATTAAAAGCATTTCTTTAAAATTTTCTGTTCTTGGATTATCAGTTGAAAAACTCGTTCCATCTTTTAATATTCCCTTTAATTTAGGCTCATCTAAGAGATAGACTATTTTTACTTCTCCTGCTTTCATTTTTTCCATAAACTGATTATAAGATAAATTTATTGTTTCTTCTGTATTATAAAACTTAAAATAAGCTATGCTTGAAAGCAACACTAATATAAAAACAATCATAACAATAATTATAGCTTTTTTCTTAAATCCTATAATAATCCCCCCTTTAAATTGTTATGTACACATCGGGGGTGGTTTACATAATGTATTATAGCATATTTTTATGATAAACTAAACCCATTAAGCTTATCATTTATATTACAATTGTTCATTATTTTTACAAAAAAGGAAAAAGCCTATTTTATTGGCTTTTATGATTCAATATGGTATCCTTTAACATCTGTATATATGAATTTACGAACCTATAATTATTTGACATATCATGTTTATTAACTAAAGAGTTCATCTCTTCAATATTATAAAAAACATCGCCTTTATTTATATTTTTTCTTTTTTCTATATTCATCTCCTCCTTTTATTAATATTTTGTGCATAAAAAGAATTTTCATACTTACATATATCAAAGCTTAGTTCTTATACTGTAAAAAACTAACATATTGAATATATATCTGAAAACTCAATATTTATACTCTCTATATAATTATGTTCATTATAACCATCATCTTTTTTTATAGCTTCATCTTCTATAGGTAATACTTTAGCAGGAAGCTCTATAATAAATTCTGTTCCTTTACCATATTCACTTTTAACAAAAATTTCTCCACCATGCATTTCAACAAGAGCTTTAACAAGTGATAAACCAATACCGCTTCCTTCTCTTTTTCTAGATAAAGATTTATCAATCTGCATAAATCTTTCAAAAATAGTATCTATTTTATCTTTAGGAATACCTTTCCCTGTATCCTTAACAGATATAACAACTTTTTCCTTTTTATCATATATTTTCACAATAATATTTCCACCTGATTTTGTAAATTTTATAGCATTTGATAAAAGATTCAGTATTATTCTTTCAATCTTATCTACATCACAAGCTATTATCTTTTCTTCTACATCTGTATCAAATATTAGCTTCAAATCATTGCGCTCTATATATTCTGAAATAGATAATGTAATATTTTCAACAATATCTACAATATTATGATTTTGTAGATCGATTTCAAAATAACCTGAATCAATTTTAGTAATATCAATTAAATTATTTACCAATCTTAAAAGACGATAACAATTTTGTTTCATAATCTTTATATATTTATTTTCTTTAATATCTAAATGATCCTGCATACACAATTCAAATAGCTGTATAGTGCTAAAAATTAAATTTAAAGGCGTTCTAAATTCATGGGAAATATTAGCAAAAAATTCTGTTTGTAATTTATTATACTGAATGATCTCATTTGCTTTAAGCAATTCCATATTTATTTTTTGTAATTGTTCATTGCTTTTTTTTAGTTTGTCATGTAATTTTTTTAGTTGTAGATGCGTCTTCACCCTAGCAATTAATTCTACTTCATGAAATGGCTTATTGATATAATCCACAGCCCCTACTTCAAATCCCTTTGCCACATCTTCAATTCTTGACTGCCCTGTGAGAAAAATTATAGGGATATCCTCAGTCCTCGTATCCTTCTTTAATATTTCACAAACTTCATAACCGTCCATTTTAGGCATTATGATATCCAATAAAATAAGATCTGGTTTTTCTACTCTAACATATTTGAGTACCTCATTCCCTTGTGATACTAAAATTGGCTCATACCCACTGTTTTTAATCACATCTCCAATAATTCGAAGATTTAATTGGCTATCGTCTGCAATTAATATTTTTGGTTTTCTTAAATTATTCATTTTTATTTCCTCCAAATATCCCTTCTTATATTTATTTTAAATAAAAACCATTGAAAATTTTGTAAAAAAATGTCATTCATAATAAAATTTTGTGAAAAAAAATCATTTTATACGAATACAAAAGGAGAGACCCATGATTTTAGGTCTCTCCTTTTGTATCTAATCGTATAATAAAAGCTAATATTTCTGCAACTACCTGATATAATTCTGGTGGTATTTCTTCTCCAATAGCTAGATTATTTAATTGTTTTACAAGCTTTTCATCTTTATAAGTAGGAATATTCATTTCTGTAGCAATTTCTTTTATTTTTTTTGCAATATGTCCTTCTCCTTTTGCAATAACAGCAGGTGCGGCATTTTTTTCTTGGTCATATTTTATGGCTACTGCTATTTCCTTATTTTTCATCATATCACACCTTTAAATCAATAAACTGCATTTTTTCATGTATCTCTTTTTTATTCAGTGCTTCCTCCAATATATCGTTTCCAGTATTTGAAACTGCATACTTTGTATTGATTCCAGTAAACCCTAAATGCATCAAAATTTCTTTTAAATCTTTTTCAAAAGCTAATAATTTTTTCTTAATCTCATCTGTTTTTACTTTAAAATTACACATTATATTTTTATCTTTAATCTCAATCAAAACTTGTACTCGATCCATAGTTTTTGTATCAAGTGCTATAAGTATTTTCACATCTTTGGGATTAATCTTCTTTTTATTTTTACTATCTTTTGAAATAAATAGCTCTATATTTCTTCGCTCATCATTAAAAAATATAGGTATTTGAAAATAGGTCTGTAGTGGATTCAATTTATTCATAAAATCTAAACTGTTTTTAAGATTTGTTATATTATTTAAAATATCTTCTTGATCCTTTGAACTTATATTTTCAATTGATTGCTTAATCATTTCTAATTTTATATGTATTTCTTTCATGATTTCGTGCGGTTCAAAATTTTTTTCAAAAATCATATCTTTTATATTAGAAAATAATTGATCTAAGCTTTTTCCAAGATAAGCTGTTTCATCATTTTTATAAAGAAATCCTATCAACTCATCCATTTGCTTTGAAACTGTAAACTCCTTCATAAGTAAATTATTAATATTTTTCAAGTTCATAATATTCATCTTTAAATTGTTTTTGAGTAGAAAAATAATTTTTTCATAGCTCATAGGATTAATATTTTTTGAATGAACAGACCTTTCAGCAGATAATTTCTGCTGCATGTTTTTTTCTAATTCTAATGAATATGAATCTTTAACTATGTTCTTTATATTTTCATCCTTACTATATTCATTTTCTTTTATATAACCGTCCTCTTTCAACAACTCCTTTAGTACTTCTCTAATATGCTCGTTCATTATTTTTTCATTAATTGGGATTGATTTTGTATTTATTAGTGTTTCGATTTTCTCAAAGTTTGATTTTAGTTGAATTATATTAGTTAAATTTTCCTTACTTACTAGAATCCTATTTGCAATTAGCTTTTTTACCAATTCTATTTCTTCTTCTCCTGGTTTTATATTTAATTCTTTTAGTAAAGATATGATTTTTTTTTGTCCATTATCCATTTCCTCTTTATTATCTATTTCTTCCATCATAGGTTGAAGAATCACTTTGTTTTCACGAATCGATTTTACCTGAAATTTTAAAACATCATTTGTTTGCGCTTCTAATGGAATAGCTGTCTTTGCTTCTAATAATTTTCCACTATTCATTTCAAGGATCAATACATCATTAAGAATTTGTTGAATTTTCCCTGTAATGATTTGACCCATTTTCAATTCTAATAAATTCTCTTTATTATTTCCTAAACCTAAATTATAATTTAAAGGATTGATTTTCATTTTTACTATCACCTATTATATTTTTTAAAAAAGATTTTCTGTGAATCGGAGATAGTCCATATTTTTCAATATTTTTATAATGTTCTTTCGTCCCATAACCTTTATGATTGATAAAGCCATATTGAGGATATATATGATGAAATCTATCCATTATTTTATCCCTTGCTACCTTAGCTACAATAGATGCTGCCGCAATAGATATACTTAAACTATCTCCTTTATTTATTCCAGTCTGCTTTATATTTATATCGGTCAATTTCACTGCATCTATTAATAAATATTGAGGAGTTAGAGAAAGTTTTTGCACAGCTCTTTTCATAGCCATCTTCGTTGCATTTAATATATTTACTCTATCAATTGTTTCATTATCTATTATTCCTATACCAATACTGCATGCTTTCTCAGTAATAATTTTAAAAATTTCTTCTCTTTTCTTCAAAGATAGTTTCTTTGAATCATTAATTCCTTCTATAAACAAATTTTGCGGCAGAATAACTGCAGCTGCTACTACAGGTCCTGCAAGTGGTCCTCTTCCTGCTTCGTCAATACCAGCAATTATTTTATATCCAACATCTGTTAATCTATTTTCATAATACCATAATTTTTGAACTCTTTCTTTTTCACATAAAAGCTTTATATACTTTTTTTCTAATTTTTTTCCTAATTTTTTAACTGATTCTCTTTTATCATTTTTTAATAATGGTATGTACTTATCATAGTCTTCTATCTTTAATTTCTCAATATAGCTATTAATTTCCTTTACACTTATGTTTTGAAAATTCATATTTCATTTTCCTTTCAATTTCTTCTATAAAAATAAAAGCACTATTCTTCCATAGTGCTTAAATCATCAGGTGTTTCTAAGGTAATCTTTCCTATTTTCCCACTTCTAAATTCATCTATCACTACCTTTGCTACCCTTGTATAATCAATTCTACCACCTGAAATAATACATCCTCTATTTTTCGCTATGTTTTCCATATTCATTAGTCCATCTTCTTCAATGTCTTTCAATTTATATCTTTCCTTCATATATTCAGGATATTTCTCACAAAGATATTCGATAAGTCTTAATGCAATAGTCTCTATATCAAGGATTTCATCTTTGATAGAACCAGTAAAAGCAAGCTTTAGCCCTACATTTTGATCTTCAAATTTAGGCCATAAAATTCCAGGAGTATCCAATAATTCAATATTTCCTTTCAATCTAACCCACTGTTTTCCTCTTGTTACACCCGGTCTATCACCTGTTTTAGCACTTTTCTTACCTGTTAATCTATTAATAATAGAAGATTTACCTACATTAGGAACTCCTACAATCATAGCTCTTACAGGTCTTACACGCATCCCCTTTTTTATTCTCTCATCCATTTTATCCTTAGCAGCATTATGCACCTCTGTCATTAATTTATCTAATCCTGCACCAGTTAATGAATTAACTGGAATAGCATTTATGCCACTTTCTTTAAAATATTTTATCCACTCATGGGTAACCCTCGAATTTGCTAAATCGCTCTTGTTTAAAACAATAACTCTAGGTTTACCTACTATTATCTTATCAATTTGAGGATTTCTAGTGCTAATAGGAACCCTAGCATCTAATAATTCAATCACCACATCCACCAATTTCAAATTTTGTTGAATCAGCTCTTTTGTTTTTTTCATATGTCCTGGATACCAGTTAATCTGTTGCATTCCTCTCACCGCACCTTTTATGTATTTGATATATTAACAAAGGGACTGTGTCCAGTCCCTTTTATTAAAACTTCTTCTCTTTAATTTTCGCTGCTTTTCCTCTTAACTTACGAATGTAGTTAAGCTTAGCTCTTCTAACTTTTCCTTTTCTAATCACTTCAATTTTTTCAATTTTTGGTGAATGTAATGGTAAAGTTCTTTCAACTCCAACTCCATAAGAAATTCTTCTTACTGTGAAAGTTTCTCTTGCTCCACCGTTTTGTCTTTTAAGTACAAAACCTTCAAATACCTGAATTCTTTCTCTGTTTCCTTCTTTAATCTTTAAGTGTACTTTTACTGTATCACCAACATTAAATTCCGGAATATCAGTTTTAAGCTGTTCTTGTTCAATTGCTTTTATGATGTCCATAGTTGACCTCCTTCCTTCCTAGACGTTCATATTCTTACAAAGAATAGAGGACCGCCCGTATTGCCAAGTATGATTATAACACATTTGATTTTATAATACAATAAATATATTTACTCTTTTTTTCTAAAGTCATTATTTTTTTCTGCTATTATACTTTCGATTTTCTCTATCTTCCCCATAGCCTTTACATTTAAATGATTGTTATGAATATGATCTACACCCTCTATGAATATTTTTATATTTGAAATTTCCTCTAATTCATGAACAAACCGATTTCCATCTGCCTTAAGCAAAGCTTCTACAGAAGGATTTACTTCAATGAGTACAGCTTGAGCATTTGTATGTACAGCAATTCTTCTTACTTCCTTCTCAATATTTTGAATCACTGTATATTCTGATAGTACATTTCCTGTTCCATCACAATAAGGACACTTTCTTTGCATAATTGAACCTATTCTTCCTCTAATTTTTTTTCTAGTCATTTCCAGTAACCCTAGTTGTGTTATTCCTAAAACATTTGTTTTGGTCTTATCCTTCTCAAGTGCTTTTTCTAATACTTCTAATACTTCCCTTTCTGCACCATCGTTATTCATATCTATAAAGTCTACAATAATAATCCCACCAATATCACGCAATCTCAGTTGTTTAGCAATTTCTATCGCAGCTTCTTTATTTGTCCTTAAAACAGTATCTTCTAAATCAATACTGCCCACATATTTCCCTGTATTAACATCAATCACAGTCAATGCTTCTGTTTGATCTATTATAATATAACCACCACTTTTCAGCCAAACTTTCCTTCCTATTGCCTCATAAATCATTTTTTCTATACGATAGTAATCAAATATATCCATATCCATTTCAAAAAACTCTACTCTATTTCTTAAGTGAGGTGCAATAAGCTCGACAAGATCAATTATACTGTTATATTTTTCTTTATCATTAATAACAAATTTATCTATATTGCCTGTAAACATATCTCTTATGGTTCTATGGATCAAATCTAAATCCTTATAAATCACTCTTGGAGCAAAGCCTAGATGCTTTTCTTTATCAATTTTTTGCCATAATTTTAATAGAAATTTCAAGTCTTCTTTTAATTCTTTTTCTGTTTTTCCTTCGCCTGCCGTTCTAACAATAATCCCCATATTACTTGGTTTTAACTCTTCAAGTATATTCCTTAATCTATCTCTTTCCTCTTCATCATTAATTCTTCTAGAAATACCTATATAATCTATATAAGGCATTAATACTAAATATCTTCCTGGAAGAGTTAAATGAGTTGTTACTCTAGCCCCTTTTGTGCCTATAGACTCTTTAATGACTTGTACAATAATTTCTTGTCCATTTTTAACCACATCTCTTATAGATACCTCTTTACTCCCTGACATTTCAGGTGGTATTGCATCCTTTACAAATAAAAAAGCATTTTTTTCACATCCAATATCAACAAAAGCAGCTTGCATTCCTGGTAATACATTTGTTACTCGTCCTTTGTAAATATTTCCTACAGTTCTTTTACTGTTTTCTCTTTCAATATATAATTCTACCAGCTCTTTATCCTCAAGCAAAGCAACACGTGTCTGGCTTAAACTGGAATTGACTATGATTTCATTCATTCCAATAATCCCCCTAATTCCTTAAAAGTCTACCTGCCAATCTCTAAAGGTTCAATGAGTCTTTCATCTTTTATACTATATAAACCCAATCTATGAACTCTAATACTATCTAACAATATAGATATTTTCATTCTATCCTTTAGCTGCTCGATCAGCACTTCAGGTTTTAAATTCCCTTTGCTACCTGTAGCTAGAGTCATTTTAAATATACAATTGCAATCTTCTTTATTTAGCAATTCTAAATTTCTAATAAACGGTCTGATATTGATTTCTTTTTCTCTCGTTTTGTTTTTTTTCTTCACTATTTTATGTATGATAATTTCTTTGTTTTTCATAAAATCTTTTATCAAAGCATTTAATTTATCCTCATTTACATCATCTGCTAAAACACATCTTACAATATAAGTAGAATATTCAATAACAGCCATAAGAGGTTTACTTTTTACATCTATGTATTGACATTGAATAATATGAATCCCTTCTGGCAATTCCTTGTTTATCTTTTCTTTTAAAATATTTAGATCTATTTTTTCTTCAATCTCTATGTCTACATATTCTCCATCACTAGAAACCCCTAAAGCTAGTGCTGTAGCAAAAGATATCTTCGGATGAGGATTAAATCCTTGTGTAAAGCAAAGAGGTACATCTGCTCTTCTTAAAGCTCTTTCCATTACTCTTGCTAGATCTAAATGAGAAATAAATATCATAAAATCCTTTTTACTAAATCTCATTCTTACTTTATACATTGCATACATCACCACCTATCAAACTATGATTCATACCACAACCTGTACAGCTTATTCTACAATCATGTGTCAAATCACCTTTTTTTGCTTTTTCATTTTCTCTGATTAAAAATTTTTTTGTTACTCCTATATCAATAAAATCCCATGGCAATATTTCTTCATAAGAACGCTCCCTGTTCGCATAAAATGCTGGATCTATATTACATTCTTCAAAGGTTTTCATCCATTTATCATATTCAAAAAAGTCTCCCCATCCATCAAATTTACATCCATTTTCCCATCCTTTTATTAATGCTTTTCCTAATCTTCTATCTCCTCTAGCAAATACAGCCTCTAAAAAGCTTGTTTTTGCATCATGATAATTATATTTTATATTTTTATGTCTTAACTTTTCCTTTAAATATTTTTGTTTTTCTTTTAATTTTTCAATCGTATCCTGTGGATGCCACTGAAAAGCTGTAAAAGGCTTTGGTACAAAATTAGATGTACTAATAGTAACATTTAATCCTTTTCCTCTTTTTTCTTTAGGTGTACGATAATATGCATCAACAACCTTTTTTGCAAGGTCTACAATCCCATCTAAATCTTCATAAGTTTCAGTTGGTAGACCAATCATAAAGTAAAGCTTTACATTGTTCCATCCAAGTGAAAAAGCATTCTCACAAGCATCGATTAAATCCTTTTCTGTAATACCTTTGTTAATCACATCTCTAAGCCTTTGTGTTCCTGCCTCTGGAGCAAATGTAAGCCCAGTTTTTCTAACCTTTTGAATTTCTTCAAGCACCTCTAATGGAAATTTATCTAATCTTAAAGAAGGTAAAGATAAACCTATCTTCTTGCCTGCATATTCATCTATCAAGTGCCTTATCAAAGGTATTATTTCCGAATAATCACTTGTACTAAGTGATGCCAAAGACAATTCTTCATATCCAGTATTTTTAATCAACTCATGCGCTAATTCTTTCACTTTATACAGTGATCTTTCTCTAACAGGTCTATAGATAATTCCTGCTTGACAAAATCTACATCCTCGTGTACATCCTCTAAATATTTCTACCATAGCACGTTCGTGAACTACATTGATAAATGGAACAATTACTTTATCAGGATAGTAAATATCATCTAAATTCTTAATAATTCTTTTAGAGATAGTTCTAGGATAAGATTCCTTCTTAGGTATAAAAGCTTTTATGTTACCCTCCTCATCATATTCTAAATCATAAAAGGATGGAATATATACGCCTTTAATATCGGCAATATACTCTAAAAACTCTTTTTTATCCTTTCCTGAGCCCTTCCATTCTTTATAGCGATCCATTATTTCTAATAATAATTCTTCTCCTTCACCTAAAATAAATATATCTACCACATCTGCAAGAACCTCTGGATTGTATACACATGGTCCTCCAGCAATAACAAATGGATGCTCTTGTTGTCTATCTTCTCTTTTTATAGGTATATTTCCTAAGTTTAATATGTTTAACACATTTGTATAGCTTAGTTCATATTGCAGTGTAAATCCAATAAAATCTAACTCTACTATAGGCGTATGTGTTTCTAGCGTAAAAAGAGATATATTTCTTTGTCTTAATTGTTCTTCCATATCAACCCATGGCGAAAATATTCTTTCACAGTATATATCCTCTTGATTATTGAGCAAATTATATAAAATATGCATTCCTAAATGGGACATTCCCACTTCATATATATCTGGAAATGCAAATCCAAATCTCACCTTAACTTTATCTAGTGATTTATTTACTGAATTAATTTCCCTGCCTATGTATCTTGCAGGTTTTTCAACTTGAAATAATAAGTCTTCTAAGACTGCCTTGTTCATCCTTTGTCCTCCTAGTTTCTACTTTGATCTCTTTTGTATTATTTGTAGACTCATTAACATAAATACCTTATTGGGCTCTAAAGTTTTGCATTACTATTCTACCATTTTACTTTCCCATTAACAACTTTTCTAAAGAAGCATTTAGTCCATATTGAACCATCCCATTAAATATATCGTTTTCTGTTAATACACCAATAACATTACATCGTGTATCTACGACAGTAATAATATGATACTTTCTTGGAACAAACTGATTCATCACATCCTTTACAGACACACTTTTTACTGCTGTTAGGTATTTTGTACTTAATACCCCATTACATAATAAATGCTGCTTTTTTTGTGCAATCTCTTTAATAAAAATAAAAGCTGCTATGCTTTGCTCTTTATGAGCAGCTGTATACAAAAATATAGCTAATAAAGGTAAATATATATTCAGCTTATTGAACTTAATCATATAGCATCCCCATAAAAATAGCAGACAGCTTATACCCTTAGATAAAATCACAACTATATTTGTTGCCTTCTTAAATCCTATTAAATAGGCTAAATATGCTCTTATCATTCTTCCTCCATCTAAAGGAATCACAGGAAGTAAATTAAATAGACCAATCATTAGATTAGCATACACAAAAAAAACAAATCCATCAAAAGATGCATACAAGCTACCTAACATATTATAACTTATAAACACTATAATAAAATTAAAAATAGGTCCAGATGCAGCAATTATAATTTCGTGTTTAGGATACATCACAAGGTTTTCTTCAATTGCTGCAACACCTCCAAAGGGGAAAATTTCCACTTTGTCTATTCTATATCCAAATAATTTTGCAACAAATACATGAGCCCCTTCATGGAGTAGCACTACTAAAAAAGAAATTATTAAATTTTCAATATACCCAAATATAAAAAATATGAAAAAAATAATACATAAAAGCACATTCACCTTAATGTCTACTCCATATACCCTCATCAGCCTCATTCACATACCATCCTTTATTTTATAAAATCTTTCTATCAAAAGGAATGTACTTTTCTGGATCAACTACTTTTCCATCTACCCAAAGCTCAAAATGCAAATATGCATTTGTGTTGTGCCTATAAATTTTGGCAATAATTTCTCCCTTCTTTACTTTTTGTCCCTTTTTCACTTGAATATCTGAACAATCTGCATATAATGATATAATATTATGGCTATGTTTTACTTTTACATATTTACCTAAGCTTTTCCCTTCACCAATTTCTATAATTTCACCATCTGCGATTGCTTTTATATTTTTATCTTTATCAATCAGTATATCTACTCCTCTTTGAAAGGTTTTAATATTAGAAATAGGATCTACTTTTTCTCCATAATCTGATATAATATCACCCTTTACAGGTACTGCAAATTCCATTTGTAAATCTTTTTTTCCTGAAAAATCACTAAATACATTTACTACTTTTTCTGGCATTTTAGGTATTTCCTTTGCGTATTTTATAACTCCTCTTATAGATTTTTTTATATCCATTTCCTTTGTAAGAGATATTTTAATCATTTCTGTTGTTTTATTAGTAATTGGAGAATGAATATTTTTCATCAAAATAACTAATAACACAATCAATATACATAACACAATCTGCTTTAAAAATTTTTTATAAAAGGAATTCTCATTATTTTTATGAGGTTTTCTGTTTTGATAATAAAGATATGATTTATTCATAACTTACCTCCCTATGTTCATGATATTATATAGGTAAACAACTTTAAAATGAAATATAAAAGATAGTTCATTCCATTTATATATTTCTTTTTTTTATGTTGAAGTTGGATCCCTATATATAATAATATTTAAAGGGAGGTTTAATTATTACAATAAAGGACTAAAGCCAATGCTTTAGTCCTAATTTTCAATTTGAAAACTATTATTTTTAATTTTAAATTTATCTTTCATTCCTGATGATAAATATACCTTGCGATTTTTAGTAACAATAATACATTCCACATCATCAAGCTTTTCAATTAAATCTAAGCCTTTTTTAACCCCTAATATATAAACAGAAGTTGATAATGCATCTGCATCAATAGAATGATTTGTTATAATTGTCGTACTAATGATTCCATTCTCAGACGGATAGCCTGTCTTAGGATCAATAATATGATGATATCTTTTATTATTCTTGATAAAAAATCTTTCATAGTTTCCTGAAGTAACAATAGCTTTATCAGAAAATTGAACAATCCCCATATAAGTACCAGTAGGTTCAAAAGGATCCTGTATTCCTATTTTCCAAATTTCACCATCAGGTCTTGTTCCTAAAGTAAAAATATTTCCTCCTAAATTAATAACAGCATTCTCAATTCCATTACTTTTAAGAATCCTATATGCTTCATCTGCTGCATATCCTTTAGCAATCCCTCCTAAATCAATACGCATTCCCTCTTTATCGAGCTTATATCCATTTTTTTCATCTTTTTTTAATAATTTATAATCTACATATTTTAATGCATCATCAATTTCTGATTTTGAAGGAATTCTTTCATTGTAAGTACCAATTCCCCATAGCTTCACAAATTTTCCAACAGTAAGATCAAAGGCTCCATTCGAAATTTCTCCATATTTTAATGCTTTATTTAAAACTTTACTTGTTTCAGCACTTACTTTTACAAATTCCTTTCCTGCATTTTTATTTATATTATTGATTTCACTATCCTTTATATTTACGCTCATCTTTTTTTCTATTTCAGAAATCCTTTTGAAGCATTCCTTTATCACTTTTTTTCCTTCATCTTCATTCTCTGTCCAAATAGTAATATTTAAATGAGTTCCTAGCATATACGCTGAATCTGTAACAGGCTCTTTCTTTTTACTACATCCTGATAATAAGCTTACAAATAATAATATAATTACACAAAAATATAAATTAACTTTTTTTGTCATAGCTATCCTCCATTTTGCCAATAATTAAAATCCCAAAAATATTATTAACCCCCTAATACAAATATGTATTGGGAGCTATTTTATTTAAATATTTACTCATCATATTTTCTAATAATCTCACGCCAATGAAATTCTCCTCTTTTCATAGCGCGAAGAAGGATTTCAGCAGTAGCTATATTCGTCGCTACAGGTATCTTATAAACATCACATAACCTAAGCAATGCTAGGATATCTGGCTCATGGGATTGCGCTGTTAATGGATCTCTTAGGAATATAACTAAATCAATTTTATTTTGTGCAATTTCTGCACCTATTTGCTGATCACCTCCTAAAGGTCCTGATTGAAATCTCTTTACCTTTAGTCCTGTAGCATCCATAATTCTTTTACCTGTAGTACCAGTAGCCATCAAATCATACTTTGCAAGAGTATCCTTATATGCTATTGCAAAGTTAACCATACTTTCTTTTTTCTTGTCATGTGCTATTAGTGCAATCTTCATTCGCATCTTCTCCTCACCCGTTTAAAAATTGATTTTTTGCCTTCTCATACCTATATTTAAAATAATTCCAATTGCTATCATATTGGTTAAAAGAGAACTCCCACCATAGCTTAAGAAAGGAAGTGTAACTCCTGTTACAGGCATCACCCCCATAGTCATACCAATATTCTCAAATATTTGAAAGGCAAACATTGAAGTAATACCTACCACAATTAAAGATCCATACACATCTTTTGCATTTTTTGCAATTTTTATCATTCTATATAAGAAAATAAAATATAAAGCAAGAATGACCAAAGCACCTATAAAACCAAGTTCTTCTGCTAAAACTGCAAAAATAAAATCAGATTCCTGCACTGGTAAAAAATTATAATTATTTTGTGTTCCGTGGTATAGACCTTTTCCTAGCAATTTTCCTGAGCCAATAGCAATCTTTGATTGCATCACATGATAATTCCCAGGCAAACTTACATCAGATGGATTTAAGAATGCATCTATTCTTACTTTTTGATGTGGGGCTAAAAGCTTATATACAAGTGGTAAAGAAATAACCCCTGCAAGCATACCTCTTCCTATTATTTTATAATCTAGCCCCGACACAAAAATCATTCCAAAAGCAATCACCATAAATACTAATGCATTCCCTAAATCAGGCTCCTTTAAAATCAATAATATAGGTGCTGCTGCATAGCATCCCACAGGAATTAAATCTTTTATTGTATTTAATTTATTCTGTCTATCTTCTAAGAATTTTGCAAAGGAAAGAATAAAAGCTATTTTAACAATCTCAGATGGCTGTATGTCCACAGGACCTAAGTTAATCCAGCTCCTTGCACCAAATTGAGCTTTACCAATTCCCGGTATATGCACAGCCACTAATAGCACAATTGACGCGATATAAATACCTTTTTGAAAATTACCAAAGGTATTATAATCAATAAAAAGAATCATTACAATAGCAAATATCCCTAAGAAAAAAGCTATTGTCTGTATTTTCACTTGCCTAGTTAACCCATTTTGAGTAACATGGGTTGCACTACTAATCATCATCAAACTACTTATAAATAACAATACTACAATAACAATTAGCATAACATCTATATGTTTAAATAGTTTTTTATCTATCATTTGTGCACCTCTTTTAATATGCTCAACTAAAATTATATCACATAAATTAAAATACTCTCAACAATAATTCTCTTTTTCTGAAAATTACTCCATATATATAAGCTTTTTATAGATAAACAACATCAACATAAAAAAAGAAATATATAAGACTTTGATAACTTTCATAAAAAAAATATATAAAAAATACGTTAAGAAGCTTTTATATATATTGCAAAACAAAAAAGCCTTCAACAGAAGACTTTTTTATTTTGTTTTCATTTTTTTTATAGGAATATTTGCAATTAAAGCAGGAATCATTGCATTATCTTCACTTCTTTTAGTTTTTGAAATTTTAATATCTAAGCCAGCTTCATCGATTTCCATATAATCAGAAATAACATTTAATATATCTTCCTTTACCATTTCTAAAAAATGTGGAGAACAATTTATTCTATCATGCACAAGTACTAATTTTAATCTTTCCTTTGCTACATTCTTACTTGAGGAGCTTTCTCTACTAAAGAGTTTAAATACATCCATCATCATTCCCTCCTCCTTAAATTTAATTCATTCCAAATAGTTTTTTTATTTTTGACATGAAAGTTTCTTGTCCTTGTAGCTCAAGAAACGGAACTTCTTCTCCTAATATCCTCTTTGTTATATTTCTATAAGCCTTCCCTGCCATAGATACATTTCCTACTACAGCAGGCTCTCCTTTGTTTGTAGATATGACAATATACTCATCATCAGGAACTACTCCTAAAAGATCTATTGCTAATATATCTATCATATCATCAATATTCATCATATCTCCCTTTTTAACCATATCTATTCTAACTCTGTTAATCACTAGCAATGGATTTCTTAATTCAGCAGCTTCTAAAAGTCCAATAATCCTATCTGCATCTCTTACAGCAGATATTTCTGGTGTAGTGATAACTATTGCTTTATCAGCCCCTGCAATTGCATTTTTAAAGCCTTGTTCAATACCTGCAGGACAATCTACTAAAACATAATCAAAAAGCTCTTTTAATTCGTTACAAAGCTTTTGCATCTGCTTAGGATTCACCGCATTTTTATCTTTTGTTTGAGCAGCTGGTAATAAAAATAATCCATCATATCTCTTGTCTTTAATCAAAGCTTGTCTTAATCTACAAACTCCTTCTACAACATCTACAATATCATATACAATTCTATTTTCTAATCCCATTACTACATCCAAATTTCTAAGTCCAATATCAGCATCTACAACTACAACTTTTTTCCCTTCAAGAGCTAATCCCGTACCAATATTTGCGGTTGTTGTGGTTTTTCCAACTCCACCTTTACCTGATGTTATCACAATTACTTCACCCATTTTATTCCCTCCATTATCACTATTTCATAAAAAATTAATTTTCATTTACTTATTTATTCGGCAAATACGGTTCAATCACAACAACACCTTGCTTTATACATGCAAGCTCAGGTCCCATAGGTTTTATAAGTTCATTATCAGGTGATCTGCTAATAACGTTAGAAATTCTCAGCTGTGTTGGTTGTAAACTAAAAGCTGCAACAAATGCCTTCTCATTCCCACTACTTCCAGCATGTGCTAGTCCTCTCAAAGCTCCCATTACCAATATATTTCCCTCTGCTACTACTTCTGCCCCTGGATTTACATCACCAATAATAACCACATTTCCTTTGAATTTAATGCTTTGACCCGAACGTATTGTTGCTCGAACAAACTTTGTATTTCCTTCCTTTATTCCCTCAAATACTTTCTTTGATTCCTTTATTTCATTCTTTTTTATTTCTTCATCCTTTTCAACCATTATCATTCCAAATCTTGAATGAATAATTTCTTTAATCTCATTTCTTTCCTCATCAGTTAATATTTTCCCTTGAATGCTAATAACCTTTGCTCCTTTAAAGAAACGTTTAGCCGATTCAAGCTTTATGATTAACTGCTCTTTTAACTTTGCATAATCAGAATCTCTTTTAAAATAAATCGATATACCTTCCTTGCTGCCTTTGAATGCAACACAATTTTCCTCGTACATCCAGTGACTACCTCCAAATTAGTACAAATAAATATAGCATAATAATTTATTCTTCAAAACACATATAAATCCTCTTTTTTTATAAAAAAAATACACTTGCAAATTCATCTAATTTGTAAGTGTATTTTTAAGATCTACTTTTTCATATTCTTTATTAAGTCCTAAATATTCTGCAATAATTTCTCGAGCAATAGGTGCTCCATATCCACCTGCACCACTTTGAAATATCAAGGTAACTACAGCAATTTGAGGCTTATCAATTGGTGCATATGATACAAACCAACCAAAAGCATCATAATCGTCTTTATATTGATCTAAAGCTGCATCTGTTACTCTTCCATTGCTTAATTCCTTAATAGCCTTTCTCATAGCTAAGCCTTCATTTTTATACTTTTTATTATATTCTTTTGCCTTCTGCTGCACATCAGTCCAACTAATATAAGGTGCAATCCACTTTAAGTATTTTTTTAGATAAGCAACTTCATCCTTTGGCTGAATTTTTCCTGATTTTTGTGCAGATCCTGTTTTGGCTGCAACTTTTACTGGAAAATTCCTAAAATAGCCTCTCGCGGTACCACGATTTCCATAAACAACCTGTTCCATACCTTTTTTTATGTGTTCTATATTATTATAATCCTTTAACTCTATTCTTTCTCCATTATTTCCTTCTTTTTTTTCATTCTCTATTTTTTTTACAACACTAACTTTATTATTATATCCACCATTAGCAATAGCTGCTACATATCTAGCTATTTGTATAGGCGTATATTGATGCTGCCCCTGTCCAATAGAAAGGTTAAAGGTATCTCCTATAGTCCATTTTGCTTGCTTATAATAGCTAAATTTTATCAAATCCACTAATTCTGTTACTTTATCTTCCTTGACATTAAGCTTTTTTACTCTATTAATCAATGCTCCTCTAGACGGATTTTCTTCTGTCCAACCTACGATTATTTCAATTTGTTCATTTAACTTTTCTTCATCTTTTAGAATCTCTTTTTCAAAGTATTCTTTTGCTTTTGCTTTTAGTTTTCTTCTCAACAAGCTTTTTATAACAAGCATTTTCTTTTTAGGGTTTGGAACTCCATAGGCAACTTCACTAATTTCAATGCCAGTTGGTTCATTTAGTCCAAATTTTTTTGCATACTCTAATATTTTATTCACATTCATAGAAGTATTTAATGGTTTGTTTTTATAATAATCAAAGTTTGTAGATATATCATAATAATAATAGTTTACAGATTCCTCTAAGGATTTATACAAATCTACCCATCCATGAGATCTCCTATATTCATTCCACATCCAACTCCCAAAGGTCCTTCCTCCTAATTTAATATATCCACCATCATATAATTTTTTAGTAGGATCTAATCCATTTTCTATAGCAGCAAGACCTGTTATCATTTTAAAGGTAGAACCTGGCTGTACAGAAGTTCTAGTGGCTATATTATAAAGCGGAACAGGTGATAGAGGATCTCTTGGATTATCATCTTGAACAGCTTTCCAATCCTTTGCTGAAATTCCTGTAGCAAAAAGATTTGGATCAAAGGATGGATAATTAGCTAATGCTAATACTTCTCCTGTATTTACATCTAGTGCTACTACTGCTCCAGATGTAGCATGCCTCATTGCATTTTTATATTTATAATCTCCCCACTTGCTCTTAAAGGTACCACCTACCTGAATTTCCTTCAAAGCTTGTTCTAATGCTTTTTCTGCAACTCTTTGCAGCTTAGCATCTATAGACAAATATATAGTTTTTCCTTTTTGAGGCTTTTCCTCTCTCAATACATTTATAAGCCTTCCATATACATCAACTTCTACATATTTAGCTCCATCTTTTCCCTTTAATTCCTTTTCATATGACCTCTCTATCCCATCTTTTCCTATCAAATCATTAGGAAGATATCCCATTTCCTTTGTGAATTTACTTTTTTCACTATCTGATATTTTTCCTAAATATCCAAGAATATGAGAAGCCAATTTTCCATTAGGATAATAGCGAATAGGTTCTACTTCAACATTTACTTCAGGTAGTTCAATGCTTCTTTCTTCGATTTCAGCAACAGTTTTAGCTGATACATTTAATGCCACCTTTACAGGCTGATATTGCCTATAGCCTTGTTCTCTAAATTCATTTCTTATAATTAATATTTTCATAGCATCTTCATTTGAATAGCTTTCAGGTATTTTGAATTTTTCTCTTAATGCCATGAAAGCAGCTTTGGCAGTTAAATTTTTATCCAAACCGTATCCCTTAAGGAAATTTTCCTTCTTCATCTGAGGTATAAACTTCATTGTTTTTACTGAAATAGGTGGGTATACACCATGTACACTTTGCATCTGTTTTTGAGCTTCAAATACATCTAAATTTGAATCTATGCCCAATTGTTCTCTTAATAACTTAAATACAACCTTTGCATCCTTTACATCCTTTATTCCATGCTCTCCTAACCATTCCTCTATCTCTTTATCAAAGGTATAATAAAACTTATTATTCTCAAGCCTTATAGGAAAATTATTATGATAATTTTCTCCATTATTCATCAGAATATTCAATAGCTTTACTGATACTTCATTGATCTTTTCGTCCATTAACTCATTCTTCATAATTTGAACAGTAAAGCTCGGCTTATTCACTGCAAGCGCTCTTCCATATCTATCTCTTATTTCTCCCCTCGGAGCAGAAATAGGTATCTTCTTCATTCTAATATTTTCTGCCATTTCCTTATACTTTTCACCTTCAACAATAGTTAAATCAAACAACCTGAATAAAAGAACTAAAAAGAACACTGTAAAGAATAAAATCATTTGATTATGTCTATCTTTTAATTTTTCTAACATTTTCATCACCTTGTTTTTGCTTTCATATAGGGATGTTTAGTAAGTTGGTATAAAATCCTATAAATGAATATAGATAAAACATCATTATATATAACCTCTAAAAATATAATCTTTCTAAACAGAAAAATCATATTTGTTGCATTATGCGATACATACATGAACACATAATACACCAAATGATACAATATAGTAGAAATCGTTGTGAAAAATATAGGTGCCAAATTATTATCTTTATATATTTTCTTTTCTAAAACTCCAATATTATAACCTATTAACATATACAGCAATGCATTTGTTCCTATCATATTCCCTAACATTATGTCTTGTAAAATTCCAGTAAAAAATCCAATTATAGCACCACTTTTCTTTCCCCATAAAATAGAAAATCCAACAACCACAATCAAGCTTGTATTAGGAAGAACCCCTAATATTCTAAAATATTGCAATAGGGTAGATTGTATTAAAAAATTGAATATGATAATCGATGTAACAGCTAACATTCTCATACCTGTAACCCCTTTAATTTAATTTATCAGGCACTATAATAAATACTTTGTCTAACTTTTTAAAATTTACTACAGGCTCTACTACAATAGTTTTTAAAAGCTCGTCTTCCTTCTTTATAACTTCTTTAATTTCCCCAATGAGTATCCCTTTTTCATACATACTAAGACCTGATGTGATTAATTTGTCTCCAACTAATACATCTGCCTCAGGGTCAATCAAATATCCATTAAGTTCACCCTTCACACTTCCTCTAATCACACCTATATATTGGTTATTGCGTAGAACCTGAAAGCTTACAGAACTTTTATTATCTATAATTGTTACAACTTTAGACCAATCATCCCCTACTTCAAAAACTTTTCCAATTAAGCCTTGTCCATTCATTACTGTACTATTTTTTTTTATTCCTTGATTTTTTCCTGCGTCAATTGTAAACATATTAAACCAGTTTCCAATATCTTTTCCTGTAATACTGGCTGTTACATAATTATTTTTATTATTTTCCTTTGCATAATTTAAAGCACTATATAAACTTCTTAGTTCATTTAATTCATCTCTTGTAAGGGATAATTGTATTACTTTTTGATTTAGCTTTTCTATTTCTTTTTTTAATACCTCATTCTCCTTTGCAATAGTTCTAAATGTAAATAGAGAACTTACTGCTCGCTCAATACCTTGTCCACCCTTATAGAGTACTTTTTGTACAGGTACTATCACTTTACCAATTATATTTTCAGGCATTGTTACCTTTGCTCTTCCACCTATTGTAATCCCCATTATAATAATGAGAATGATAGTAACAAATGTTACTATCATCATTGTTCCCCTTTTTATCAGCTTTTTCATAACTTCTCACCACTTTATCTCATTCTTTTCGAAGAAATAAGCACTCTTTTTAATGTTTCAATTTCTTCAATAGTCTTTCCTGTACCTAATGCAACACAATCAAGTGGTTCTTCAGCAATATGAACAGGCATCCCCGTTTCTTTTCTTACTAATTTATTAAATCCATCTAAAAGGGCTCCTCCACCAGTAAGCATAATCCCTTGCTCCATAATATCTGATGCCAATTCTGGAGGAGTTTTTTCTAAGGTATATTTTATCGCTTCAATAATTGTATTAATAGGCTCATGCAATGCTTCTAATATCTCTGTTGAAGAAATTGTTAATGTTTTTGGTAGTCCTGAAACCAAATCTCTTCCTCTTATCGCCATTTTTTCTTCTTTTACTTTAGGAAAAGCTGATCCAATTGTTACCTTTATTTCTTCAGCCGTTCTTTCCCCAATCATTAAACTATACTCTTTCTTTATATATTGAACAATAGACTCATCTAATTCATCTCCACCAACTCTAACAGATCTGCTTGTTACAATACCACCTAAAGAAATTACTGCAATTTCTGTTGTACCGCCTCCAATATCAACAACCATACTTCCTGTAGGTTCTTCTACGGGTAATCCTGCACCAATAGCAGCAGCCATTGGTTCTTCAATAAGATATGCCTCTTTTGCTCCAGCTTGAAGAGCAGCTTCCTCAACAGATCTTCTTTCAACCTCTGTAACTCCAGATGGTACACCTACTACTACTCTTGGTGCAAATAATAAAGACTTTTTAGGGTAAGCCCTTTTTATGAAATATTTTAGCATGCTTTGTGTTATATCAAAATCAGCTATTACACCATCCTTTAATGGTCTGATAGCAATAATATTTCCAGGTGTTCTTCCTATCATTTGTTTTGCTTCTTGTCCCACAGCAAGAACTTCTTTCGTATCTTCCTGTATCGCAACTACAGAGGGCTCTCTTACTACAATTCCCCTACCTCTAATATATACAAGTGTATTCGCTGTTCCTAAATCTATTCCCATATCCTTTGAAAAGTAATTAAATAATCCCATCCATACTGCTCCTTCCTAAACTCCTTTATATAATCGAAAGCTCTTTTAAGCTTATAAACTTTCCATCACCAATGATAATATGGTCTAAAACTTCAATTCCAATAATTTTTCCTACTTCCATTAATCTTTTTGTAATTTTAATATCTTCATTGCTTGGCTTTGGATTCCCACTAGGATGATTATGAATAAGAATAATAGAGGATGCACTTTTTCTTATAGGTCCTACAAAAACCTCCCGTGGATGAACCAATGAACTATTCAAACTGCCAATAGAAACATCTTCAATAGAGATGATTTCATTTTTTGTATTTAAAAGAACACTCTTAAAATATTCTTTTTTATAATACCTCATCTCTTCCATAAAAATATTAGCTACATCTTTAGGCGATTGAACACTAAATTTAGCTTTTGAAATACTCATGGAAAGTCTCTTTCCTAATTCCACAGCTGCTACAATTTGACAAGCCTTTGTTTTCCCTATTCCTTTTAAATTGCTTAACTCCTCTATAGTACAATCTGCTAAATATCTTAAACCATCTTCTCTTGCTGATAAAATCCTTTGTGATAAATCAATAGCTGAAATCTCTTTTGTCCCTGTTCTGATCAAAATAGCTAATAGCTCTGCATTGGATAAATTCTTTACACCTGACCTTATTAATTTTTCCCTAGGTCTTTCACTTTCAGCCATTGCTTTAATAGAAAGATGTTTATCCTTATCCACTATTTTATGCACCTTCTCTTAAATAAGCTCTAAATCAAAATATTTGCTCAACATACTTTGAAGCTTTGCTATTGGTAATCCAACTACATTAAAATAGTCTCCATAAACCCATTCTATAAGTGCACTGCCTTTTCCTTGAATACCATAAGAACCAGCTTTATCCCAAACTTCTCCTGTATCAATATACCTTTTGATCTCATCATCTGTCAACTGTTTCATCTTTACTTTTGTTTTTTCAAAGGTTACAAACTTATTATAAGTATCAACCTCTATCACTGCAAGTCCAGTAATTACATCATGAATATCATCTTGGAGCATTTTCAACATACTAAAGGCTTCCTCATAATTTTTAGGTTTCCCTAAAATTCCATTTTTTACAACAATTGTATCAGCTGCTATAACAATTTCACCTTCATTACAGCTCTTTGAAACTTCTATAGCTTTTTCAAATGCCAAACTCATTGCAATCTGCTCTGGTTTTTCTTCTGCGTCTATTTTTTCTTCTATATTCCCTTTTTTTATTTTAAATGGAAATCCGAATTTCTCAAGAATATCTTTTCTTCTTGGAGAAGCTGACGCTAATATAATTTTTTTCATTTTTTCACCTACACTCTACTCAAATATCCTTATTATTTCTCATATTATTTTCTTTAAATGATTAGATGTATAGATGGCTGTTAGACCAACAAAGTATCCTGTAAAAAGACTTATAATCATCATCATAGGCAAATATGTGAAAATAAGATAGTTTTCAATCATTAAGCTTGCAACAGTGAGCTGTGCAATATTGTGTGCTAGTGCACCAAAAACACTTACCCCGATCAAGCTAAAATATTTTGAAAAATATTTGTATACAAACCACATAATAAGCGTACTCAATAAAGAACCTGATAAACTATAAAACAACCCAGTAACAGCACCTGTTCCAAGCATCGCCACAAAACACCTTAATATTCCAACCACTAAAGCCTCTTTGAAACCAAATACCACCAACGTCACAAGATTTACGATATTTGCCAAACCTAATTTTGCTCCAGGTACAGTACTAATCGGTAAAGGTATAGATGACTCCAATATATGCAATGAAATACCTATTGCTGTAATCAATGATAAGTAGATTATTTTTTTTACTCTCATAATATAGTCCTTTCCCTAGTAGCTAACAATATCTACATCTGATTCTTCTGATACAAGTTTGATAGATATTCTATTCGGCAAACAAATACTTGTTTGATTGGCTTTTGTAATTTTCCCCATCTTTACGCATAATTGATCTTTACAATCTGATTCTAAAAATCTAGCACCTTGACCATCTACTTCAATTACACTATGTCCATATTTTGTATTGATTTCTATTGTTTTAGAATGATCTAATCCATCTAAAGATATCTTTTTATACTCTTTTCCATCTACTTCAATGATTAAATACAAATATTTATCATTAGCAGTTATTTCTTTTAGTCCAAACATTCCTATCAACGCAAAAAAAATAACCGATACTATAAGTATTTTATCCCATTTTGTCATTATTTCCATCTCTCATATCTATTCATATTTTGCCAAATAATTCATTTATTTATACTTTTTAGTTGTTATTATATGATTATATAGGTAAACAAATTCAAAACGAAATATAAAAGATAGTTCATTCCAGATAACTTTTGAAAAAACAAAACTTCATTCCATGAAAAAATACTAAACCTTCAAAACTCACTTCGTTCAAACAATGAAGGTTCTTAACGTATTTTTTATGAAATTTCAGTAAGTTTTTTTACAAAAGTTATCGAAGTCATTCACTTATCTTTATATATTTCTTTTTTTTATGTTAATGTTGTTTACCTATATTTATGCTATCATATAATTTAAGTTTAACATTTTGCCATGTTCATGACAAGTATGAAATTCATCAGTAATATGTAAATATTTCACAATCTGATCACACCACATAAAAAGAACATGCCTCTTGGCATGTTCTTTTTATTACTTCATTATAATTGTTTTCTTAGGACATTTTTCTGCACAAGCTCCACAACCAATACATTTATCCTCTAAAACCTTGTGAACCTTTTTCAATTCACCTTCTATTGCATCAACTGGACATTGTTTTGCACAAATTGTACATCCAATACAGTTATCAGGTATAATTTCTGCTTTTTTTCTGTTCTCAAAGTTTGCATAAATTGCACCTGTAGGACATTTTTCTGCGCATAACATACAGTTTTTACATTTTTCATAGTCAATTGTTGCAAGATTGTTTTCAAAATTTATAGCGTCAAAAGGACAAGCTCTCACGCATAGCTGACAGCCGATACAGCCAACGCTACATTTATCCTTAACAGCTTTTCCTTTTTCCTTATTATTACATTCCACAATAACATCCTGCTCAAAAGGCACAAGAGCAATTACATCCTTTGGACAAGCTTCTATACATTTTCCACATCCCGTACATTTTTCAGGAATAATTCTTGCCACTTTTCCATCTGTAATCTCGATCGCACCAAATTGACAAACACTTACACACGTACCTAATCCAAGACAGCCATATGCACAGCTTTTGCTTCCTCCAGCAATCATTGCTGCTGCTTTACAATCTTGAATGCCATAATAATCATATTTTTCTTTGCAGTTTGCATTATCTCCACCGCACAATACCTTTGCTACTTTTCTTACATCGTCGCCTGCTTCTACACCCATAATTTCAGCAATTTTTTTTGCACAATCAGCACCACCAACAGGACATCCATTCACAGGTGCTTTTCCTTCAACGATTGCATTTGCCAATCCTCCACAACCTGGGAATCCACAGCCTCCACAGTTTGCACCTGGTAATACTTCATTAATTGCAGTTACTCTAGGATCTACTTCAACTGCAAATTTTTGAGAAGCATATGCAAGTCCTGCTCCAAATAGAAGTCCCATTCCACCTAAGCTGGCAACAGGACCTATAATTGTTGATAAATCCATATCATTTCCCTCCTCTTTACACAAGTCCAGCAAATCCTAAAAATGCAATAGCCATCAAACTTGCTGTTATAAGTGCTACTGGAAATCCTTTAAATATAGCAGGAACATCTGCTATTTCAAGACGCTCTCTAATTCCTGCAAAAAGAATAATCGCTAGAGAAAAACCTACAGCCGCTCCAATAGCATTTACGATGGTTTCAATTAAATTAAACCTAGATTGAATATTTAAAATTGTTAGACCAAGTACTGCACAGTTTGTTGTAATAAGTGGTAAATACACACCTAATGCTTGATAAAGGGTTGGACTTACCTTTTGAATTACCATTTCTACAAACTGTACCAATGCAGCTATAACTAATATAAAAGCTATTGTTTGCAAATATTCTAAATGAAAAGGTTCTAAAATAGCATGCTGAACAAAATATGTGATGATCGATGCTATAGTCATAACAAATGTAACAGCCATTCCCATACCTGAAGCTGTTTCAACTTGCTTAGATACTCCTAAAAACGGACAAATCCCTAAGAATCTTGATAATACAAAGTTATTTACTAATATACCACTAACGAGTATAACAAATAATCCTTTTACATCCACGTTCTTTCCCTCCTTTAATTTTGAATTGCTTTTCTAGATTGAATATAATTTAAAAGCGCTAATAATAAACCTAAAGCAAGAAAAGCACCTGGAGGAAGAATCATAATTAAAGCTGGCTGAAAAGATGCTCCAAATAAAACTTTACCAAAGATAGCACCTGCTCCTAATATCTCTCTTACACTACCTAATATAGTAAGAGCAATTGTAAATCCTAATCCCATACCAATACCATCTACAGCTGAAGCTACTACAGAATTTTTAGATGCAAATGCTTCTGCTCTTCCTAATATAATACAGTTAACAACAATCAATGGAATAAATAATCCCAATTGACTATCTAGTGCAGGAAGATAAGCCTTTAGCATAAGTCCTATTACTGTAACGAATGCTGCAATAACTACAATAAACGCTGGTATACGAATTTTACTAGGTATAACCTTTTTAAGCAGTGAAATTACTATATTTGCTCCTATTAAAACTGCTGTTGTTGCAAGTCCCATACCAACACCATTTTTAGCTGATGTTGTAACAGCAAGTGTTGGACACATTCCTAGCATTTGTACAAAAATCGGATTTTCAAATAATATACCATTCATAAACGTTTTTCCTAATTTCATCTCGTCACCTCCAAAACTACTTTAACTTTTCATTAAATAATTTCATAGCACTATTTACTCCTTTAGTTACCGCTCTTGAAGTAATAGTAGCTCCTGAAATAGCCATAATTTCATTGTCCTTCGCTTCTCCTGATTTAATAACCGTTAATTCTTTTTCTGTGCTTTTTCCATTATATTGATCCTTGAATTCTCCTGATGCTTTTGCTCCAAGTCCTGGTGTTTCTGTATGGTTTCCTATGCTTACACCAGTAATCACTTCATCCATACTCAATCCAATCATTACTTCAACTGGTCCACCATATCCATTTGGATTTGTTTTGATTGTATATCCTACTACTTCGCCATCCTTTAAACCTTTATAAACTTCGATAATATTTTCATATCCTTCATATTCAGACTTGTCTACTTCTTCAAACTCAGTAGCATCTGGAAGAACTGTTTGACGAGCCTTAACATTTGCTTGAATCATTTGCTGCTCAATTGGAGCTTTTGTAATGTCATTTACATATCCAAGAACACAAGCTGCTACAGCTGCAATAATGAAAAGAATTATTCCTAATTTAGCTATCTCTTTCATTTACTTCACCTCCCCAAATACTCTTGGGCTTGTATATTTATCGATAAGTGGTGCAGCCACATTCATTACAAGTATTGAATAGGATACTCCCTCTGGATATCCACCAAACTTTCTAATAACTGCAGTTAAAATACCACATCCAAGTGCAAAAATCACTTGCCCTTTTGGTGTTACAGGTGATGAAGCATAATCTGTTGCCATATATATCGCACCAATCATTAGTCCACCCGCAAATACATTTGTAAGCATATAATTTACATCAAAGCCTCCGAAGATCATCATAAGTACTGCTACTGTTCCTATATATATTACAGGAATTCTTGGTGTAATAACTCCTCTATATACAAGATAAATCCCACCAATAATTAATAATATAGCAGAAGTCTCACCAATACATCCTCCAACATTTCCTATAACTAAATCAGCTAATGAAGGAAACGCTTCTGTTGTACCTTCTTTTAGCATCCCTAAAGGTGTAGCTGTACTTACAGCATCAGCTCCTGGCTTTATCCAAGCTGTCATCTGAACTGGCCATGAAGCAAGTAGCATTGCACGTGCAGCTAAAGCTGGATTCATAAAGTTATGACCAAGTCCACCAAATACTTGTTTAACAATTGCTATAGCAAAAATTGACCCAATTACAGGAATCCACCAGGGTGCACTAGCTGGAATATTAAATGCCAATAATAATCCTGTAACTACAGCACTCCAATCATTAATTGTAACTGGCTTTTTACAAATTTTTTGAATAGCAGCTTCTGTCAATACTGCGGCAATTACAGCAGCTAAAATTACTTTTACTGCTCCCATTCTAAAGAAATATACGCCTGCTAATGTTGCAGGAAGTAACGCAATAACAACATCACGCATTATTTTATTTACTGATTCATCTGCCCTTATATGGGGAGACGAAGATGCAATCAATCGATTCTCCATGTTCTCTTTCCCTCCCATTACTTACTCTTTCTTTTCTTAGCTATAATCTCACGCTTAGCAACTCTAATAGACTGTAGTAGTGGTCTCTTGGAAGGACAGATAAATGAACAAGAACCACATTCTATACAGTCTAGGGCACGATATTTTTCAGCTGTATCATACATATTGTTTAAAGCATACGCACTTATGTATAGTGGTTGCAAGAAAGCTGGACAAATTTCAACGCATTTACCACATCTTATACATGCTTTTGGTTCAGGAAGTCTTGCCTCCTCTGGTGTAAATACAAGTATCCCTGATGTACCCTTCGTTGAAGGAATTTCGTCCGTATATTGAGAAAGTCCCATCATTGGTCCACCTAAAATAAGCTTGCCAGGCGTTCCATTATATCCACCACACTGTTCAATAATTTCTTTAATTGAAGTACCTACCTTAATCAACAAGTTTTTAGGTTCTTTAATGCCTTTTCCTGTAATCGTACAAATTCTTTCTATTAAAGGCATTCCTGTTTTAATTGCATTGCCAATAGCTGAAGCTGTTGCCACGTTATTTACAATAACACCCGCATCCATTGGAAGTCCACCAGATGGAACTTCTCTTTTTGTACAAGCATAAATTAACTGTTTTTCTGCTCCTTGAGGATACTTAGTTCTAAGCCCTACAACTTCAATTTCTTTATATTCTTTTGCAGCATTCTTCATACTTTCTATAGCATCTGGCTTGTTATCTTCTATGCCAATATACGCTTTGGAAACACTTGCCACCTTCATCATTGCTCTTAATCCAAAAACAATACTTTCTGGATTTTCTAACATAAGTCTGTGGTCAGCAGTTAAATATGGCTCACACTCGGCACCATTTAAAATAATGGTATCAACTTTTTTATCAGGTGGTGGTGAAAGCTTTACATGTGTTGGGAAAGTAGCTCCTCCCATACCAACAATACCAGCTTCTTTAATGATTTCTAAAATTTCTTTTCCTGATAAATTTTCTAGATCTCCTTTTGGTTTAACGCTTTCATGAAGTTCATTTAAACCATCAGATTCAATAACAACGCACTCTGCTTCACCTGTTGGGGTAAGCATTTTTGTGACTTGTTTTACTTCACCTGAAACACTACTATGAACAGGTGCACAAACAAAAGCCTTTGCTTCCCCTATTTTTTGCCCTACCTTTACCTTGTCTCCTGGCTTTACTAAAGCTTCACAAGGTGCCCCAATGTGTTGTTGTAATGGTATAACAACACGACTAGGCTCTTTCGCCTTTTCTACTTTGCATCTTTCTGTTGCTTCCTTGTAATGAGGAGGATGTACCCCGCCTCTGAAGGATAAAAGACTCATTTATATTCACCCCTTATTTCATAAAATTGAATCTAAAAATTTTTTGACCACAAGCAATGACCGTTTTGTTTTTCACTACATTTTTTTATGGTAAACTTTAAAATATCTGTTTGTATACTGTATAATGTATAAAAACAGACTACTCTCAGTTCATGATTTCCCATAAAAATTGGTAGCTCATTAAAACAAAACTTTACTAAAAGCATACATTTATATATTAACTTCTATGTCTAAAAAAGTCAATCTAACTTATCATTTACAATTTTAATTCTTAACTCCTCAAGTCCCTCTACCATATACTGCTTTATCCAGTCAATCACTTCTGTATTGCTTAGTGGAACATCTCCTAAAACTTTTCTTAACTCCCTTGTATCTAATACAAACTCCTCTTTATTAATCCTATGTTTGTACAAATAATCAATTTTTTCATTCGACAAAATTATGATGATCATTGTATCTACCATATTTCCTAAAGGCGCTCGGTCAATATGATTTTTTTCAAAGCTAGCAATTATTTTTGTTCCTTTTCCTAACTCAGATTCAATATGAAATTTCCCATTACATCTTTCACAAGCTGCTTTAAACAATGAAATACCCAATCCCACTTTTCTTGTTTTTCTAGTCGTAACAAAAGGATTTACTACTTTTTTTACTAATTCTTCACTCATACCTATGCCATTATCAACAATTTCTATTGTCATACAATTTTTTTCATCATTTTCATCAATAATTATTTCAATAAAAGTAGCATTTGCAGCAATACTATTTTGAACAATGTCCAGTATATGAAGGGATAATTCTCTCAACTCGTAAGACCTCCCTAAAAATTTATCTTAAAATATCAAAAATACTCTTTATATCTTTCTTATTCACCTCAATAAAGCTTTCTCTCTCTAATATATCCCATAGATGATGTGCATCTGAATTTTGAATAAATCGATAATTTCTAAAAATACTGTATTTTCCCAAAAATGCATTTATATTGCATCTCTTTGACACTTCTAATGTTTTTATGGATAATTTTTCAGGAATAAATCCTAATGTTCCTATTAAACTATAAGAACTTCTATCTACATGTGCTGGAATGATTATTCCTCTTAGCTTATATACTTCATGAAATACTTCATTTATAGAAAGGTCGACAGAAGCTATTAGCATCATATTATTTTCTCTTATCACTTCATCTTTTTCGTTGAAAATAATTTGTCTTCCAAAAAATTTTGGGTTATTTTCCTTTTTAGGTAATTTACCGTATATTAATTTTTGAAAAGCTAAAGCTGTATTAATATCTTCAAATAGACAAATCAAATGTACTTCTTCCTTTGTTTGAACCTCCATTCCCGGAATGACGAGTATTCCTTTATTTTCTCCAAGCTCCATGCACGCCCTACAGTTCTCTACACTATTGTGATCTGTAATCGCTATTGCATCTAGCCCTTTTAATATACACATATTTATAATGTTATTAGGAGTCATATCTTCATCAGCACAAGGAGATAATGCTGTATGAATATGAAAATCTATAGCTATTTTCATATTATCTTAGTCCTAATTCATGCATTTTACAAAAAATTTCATAGCTATTTAAATTTGTACTTAAAATCGGAATATTTTCTTCGTTTGCCTTGTCTATTGTTTCCTTATCTATTTCAATAGATTCTGGGATAATGATACAGCTAATATCCAACAGACTTGCTACTGCTACAATATTCATATGCGTCTGTACCGTAATCCATGCATCACCTGCTTTAGCATGAGACATAACCCAGCTTAATAAATCACAACAATATAAACCTTTAATTTCTTTAGAAATATCTTTATCGTTTGTGATTAATTTAAAATTCTCTTTTTCAATAAGATTTTTAACCTGCATCATACTTCCTCCTGTATATATATTTTCATCTTCAATATTGTAAATTCACCTATCTTCGATTCTATATGAAATTCATCACTATATCTTTTTATATTAGGTAGTCCCATACCTGCTCCAAATCCCAATTCTCTTACTTTATTAGAAGCAGTTGAATATCCTTCCTCCATCGCTTTATCAATGTTTTTTATACCCGGACCATTATCCCTAGCAACAATCTCTACAGCATTAGGACTTATCAATACAGTTATTTTTCCTCCTTCTGAATGGATCACTATATTCATTTCAGCCTCATATGTAACAATGGCTATCTTCTTAATAGCTTTTGAATCAATTCCTAGCTGTCTAAGAACTTTTTTAATATTGCTTGATGCTTCCCCAGCTCTTGAAAAATCATCTTTTATAATCTCATATTCTAATTTAATACTATTTTTCTCTTGTTCATTAACCATAAAACCTACGCTCCTCCCCTGCTAGGAATACCTTTGAGTCCATTAGCATATAGTATTCCACAAGCAGTATATAGAATGTGATTTGTACTAAGCAATATCATATTATTTTTTTTAGCTAATTCAATAGCTTCTTTAACAGGTTTTTTCCCTCGTACAAAAACCACTGTATTAATATCTGTCATTTCTGCTGTTCTTATTACCTGTAGATTCGTAAGACCTGTAAGCAATAAAGTTTTTCCATTGATAAAAGCTAGCACATCACTCATTAAATCACATCCAAAGGCTTGATCTACTTCCATATCCAATAAATTTTCTCCTACTAGGCATTCAGCATTTAACAATTCCATGATTTTAGTAATTTTCATTCAAATCCCCCTCAATATTCATTATTGTCTAAAAAATATGAATATTGGTACACTCCTTTTATAAAAGCGTTTTGTATCCCTAAAAATAACTTTTTATCATTCTTTTCTGCTGTTTCTAACTCCTGTATCAAATCAGCTACTAACTTTATAAGTCCATTATGCATAGCTTTCATCTGAACAGGTGGATTTTCACCTCTTAATCGCCCTTGAATCTCTTTTAAATCATCTATATGCTTTTTGGCTAGTTCCATATCTATTTGACTGTTTTGTGATTGCTTTATATTTTCAGCCAATGCTTTAAATACTTCCATTAACTTTTTTATCTGACCTTCTAAAGTATCTATATATGCAGAATCTTCTTTTTTGTATGATATTGATTTTGAAGAAACCCTTCTTGTTACAACAAATGCTTCTGTATATTGTTTTTTAATATTTGGTAGAATATTATCAATACTTTTCCTATCTAACATTGACATAGTTATTACTTTATATCCATCATTATCCCAAATATAGGCTCCTATATCCTTGCTATTCAATTCCTTAACTAAAGATAGTGCATTTTGTTTTGTCTTAAAGCTTCCAACTTGAACACTATATATATCAATTCCTTCTATTTCAAAGGTATTTGTATATCCTTCATTTGTAGCTTTATCTATCTTTTTTGTTTTATTGTTTTTTTCTGATTCTTCCTTAGATGCTTCTGATATTTCTTCTTGCATTTTAACTACTTTTTTTATTCCTTTATTTTTATTATTTTTTTCTATTCCTATTTCATTAGAAGAAATCATCGGCAGAATCACATATTTCGTACCTAAATAGCCTATTAATATAGACAAACTAAATAAAAATATAATTATAATTGTAAAAGTAATTTTTTTTCCCATACTTTTTCTTCGAATCTTCACTCTTGTTTGTCTCATTTCTTCGCCCCCTTTAAAGAATATTTTCTACAAACTAAATGTTATTTCCTTTTGATTCAAGAATAATTCTTATTCTTTTTTCATTTTTCTATATTACAAATCATAAATAATTTCTAATGAATTACATTTTCTTCTAAACAAATATAAAATATATCCGATACTTAATATAGTATATTTTTTTATATTATATGAAAAGGAGTCTTTGCCATGCCTAATAATCTTATTCAAAAAATACTTGATCATAAAATAGCTCAAATTCAAAGTAGATTACCTATTAATATAAATTTAAATAAACACAAAGCCACATCAGATTTTAATGATATACTAAATGAAAAAATCCAAAATGTGAAATCTCAAGATATCTCTTCTACTGCATATGATTCTCTCATTGAAGCTGCTTCTAAAAAATTTAATGTCGACCCAAATTTAGTAAAAGCTGTCATTAAAGCAGAGTCAAATTTTAATAAAAGCGCTCTATCTAAAGCAGGTGCACAAGGACTTATGCAGTTAATGCCTCAAACATCTTTAGGGCTAGGTATCACAAATCCTTTAGACCCTGTACAAAATATCTATGGGGGTACTAAATATTTACGTAGCATGTTGACAAGATATAATGGAAATACAAAACTAGCTTTAGCTGCGTATAACGCTGGTCCTAATAACGTAGATAAATATAAAGGCGTTCCACCTTTCAAAGAAACCAAAAACTATGTAGATAAAGTTCTGCAATTTAAAAAAAGCTATGACCATATAACTTCTACAAAAAATTTTGAAACCCTACTGTAAAAACAGTAGGGTTTTTTAGAACAATCTTCTAGCTTTAACATATGCTCTTTTATAATAAGAATCATTATTTAAATCTGTTATAAGAATTCTTTTCCTTCCTGAAGATGCATGTATAAACTTTCCATTCCCTATATATATACCTACATGACTAATTTTCCCATTATTAGACCCATTCGTATCAAAGAATACCAAATCACCTATTCTTAAATCACTCTTTGATACTTTTTGTCCCACTGTCGCTTGTCCTCTAGATGTTCTAGGAAGCTTTATTCCTATTTTTCTGTATACATAAGATGTAAATCCTGAACAATCAAAAGTATTAGGTCCACTAGCTCCATATACATATTTTTTACCTAATTGAGCATTAGCAATAGTTGCTACCTTCATACCTAAAGAAGACCTGTCCTTACCTCTTGAAGCAGATACATCTTTTAATACAATAGTTAAATAATCTTTATATACCCAACCTTCTCGATTCTCTTTCAGAATAATATTAAACCAATCATCTTTAAAATCTTTTACCTGCACATAGTTATCCAAATTTAAAGTTCCTACAATTTCTCCTGTATAAGAAGGAGCTTTTCTTACATTCACATGATTTCCTGTAATCTTTGCTATTTTATAATTAGGCTTTATCTTTATATAATCTGAATGAACCCAACCTTTGCCTCTGTCAATATCAATGCCATACCAATCCGATTTTTGATCTATTATTGTTACTTCTGTACCAGCAAATAACTTTCCTATACTACTTGAAGCAATATCTGGCTGTTGTCGGATATTTAAAGCATTAGCTGTTACAATCCCTTTTTTAATAAAATCTTTTTCCTTATCTACAACAATAACTAATTGATTATGTACCCATCCAAGCTTTCCATCACCTAATGCTATACCATACCATTCTCCACTGTTTTTTAGAATATGTACATATTCTCCTAACCTTAAAGTACTTAAAACAGCTGATGTCATTTTAGGTTCCTGTCTAACATTTACATGATTCCCTATTACTATACCATCGTTTTTCCCTTCTCCATAGACAAAAGAAATCATCAGCAAATTACACAATACCATCAAACAGAAATATTTCATAAATTTAATCATTTGTGATCCCCCTATAACATTATTATATACATGAGCATCTGTTTACCCTTAATAATTATTGCCGTTATATATGCCTTTAATACATTTCTACATAAAAACATAAAATCCTTCATTGAATAAAAAAATAAAATTGGTAAAAAAAAACTACTCATAATTGAGTAGCTAACAATTTTTGGTGCGAGAGACGGGACTTGAACCCGTACGCCAATCGACACACGCCCCTCAAACGTGCCTGTCTGCCTATTCCAGCACTCTCGCATATTACTATATCAGTATAGCATCATGCCTATTCATTGTCAATATCCTATAATCCCATAGTCAAAACAAACGCATTTCTAAATCTATTCAATTAGAAAAATATAATTATTTAATCAAAAATAATTAAATGCGTTTGTCATGACTAATGAATATCTAGACTCTATTTTTTCATATACCAGCTTTCTATATTATTATATATATTATTTGGTTTAGGAAGTATATCTCCTTTAACATATTGCTTCATGATAATTGAACTATTTTTAAAATATAAACTAAAGTATGGCAAATCATCTACTACAAAATGTTGTATCTCTTTATATTTCTTTTTTTTCAATTGTTTATTCTTTATAAAAGCAGCTTCATTCAATAGTTTATCTAAATCAGGATTACTATACCTAATAAAGTTTGTATTTCCTATAAAGCTTGAATGAAAAATAAAACGAAGATCTGGTATATCAGATAATTGCCAACCACCTAAAGCAATATCAAACTGGCCTTTTCTTACTCTTCTCTCATATTCTTTCCAGTCAACTGGATCAATAATAATATCTATCCCTATTTCTTTAAGCTGATCTGAAATCATTTTAGCAGCTTTCAATCTTTGAGCATTATCTCTATTTACAAGTAAATGCAACCTAAGTTCTTGACCTAATTCATTTTCAAACCATACATCTTTATCTCTATTTTCCCAACCAGATTCTTTTAATAGCTTTCTTGCTATCAATAGATCTTTTCCAAACTTTTTTTCTTCCTCATCATATAAATAGCTATCTGGATAAACAGGTGCATCTACTACAGTAGCATGACCTAAATATACTTCATTTATAATGGCATGTCTATCAATACCATATCCTAATGCTTTTCTAATATTTTTATCTTGAAGCATTTTATTGCGAAAATTAAATCCTAAAAACTCATATTCCTTTGTTACATATTCATAAATCTTTAAAGACTTATTTTCACTATACTTTTCCCAATCAAAATTCGTTGCTGATGCCCCATCAAGCTCACCTGCTTCAACAAGAGTTAACGCAGCCTCTTTATCCGGCACACGTTTTGCAATAATTGAAGCAATATAAGGCTTTTTCCCCCAATAAGCATCGTTTGCAATTAACTTTATACTTTTAAATTTATTATAAGCTTCAACCTTATAAGGACCTGTTCCAATAGGCTTTATATTAACTGCATCGTATACCCTTCTAGTTGTTTGAAACTGATGTTTTGGAATAATTGGAAAAGTAAACAACTCAATCCAACTGTTCATTGCATTATCAAATTCAATCTTTATACTATCTTTACTTAAAATCTTAGTATTTTTTATATGCTTTACAAGTTCATTATATATAGACTCTTTTCCAATTATATTAATCTTCATAGAATCAATTGTAAATTTTACATCCTCTGATGTAAAAGGCTTTCCATCATGCCAAAACACATCATCTCTTAATTTGAAAATCCATTCCTTTCCATCATCTGAAACATTCCAGCTCTCAGCCAATACAGGCTTAGCATCTAAATTTTTATCTAGCCTTATTAAGCCCTCATAAATCAATTTATTTAAATAATAAACACTTTTATTATCATTTAAAATAGGATTTAATGTATCAAACTGAATGATAGGAATAGATAATTCACCACCAAATACTGGTTTTCCTATTTGCACAGGCTCATTTTCATTTTGTTCCATTTCTATATTCTTATCCATACATCCTGATAAAATAATCATAATAAAGAAAAAGCATAGTACATTTTTTATTCCATTCACCAAAATTCCTCCACATTTTATCTAAAGAATTCTCTTTAATTTGCTATTTTCAACTATCCCTGGAATTCTTCCTCTTTTGGCAACAGCTTCTCCTCCTACTTCTTTTATATCCATAGTCATATCAATTGCAGGAGCCCCTGATATATAACTACCTACTCCAAAAGAATCTGCACCAGCTTCAGATAATATTCTAATTTTCTCTGGTGTCAATCCTCCAGATACAAATATTTTAACATGATTATATCCATTAATATCCAGTTTGCTTCTTAATTCTCTTACAAGATAAGGAGTAACTCCTCCTCTTTCACTTGGTGTATCTAATCGAATACCAAATAGCTTATCTCCTAAAGCTTTTGCAATACGTAAACTTTCCTCGACTTCATCTTTGAATGTATCTACTAGCACAATCCTTTTATGAGACTCTGGCGTAACTTCATCATAAACCTTTGCAACATCAAGTGTATCTCCCGCTATCAACATAGCTGCATGAGGAAGTGTTCCTGATGCTTCTATGTTCATAATCTTTGCTGCTAATACACAGCTTACACCATTTGCTCCTCCAATTAAAGCAGCTCTTTCCATTACTGGTGCAACTGCTGGATGCACATGTCTTGCACCAAAACAAAGAAAAGTCTTTTCTCCACATGCTTCTTTTATTCTTCTTGCTGCCGTAGCCCATCCACTAGCACTTGCTAGACTCCCAAGCATTGCCGTTTCCAAAACACCAAACTCTTTATATGGACCCTTAATTCTAACTAAAGTATCTTTTGCTTCAAATTCTTCTCCTTCTTCTATAGCCCATACTTCAACAGCCTTATCCTTTAACATATTTTTTACTTCTTCTATACCTACAAATATACCGGGTTTTCTAGCAAAAATTTCAGCTGTTACAATCTCTGTATCAAGCTTCATATATCTTAAAATATCTAATGTTCTTAAAAAATAAACATCTGTAGTAAGTCCTGATAGAATTTCTTCATGATTACTTGAGTGTATTAACCTTTCTTTACTAATTTTTATGTCTTTAATATCCTCAAGGCTTGTCATATGTTTCATTTAATCTCATTCCTTTCTATTTTTTCATGAAAATTTCTATTATATAAATCATAAAATATGCAATACCTGATCCAATAAGTGGTCCAACTGGATAACCTTTAAAAACTACAATTCCAAATATAGTTCCAATCACTACAGATGTAACAATAGTAGGTTCTACATCAAGCAAATATCCTCCTCGTGATCCTAATATAGCTACTAGTATCCCTGCAACAATCCCTATAAATCCCTTATAAGTTTTAAAGCTATAAAGCATTGATATAATATCTAATTCTCCTAATGCAAATGGTGCAAGAACACCCATCATCAATATAATAACACCTATCTTTAATCCATAATTATTTAAAAACATTAATATAGAGTGAGAAAAACCTTTTACCTCTTCTCCCATTTTCCCTAATAACAACAAAAATATTAACCCACTTACAGCTAAAGCTAAAGAATTGTTTTTCCCCACCATAGCTAGTATCAATAAAACTAGCAGCGTAATACTTCCTAAATATTCTTGACTCATTACTTCTCCCCTATATTTATTATTTGTATGTATGATTTGTTTAACATAATCATTATAAATTACTTGTAGACTTTATTCAACAAAATCCTTATATCCCTATATAAATATATAGATAACAAGTTATATCCTGTTATCTATATATAATCCTATAAACCTTATAACTTTTCATAACCTTTTTTACATATGCCTTTGTCTCAGGAAAAGGAATATCTCTTAAAAATTCACCTTCATCACTATATTTAGGATCTTTCAGCCATTTATTTACATTTCCACTTCCACCATTATATGCAGCTAGTATCAATTGCAAATTACCATTAAATTCTTCTTTTAATTTATATAAATACCAACATCCTATTTTAATATTTATATCAGGAATATATAAAATTTCTTCATGATAATCATCAATTCTTAATTCCTCTGAAGCCCATTGTCCAGTTACTTCAGATATCTGCATAAGCCCTCGTGCATTTTTATTAGATTTTGCTTTCTCATCAAATTTACTCTCTGTTCTAATAATTGCTGCAACAAGATACGGATCTAATTCATATTCCTTTGCATATTTTTCTATAAGGTCCCAATAGTGTATAGGATATAGTATTTTTAATAGCCAATTTGTATTAGTCAAAGCTACTCCTACTGTCATAACAATAACGATTATAAAAAGTAACTTCCTATATTCTCTTAAATCAATATAAATCAAAAACATCCCTCCACAAATTAGCTATTTATTCTTTTTAATTGTTTCTCTATTTGTCGCTTCAAATGATTAATATCTTTATTATTATCTAAAATAACATCTGCATATTTCTTTTTTTCTTCAGTAGACATTTGCGTTTTCATTCTCTTTAATGCATCTTCAACACTTATTTTATCTCTATTCATTAAACGATTAAGCTGTACTGCTTTGCTAGCTGTAACTAGCCAAACTTCATCTACTAATTCTTCCATATGTTGTTCTATCAAAAGAGGTGCATCTATTATTATAACAGGATATGTATTCATTTTTCCATATATATTTATCCTATTAATAATTTCTTTTATTATTCTTTTATGGGTAATATCGTTTAACTTTTTTAGCTTTTCTTCATCTGAAAAAACAATTTTTCCTAATTCTTTTCTATTTAAATGACCATCTTCCGTAATTACTTTTTCACCAAAAACAGCTTTAATCTCATTTAAAGCAGCTTTTCCAGGCATAACAATTTCTCTAGCAATAATATCTGCATCAATCACAGGAATTTTAAATTCTTTTAATATATTTGAAGCTGTGCTTTTTCCTGAAGCAATTCCACCAGTAAGTCCTATTACCTTCATCAAGCTACTTCCTTTCTTTACTTTGTTTCATACCAGCTATTTCCTATATGCATATCAACCTTTAATGGCACCTCTAAATTAATAGCACTTTCCATTTCCTCTTTTAATATTTTTTTTACTTGCTCAATTTCATCTTTATGAACCTCCACAATCAATTCATCATGTACTTGCAAAATTAATTTTGACTTTAAGTTTTTATTTTTCAATTCGTTATACACTCGAATCATAGCTATTTTTATTATATCTGCAGCACTTCCTTGAATAGGTGTATTCATCGCTGTTCTTTCCCCAAAAGAACGTATATTATAGTTTTTAGCCTTTAATTCTGGGATATATCTTCTCCTATTTAAAATAGTCGTTACATATCCTTTTTCTTTTCCTTCTACTACAATATTGTCCATATATTCTTTTACACCTGTATATTTATCAAAATATTCATCTATATATTTTTGAGCTTCTTTTTTTGTTATATGAAGATTTTCTGATAATCCATAATCACTCATTCCATATACAATCCCAAAATTTACAGCCTTTGCCCTGCTTCTTTGAAGGGGTGAAACTTCATCTATTGGTACATTAAAAACCTTAGAAGCAGTTGCTGCATGTATATCCTGCTCCTTATGGAATGCTTCTATTAAATTATGATCTTTAGATATGTGAGCTAATATTCTTAATTCTATCTGTGAATAATCAGCATCTAACAATAAATATTCTTCATTTGTAGGAACAAATACTTTTCTAATTTCTCTTCCTACATCAAGCTTTATAGGTATATTCTGAAGATTAGGTTCTGTACTGCTAATTCTTCCAGTAGCAGTAACTGTTTGATTAAAGCTAGAATGAATTTTTTTAGTCGTTTGATTAATCACAGCCATTAATCCATCTACATAAGTAGATTTTAATTTTACCATTTGTCTATATTCTATAATCTTAGGAATAATATTATGCTTATCATATAACTTTTCCAAAACCTCAGCATTAGTAGAATACCCTGTTTTCGTCTTCTTTATAGGTGGCAAACCAAGTCTATTAAACAAAATTTCTCCCAACTGCTTTGTAGAATTGATATTAAATTCTTCTCCTGCTTCATGAAATATTTCCTTTTTAAGATTCTCTATTCTTTCATCTAATACCTTTCCTAATTCATTAAGTTTTTCCTTATCTACCATAAAGCCTTCAAACTCCATAGCCGCTAGCACTTCAATTAAAGGTAACTCCACTTCATAATATAGTTTTTCAAGATTATATTCCTTCAATTTTTCTATAAAAAGCTTCTTAAGCTTTCTGACTGTATTGCAAAAGCCAAAGCCATATGCTATTAGTTTTTCTATAGGTACTTGATCCAAACCTATCTTTTTCTTACCTTTTCCTAATAAATCCTCTTCACTAAAAATATCCTCATTGAAGTATTCATATGCCATATAACTAATTTCATATGATTTTCTCGTTGGTTCAATTAAATATAATGCAACTGCTGAGTCAAAATCTACACGATTTAAAGAAATATTGTTTTCTTTTAAAAGAATCATATCCTTCTTTGTTTCATGTCCATATTTTTTTATATTTATATCTTCAAAAACATCTTTCATCTCTTCTAAAAGTTTTAAATCGCCCTTTATGTCTATAAAATAGCTTTCATCTCCTACTATAATATGTACTCCAAAAATCTTATCATTTCTCAAATCTATATGATCACTAAATATTTTAAAACAAAACTCTCCGTTTTTTCTGATCTTTTCTTTTAATGGTTCTAATTCTTCTATAGAATGAATGATCTTAGTTTTTACACTGTTCTTTTTATTCTCTGTTTGTGCATCCTTAGGCTTAACCTTATCCATCAATTTTCTAAACTCTAAACGATTAAATAAATCCACCAATTTTTTTCTATCTGGCTCTTTCATTTTAAACTCTTCTAATGACATTTCAACAGGCACATCCGTAATAATAGTTGCTAGCTTTTTACTCAATACAGCTTGCTGTGCATATTCTTCTAATTTTTCTCTCAGCTTATTTTTAGAAATCTTATCAATATTCTTCAATAAGTTTTCAATACTTTTAAATTCTTTTATCAATTTTGTTGCTGTCTTTTCACCAACACCAGGAACACCTGGAATATTATCTGATTTATCTCCCATAAGACCCTTCAAATCAATAAATTCTCTAGGCGTTACACCATATTTTTCAAAAACCTCCTCTTCACCATATTCCTCTAATTCACTAATTCCTTTTTTTGTAATTAACACTTTCGTTTTATCAGAAACTAATTGCAAAGCATCTCTATCTCCTGTAATTATATAAGAATAAACATTTTTATTTTCGCAAAATCTTGCAATAGTACCAATTAAATCATCTGCTTCAAACCCTTCAATCTCTACTCTATTAATGTTAAATGCATCTAATATCTCCTTTAATATAGGGAGCTGTTCCGAAAGCTCTGAAGGCATTTTTTTTCTTCCAGCCTTATATGCATCATATGATTTGTGTCTAAATGTTGGAGCCTTCTTATCAAAGGCTACATTCATATAATCAGGTTTATAGTCTTCAAATATTCTATAAAGTACATTTACAAATCCATAAACAGCATTTGTATGAATTCCATCCTTTGTAGTGAGCTCTGGCAAAGCATAAAAAGTCCTATTTATAAGACTATTCCCATCTATAATAATCATTTTTTTTCCTTCCAAACTAATCCTCTCCTTGTAATTTCTTCTAAGGCTTATTCAAAATATAGTAAACATAACTACATTCTTAATAATTATCTATGTGTTTATTATAACAAAACATTGCAACATTAATAGTAAATATAATTAGAAAATAAAAAAATTCCCACTAAAAAAAACAAGTCTCTTACTAGACCTGTTTTTTTGAGATTATTTGTTTTGAAGTTTTTTAATAACATATATTATAGGTATTCCAATAACCCCTATTAATAAGATAATAGGTAATATGCTTACAAATAGAACAAAGCTTTTTTCAAAAAAATCCACAATATGATTTACAGTGCTAATCCATCCTTTTTTTGCTTTATCCAGTATATAATGATCTACCTGTTGAATCTTTTTATCCTTATGAATAATCTCATTCAAGGATATATGAATACTCGAAAGACTAACAAGGTTATCCCATCTCTTAATATTACCCGTCAATCTATTAAGTTCTCCACGAACCCTTGTCAGTTCTCTCTCTACTTCTAGAACATCTTTTACATTATTGGCTTTTTTCATAATTTCTCGAAGTCTTTTTTCTTGAATTTTAAGATTTTCTATTTCATTAGCAGTATCTCTATACATTTGTGTAATATCTTGGCCATTGATAGAAAAATTTGTAACTGTTCCCAATTCTTTCACTTTCTCTACCATACTTATAAAATTGTCTTCTGGGACACGCACTGTTATATTTCCTTTTTTTAAGGAAGTCTCCACTTTTTCGGGAACATAATGACTGTATGCAGTATTTGAATCCTCAATATATCCTCCCATAGCTTCTGTCATATTTATAATTTCATTGAATTTTTTATCATAATTCTCTATATCAAGCTCTACATAAGCACTCTTGATAATTTTTCTTTCATTTGACTTTATTACTTGTTTTTCTGATACAGTATTAATTTTAGAGCTACCCCTAAGCGTTTTAATACTTTTAGCATTATTACCACGAAATTCACTATTATCTAATGCAACTTCATTTTTGTTAGGTGTAGCAAAACCATCAATACTTTGTTTTATCTCCATTATATTTTCTTTTGATCCTTTAATTATTTCTTCTTTCTTACCCATATTCATACTACTCAATGTTGAAATAGATATAATTAGTATAATAAATACTGCCGCAATCGAAGAAAATACCTTCCAACTAAACTTTTTATTCTTTTTCTTAAGAGAAATTGACTCTACATTTATTTTTTTATCTAAAGTTTCATTTTCTTCATTGACCTTTAATAAAGCTTCATGCAAATCGTCTTCAAAGCCCTCTGGCAAATCAACCATTGGAAGTTTATTGCATAAATCAATCTGCCTCATTAAATTCTCATATTCACTTCTACATTCTTTACATTCTTTTAAATGCTTATCTAACATATCTTTTGTATGTTTATCTAATATATCATCTATATAAAGAGATATCATCTCTTCCATTTCCATACATCTCATAAGATCCCTCCTTTCTATAATTTGACGTAAGACTCATCATAAAGTTCCCTATTCTTTTCCATAATTCTTTTTAATGACTGTCTTGCTCTACTAATTCTTGATTTTACCGTTCCTTCTGAGCAATCTAATATTTTACTAATCTGTTCATAAGAAAAACCTTTAATATCTCTTAATACAATTACCGTTTTATGATCCTCTGACAAACAATTGATAGCATTTTGAATATTTCTTTGGCATTCTCTTTTTGCAACCATATCTTCAGGCAAATTAGTTGCATCTGGCAAATCTCTGATAATATCTCCATCTTCTGTATCAATCTGACAGTCATAAGAATATGTTTTTTGTAATTTTCTTTTCCTTAACACATCTAAACAAGTATTTGTTACAATTCTATACAACCATGTAGAAAAATTACTTTCTCTCTTAAATTTATGTAATGATCGATAGGTTTTTATAAAAGCATCTTGTGTTGCATCCTTTGCGTCTTCTATATTTCCCAACATTCTATATGCAATATTAAATGCTAGCTTTTGATGATCCTTTATCAAAGCTTCAAAGCTTTTAATATCGCCTTGTTGACTTTGATCGATTAGTTCGTTTACAGTTTTAATCATAATACGTCCCTCCTTTCTTCTTACAGCAATTCTCTTTTTAGACGATTATAGCTTATATAAAGTTCCCTATTTTTTCAAATATATAAAAAAAGTGACGCAAGCTACGCCACTTTTAGTCCATTTCTGCCACAGGAATACTTTTATCAATATGATAAGGATGAAAAAATGATTGAATGATATTTTTTTCGCGGTCATAAATTACCGTAGCATGATGCATAAAATCATTTCTTAAAAAATAACGTAAATCAATAAACTTAAATACTATATTGTCCATTTCTTCCGATTTTATTACATGATAAATAGGAGTAAACTCTCTAAAATATTTCCCAATATTTGTTTCCTTGAACATTTTAACTTCTTCATCTTCTAATTTCTTTAATTTTTTTCTTTCAATTATTTTTCCATTAAATAAATTTACTTGCCCTACAATATTATAATTATTCGTGCTTACAATAAAATCCCATTTATGATAAGCCATAAGAGCTGGCAAAATATTTACACTGCAAATTTTATATCCGTGGCGATAATAATTTTTTACTTTTTTTTCGGCATACTGCTTCATCAACCACCTTAAGCCTAGATATACAAAAAAACTTGTCGTAATACATAAATAAAAAGCAATTGTTTTTTCCTTTACAAATATTAATAAAAAACACAACACTGTAATAACAGGATCATAAAGCATAAGAATCCCCAGCATAAATTTTCTCTTAGTAAAAGGCATAAATAACTTAGCTCCATATGAATTCAAAATATCAAATAATGTATGAGACAAGCAACCCATCAGCGTCCATATAAAAACTCTTAAAAATTGAAAATCTGCAAAGAATAATGATAATCCTGCTGTAATTATTCCTGCAAGAATAAAAAGAGCAGGTATAGAATGGGATATCCCTCTATGATGCTTCAAATAAACATAATCTCCCTTTAGTTTTGCAATAATATCAATATCTGGAGACATTGCTCCAAGTGCACAACCTAATGAAACAGGATTCGTAAATGCTACTGGATCTCCACTATATGCAGATATTGCAAGACCAATAACTCCATGAGTAATTGGATCCACTACTTTCAGCTTTATAAAATCTATAAAAATCTTAATAAATATATGAAAATTATAGATTTTATTCATACACTCAATATTTTTACAAATATTAGTGTACATAATAGCATTTCTCTACAATGCTATACCGCAAGCCAACGGTACTTTTGTTCACTTCCTTTCTTAAAATCAAGCAACTAATTTTCCAAAATGAAAATGTAGAGTAGTTACTTGGTTTATATTCTTATAATTCAGTGCTTTATTTTTATTGTGTTTATTAAAAATATTAATACTTGAATTAATATCTCTATCTAATGTCATACCACACGTACACTTATAAACTCTTTTTGATAATTCCATGCTCTTTCGATTACCACAATTTGAACAAGTTTTAGAGGTATAAGCTTCATTTATATAAACCACTTTAACATCATGTAATTTTGCCTTGTATGTTAAAAATGTCTTGAATTTACCTAACCCCCAATTTTCTTTTATACTTCTGTTTAATTTTATTAAATTTGATTTTTTAATCATTTGCTCTTGTGATAAATCTCCAAGAATTAATTCTTTATTATTTAAGACTAAATATTTTGTTATAGTATGAATAAAATGCTCTTGTTGTTTCCTTCTTTTCTCATATAATCTTTTTAAAGTCTTAGTTAATTTTTTATATCTTCCACTACCCTTTTTCTTTGTATCTCTCATTGACCTTATTTTATCTATTTTTTTATTCCAATACTTATCATATCTTGGGTTTATAATTTCAATAACTTCTCCATTTTGATTTATACCTGTTGCAAATTTAGAAATCCCTAAATCTATTGCCAAAATATTATTGTTATTGTTTTCTTTTTTGTTAACTTCATAAGACACAGAAATTAAATATTTGTTTCTAGCTTTAATAATCCAAACCTCTCCATAATTTGTTGGTATTTCATTAACATCTACTTTTATTTCATAAAAACCTAATTTAATTCTATCTTCTTTTATTTTCACATATTGTTTAGGTGTTTTAAGTGGATAAAAATAATCCTTATCCTTATATCGAGGAAGTCTAGTTTTTTCTCCTTTACTTCTTTTTTTAACACAATTATCATAATCTACTGCTAAATCCATACAAACTGCATGAAGATGTTTTGCATATACTTTTGCATAATCTGTATTTTGCTCACGTAGTAGCTTAATTTGACTTCTCTGTTCTGTCATTTTCATGTTTTTATTGTAACAAGTATAATATTCTTTTCTTTGAGCTAAATAAGTATTATAAAGGAGTTTACATAAAAAGCTATCTCTTTCTATATCTGCTATTTGTCCTTTTGTAGGGTGTATTTGAATTTTTTTGCATAATACAATACTATTTTCATTTTTCTTCTTGAATCCCATCTTCAAAAAAACTCCTTTACCACTTTTTTCATTTTCTTTTGCTTGACATAATCTTTTCCCCCTCGACAATTTTATCTTATCATAATAAGACTACTCTCTAGAGGCTAAGGAGATATCTTTACTTGCTTTAGCTAGTGCTCTATTAAAGATGGATGCATCGACAAGCTTAAATCCCTAACGGGATATAAAAAAGTAGCATAACTTAAAGTTTAATTTAAATTCAATTTTTCTTTTCACACTATAGCTATGTCTATTTTTATTTTCCAATTTCTTACTTTTGCATTTTTTATATTTTACTCTTAGAAATCTACATAATTTTGTCATTATATTTTTTTGCCTACGGCAATTTTATTAATTATGCTCATCTCTAAATTTTTATCATAAAATGAGTTTACCATAATCCTTTGCATTCTTCAAGAAACAGCCAGAATTTTCATTTATTTTTAACATTTTTTACATAATAATAACTTTAAACTTCTTTTATATTTTTTTTAATATATTGTTGCATTCCTTTTCGATTTGTGTTATTATAATTCTTGTCACAAGATAAGCCGAAGTGGTGGAATTGGCAGACGCGCCGGACTCAAAATCCGGTGGGGGCGACTCCGTGTGGGTTCGAGTCCCACCTTCGGCACCATTGAATTAAGGATTCTAGCTTACGTTAGAATCCTTTTTTATATTAATCAAATTGTTATCACAATTTAAAAAAAGGTAAGGAAATTATATCCCTTACCCTTGTTAGCTATCCTTTTTTATTTCTTTCTATCTAAATAATCCTCTCCTTCTTCTCTTAAAATACTCTTCTATATTTTTTATTCTTTCTTCTAAATTCTCAACACTTGTAATTTTTTCTTCTATCGTTTTCAACCTTTCTTCTAAATCTTCAACGCTTTTTAATTTATCCTCTAATATCTTTATACTTTTTTGTAATTCATATAACTCTTTTTTAAAAAACTTTTCTTTTTTTATCTGTATTTCTTGATCTTTTATTTCTTGCCCCTTTACTATATCCTTAATATTTTTATTAGAATTTATTTTCCGAGGAATTATCTCTACATTTTCAAGAGGCCCAAATCCTATAAATGAAAATTCAGGATAACCTTTCCCAAAAGTATAGTTAAACTGATAATCCTTCTTTATATCCTCATCATTTGTATTAAACTTATACCTGAAAAAATCTATTTTTTTTGATTCTTTCCACAAGTATGGTTTGCTCCAATTTTCACCATCATCCTCTGTAAAACAACTAACTACCTGTTCATACTCCGTCCATACAATCCAAAGCTTTTCATCTTGCTGAATAAAAGTAGCATTTGAACAATTAGAAGGATTGGATAAGACCTTTTCTATTAGTCTTATTGCTTTATTATTTTCAAATTTATATTTTTCATATTTAATAACAAGATTTCCTTGGAAATATTCTGAATATGTAATATGTAAAATTTTATTTTTTGTCATGAACATATCTAGATATAATTTTTCTTTCTTGCTTGAAGTAAGTTGCAGAGCATTTTGCCACTGTTCATTTTTTTGATCAAATTCCTTGATGTATATTTGTTCTTCATCATTTAAAAAATCATAAAATCCTATTATTAAATTCTTTTCATTTTGTATAATTTGAAATGGATTTAATAATTTTTTTCTTTTAATATCCTGCACAACAAATGTTTTCCACTCTTGGTTCTTATAATAATGGTGATATATTCTATAACACATATTATTTTCATTTGCAGGTATACAATAAATCATATGTACTTGTTGATTATATATGAATAAATTTAGATTGAAAATATTTAAAGTTCTATCTCCTCCTAAAAGATTTTTATGCCAAAAACCGTTTTTCAAAAACATTAAAACCAGTTTTCCATCTTTTCTGTGGTATGCAAAATATACATTATTTTCTTCATCTATGACTGCATCATATTCTAATGTACAATCATCAACAAGTGTATCTGATTCATATTCCTTTAAATACTTGTCAAAATATGTATATATAATTTTTTCTTCATGCCATCGGAAATTATATAAATTTCCTAGACGATCGTGAATTAAAATATTTCTTTGATTTGCAAAGGACATACTCTCACCATCCTAAATACAAATTAGTCAAAATTAAAAGCTTCTTTCTTATTATCATATTGAAGTACATAAGAATATATGACAAATTTGTATTAAAAGTGTAACAGATGATTTTTCGCATGAATATACTAGCAGTGTAAAAGACATTTACAAGAAAAATAAAAGGGGGTTACAACTATGACATGTAATCAAAATTCAGGACCACTTACCATGTCCCTTACAGATAAATGCTGTACTGCAAATACTGGTTGTGAATTTGATGGAACACTTAGAAAGGTTCGGGCTGAATCCTTATATGTTCAAAAAGTTTACGATGCTGCATTATTTAATTTGCAAGGATTAAGAACTATTTCAGGTCAAGAATTCAAACCTGCTTTAGGAAGAGGAGCAAGGATTACTAGAATTTTAGATATCAGATGTAGAAAATTCTTCAATCCAGCTGATATTAATGATGAGAGAAACTTGATTGTAAAGCCTTTAACAACCATTTCTGGAGCAGAATTTGTAGAAGACGGAAATGGAAAACCTATTACTGTAATAGGTCCTGATGGAACTGCTTCTGAAAAAATATTATATACCAATACAAGAGATTGTGATGAAGAATTTAAGGGTACCCCTATCTTTGGTACTCAAAATGTTAAAATCACAGGTGATGTGGTTGTAGAAATAGATGCATTATTTACTGATGATTGTGATAAAGAATGTCAAGTTACACTATATACAAATGTACCAATCGCAAGAGAATGTGCACCTCTTGTTTTAACCAATTTCTTCGAATTATGTATGCCATCTGTTTTTAATACGGCATTTCTTCCACGCTTTGCTGAATTCTGCAATTTAAGCTGCGAAACAAGACTAGCAACCAATAGTATTATGAGAGACATTGTAATCTGTCCTGTAACTGGTACTGTAAAAGCAAATCTAATTATCGCTTTATGTGTAACTTGCGAGAAAAAAATTGTTGTTCCAGTTCAGTTATGTGTACTATCTACTGGATTCCCTAAGCTTTCAGCTGAAACTGCTCCAATATGTTCAACATTTCCACAATTATTCCCAGATCAAATCAACAAAAAACCTCCTTGTGGATGTACAGAGAAGGTTGAATCTACTGAAGCTTTTAGTGAATAATAAACTTAACTGTAAAATAGCCTCCATCTCATATATAGATGGAGGTTTTCATAGTATCTATTGCACATTTACTATTATTAAAATTTAACTAATCTTCTACTGTTCTTTTCCTTATATTTTCTGAAAAATCTTCTCTTACTTCTAAGCATTTATCATCAGATAAATTATAATTTAGGCTACAAATTCTATTATTGTAATCAACATTTCTTTCATGTATCCTTGAATATAAGCAATTTAAACATGTAGCTGGATTATTTCTTGCCACATTTACTATTTCTTCTTCTATTTCTTCCTTACTACCAAAACTCTCTTTACTATAAAACTCAGCATATCCTTCAACTAATTGATTGTAATTTCCTATTCTAATATTTTCAAATTCAATATATTTAGGAATTTCATTATTATTTCTCTCCATATATCTTTTAAAACTATCAAATGAGTGTTCTTTTCTTCCGAAGTAATTGTATAAACTTTTCCCCAATCTTCTATCTTTCTTTTTATTAGCATTTAAATAAATTAAATAAGCCAAATCTTGAATAGTAATACAATCAATATCATTAAAATATATAGATTCTGTTACAAATCTCCAAACCGTTGTATCTTGTGAAGATAACAATTTTATCCCATTAAACTTTGCATATAGTAAGGTCTTATATTCTCCTAAATCTTTAGAATCTTTAATATTAAAAATATTTTTTAATTCCTTATCACATTCTTCAAAGAGCCTTTTTTCTACATCTCCTTCTATTATACTATCTTCTACAATTTTCACACCCTCATTCTCTTTTATAATTAAATCTATTTCATTTTTAATCGTTTCATCTAAAACTTCTTCCATCACCTGTTTATGGATTAATACATTGTCAAATAAACTAAATAAAAATTCTAGCTGTCCTTTAAAATTCATAAGTATATTAGCATCAAAAAGAACTGGAGATTTAATTCTATTCATCATGATCATCATCATCTCCAATTCCAAAACTAGAGAAATCAATACTAATAGGCTTAATTTGAGGCTTATTTATATTAAAATCTGTGATTTTCTTATCATATTTATTAATTATACTCTCCAACTTGCTGAAAGATATGATATTATTTTTATAAACATCTGCTGCCGTCTTTGGTACATTTAATGTATGATATTTTCTAGTATCAGGAGATTCTAAAGTTTTTATATTATTATAAACGGATTCATCCATCATTTTACAATACTCTATAATATTGTCTTCATATATTTTTAATTTTCCATATTGTATTTCATTAATTATTTCTAACTCCTTAAGTCTCTTTAATATAGTTTTAAAAGGAACTTCATATTGATACTGTAATTTAATTATTTCTAAAATAAAATCTTCTTCAAAATAATATAGTTCTTCTATTTTTTTAAACCTCTCTACTACAATCTCTTTAGGTAACAAAAAAGCAGCAGCAAAATAATTGGCTTTCAATTCCTCCTGATGTATATTCTCTTCATCTAAAGTTTCTGAAATATCTTTATTACTACATACTATAAAACTATCAATTTCTTTTTCTTGAAATTGAATAAGATGATATAATTCATGAGCACAAGCGAAATTTTGAAATCCTTTATCAAAACTAGTATTTATAAAAACCTGAATAAACTCTCCTTGCTTTCTTGTAAAACCAGCAATATTTTTAGATTTTAAAGGATATAATAAAAGAAAAGAATCATATTGATTCTCTATAATATCAAATATTTTATTTCCTATTGGAGATTCAATACCTAAGTCATTCATTTTTCTATGCTGAAGTGCCTTTTTCTCAATTTTATCTATATCTTCTCTTTTTAACATAAGTTTCACCTACTATATTCGCTTTTTCATGTTGAATAATGTTATGGCTTCATCCATCATTGATAAAATCATTTGAACTTCTTCAATATCTTCTTCAGACATATTTTTTTCTCTCTTCATATACATCACCATATCCGCTTCTGGCTTATTAGTTCCTAGTATATAATCTGCACTTACTGAAAAATACTCTGTTATTTTTCTAAGTTCTAATACCCCAATAGATTTTTTATTATTTTCTAATTTACTATAGGTAGATGCGTTTATATCAAGAATATTTGCAAGTTCTTTAGAGTTTAACCCTTTTGCTTCTCTTAATTCTTTTATTCTTTCACCAATAGTTTTCATAATCATCACTCCTACTAATAGTATATGTTATTATTTCTATTTTAGCAATAAAACTTAAAAATTTTTATAAATATTTCTAAAACAGAAATTGTAGTTGATATTTAAAGCCAGTGGGTATACTAGCTCAGACTGTTGACAAAGTATAAAAAAGCGAGAATTCTTTTTTTCAAAAATGATTTTCGCTTTTTATGCAGAATAAATATATATAGAATAATTTCCCAAAGAGACTGATTGTATTGTTAACTAAGAATAATGGATACCAAAATAGAATTGAAACTGTTATGATTGAGAACCTAGTTTCTGAAGATCATTTGCTTAGAAAAATCAATAAATATATTAACTTTTCATTTATATATGATTTAGTAGAAGATAAGTATTGTTTAGATAATGGAAGACCATCTATTGATCCAGTTGTTTTATTTAAGATGATGTTTATTGGATATCTTTATGGTATTCGCTCCGAAAGGAGATTAATGGAAGAAATCAAATATAATATTGCTTATAGATGGTTTTTAGGTTATGGAATTACTGATGAGATTCCTCATCATTCTACTATTAGTCAAAATAGAAGACGTAGATTTACAGGTACTGATATATTTGAAAAAATTTTTTCAAATATAGTGAAACAAGCAATAGATAATAATTTGGTATTGGGTAAAATACTATACACTGATTCTACTCATCTTAAAGCTAATGCTAATAAAAATAAGTATGAAGAAAAATATATTAAAGTTGAAGTAAAAGAATATGTTGATGATTTAGAAAATGCAATTAATGAAGATAGAATAAATCATGGTAAAAAACCTCTAAAAAAAAAGAACATGAGCCAGAAATAAAGAGAATTAAATCTAGCATTACAGATCCTGACAGTGGTTTTATGCATAGAGATAGAAAACCCAAAGGTTTCTTCTATCTAGAACACAGAACGGTGGATGCAGAGAATAACATTATTACAGGTGTTAATGTTACTCCTGGTAATATTAATGATGCAACACCTTATCTTCAAATATTAGATGAACAAATTGAAAAATATGGTTTTGAGGTGAAATTTGTAGGACTTGATGCTGGATATTTTACTGCTCCAATTTGTAAAGGTTTAAATGATAGAAATATACAGGGTGCTATAGGTTACAGACTTGGACCACATAAAAAAGGAAAGTTTACAAAAAATAGATTTCAATATGTTGATGAATGGGATGTTATAATGTGCCCAAATCTTTATCCAATGCATTATAAAACTACTACCCGTCAGGGTTATAGGGAATATATCAGTGATAAAAATAATTGCTCTGAGTGTCCATATAAAGAAAAATGCTTATACGATGGTAATGAAACTAGAACAATTAGACTCCATGTATGGGAAAAATATAAAGATAAAGTTAAAAGGTTTACTATGTACGATCAGTTAGGGAAGCGGATTTACAAGAGAAGAAAAGAAACCGTTGAGCGAAGCTTTGCAGATGCTAAACAACTGCATGGGCTTCGCTATGCCCGCTTTCACGGAATTGAGAAAGTCAAAGAACAATGTCTTATGACAGCAGCAGTACAAAATATGAAAAAGATAGCGATGATACTATCATCTCTATCTTTTAATTCTTTTTTGAATGATTATTCTCATAAAATATTAAGCTACGCTTATTTTATATTTAGAAAGACAAACCACTGAAAATTTTCAATGGTTTGTCAGCAACCTGACACTCATAATTATGAGTGTCTTTAGATTATTTACATTTAGGTTTAATTTTCTATCTACAACATAACATTAAATGATCTAGCTCCATTTCAAGCTCTTCAGCTCTAAGTATTGCTGAGTATACTGTTTCTTTAAAAATCGCATTATAAAATAATTCAGTAATTTTTTTAATATTCCCTATCACTTCAACTATATCCTTTATTTTACTTTTCTCTATAACTGTTGCTCTGTTTCTCGCTAGGTAATCCCCTAACACCTCTAAACTTGATATATATTGAGTAATATGGAGGCTTGTCATAGCCACATATCTAGTATTTGAGTTATTATCTAATGATTCATGAACTGCTTTTAATTCTTCTATTAAAATAGTAACATAATTTTTTATATCATTAACATCTATCTTGTCATGTGTTTTTTTACCATTCCCCAAACTCAATTTTCTAAACTTTTGACTTTGTTCCTTCATAAGGCTGACCTCCTAGTTCTTAAAATAGACTGTTTTTTTACATGTCTCTTAACTTTAAATGTTAGCTAAAATTTCTTAGAATAACGAAAGATAAAAAACACGATTCCTATCTCTCTAAAACTCATCCTAATAACTTTGCTATTTCAGCTTCCCATTCCTTTGTATGTATAATTCTGTATTCTTGATAATTGTTATTTAATATCTCAGCTTTAGTCAATCTAGAAAACTCTTCCCAGTTGCTTGTAAAAACATAAGTTGCATTGTTTGTATAAACACTTTCTAAGATATATAGACCTTTATCTTCATAACCAAATACTATATACCCTGAAAACCCAGCTTTACCATAAGCCTTAAAATCTGGTTTATACTTGTGTAATTTCTTTAGTCTTTTATATATTAAATTTCTATTACTTTTTCTAGCTCTATTAATAAAAGGAGTAATATCCTTTACCAACTTGTCCCAAGGATAATCTCCTTTGGGTAAGATCTCCCAACTTAATCTTCTTATTTTAGGATTAGATATCTGTTCTAAATCATCTTGAAACACCTGACATTCCCCAAATAATTCTAGGATCAAATTAACTGTATGAACCATCAACTTTTCATTTTCTTCAACAAACTTTATTTTTTGAGAAAGTATTAATTTGTTTCTATGTTTATCATTAAGTATTGTTAATTCTATACACTGTGGAGGAATAAATTTTCTTTGATATCTTTCTACGGGTATATAAACAGTATCCGTAACTTCTTCAGTTTCCCCTCTCCCAACCCACTGTTGCCTAGTCCATTCTCTAGGATAATACACTATTTCTTTTTCTTTATCCTTTTCAGGTATATACTGTCCTTCCGCATTTCTTCTGCTAACTGGGCCAACTTTATCAGGTAAAATTGTTTCTCCTATTTCTAAATTACTAGTAAATCCAATATCATTACACTTAACCTTAAATCTATTTATATCAGCTACTCCAAATCTCACTAATTGTCCTGTTTTTATGAAACTTAAACTACTTAAATTTCTAATTCTTTTTTTCTTTATAATCATCTAATCCCTCCCCCAATTACCTTCTCTTGTTTGATTGTGATAGAACGGCTCCAGCCAATGACTTCGTATCATCACTATACTTTGAACTTTTTAATACTTTTGAAGCAAAATCTTCCATAGTTGGTCCTGTTTGTTTGCTTGTATTATACTGCGACATAGCTGAGCCAGCTAATTTCTTTGCTGTTTGAGAAGAATTTGGGTTTCTCAGTGTATCTGAAGCTAATTTTACAATTTTACTACTCGTTTGTTTTTTATTAATACTCATGAAGTTTCTCCTTTCAATTTTAATTAATTTGTTAAACACTAAGAAGATTCTTCATTTTAGGTGCTATCACACATAACCTATCACCCTTTCATCTTTATTAGGGGTGAAGATAAAATCATCAAGCAACTTTTCTCTTGAATATTTTTTAAAATTTGATAAAATAATAATAATCGTAATTTATAATATTACTTGATTGCTAGTCCTCAAAGAATGACCGTTCTTTGAGGACTGTTTTCTTTATCCCCACTTTATACATTAGCATTTTTTACCAAAATGCACCCATTATAATTGTAATACCTTTCCAAAACATTGTCAATATATTGTGTCGAATATTTGTTCCTATGCTATATATCGTTATTATTCCTTGTCTATTTCTTGATGTAATATCCTCTCTTTTTCTAATTTGAACCTAATTTTAGGATAATTTACTGTTGTATTATAGTGTCTAAATCAGTATTGATAGTATAATAATGAAGCTGAATTTTAAAAATCAACTTAGTTATTAATACTAGTCAATAGTGTTCACCATAGAACTATATTAAACACTATGTTGAATCTACTCAATAGAGTTCTCAACATAACTCTATTGATTTTTTTAAAATCGAATTTTTTATTCTACTTAGATATAATTATTACAACAAGTGTTTCGGCATTTAGGGATACAATGAACTAAAATTACATAACTCGGTTTTTCAGGCCCGACAATAAGCCAATAGTATTTTATTCAAAATAAGAGAAACCCAGCAAAATACTGGGTTTCCCATAAAAGTTATAACGAGCAAGTCTATAAGCCGAGTTCTGTATTTGACAGTCATCTATCTAGGTCTACTGTTGCCAGTAGACTCAAGCGACCTACCACTGGGACACGACGGGCCGCCGCTATTTAGTCCCTTTCTTGGTCTTGCTCCGAGTGGGGTTTACAGAGCCTTCTCTGTCGCCAGAGAAGCGGTGAGCTCTTACCTCACCTTTCCATCCTTACCAATAATCATTGGCGGTTTATTTCTGTTGCACTTTCCTTCAGGTCACCCTGACTGGGTATTACCCAGCACTCTTGCCCTATGGAGCTCGGACTTTCCTCGTTCGTGCAGTACACGATCCGCGACCATCTGACTTACTCGAAATATTCATTTTTAACGACAAGTAATATGTTAACATAAACAATAGTTTTTGTCAAAATACAATATTTGTAAATATTCTATTCATCACTTTTAGGATATAATATCCTCCCACAATTATTACATAATACAATATCTTGTTTTTTTAATTTTGTAACCGTCATAACAGGTAAATCCATATGACAGCCCATGCAAACATCTTCCTTAAGTATTGCTACAGGATTATTTTTCTTTGATTTTATATCCATATACATTCGTATATATTCTTCATTAATCTTTTTCAATAATGCTTCTTTTTCTGCCTTTATTTTTATGATATCCTTTTCTATTTTTTCTATTTTTATTTTTCTTTCCTTGAGCATATTTTTGATTGTGCTGCCTAAAGTGCCTCCTTTAACCCCTATTTTTTTAATTTCTTCTTTAAGATCATCAACAACTTCCATAATCTCAAGTGTTTTTGAATCAATTTCATTTAATTCTTCTTTTTTATTTTCTTCCTTTTTCATTAGCTTTTCTAATTGTTTTAAATCATTTATTTTTCCACTATATAAACGTTCTTTTATTTCTTCTATTTCATACTCTAATTCTCTTCTTTCATGCTCAAGCTTTCTTAAAATATTTTCCTTAGCTTTCAATATATCCTTTTGTGTTTCAAAATCATTTTTTATACATTTGTGTTCTGCAATTCTTTTGCTTATTTCTTCACCTTTTATCACATCTTTTAATATTCTTTCTTTTTGCTCTAAATTTTTTTCTATTTCTTGAAGTTTCCATAAATAATCTTTCTGCTTCATAATATCCCGCCTTTCATTTTATTGATAAATTTCCATCAAAAAAGAATAGGCAAAAAAACCTATTCTTATATAATTTGAAAAGGATTCATATCATTAGATGCTAATAAAACTTCCATATCATAATGATTTTCCTTAATTGCTTCTTTTAAATTTTTAAATAGAGGTTTACATACTAAATGTTCTGTTTCAAAATGACCTGCATCAATTACCGCAATCCCTAAAGATGCGGCATATTGTGCATCATGATATTTTACATCTCCAGTAATATAGCAATCACATCCTAGTCTATAAGCATCATAGATAAACTCTGCCCCACTACCAGTACACAAGCCTATCTTTTGTATACTCTTTTGAGAATCTCCTATAAATCTAATAGACTCCATTCCAAGTTTTTCTTTAATCTTTTGGCAAAATTCAGCAAGCTTTATAGGTTCTATTAATTTCCCTACTCTACCTAACCCATATTGATTAATAGAATTATTCAATGTAAAAAGATCATAGGCTACTTCCTCATAAGGATGTGCATCTAACATCATTTTTACAACACTATTTAATTTTTCCTTTGGTACAATAGTTTCTAGTCTATACTCTTCTACTGCTTCTATCTTTCCGTGGGTTCCAATAAAAGGATTCGTTCCTTCTAATGGTTTAAACATACCTATTCCCTCAGTCTGAAATGTACAGTGACTATACATGCCTATCTGACCTGCTCCAGCACTACATATAGCAGCTCTTACATTTTCAATATGTGTCTTTGGCACATATACAACAAGCTTAAAATATCTTTCTTTATCTATTTTAATCAATGGCTTAGTGTCAACAATATTAAATATTTGTGCTAAAACATCATTTGTACCCCCATGGGCAATATCTAAATTTGTATGAGCACAAAAAAGTGCGATATCATTTTTAATCAATTTATAAATCAAATTCCCTATAGGATTATCTGTTTTTATATTTTTAACAGGTTTAAAAATTAAAGGATGATGACAGATAATCATATCTATATTTTTTAGTATAGCCTCATCAATAATAGCTTCTGTTGCTTCTAAAGCTACTAAAATTCGGTTAATATCTTTATGATTATCTCCTATTTGAAGTCCTACATTATCCCAATTCTCTGCTAAATAAGAAGGTGCTATATTTTCCATCAACTTTACTACTTTTTCTAATTTTTCAGCCATCTTAACACCTCCTCAAATTTTTCAATCTTTTCCTTGCATTCCTTAAGCTTGTTTTTTGCCTTATCCGTTTTTTGACCTACTAAATTGTTTATGATATCCTTTTGTTTCTTTATATGCTTATAGATAAAAGCTTCTAGGTGCGGATCCTTATTTTCTATTAATTTCTTTCCTATTTCAAAGTATATTTCATCCTCAATTACTTCTTTCCCATGTTCTACAACTATTATCTCATAAATTCTATGATCTTCTGAAACTAATTTTTCATCTATTATCTTAAAATTATTAGCATAAAGCCATCTTCTTAATTCATCCTGCGCTACCATAGGTTGCAGAATAAATCTCTTAATAGATTTTGTTACATCAGGATGATTAAGCAATATATCTCTAATTAAAAGCCCTCCCATACCTGCTATGATCACAGTATCTACCTCGCCAGGCTGAATCGCTTCAAGACCATTTCCAAGCCTTGTTTCAATATAATTATCTAATCCATAAAGCTTTATATTTTTTTGTGCACTAAGTAACGGTCCCTCATTTATATCTGTTGCAATTATTTTTTCTGTAATTTTATTTTTCATTAAATATACTGGAATATACCCATGATCTGTTCCAACATCAGCTAAAACAGAATTTTTTGGTACAAATTTAGCGATATTCAATAATCTTGGTGTTAGTTTCATAACATTTCCTCTCACTAGAATATATTTTTTAAAATCTGCAAAAATTAAATCAAGGAGGTTTTTATATGAAATTAAAAAACTCACAAAAGCAACCTAATACTTCTATTGAAAAATTAGCTCATTTTGAATGGGGTGGTACAACTCCCCAGTGGGAAGAAACAGCTGAGCAACTCATGAATTGTTTACAAGAGCAGTTAGATGATCAAGAAAATGAAAAAGAAAAACAAAAGAAAATAGAATATGGCAATCAAAAGCAGTATTGGTAATTATAAAGATTCGCGTACACGCGAATCTTTCTATTCTAAATAATCCTTTAATTTTTTACTTCTGCTAGGATGTCTAAGCTTTCTTAGTGCCTTTGCTTCTATTTGTCTTATTCTTTCTCTTGTAACATCAAACTTTTTACCCACTTCTTCTAGTGTTCTTGCTCTTCCATCATCCAAACCAAATCTCAATCTTAAAACCTTCTGTTCTCTTGGTGTTAGAGTATCTAAAACTTCTACTAACTGTTCCTTTAACATTGAAAAAGCAGCAGCTTCTGCAGGGGCTGGTGCATCCTCATCAGGTATAAAATCACCAAGATGACTATCCTCTTCCTCACCAATAGGAGTCTCTAAAGATACAGGTTCTTGAGCAATTTTTAATATATCCCTTACCTTTTCTTCAGGAAGGTCCATTTCTTTTGCAATCTCTTCTGGCTTTGGTTCCCTTCCTAATTCTTGAAGGAGCTGTCTTGATATTCTTATGAGTTTATTAATAGTCTCTACCATATGAACAGGAATCCTTATAGTTCTTGCTTGATCCGCTATAGCTCTCGTAATAGCTTGTCTTATCCACCAAGTTGCATAAGTACTGAATTTATATCCCTTTCTCCAGTCAAATTTTTCTACAGCCTTAATCAACCCTAAGTTTCCTTCTTGTATTAAATCTAAAAATAACATACCCCTTCCAACATATCTTTTGGCAATACTTACAACAAGTCTTAAGTTTGCCTCACAAAGCCTTCTTTTAGCTTCTTCATCACCTTTTTCCATTTTTTTAGCTAATTCTATCTCTTCAGCAGCTGAAAGTAATGGTACTTTTCCAATTTCTTTAAGATACATTCTTACTGGATCATCTATATTAATCCCCTTTGGGATAGAAATATCTAAATCCACTACTTCCTCTTCTTCCTGTATTTCTTCAATAACTTCTTCCTTCTCGCCTACAATCTCTATTCCCATTGCAGCTAAATGATCATAAACTTGCTCAATTTGGTCCTTATCTATATCTATCTCCTCTAAGGTATCCATAATTTCCGTATATGTTAGCATACCTCTTTTTTTGCCTTTTTCTATTAGCTTTTTCACGGATTGCATCTTTTTATTTTGATTTTTCTTGCTCATTATACTCCCCTCCCTTCTAGCACAACTACAAATTCTTTAATTCTTTCAGTAACTTTTCGTAATCTATACATAACTCCCTTATCCTCACTATCTGATCTTTGGATTTATTTCCTATCCTCTCAAGTTTTTTTAATTCTTCTTCTATATGAATTTTCCTTTGTATCATTTTATGCTTATGAATAGTTTTTATATAATCCTCTAAAGCCTTATCAATATTTTCATTTGGCACAATACTATGCTTAATTTTATGCAATATTGAAACAGCTTCTATGCTTAATTGATTTATCATATATTCTAAATCAATGCTTTCATTATTTTCATATAGTTCATAAACGAGCTTTGCTATATCAGCATTTATTTCATCTAAAAAATCTTCATACGAAAGCTGATCCTTTACCTTCTGAAAACAATCTTTATTTGTTATAATCAACTTTAATAAAGATCTTTCAGCTTCAATATATCCAATTTTTTGTATTGGTTTTAATGGTTGTATACTATATTTATTAGTATACCTATCATGTTTGCTTCTATACTTGTTAATATGCAGTATATCTTTTTTTTCACTAGCCTTATTATTGTATCTATTATTCCCATAAATTTCCGCTTTTATAGCTTCTGGAGAAATTTGCGATTCTTGTGCTATTTTTTTAATATAAGCATCTATCTCTACAGGACTTTTTAATTGTTTTAATATTTGCGTAAGAGACTTTACAAATTTTACTTTTCCTTCAGGGTTTGTTAAATCATTTTCTTCTTTAGACAACACAATCTTATAATCAATTAATGACAAAGCATTTTCTACTTCTTTTAAAAAAGCTTCTTTTCCTTTTTTTCTAACAAATTCATCAGGATCTTTCCCTTCAGACAGACGAACCACTCGTACTCTACATCCTACTTCTCTTAAAATATCAAGTCCTCTTAATGTAGCTGCTTGTCCTGCTGTATCAGCATCATATGCAATAATTACTTCATCAGCATATCTTTTTAGTAAATTTGCTTGATTTTTAGTAAGCGCCGTCCCTAAAGATGCAACAACATTTTTTATACCTCTTTCATACAACCCAATTACATCCATATATCCTTCTACCACAATTATTTGTTTCATTTTTATTACTTCGTTTTTTGCAAGGTTTAAACCAAACAGATTATTTCCTTTATTAAAAGCTATTGTTTCAGGAGAGTTCAAGTATTTAGGTTCATTATTATCTATTACCCTTCCTCCAAAGCCAATGACTTTTCCTGTTGTATTTATAATAGGAAACATCACTCTATTTCTAAATCTATCGTAATAACCGTTTCTCTTTTTTCTTTCTAAAACCAATCCGGCTTTAAATATTGATTCTTGATCATATCCTTTGCTAAGAAGATAATTATTTAACGCTTCCCAAGCATCCTTTGCATATCCTAATCCAAACTTTTTTATAGTTTTAATACTTAGTCCTCTTTCAAATAAATAATTTAGTCCTTTGTTTGCTTCCTTAACTAAATTCTTGTAGTAATAAAAAGCTGCTTCTCTATTTATTTGATATATATTATTCTTTCGATATATTTCTTCTTTTTCCTTCTTAGATGTAGAAATTTCATCAATATTTATTCCTACCCATTCTCCAAGCAAGCGTAAAGCATCTATAAAATCCAAATTTTCTAATTTCATTATAAAGCTAATTACATCTCCTGATTCTCCACATCCAAAGCAATGGTAAAACTGTTTTTCAGCAGATACAATAAAGGAAGGTGTCTTTTCATTATGAAAAGGACATAGCCCTTTGTAATTTTGTCCAGCTTTCTTCAATTGTACATATTTTGAAACAACATCTATGATATCATTTTGTGACTTTATCTCATCAATTAATCCTTCATCAAATACAATCCCCATATTCATCACCTATACAATCTTTTATTATTGTTTCTCCATATTTATTAAATTTCCTTCAACTTAACAAATTAAATCCTTTATTCATAAGAATGATTTAGGGACTGTTTTATTAATTTATCAAGGCTCATAACAAATTGAGCATCATCCTTTTTACTTCGCTTAGCATGTCCTTTTATTTTACCTCCTCCTCTTATAATTTTCATGTTTATATGTCTTTTCAATATAAGCTGGTCTATATTATTTAATGTATAAATCAGCCCACGACTTGACAAACAATAAACACCCTTCATTAATAACACAGATGCTAGTCCAAAATCATCCGTTACCACAATATCATTTTTTTGAGCCTTATTCATAATCATCATATCAACACTTTGACTTATATTATCTACAATGATATATGGTACCTCTAGCTCTTCCTTTGATATATGACATATACTTAGTACAATTATTACCTTAATATTATATTTAGATGTATGATCAATCATTAATTCTTTTACAGGACAAGCATCACCATCAACATATATTGTCATTTATATACATGCCCACCTTTTTTTTTCTATGCATCACAATATTCGACATAAGAACCTTTAATCCTTCTTAAATTATTCCAATTCTAAAATACATAATTTTCAGAACAATCATTCCCATGCACTCGGTACATAAATTTCTAAATATTTATTAATTACATATCTATCCGACATTCCTGCTAAATAATCCTTTACAGCCTCTTCTAAATCAAAAGCTTCTACTACTTTCATCATTTCTTCTGGCATTTTATATTTATTTTTCAAAAAATAATTATATAGTTGTTCTAGTATATATTGTGCCTTTTCTTCCTCTTTTTTAGCCTTTTTATTTAAATATACATTGCTAAACATGAATTTTCTTAGTTTATTTGTATATACCCATTTTTCTTCACTCATTCTAATTTTTTTTCTGTTATAACTATTTTCTACTACATCTATAATCATAGTATTAATTCTTTCACTATGTGTTTTTCCTAAAATTTCAAGACAATCCTTAGGAAGATCATCATATTGAAGAATATTTGCCCTTATTGCATCATCAATATCATGATTAATATAAGCAATTCTATCGCTAAGTCTTACAATCTGCCCTTCTAATGTTGATGGTTCATTTTCACCTGTATGGTTTAGTATTCCATCTCTAACTTCATAAGTAAGGTTTAAACCATATCCTAATTTTCCTTTTTCTAAATATTCTACTACTCTTAAGCTTTGCTCATTATGTTTAAATCCATTCTTATGGATTTTATTTAATATCTTTTCTCCACTATGTCCAAAAGGTGTATGTCCAATATCATGACCTAATGCAATAGCTTCTGTTAAATCTTCATTTAACTTTAATGCTCGTGCAATGGTACGAGAAATTTGAGCTACTTCTAATGTATGAGTAAGTCTAGTCCTATAATGATCTCCTTCTGGAGAGAGAAATACCTGTGTTTTATGCTTGAGTCTCCTAAATGCCTTAGAATGCAGTATCCTATCTCTATCTCTTTGATATTCTGTACGAATAATGCATTTTTCTTCAAATATTTTTCTTCCTTTTGTTTGGGTTGACTTTGCAGCAAAACACGAAAGCTTCTGTTCTTCCATTCTTTCAGTTATTTCTCTAAATATCATTTTTTATCCCTCTTTTCTCATATATAAACAGAAAATAACTATATTAAGCAGAGAACTAAAATCCACAATTTTCTAGTATTTATATATACCACAATATTCATTTTATTCCTCTTATTCTAACAAATTTTAAATAAACAAAAGGCATGGAAATTTTTCCATGCCTTTTGTTTATTTATTGTTTATTACTGCATGAGCTGCTGCTAGTCTTGCAATAGGTATTCTATATGGAGAACAAGAAACATAATGCAATCCTATCTTATGACAAAAATCAATAGCTTCTGGATCTCCACCATGTTCTCCACAAATCCCTAATTTTATATCAGATCTTGTGCGCTTTCCTAATTGTGTAGCTATTTCCATTAACTTTCCAACACCTATTTTATCTAATCGTTGGAATGGATCTTTTTTAAATATTTCTTTTTTCCTATACTCTCCAATAAATCTACCAGCGTCATCTCTTGAAAAAGCATAAGTCATTTGTGTTAAATCATTTGTACCAAAAGAGAAAAATTCAGCATGCTTTGCTATATCATCGGCTGTTAATGCAGCTCTTGGCACCTCTATCATAGTTCCAATTTTATAAACAATATTTTCATCACTATTTTCTATAACCTCATTAGCAGTACTTACAATAAGTTTTTTAATAATTTCTAGCTCTTTTTCATGACCAATAAGGGGTACCATAATCTCTAGCTGAACATGAATATTTTTTTGTTTTTTTACTTGAATTGCAGCCATAATCATCGCTCTTACCTGCATCTGATAAATCTCAGGATAAGTAATAGCTAATCTACAACCTCTATGTCCAAGCATAGGATTAAATTCCTTTAAATCTTCAACGATTTCCTTCAATGTGTTATAGGAAACATTAATTTGTTTAGATAATATTTTTATGTCTTCATCATTATTAGGTAAAAATTCATGTAATGGTGGGTCAAGAAGTCTTACTGTTACTGGTCTTTCTCCCATAGCTTCAAATATCCCTATAAAATCTTCCTTTTGAAATGGAAGTAATTTATTTAAAGCTTTCATTCTTTCTTCTACATTTTGTGCTATAATCATCTGTCTTACAGCAGGAATTCTTTCTTCTTTAAAAAACATATGCTCTGTTCTACATAGACCAATTCCTTCTGCTCCAAATTTTACAGCTGTTAAAGCATCCTTTGGTGTATCTGCATTAGTTCTGATTTTTAAAGTTCTGATCTCATCAGCCCAACTCATTAGCTTTGCAAAATTCCCAGATAGTTCTGGTTCTTTAGTTGGAAGCTTGCCTGCATAAACATTTCCTGTATTTCCATCTAATGATAGATAATCTCCTTCTTTGAAAATTTTCCCATCTATCTTAAATACTTTATTTATCTCATCAACTTTAATTTCTCCACAGCCTGCTACACAGCATTTACCCATTCCTCTTGCTACAACTGCAGCATGAGAAGTCATTCCTCCTCTTGCAGTTAAAATTCCCTGTGCAGCTACCATTCCCTCAATATCTTCAGGAGAAGTCTCAAGTCTTACAAGGATTGTCATTTCTCCTTCATTAGCAGCTTTTACAAGATCATTTGCATTAAAATATATCCTACCTGTAGCAGCCCCCGGAGATGCAGGTAAGCCTTGTGTAATTTTTTCTATTTTTTGCATAGCTTCTTCTTCAAAGGTTGGATGTAATAGCTGATCTAATTGAGCAGGTTCGATTCTCATAATAGCTGTTTCTTTATCTATAATATTTTCTTCTACCATATCTACAGCTATATTAATAGCTGCTGCTGCTGTTCTTTTACCATTTCTTGTTTGAAGTAAATATAATTTTTCATTTTCAATAGTAAATTCAATATCCTGCATATCTTTATAATGCTTTTCTAAAAGATTTGCAACATTTACAAATTGCTCATAAACCTTCGGCATCGTATTTTTAAGCTCACAAATTGGTTGAGGCGTTCTAATCCCTGCTACAACATCTTCTCCTTGTGCATTCATTAAAAACTCACCAAATAATTTTTTCTCACCTGTTGCAGGATTTCTTGTAAATGCTACTCCTGTACCTGATTTTTCTCCCATATTTCCAAAAACCATAGACTGTACATTTACAGCTGTTCCATAGTGATTAGGTATATCATTAATATCTCTATAAATAATAGCACGTGCATTATTCCATGAACCAAACACAGCTTCAATAGCCATCAATAATTGTTTTTTAGGTTCTTGTGGAAAAGCTTTTTTTGTTTCTTTTTTAACAATTTTTTTATATTCTTTAATAATATTTTTTAAATTATCAACAGTTAAATCTGTATCTAGCTGAACTTTACTTGAGCGCTTTTCTTTTTCTAAAATATTATCAAATTTATATTTCTGAATGTTTAAAACTACATCACTAAACATCTGAATAAATCTTCTGTAGCTATCATATGCAAATCTTTCATTGCCAGTTGCTTTTGCTAGTCCTATTACAGATTCATCATTAAGTCCTAAATTAAGAATTGTATCCATCATTCCCGGCATAGAAACAACAGCACCAGACCTTACTGATACAAGCAAAGGATTATTATAATCTCCAAACCTTTTTTGAGTATTATTTTCTAATTCATGTAAATGGCAAAAGATTTCATCTATAATATCTTGGCTAATTTTTTGACCATCATCATAATATTTATTACAAGCTTCAGTAGTAACAGTAAATCCAGGAGGAACAGGGAGTCCAATTTTTATCATTTCTGCTAAATTTGCTCCTTTTCCTCCCAACAAAGATTTCATTTCCTTATTCCCTTCATGAAAAGCATATACATATTTTTTCATACCCAAAACTCCTTTCCTATAACACACCCTGATCCCTTAATCGTTTTCTTTGATTATTTCTAAAATGATACGTGCACTTTCTTCTATTGCTTTACTAGACACATCAATAATTGGACAGCCTATTCGCTTCATTAGATTTTCAGCATAATCTAATTCCTTTAATATTCTATCCATACTCGCATAATTTGCTTCATTTCTAAGCCCTAAAGCTTTTAATCTTTCTTGTCTTATTTCATTAAGCTTAATAGGATTTGTTGTAAGTCCTATTATTTTTCTAGGCGAAATTTCAAATAATTCATCTGGTACTACAACTTCTGGAACTAATGGAACATTTGCTACTTTTATATTTTTATGTGCAAGATACATGCTTAAAGGTGTTTTAGAAGTTCTTGATATACCGATTAAGACAATATCTGCTTTTTTTAAACCTCTAGGATCTTTTCCATCATCATATTTTACTGCAAATTCAATGGCTTCAATCTTTTTAAAATATTTTTCGTCTAATTTTCTTATTAATCCAGGTTCATTTTTAGGCTGCTCATTTAATGATTTCTCCAATGCTTCTACAATAGGCGTCATCGCATCTACAGCAATAATATTATGCTCTTTTGCTTTTTCAAGAAGTATTTTTCTTAAACTAGGTATCACTATTGTAAAAACAATCATAGATTTTTCATTTTTTGCTTCATTTATAATTTCCAATATCTGTTCTTCTTCTGATATATATGGAAATCTTCTTATTTCACAATCCTTACATACAAATTGGCTAATAGCTGCCTTTACTACCTGTTCTCCTGTTTCTCCTATTGAATCAGAAATTACATATACTACTAATCTGCTATTCATGCTTTCATGCCCCCTTTTCAATTATTGACTCCCAAGCTCAACAAATAATTTTGTGATGTTAGTCTTTGATACTTTTCCTACTACTTTGTAATATTCTTTTTCGCCTTTTTGAACTTTTTCAACTACTGGAAGACTGTCAACTTCATGCTCTATAATTTTTATAGCAGCCTCTAGTGCAGTTTCATTTGGATAAGTCATAACGATATTGGGCATTCTAGTCATAATTAAACCTACCGGCACCTTATTGATATCTGTGCCTCCCATAATATTTTTTAAAAAATCCTTTCTAGATACCGCACCTGTAAGAAATCCATTGGATACAACAAAAATTGTTCCAACATCTTCAAGAAATAATGTTACAATCGCATCATAAAGCGTAGTCTGTTCTTCAACCACTACAGGCATAGATTTTATATCTCTTACTTTTATACGATGAATTTCTTCAGAAATTAAATTCACTGGTTTATTTCCAGAATATAAATACCCTACCTTCGGTCTTGCATCTAACATCCCAGTCATTGTAAGTATTGCTAAATCTGGTCTTAATGTAGCCCTTGTAACTTTCAAAAGCTTTGCAATTTGTTCACTCGTAATTGGTTCATGTTCTTTTACAATTTGAATGATTTTTTGTTGACGTTCTGTGAATTCTATAGGAATCACCTCTTTTATAGAATTTTCTTTAATGTGTTATACTAATAATCCTTTATGCTATATTATATATATAATTGTAACAAATATTTCTTATTTTTGCTATACTTTTTAATGCTTTTTTATAAATATTATGAATATTGGGTGTGTTTTTTATGTTTTAGGTATGAATCACTACTATTCTATAATAAAAGACAATAGAGAGAATATCATATCTCTTCGCCTCTATTGTCTCCTTTAAACTCACTCTCTATTAAAAATCAATTCTTTCTTCAATGTATCTTTCCAAATCTTCTATTTTTATTCTTACTTGCTCCATTGTATCTCTATCTCTTACAGTAACTGAATTGTCTTCTAGCGTATCAAAGTCATAAGTAATACAAAGAGGTGTACCAATTTCATCTTGTCTTCTATATCTTTTTCCAATACTACCAGACACATCATAATCAACCATAAATTTCTTAGCAAGTTTTGAATACAAGCTTTCTGCACCTTCACTTAATTTCTTTGTCAATGGTAATACTGCCACTTTATATGGTGATAATGCTGGATGTAATTTTAAAACTGTTCTACTGCTTCCATCATCTAATACCTCTTCTTCATAAGCATCTATCAAAAATGCTAGAGTTACTCTATCTGCTCCTAGAGATGGTTCTATACAATATGGTATATATTTTTCGTTTGTTACTGGATCTTGATAGCTTAAATCAACACCTGAATGCTCCTTATGCTGTTTTAAATCAAAGTCTGTTCTATCTGCAATTCCCCACAGCTCACCCCAACCAAATGGGAACTTGTATTCAATGTCTGTTGTTGCATTACTATAATGAGATAATTCTTCTTTATCGTGATCTCTCATTTTAATATTTTCAGGTTTCATATTTAAAGATAATAACCAATTTTTACAATAATTTTTCCAGTAATCAAACCACTCTAAGTCTTCTCCAGGTTTACAGAAAAACTCAAGCTCCATTTGCTCAAATTCACGAGTTCTAAAAGTAAAGTTTCCTGGTGTAATTTCATTTCTAAAGGATTTACCTATTTGTCCAATTCCAAAAGGCACTTTCTTCCTTGAACTTCTTTGTACGTTTTTAAAGTTTACAAATATCCCTTGAGCTGTTTCTGGTCTTAAAAATATTTCAGATTTTGAATCTTCTGTTACCCCTTGATAAGTCTTAAACATAAGATTGAATTGTCTAATATTTGTATAATCCAATTCTCCACATTCTGGACATCTTATGCCTTCTTCATTGATAAAGCTTTCCATTCTTTCATTTGACCAACCATCTATTACTGCTTCTTCTCCTTTTTCTCTTAAATAATCTTCAATAAGCTTGTCAGCTCTAAATCTTGTTTTACACTTTTTACAATCTAGTAATGGATCATTAAATCCTCCAACATGACCAGAAGCTACCCATGTTTGTGGGTTCATTAAAATCGCAGCGTCAAGACCTACATTATAAGGAGATTCTTGAATAAATTTTTTCCACCACGCTTTTTTAACATTATTCTTTAATTCAACTCCCAACGGTCCATAATCCCATGTATTTGCTAATCCTCCATATATTTCAGATCCTGGAAATATAAATCCTCTTCCTTTTGCCAGTGCAACGATTTTGTCCATTGTCTTTTCTGTAGTCATTTCAAATCCTCCTTCTAATTTACTGTAAAAAAATAAACCCCTCGTCCCATAGTAAGGGACGAAAGGCTATTCTTCCGCGGTTCCACCCTAGTTGATACAAAGGTATCCACTTTCATCAATTTGCTCAAGAGCGCCCTTCATCAAAGGATTATATCGGATTTCCACCAACACCGACTCTCTCTTATAATACTCTTTGATTACTCCTCTCTATCATAGCAAAAATATGTTTTTACGTAATTTTACCACATTCATGCATTCATGTAAAGGTTATTTTTATTCTTCGTCATGATCTTTATCCAAATGAATATTTTCATCTTTTTTTTGTGATTTTTCTTTATTTGTATATTCATTTACTTTTGATTTTACTCCCTCAAAAGTATCTTCTGCAACGCTTTTCATATTTTCTAAAGCTTCTTCTGCCATTTCATTAATATCTACAATTTGACCATCCGTTTTTACAATTTCTATTTTGCATTTAGTTGCCAAAGCAGCCATTGTACCAAACATAGCTATTGGTGGAGATAAAACCGCTCCTACAGCTCCTGCAGTTATAGGAATATTCATAATTACTTCTCCATCTCTTTTTAAAATAATTTTTGTCACATTTCCTTTTCTAACAACCTCTTTGATTCTTTCTACTATTTCATTACCGAACCCAGAAATATTATCTGTCCACCTTGTATTTTGCCTTTCTTCGATATGAATAATTGCATCAATCACATTTCCATTTGCTTCTTCTAAAGCTTCTTTTGCTTCCTTATAACTTACACCTGTTCGATCTCTTACTTGGTCAATACTTTCTAATGTAATTTCCATAATAACACCACCTTTTATTATTTTTTTACAGCTTCTAAAAACTGCAAACTTTTAAATTTACTTTTTTCTATGTGTATATTAATATAATGCTTCACAATTTTTTCTAGTTCCTTTAACACATATGGCTTAATTTTAAATCTTGCTATTTGAGCTAAATCCGCATACATTAAATATTGCATCACATTGATTGTAACTCTTGAAATTTTCATGCTGTATGGATCTTCACTCAAACAATTGCTACATAAAATTCCACCTTCTCTAGCACTAAATTTAACATTTTCGCTCCCTAAACTACCACAATGAACACAGCTTTCTATTTGCGGTTTGAAGCCTGAATACATCAAAGATTTTAATTCATATGCTTTTGTCAATGTTTCATATTCCTTATTCATTTTAGAAAAAATATGTAAATACTCAATTAGTAGCGTAAACAATCTGTTGTTTGTCTGACCCTCTGTAATAATACTTTCAGTTAATTCTAATATATATGAAGCATAAGTTAATTTTATAACATCTTCTCTAAGCTTATAAAATGACTGCTTTAAATCTACTTGAGAAATCTGATACAATTCTTTTCCCTTAAATAATACAAATTCTCCATAACAAAATGGCTGAGTACCTACAGAATATTTCCCTCTAGGTCTTTTAAAGCCTTTTGCTACTGCTTGTAATTTTCCTAATTTTTTAGAGAATAATGTAATAACCGCATCCCCTTCACCAAACTTTTTTTGCTTTAAGACCACAGCATCTGTCTTTAAAAGCATTCCATCACCTCAAAGAATAGGTATCTAAAAAAACAACCCCCTCATTCTGATCTACTTCTGTTGTTTTCTCAACCTTTTTATAATCTAAATAAAAGTTAATATCTCCTGTAGCAAAAAACAAATTCCATAATATTTTTTCTAACACCCTAATCACCTCTCTAAAATATGTTTCATATCTTATTTTTTTCTTTATTAGGGTGTTCATATACATTGTAAATTTTACTATTCTGCTACAGCTTATATCCTAAAGTATTTAATATATTTTGTTGATCTCTCCAATCTTCTTTGACCTTCACCCACAACTCTAGAAAAACTTTTGATCCTAAAAGATTTTCAATATCTTGTCTTGCACTTTTTCCTACTCCTTTTAATTTCCTTCCATTTTTTCCTATAATTATTCCTTTATGAGACTTTTTTTCACAATAAATAGTTGCATTAATGTCTACAATATCTTTATTTTCTCTTCTTTTCATGCTCATTACCTCTACTGCCACTCCATGAGGAACCTCTTCATGTAAATAATGAAGAAGCTTTTCTCTTATAATTTCGCTAACAATAACTTTTTCTGGCTGGTCTGTAATCATATCTGCTGGAAAATACTGTGGGCCATCAGGCAAAAAGTCTACAATTTTTTCAATCAGCTTTTGAACATTTTTATTTTCCTGTGCAGATATAGCCACTATATCTTTAAATATTTCTTTATCATGATACATATTGTAAATTTCTTCAAATTTTTTTGGAGTGATTTTATCCATCTTATTTACTACAAGGATAATAGGTGTTTTAATGTTTTTAAGCATTTCTAAAATATATTGATCTCCTGGTCCCATATCAGCTGTATCATCAATTACCAATAAAATCACATCTACTTCATTTAGTGTTTGCTGAGCAGATTTTTGCATAAATTCGCCTAATTTATTTTTAGGTTTATGCATACCTGGCGTATCTAAAAATATAATCTGAAAATCTTTTTCTGTATAAATGGTTTGAATTTTATTTCTAGTTGTCTGAGGCTTATCAGACATAATTGCAATTTTTTCTCCAATAATTTGATTCATTAGTGTTGATTTTCCTACATTAGGTCTTCCAATAATTGTTACAAATCCTGATTTAAACTTCATCTTTTAACCTTCTTTCTATTTATTCAAATCTTGTCCTGAAAAACCATGTGGTAAAAGCTCCTTTATAGGAACTACCTTTATTTTTCCATCTTTATCTCCTACAATAATTTTAATATCTTTCCCAAATTCAAAAATAACTTGTCTGCAAATACCACATGGAAATGTAAAAGTATCATTATCACTAGCTATGGCAATAGCTTCAAAATCTTTACTTCCCTCTGAAATCGCTTTAAAAATAGCAGTTCTTTCTGCACAGTTCGTTCCCCCAAAAGAAGCACATTCCACATTGCAGCCCGTATAGATTTTTCCATCCTTAGTAAGTAATGCTGCTCCTACTTTGAAATTTGAATAAGGTGCATAAGCATTTTCCTTTGCTTGTACTGCTTTTTGAAATAATTCTCTTTCTAACAAAATCCTTCATCCTTTCATTTCATTTGTCTTTTCTGGAAGTAAAATACCACCAGAGATAACTAACTTTAAAGCTGCTTCAACAGATATATTTAATGGTGTAATATTTTTTTGCGATATCATAACAAACATCCCTGATGTTGGATTTGGTGTAGTTGGAATAAAAATACTCTTCATATTTTCTCCAACCTTTTCTGAAACCTCTAAAGGTGCATCTGCTGTAACAAATCCTATTGTAAAAATTCCTTTAGAAGGATACTCTACAAGGACTGTGTTTTTAAAAGCATACCGTTGCTTCATAAAAATTGTATCAATTAACTGCTTAATAGATAAATATACTGTCTTTACTATCGGAATTTTACTTAATGTTCTCTCAATAAGGTCAATAAATTCCTTTCCTAAATAATTGGTAGCAAAAACACCTGTACCAAAAATGATCAGTATTGTTAAAATAAATCCTATGCCTATAATACGAAAACCAATGATTCTTTCTAAAGGAACTCGAAATATAGAATCCACCACATTAAATATCCATATAATTACAGATATTGTCACACCAATAGGAATGAATACGAATAACCCTGTTAAAAAAATCTTTCTTATTGTTTTCATAGAAAACATTTAGCTATGGATTTACCTCCCTTTTTATATGCATTTTTCTATAAATGCCATATATTCATCATAATATTTTTTATTGTCATTTTTATGTGCTTCTTCTACTCTGTTTTTAAATTGTTCTAAGGTTCCAGTAAAATAATTTCAATAAGTTCTTTTCCCTTCATTTTTCGGCTCCCCTTTTTTGATACAAAGCTTATCTTCATCAGTTTTTTTGATTTCTAATTGCTTTATTCTTCTATTTTGTACATTTAAAACCTTAATTTTTATATCCCCTAATTCAATCTCATCTCCCTTAACAGGAACTCTGCCTAGTAAATTAAATACAAATCCTCCGATAGATTCATATTCCTCTTCAGAAAGGTCTATTTTAAGTATATCATTGATTTCTTCGATAGATGCTTTAGCATTTACAATTAATGAATTTTCTCCTAAATGCTCTATAAATTCTATTTCATTGTCATACTCATCTAATATATCTCCAACAATTTCTTCTAGAATATCTTCTATAGTAACTAATCCTAATGTCCCACCATATTCATCTAAAATAATCGCCATATGGATCTTTTCTTTTTGCATTTCTTTTAATAGATCACTAACCTTTTTACTTTCAGGCACATAATATGCACTTCTTATTAATTTAATAATATCAAATTCAGACGCATTTTTTTTTGAATATATCAATAAATCTTTTGCGTATAAAATACCAACAACATTATCTATTGTATCCTTTATAACAGGAATTCTTGAATAGCCATATTTCATGACTACATTCAATGTTTCTTCAAGAGTAGCTTCTTCTTCAAGATAAACCATATCAATTCTTGGCACCATTACTTGTGTAACTTCAATATCTCCTATTTCAAATATACTATTAATCATTTCCCTTTCATCTCGTTCAATAATCCCTGCTTCCTCACCTACATCTACTAATGTCTTTATTTCTTCTTCAGAGACTAATGCTTTTGTTTTTTTTATATCGACTCCAAATAGCCTCATAATAAAATTTGTAATAGCTGTTAGGATTTTTAAAATTGGATAAAAAATAAAAGATAATATCTCCAATCCTCTTCCTAGCTTCATAGCTACTTTTTCAGGATACTGAGAAGAATAAGTTTTAGGTGTGATTTCCCCAAAAATCAATATTAATAAAGTCATCACAACAGTAGCAAATACAGTAGCATTTTTTCCAGAAATAATTTTCATTATAAGTTCTGTAGCAATCGCTGTTGCAGCAATATTAACAATATTATTTCCAATTAAAATTGTAGCTAGCATTTTGGGAATTTTGTTTATCAATCTTTCTAAAATCTCTACATCTTTGTTTCCCTTATTTTTAAGCTGTTTTATTTTAATGATATTCATTGAAGTAAATGCTGTTTCAGCACTTGAAAACAACCCTGATAAAATAAGCAATATAATGAGAAAGGTAAGCTTGATGCCTTCATTATATGTAAACAAAATAATTCCTCCCAATATGGTTTATTAAGGGGATGTATTGATATACTCCCCTAATAAATCACTTGAAAAATAAATACAGTAATAAATATACCCAAAATTGCACCAACTAAAACCTGAAAAATATCATGAATTCCTGCTTCGATTCTACTTTGAGCAACTAAAATAGCTAACAGAAGACATAACGAAATAGCCAATGTATTTTCAGATATAAAAGCAATAGAAGTTAAAATTGAAAAGGCAATAGCTGTATGTCCACTAGGCATTCCACCTCTTAGAGGAGTTCCTTCCCCTATATATGCTTTTATACTAACAACTATTAAACTTACAATAAATAAACTAATAAATGTAGTATGAACTGGCATCCTTCTCACTTTTTGAATAACCAGCTCGGTAACAAAGTTGAATTTATCAAAAAAAATCATATAAGCAACTATAATACTGTTTAAAGCAGATATAAACACTGCTCCTGCTGCCACATTTTTTGCAATTTTTGCTAATTCATGATACTCTTTTGTAACCAAATCTATGGCTGCTTCAATAGATGTATTAATCATTTCTGCAATAATTACTAATGATATAGTAAAAAATAAAATAATTATTTCAAGCTTTGATAGATTAAAAAACAAACTTAAAAACAATACTATAATAGCCATAGCAAAATGAATTCTCATATTTCGCTGAGTCTTAATGGTATAAATAATCCCATCAATAGCATAGTTGAAACTATCTATTAATTTTCTTACTCGCATAAAGTACCTCACTTATTCTCTTAGTATACCCATTTCTTCTAATACCTCTTCTTCTTTTTTTCTCATAATCTTTCTATTTTCTTCTGTATCATGATCATATCCAAAGAGATGAAACATACTATGCACTGTTAAAAATAATACTTCTCTCTCAAAGCTATGCCCATACTCATCAGCTTGCTCTTTTGCTCTTTCTAAAGAAATAACAATATCTCCAATACAAATTGGTTCTTCTATTTCTTTAATATTTACATATTGAGGAAATGATAAAACATCTGTAGGCCGATCTACTCCCCTAAAATCTCTATTTAATATATGAATTTCTTCATTATCTACAAAAGATATACTCACCTCTATCTCCTTACTTATTCCCTCTTTTTCCAAACACAAATCAACAGCTTTTCGTATTAATGTTTCAATTTCTTGATCATATGATACTATCTTTTGTCTATTATCAATCATTATCTCCATTTATTCTGTCACCTCAACCTTTTTAGTGTTAATTTCTGGATACTCTATACGTTCATGGAAAATTCCCATCAAAACAGTTTGAAAAGATGTCTTAATTTTTTCCAAATCTCTTAAAGTAATATCACATTCATCTAATTGACCATCGCTAAGCTTGTCCTCTACTATCTTATCAATTAAATGTTTGATCTTTTCATTATTAGGTCCCGGCATACTTCTTACAGCTGCTTCTACTGAATCAGCTAACATAACAATAGCAGCTTCTTTAGACTGTGGTCTTCTTCCTTTATATCTATAATCTTCCTCTTTTATTTCTTCAACACTATCTTCATTCATAGCTTTATGATAAAAATATTTGACTAATGTATTTCCATGATGCTGTTCGATAACATCAATAATTTCTTGAGGCAGTTTATACTGTTTTGCTATTTCTTTTCCATCTTTTACATGACTTGTTATAATCATTGCACTTAAACTAGCAGTAAGCTTGTCATGAGGATTATCACTTGTCAATTGATTTTCCTTAAATAAATAAGGTCTCTTTAATTTTCCAATATCATGATAATATGCACTTACTCTTGCCAATAATCCATTTGCCCCTATCGCATCTGCTGCTGCTTCACTCAAGTTCCCAACAATTATGCAGTGATGATAAGTCCCTGGTGCCTCAACCAATAATTTTTTTAAAACTGGCTGATTAGGATTAGATAATTCTAATAACCTCAGAGGTGTTAAAATCTGAAAAGCAGATTCCCATAATGGTAGTGATCCTATAGTCAGAATAGCACAAAATATTCCATTTACTATTCCATAAGAAGCATTAGAAACAATCTTTGACAGTTCATAGTGATTCATAAGTCCTAGTCCAATAATTATCATCATATTACTAAAGCTAACCATTAGCCCTGATAAAAATATATTTGACCTTTGATGAGTATGTGTAACACCAAAAGCACCTACTGTTCCCCCTACTAATGCAGTAACAAAAAAATCCATATCATTACCACTGCTTAATGTAAGAAGAATTGTCATTACTAAATTAACTGCTATGGCTAATCTTGTATCAATTAAAATCCCTATAAGCATTGCAGCTCCTGCTATCGGTGCAATGTATGGAGAAATAATGTATGTTGTTTTAGAAGCTAAGTAAACCGATAAAAATATGATAAAGATTAGATAAAGCTTCGATACAGATGAAAGCATTTCTTTATGAAATACATACATATACCCAATCAATAATCCTTGTGTTATTAGAACTATAATCATCACTCCAAAATGCAATGAAAAATCCTTTTTGCCATTTTGTTTTGTCATTCCTGCATCCTTTAAGAGCTGGAATTGTTCTTCTGTGATGATTTCTCCTTCATTTACAATAATATTTCCTTTTTTAACAATAACCTTTTCAATGCTTTGTTTTACCTCTTCCTTCTTTTGTTGAGTTCTTTCTACATCTAAAAATCGATTTGGCTGTATAGATGAATTTACTATTTTTCTTCCTAATAATCGAATTTCCTTTGAAAAATCTTTAAGCCCTTTAAAATAATTTTCTATATTTGTTTTTTCTTCTTCGATTTCTTCTTTTTTAATCCCTGTAGACATAACACGTGTAATAATTTCATATATATAACTTTCAATTCCTTTTAGCTGCTTTTCAGGAGCTAAAAGTACCAATCTAAGTTCTTCATCATTTAAATTAATATCATTTTTTTCTTTTAACAAGGATAATTTTTCTTCATTTGTAGTCTCTGACATATTGCGAACTTCATAAGCATTTTCAAAGAATTTTTCAATTTTTTTATTTATATCGATCTGAATCATCGGATCAACTTTTTCTCTTGGCTCAACAGCTTCCATAGCTTTTTCAATTAATCTATCAGTCGCTATTTTATTTTCAATATCTCGAGGAGCCCTCAAATCAGCAGGTGCTTTTTGTCCTACTTGCAATTCATATTTTTGAGGTGCAAGACTAGTAATCATACTAAAAAAAATCAAAAGAAAAAAAATACTTGCTAACATAATCTTATTTACAACTTTTTTTTGAAAAAATTTTAAAAGAACCGTTTCATTCATTTTATTCATGACATTCTTAAAAAAAGTCATATATATTTCCTCCTAGTTTATCCAATAGGAATAGCCTTTAGCTATCGTTTCTCTTTGCTCTTAATTGCTGTTTCTTTCTTTTTTTCATATTTATCATATGCTTTAATTATTCTTTGTACTAATGCATGTCTTACTACATCATTTTCATTTAAAAAGATAAAGCCTATACCTACCACATCAGATAATATTTCTACTGCCTGTTTCAGACCAGAAGCTTTTCCTTTTGGCAAGTCTATTTGTGTAATATCTCCAGTTATAACAGCTTTTGATCCTACACCTAATCTTGTCAAAAACATTTTCATCTGTTCTTTTGTAGTGTTTTGTGCTTCATCTAAAATAATAAAGCAATCGTTTAATGTTCTCCCCCTCATGTATGCAAGAGGTGCTACTTCTATCATTCCCCTTTCTTTATATTTTAAGAAAGTTTCACCACCTAATATATCATATAAAGCATCATAAAGAGGTCTTAAATAAGGATCTACCTTTTCTTGTAAATCTCCTGGTAAAAAGCCTAAGCTTTCCCCAGCTTCAACAGCAGGTCTTGTAAGAATAATTTTGCTTACCTCTTTATTTTTGAAAGCACTTACCGCCATTGCCATTGCCAAATAAGTCTTTCCTGTTCCAGCAGGTCCAATACCAAAGACTACATCATTCCTTTTTATACTTTCAGCATATTTTTTTTGTCCTAATGTTTTGGGCTTTATTTGCTTTCCCCTAGCACTTATACAAATAATATCATCTAATAACCCTTCGATTTCATTTTCTTTTCCTTCTTTAAAAAGCGTAATATAGTAATTAATTTTTTGGCTATCTAATATTTCCCCTGCTTCTAGTGCTTTAATAAGTCTGTTAATAAGCTTTTTAGTCATATCAGCTTCTTTAGAATTTCCTATAATAACAATTTCACCTTGTCTAGATACAACATCTACGTTGAATGTCTTTTCGATAATTTTAATATTTGTATCAAAATTACCAAATAATTCTTTGGTGTAATCCATTTCATTCATGCTTATTCTTTTTTCTGTTAATTTTTGTTCCAAGCAATAGTCCTCCTTACTTAATGATTGTCTGTATTCTTTGTTGTCTTCCAATTTGCTCTAATGCTTCAATAATAAGTTTTGCCTTAATTTTATTCTTTTCTTCAATAAATTTTATATGCTTATTTAAAATCTTGATATTTTTGGGCATCTTTTTCATAATGTTTACCATCATATTTTCCCTTAATGCTTTTTTAGCAGTATTTTTATCTATCGCATCCTTCTGATCCATAGCTTCATAATATTCTTCTATTATAATTTCGACAGGAACTTTAATATTCCTCCACTCTGGAAGACTTTTATTCTTTTTCTCAATTATAACATTATTATAAGGTATTTCTCCTAAACTTAATATAATTTGATTATTTCCAATTTTTATAATTCTTCTTGTAAACTTATTCCCTGTTTTAATTTTTCTTATTTTTATCAAAGACATTTCATCATTTTCTTCATAATATGTTTTTGCAAAAACCTCTCCCAATGCATGCACATACCTTGTATCTAATCCCTCTCTTGTAATGACTCCTGTTATTAATATTTGTCCTTTTTCTACTATGTCTCCCTTTTCAACCAGTGCATCTCCATTCTTAGCAATAAATTTTTCAACAACTCCTTTTTTAGCGGCGACAATATCGCAAGGAATACTTTTAGGTATATTTTCTGGTGGATCTGTATTTTCTACAATTTCTACAATTGCTTTTGTCCCTTGTATTTGTATTCCTACCCACGCTAAATTTTTCATTTCTATCATCATACTGTTTTCAATATCAGATATATCTAATTTATATTTAAATACACCTTCATATAATCCAAGCTTCGTCAAATATTTTTGTATAGCTTCTTTCGGTATCTTATCATTTCCTTTAATTTCAACATTCCATATAAAAGATGTCATAAGAACGATAATAAACATAGAGACAACAAATCCAATAGTAAACATTTTTCTTGCTTTAATTTTATGCATAAAAAAAGGATACCCTATTTTTTCTCTAATTCTTACTTTACAACCTGCTCTTTTTACAATATGTCTTAACTCCTTATATCCTCTAAGGCTTACCTTTGCCTCAAGTGTAGTGTAATCTATTCTAACAATATCCCAAAGATATATCCCTCTTGCAATAGCATAATTTATGAACTTTTCAAGACAAAGGCCTTCTATTTTAATTAGAACATATCCTCTGAAGAAGTTCCATAGCTTTACAACAAGCAATATTATCCCCCCTACTATATAAATTCAACATTTTCAACTTTACCACATATAATCATTTCTTCAGTAATAATGGTTTTTATTGAAAGTTCTCTTCCTGTTACCCTAATAACTCCACTTTTTGTATTCACTCTTATTATAGTCTTAGAATACTCAATAATTCCTTTGTGATTCTCTATATACAGTTGTAAATTTCCAATCAAAGTAATTCTAGGAAGATCTAACATAATATCCTTGGGAAGTTCTAATAGCTCAGATAAGCTTTCTTTTATTTCTTTTGTTTTGCTTTTCATAAAACACTCCCCCTTTACAATTAAGTTTATGCGTCTAAACCATACTGTATTACTTCATTTTCAATAACACATACTTTCACGCTAAACATAAAAAAGAAGCTGTTGGTTAATCATTAAATTGATTAACCAACAGCTCCTTTTCTTTTATTGGTGGAGGCGAGGGGAATCGAACCCCTGTCCGAAAGTCCTTCATCAACAGCTTCTCCGAGTGCAGTCATTGTTTTAAATTCTCATCTTCACAAACGCCCAATGACAGGCTTTTGATCAGACCAGTCTCAATTAATCCACTTTTGGGTCGAGACACCCCCAAAGCAGTTCCCCACCTTGATGACGTTCTATCCTAAACCGTGGGAAGCTTAGGTAGAACGAGCAGCTGTTTATTAAGCTGCTAAAGCGTAATTATCGTTTGCGTTTATATTTAATTCCCCAGTTTTTTAAGGCGGACCCCAAGGAAAAACCTCCACTCGCTACTATTGACTCCAAACCCCCGTCGAAACCTGTACGCCCCCATATATAAAAGTCTAATAAGACTTTTGTCGCTGACGTATTTCTTTTTGAATGCGGCGATTTGCTTCTTTTTTTGCTATATCACTTCGCTTATCATAAAGCTTTTTCCCTTTTGCTACTGCAAGCTCAAGCTTTACTAAGCCTCTACTATTGATATAAACCTTTATAGGTACTAATGTCAACCCTTTTTGTGTTGTATATCCTATTAATTTTGTTATTTCTTTTTTATGCAGTAATAGCTTCCTAGGTCTTACAGGTTCAACATTGTATATATTTCCTTTTTCATAGGGACTAATATGCATGTTATAAACAAATACTTCACCATTTTCTACGCGAGCATAACTATCCTTTAAATTGATTCTACCCATTCGAATGGATTTTACTTCTGTTCCTGTCAGTACAATCCCTGCCTCATAGGTTTCTTCAATAAAATAGTCATGTCTCGCCTTTTTATTATTTGCAACTACTTTTCCTTGTCCCATGCAAACACCCACTTTTAAAGTAATCTATACCTGTACTAGATATATATCATAGCATGAAACAAATTTCATGTCAAGCATCTATTACTACCCAGCAAAATTTATAAAACAAATTTTCTTAATGCCTTTGCAACACCATCTTTATCATTTGTATCTGTCACATAATCTGCACTGCTCTTTACAAATTCTTCTGCATTTCCCATAGCTACACCAAGTCCTGCATATGTAAGCATACTAATATCATTTTCATTATCTCCAAAGGATATTATCTCTTCTCTTTTGATTCCTAAAGACTGTGCTAGTTGATGGAGAGCATTTCCTTTTGAAACACCTTTATTCATGATCTCAATATTGTTATGCCATGACTTGCAGATTTCGATTGTCCCTAATGCTTCTAGTTCTTTTCTTACATTGCTTAATAAAGCTTGATCATCACTAATCATTTGTATTTTGTAGATATTTTCCTTGCTTCTTTCAATATGCTTATATGCATTATCAATTATCCTAATATCAATTCTATCTTCCTCTTTTAAAGTCTTATTCCATTCTGAATATTTTAAAGAACTATGAGCTAACCTTTCTGTATAAAATGTATTTGCAGTATAAAAATGAAAATACACATCATATTTTTTTGCTACTTCTAATACCTTCAAACAATCTTCTTTGTCTATATGACTTTCATATATAATTTCATCATTTTTTAAATTCCTAACTATTGCACCATTGCATGCAATTACAGGAGTAACAATACCTAAATGCTTTGCATATACCCTTGCAGATGTATAAATTCTTCCTGTCGCAATAGCAACATGAATATCATTATCTAATAAATCCTTAAATGCTCTTTTATTACCCTCTGATACTTCATTCTCACTATTTAGCAAGGTACCATCCATATCACTTACTACTAATTTGTACATGATTTAATTTCCGCCTTTCTTATAATAATTCTCGAAAAAAGAAGATACATAAAAGTATCTTCTCATTATTCTACTATTGAATCAACATAAAATCAATTTCCTTTTGAGAAATATCTGCCCTAATAACCTTTACCCTTACTTCATCACCAATTCTATAGGTTTTCTTTGTTCTCTCACCAGTAAAACAATAATTTTCCTCATCATAAATATAGTAATCATCTACCAAAGAACTAATTCTTACTAATCCTTCGATAGTATTTTCCAACTCAACAAACATCCCAAAAGACACTACACTACTTATAATCCCTTCAAATTCCTCTCCTATATGATGACTCATATATTCCGTTTTCTTCAAATCCTCAGTCTCTCTTTCTGCTTCAACAGCTATTCTTTCTTTTTCTGAAGATTGTTCTGCTGCCTTTTCAACTATTCCTTTTAATTTTTTTATTCTCTTTCCAGTTAAATTTCCCGATAAAGACTCTTTTATAATACGATGAATCTGTAAATCTGGATATCTTCTAATTGGAGATGTAAAATGACAATAATTTTGTGCTGCCAATCCAAAATGTCCTGAATTCTCAGGTGAATACCTAGCCTTTTTTAAAGATCTTAGCATAATTGTATTAATGATTCTTTCTTCTTTTCTTCCTTCTACCTTTTTAAGCAAATCCTGCAATGCACGAGGATGAATATCATTAGTTACACCTTTTAAATGATATCCAAAATTATGAATAAATTTATTGAAACTTTCTATTTTCTCCATATCAGGATCTTCATGGATTCTATAAACAAATGGTAAATCAGCCCAATAGAAATGTTCTGCTACTGTTTCATTACAGATAAGCATAAATTCTTCTATGATTCTATTAGCGATTCTTCTTTCTGCTTTTTTTATTTCAATAGGTATCCCCTGTTCATCTAATACAATCTTAGATTCATCAAAATCAAAATCTATGCTGCCTCTGTCTTCTCTTCGCTTTCTAAGTATTTTGGCAAGCTGTTCCATTCTCTTAAAATCATCTAGTAAATATGCATATCTACTTTTAAGCTCTTCATCACCATTTTCTAAAATATTCGATACATCTGTATAAGTCATTCTCTCACAAGTTTTAATAACGCTTTCATAAATTTTATGATTTACTACCTTGCCTTTTTTATCAATTTCCATATCTACAGATAAAGTCAAACGATTTACTTTTGGATTTAAACTACATACGCCATTAGATAATTTTTTAGGAAGCATAGGAATAACACGATCTACTAAATATACACTAGTTCCTCTCTTAAAAGCTTCTTTATCCAATTTACTATATTCCTTTACATAATGGGTAACATCTGCTATATGTACTCCTAAAAGATAATTTCCATTTGGCAATATTTCTACAGATACTGCATCATCTAAATCCTTTGCATCTTTTCCATCAATAGTTACAATTTTTTTATCTCTTAAATCTATTCTTCTATTTATTTCTTCAATTGGGATTTCCTCTATAATTCTAGCCGCTTCTTCTTCCACCTTTTTAGGAAAGCCTTCAGGTAGCTTATATTTTTTCATAATAGATATTATATCGGTTCCTACATCATCTTTATGTCCTAAAACTTCTATAATTTTCCCTTCTGGATTTCTTCTAGGCTGAGGCCATTTTGTAATACGAGCAACAACCTTATAACCTTCCTTTGCCCCATTGATCTCACTCTTTGGTATATATATATCCATTTTAATTCTAGCATCATCAGGAACTACAAAACCAAAATTTTTACTACTTTCAAACGTTCCTACGATTTCTGTATTTGCACGCTCTAAAATGCGAATGATTTCTCCTTCCGCCCGCTTACCATCTCCACCTTTTTTAGTAATCCTGCCAATTACACGGTCATTATGCATAGCACCATTCATATCCGTAGACGCAATAAAAACATCATCATAACCTTCTACCTCAGATAAAATAAAACCAAAACCTTTTTGATGCTGTTGTAATTTTCCTACTATCAAATTCATCCTTTCAGGTGCTGCATATCTATGTTTTTTTGTTTTAATAATTTGTCCTGCTTTCTCCATTTCATCTAGCACAGCATAAAATTCACCCATTTGTTGTGGTTCGATTTGAAATACATTTGCAAGTTCTACGTCTAGCATAGGATTATATGCACTTTCTCTCATAAATTCAAGGATTTTTTCTTTAATAGCCAATATAATTCCTCCAATCATTGTAGACACTATTATTCTTATCTTTATTTTACCCATCATAATATTTTTTAAAACCATCACATATTCTGAACAGTCTATAAATCACATTATTTTACATATATAAAATATATTAAAAGTAAAATAAAAATTATATTACATACATATAAAATAGGTATCCCTATATAAAAAATTTTATGTTGCGTCTTATGACGAAACATTGTCATTCCCATCATTACCCCTGCTGCTCCACCAATTATTGCAATTATAAAAAAAGTCCTTTCTCGTATTCTCCACTTTTCTTTTTTCGCCTTATATTTGTCAACTGCTGTGATTATCAATCCATATAAATTTATTAATCCTAAATATAATAAAAAATAAAACACTGGTAATTTACATAAATTTTCAACTGTCATTTTAATTTTTTCCTCCATATATAAAAAAATACCACCTGTATTATATCACAGATGGTATTTTAAATCATCTTATAATAATCCACCGTTTACGAATAATGGTGCGAAAACAACTGCAACAATTGTCATAAGCTTGATTAAAATATTGATAGATGGACCAGATGTATCTTTAAATGGATCCCCTACTGTATCTCCAACAACTGCTGCCTTGTGTGCTTCACTACCTTTTCCACCGTGGTGTCCTTCTTCAACATATTTTTTCGCATTATCCCAAGCACCACCAGCATTTGCCATCATGATCGCCATAAGTACTCCTGAAACTAATGCTCCAGCAAGCAATCCACCTAATGCTGCCGGTCCAAGAATAATTCCTGTTGCGATTGGTGCAGCAACTGCCATAATACCTGGCACAAGCATTTCTTTTAAAGCTGCTCCTGTACTGATGTCTACACATCTAGCATAATCAGGTTTTCCCTTACCTTCCATAATTCCAGGAATTTCCTTGAATTGTCTTCTTACCTCTTCAATCATTTGGAAAGCAGCTTTACCAACTGATTCCATTGTTAGAGCTGAGAATAAGAATGGAAGCATTCCACCAATTAATAAACCAATAACTACTAAAGGATCTAATATATCTATTGCTTTTAATCCGACTACTTTAGAATAAGAAGCAAATAAAGCTAATGCTGTTAATGCAGCTGAACCGATAGCAAATCCTTTACCGATTGCTGCTGTAGTATTTCCAACTGCATCTAATTTATCTGTAATTTCTCTTACAGCACTTGGAAGTTCACACATTTCAGCAATACCACCAGCGTTGTCTGCAATTGGACCATAAGCATCTACTGCTACAGTAATTCCTGTTGTAGATAACATTCCTACAGCTGCTAATGCAATACCATATAATCCAGCAAATTTATGTGCAACTAAAATACCAACAGAAATAAGTAATAATGGCCATGCAGTTGAATACATACCTACTGCTAAACCACTAATGATTGTTGTAGCAGGACCAGTTTCTGATTGCTGTGCAATTTTTTTAACAGAAGCATATTCACTAGAAGTATATACTTCTGTAATTTTACCAATTGCCATTCCTACAACTAGACCAGCAACAATTGCCCAAAACGCATTTAAGTTACCAAGAAGATTTTTACTTAAGAAAAATGCTCCAATAATAACGATTGCCCCAGCTACATAAGTACCTCTATGTAATGCTACTGCAGGATTTACATTTTCATCTCCTCTAACAAACATTGTACCAATAATAGATGCAATAATTCCTAATGCTGATAAAGCTAATGGGAATATCGCTCCGTTTACAGCATCAACTGTTGGGAATAAATCCCCATTTGCAGCACCAACTGTTACAAGCCCTAGTGTAACTGCTGAAATAATAGAACCAACATAAGATTCAAAAAGGTCTGCACCCATACCAGCAACGTCACCAACGTTGTCTCCAACATTGTCTGCAATAACTGCCGGGTTTCTTGGGTCATCCTCTGGAATTCCTGCCTCTACTTTACCAACAAGGTCTGCACCTACGTCAGCAGCCTTTGTATAAATACCACCACCAACACGTCCAAATAACGCAATAGATGATGCACCTAAACCAAATCCTGTAATAATTTCAGGGTCTTTAAAGATATAATATAATGTACCGAGTCCCAAAATACCCAAACCAACAACAGCCATCCCCATAACAGCTCCACCGCTGAAAGCAACGCTTAATGCTTTATTCATACCACTTTCTCTTGCCGCATTAGCTGTTCTAACATTTGCCTTTGTTGCAACTTGCATTCCAAAAAATCCTGCTAAAGCAGAGAAAAATGCTCCAATAATGAAACATATTGCTGATTTCCAGCTAATACTAACGCCTACTACAATACATATTATAACTGCAAATGGAATCAAAATTTTATACTCTCTTGTTAAGAAAGCCATAGCTCCTTCATGAATATATGTAGAGATTTCTTTCATTCTATCTGTTCCTACATCAACTTTGTTAATTTTTGCAGAAAGTGTATAAGCAAAAATTAACGCAACAACACCTAAAATAGGTGCGAGTATTTCAAAATTCATTTGTCATATGCCTCCTTTGTAATCTAACCAAATGGCTCTAGTATTTCTTTCATTGATTACTTTTGAAGATAAACCAAAACGATAGAAGTTATTATAAAAACACCTGCTCCAATACTAGTTACTTTACTTAGTAGTGTTTCATAACTTCTTCCTTTTTGTTTTCCCATAAGCTGTTCAGCACCACCAGCAATTGAACCTGATAATCCTGCACTCTTACCAGATTGTAAAAGAATACTTGCTATCAGTATAATGCTAGCAATAACTTGTATAATCATAAACACTGTTTCCATGTTTCCACCTCCTCTATCTATTTAACATACCTATTTTAACACAGCTATTTTTGAAAATCAACACATATTGCAGCATACTATACCTTTAGAACTTCATAAGTACAAATACCTTGTTTTATCATCATTTATAAGATAATTTTCTTCAATAACATCAATAAAAGGGTAGATCATTCTACCCTTTTATGGTTTCCATTTTTTTCTAAAAGTATACACTTTACTTTAAATTATAAAAAGCTTTCATTCCTGCATATTTAGATGTTGCATCTAATAATTCTTCAATTCTTAATAATTGATTGTATTTTGCAATTCTATCTGTTCTTGATGCAGAACCAGTTTTGATTTGACCCGCATTTACAGCTACAACTAAATCTGCAATAGTTACGTCTTCTGTTTCTCCAGATCTATGAGATACAACTGCAGTATAACCTGCTCTTTTTGCCATCTCAATAGCATCAAGTGTTTCAGTTATTGTACCAATTTGATTTAACTTAATAAGAATTGAATTAGCTGTTTTTCTTTCAATACCTTTTTCAAGTCTTGATGTATTTGTTACAAATAAATCGTCCCCAACAAGCTGTACTTTCTTTCCTAATCTTTCAGTTAATAATTTCCATCCTTCCCAATCTTCTTCATCTAATCCATCTTCTATAGAAACGATTGGATATTTATTTATTAATTCTTCATAGAAATCAACCATTTGTTCAGATGTTTTTACAACACCTTCTCCTGATAGGTTATATTTCTTTTCTTCTTTATCATATAGTTCTGTTGCAGCTACATCTAATGCAAGTTTTACATCTTCTCCTGGAGTATATCCTGCATTTTTAATAGCTTCAATAATTACTTCAAGAGCTTCTTCATTAGAAGTTAAGTTTGGTGCAAAACCACCTTCGTCACCTACAGCTGTATTTAACCCTTTATCTTTTAATACTTTCTTAAGATTATGGAATATTTCAGCACCCATTCTTAATGCTTCTCTAAAAGATTTTGCTCCTACAGGCATAACCATGAATTCTTGAATATCTACATTGTTATCTGCATGCTCTCCACCATTTAAAATATTCATCATTGGAACTGGCAATGTTTTAGCATTTACTCCACCTAAATATTGGAATAATGGCATTCCAAGAGATTCTGCTGCAGCTTTTGCAACTGCCATAGATACTCCAAGTATTGCATTAGCACCTAGTTTTCCTTTATTTTCTGTTCCATCTAGCTCAATCATAGTCATGTCAACGCCTATTTGATCTAACGCATCCATTCCGATGATTTCATCAGCAATAACTTCATTTACGTTTTCAACTGCCTTTAAGACACCTTTTCCTAAGTATCTTTCTTTATCTCCATCTCTTAATTCAACAGCTTCAAAAGCTCCTGTTGAAGCACCTGAAGGAACTATTGCTCTTCCCATGCTTCCATCTTCTAAATAAACTTCTACCTCAACGGTAGGATTTCCTCTTGAGTCTAATACCTCTCTTGCATAAACATCAGTAATTGTTGTTGGCATATGTATTCTCCTTTCGAATTAAAAGTTTACAAGTTGTACAAAATCATCAGGCTTTAAGCTTGCTCCACCCACTAAAGCACCATCTATATCTTCTTGATTCATAATTTCCTCTACATTATTCGGCTTTACACTTCCACCATATTGAATACGTATTTCTGTACAAATTTCTTCCCCGTATAATTCTTTTACAATTTCTCGAATTTTATAGATTGCATCATTAGCTTGCTGAGCTGTAGCTGTTTTACCTGTTCCTATTGCCCATATAGGCTCATAAGCAATTACAATATCTTTTACGCTTTCACCTTTTACATCTTTAAAAGCTTTTACTACTTGGTTTTTTACTACTTCTTCCATTTTTCCGCTTTCTCTTTCTTCTAATGTTTCACCCACACAAACAATAGGTTTTATTCCATGTTTTAAAGCGGTATGGATTTTTTTATTTACTGTTTCATCAGTTTCGTTAAAATATTGTCTTCTTTCTGAGTGACCGATTACACAGTAATCTACACCAATTTCTTTTAGCATTAAAGGTGAAATCTCTCCTGTAAATGCACCACTTTCTTCCCAATGCATATTTTGAGCTCCAACCTTTATATTTGTACCATTTGCAGCTTCTTTTACAGGTTGAAGTAATGTATAAGGTACACATAATACTACTTCTACATCTGTTCCTGCTACACGGTCTTTAATGCTTTTTACAAATTCAACTGCCTCTTTTATAGTTTTATTCATTTTCCAGTTCCCTGCAATAATAGGCATTCTCATAATTTTACCCCCTGTGAATTACTTATCATTAATCGCAGCAATACCAGGTAGTTCTTTTCCTTCTAGGAATTCTAAGCTTGCTCCACCACCTGTTGATATATGTGTCATTTTATCAGCAAATCCAAGTTGTTCTACTGCTGCTGCACTATCTCCTCCACCAATAATAGTTGTACCGTCACACGCTGCCATAGCTTCAGCTATACCTTTTGTACCTAATGCAAAGGCTGGCATTTCAAATACTCCCATAGGGCCGTTCCAAACAACTGTTTTTGCATTCTTTATTACCTTGCTAAATAGCTCGATACTTTCTTTTCCTGTATCAAGTCCCATTACATCTGCAGAAATATTTTCAACTTTTACAGTTTCATGTTCTGCATCTGCTTTAAATTCCTTTGCTACAACTACGTCTACAGGTAATAATAAATTTATACCTTTATCTTCTGCTTTTTTCATCAATTCTTTTGCAAGCTCTATCTTATCTTCTTCAAGTAATGATTTTCCTATTTCAAGTCCTTTTGCTTTTAAGAAAGTATATGCCATTCCACCACCGATAATCAAGGTGTCAACCTTTTCTAATAAATTATTAATTACACCAATCTTATCAGAAACTTTGGCTCCTCCTAATATAGCAACAAAAGGTCTTTCTGGGTTCATTAAAGCTTTACCCATTATATCGATTTCCTTTTGAATCAAATAACCCGATACACATGGTAGATAATCCGCTACTCCTGCTGTTGAAGCATGTGCTCTATGAGCTGTACCAAAAGCATCGTTAACAAAAACTTCACCTAGACTTGCCAATTCCTTTGCAAATTCAGGATTATTTTTTGTCTCTTCTTTTCTAAATCTAACATTTTGAAGCAATACAACTTCTCCATCTTTCATTTCTGAAACAGCTTTTTTTGCCATTTCACCAACAACTTCATCATCTGCTGCAAAAACTACTTCTTTTCCTAATAACTCTGCAAGTCTTTTTGCTACTGGCTCAAGACTAAAGTTTTTATTTGGTTCGCCTTTTGGTCTGCCTAAGTGAGACATTAAAATCACTTTTGCTTCATGATCAATAAGATACTTGATTGTTGGAAGCGCTGCTCGGATACGAATGTCATCTGTTATATTCTTATTTTCATCCATAGGTACATTAAAGTCACAACGAACAAGTACCTTCTTCCCTTTTACTTGAATATCCTCGATATTTTTTTTATTCAATATCCTTTCACCTCTAATCCTTATATTATAATGCTCCTCTAATATATGTAACATACTATTTTCTATTCGTCAACGATTGATCTTATATGATTTTGAATAGAGGGTTCAATCTGATATAAGATCGAACCCATCATCTACAACCTTTATAATCCTTTGCTAATGATATAGCTCACTAAATCTATTACTCTATTTGAGTATCCCCACTCATTATCATACCAAGAAACGATTTTTGCCATGTTGCCATCCATTACCATTGTTGATAATCCATCTACAATAGAAGATCTAGGATCTTGTCTATAATCTACAGATACTAGTGGCTCATCACTGTATCCTAATATACCTTTTAATTCTCCCTCAGCAGCTGCCTTGAATGCTTCATTGATTTCTTCAACTGTAGCTGGCTTTTCTAATTCAACAACTAAATCTACAACAGAAACAGTTGGTGTTGGAACACGCATTGCCATACCATTTAATTTTCCTTTTAATTGTGGTAATACTAACGCTACTGCTTTTGCAGCTCCTGTAGTTGTAGGAATAATAGATTCCGCTGCAGCTCTAGCTCTTCTTAAATCACTATGTGGAAGGTCTAAAATTCTTTGGTCATTTGTATAAGAGTGAACAGTTGTCATTAATCCTTTTTTGATACCAAATTTCTCGTCAACAATTTTAGCAAATGGTGCTAAACAGTTTGTTGTACAAGAAGCGTTTGAAATTACATGGTGATTTTTTGGATCATATTTTTCTTCATTTACACCTAGAACAATTGTAATATCTTCATTCTTTGCTGGTGCAGAAATAATTACTTTTTTCGCTCCTGCTTTAATGTGTTTTTCAGCTTTTTCTTTATCTCTAAAGATTCCTGTAGATTCGATAACGATCTCTACTCCTAGTTCCTTCCATGGAAGGTTTTCTGGATCTCTTTCTGCATATATTTTTATTTCTTTTCCATTTACAACAATAGCACCTTCTTTTACTTCTACTGTACCATTGAATTTACCAAAGCAACTGTCATATTTTAATAAATGTGCTAATGTTGCAGGATCTGTTAAGTCATTGATAGCTACAATTTCAAAATTAGCATCTGTCTTTTCCATAGCTACCTTAAATGCATTTCTTCCTATTCTTCCAAAACCATTAATTGCTACTTTTACACTCATGAAACATCCTCCTTAATATATATATGTATTTTTTATATTAAAATTTTTTTTGCTAAGCCCTCATCAATCACTAATGTAAGATTCTCATTCAACTTGCTTATTGCAATAATTGCCTCAGCCTTTTCAGTTCCAGCAGCTGCACCAATAATATGCTGTAATCCTTTATAATGATCTAAGCTTACACCTACAGTATTTACTTCTTGTATTATTTCTCCATCTTTATTGAAATAATACCCAAAAGCTTCTGCTACAGCACCATGCTGCTTTAAAGTATTTATTTTTTCTTCGCTTAATCCTCTTCTTACAGACATCTTATCAGCTCTACCTATCCCAAAAACAAGTATTCCTATTTTTTGAATATAATCTACTACTTCCTTTATATTTGGATCCTCTGATAAGCTTTTTAAAAGCTCTTTTGATATGTTGTCAGGCATATGAAGAAGATTATAAGATGCATTAAGCTTTTTGGCAATTTTTGCTGCAATGGTATTAGATTGCTTTTCTACATTTTTTCCTAACCCTCCACGAGCTGGGATAACAGCTATATTGGAGTGTTTTAAATCATCTTCACTCATTTCTTCAGCAACCATAGCCATTGTTTGACCACCTGTAATACCTATGACAATATCATTTTTTAATATAGATTTAAGGTAAACTGATGCAACACGACCAATTTCTCTTAAAACAAGTTCATCTTCATCATAGGAACCAGGTACAATTAACACCTTATGAATATTTAATTTTTTGGCTACTTCTTCTTCCATGCTATTAAGTCCTTTAAACCTATGTATATAGCTTCTTAGCATTTCCAAACTAGTATATCCAAATCTTGTAACATTCATTCCTTCAGCTTTAATTTCTATAAATCCCTGTTTTTTTAAAATATTTGCTTCTCTACGTACAATTCTTTCTCCCATTCCCAATGCATTTGCCAAATTTCTTCTGCCAATTGGCTGATGATGCTGGATGAGTCTAAGCATTTTGTATCGATTGATTAAAGTTTCTACAAATTCTGGTACAATTCTTTTTTGTATCTCAATCCATTCATCGATTTCAGCGTTTTCTCTTATCCACATCAGTTACATGCCCCTTTTATAATTTCCTATATATTTACTCTTTGGGACGTTTTTTGTCCCCGTAGACATTTTTTGTCCCATTTGGGTTAAAAAAATATCCAGCTATAGAATAGCATAAATTCATATAAATATCAACAAAAAAGACGTGAATTTCACGTCTTTTAAAATCTTTTTCTCTTTGAAGAAGATAAAATTTTCATTTCATCTCTATATTTTGCAACTGTTCTTCTTGAAATTTTTATTCCTTTTTCCTTTAATCTGTTAGATATTTCTTGATCACTTAGAGGTTTTTTACTATCTTCATGATCAATCATATCCTTAATCATGCTTTTAATGCTTTCTGAAGCAATTCCTTCTCCTAAACGATTTGATACTCCACTAGTAAAGAAGAACTTTATTTCAAAAACACCCCTAGGGCACTGCATATACTTTCCATTTATTGCTCTGCTTACAGTAGATTCATGAACTCCTACTTCATCAGCAATCTGTCTTAGCGTTAAAGGCTTTAGATGTTGTCTCCCTTTTTCAAAAAAATCAATTTGATAATCAACAATCGCTTTTACAACATTATAGATAGTCTGTCTTCTTTGCTCTATGCTTTTTAAAAGCCACATGGCTGAATTTAACTTACCTGTAAGAAATTTTGATGTGTTTGAGTCTTTATTTTCGTGCAAAAGCATTTTTCTATAATATGAACTAATAGACAACCTTGGCGCTGTAGTATCATTAACAATGACAACGTATTCCCCATCGATCTTTTCTACATTTACATCTGGTGTAATATACTTTATTTCTTCTCCTGAACTAAAAGCTCTTCCTGGTTTTGGTTCTAAAGTCTTAATAAAATCTGTAATAGCCTGAACCTTCTTCGTAGATATATTTAAAGCTTTTGAAATATTCATTAACCTATTTTCTGCAACATCATCTAGATGCTCTGATATAACTTTTAGAATTTTATCATCTTCTATTCCTTTTTGCTTTACCTGAATAATTAAGCATTCCTTTAAACTTCTAGCAGCAATTCCTGGGGGATCAAAGGTTTGAATAACAGATAATACATCTTCTACTGTTTCTTCATTTACATAAAAAAATGATGCAATTTCAGAAATATTTGTATTTAAATATCCATTTACATCTAGGCTTTCTATAATATACTTTCCTATATTGATATATTGCTCTTTTAAAACAGCAAATTGCAATTGAAACAACAAATGCTCTGTTAATGTAATATCTGAAGATACAAATTGCTCAAAGGATACTTCTTCTCTATCTTTATTAAAATTATATTGTTTGTAGCTAATATCATCATATTCCTTAAAATATTCTTTCCAATCAACTTCATTCTGATCCGTTTTTTCTTCTTGTTTTTTCCTTAATTCGCTCTCTTTAGAAGAACCTATTTCGAGAAGAGGGTTGATTAATACTTGCTCATCAATAAACTGATTCAATTCTTGATAATTAAATTGTAATATCTGAATAGCCTGCTTTAGCTCAGGAGTCATCACTAGCTTTTGGACTTGTTCGATGTTTAAATTAAACCCTAATTTCATCTCAAACCTTCACCTTCTCTCTTGTCTATAAGTATTTATTTAAATTTTTGGTCTTCTTTTTCTCTCATTATATCATTAATTTTTAAGGAAATAAAGCTACATCCATTCAATCCAAAGGAAAAAGACAAGGCATATACCTTGTCTATCTCTCTCCTTTTTCATATGGTACACCATTTGCTGCAGGACCTGCAGACTTTCCAACAAAACCTATTAAAACTAATAATGTTATGATATATGGCAGCATAGCTAAAATCTGTGATGATATTGAAATAGCTGTACTACCTAAGAATACTACTATACCTTGAGCAGCACCAAACAATAAACAAGCCCACATAGCACCTTGAGGCTTCCATTTTCCAAAAATCATAGCAGCAAGGGCAATAAAGCCTTGTCCAGAAATCAATGTAGGACGAAAGTTAGAAACTACTGCAAGACTCATTGCCGCTCCTCCAAAGCCTGCAAATATACCAGACAAAATAACACTAAAATATCTAATTTTATAAATATTAATTCCTAATGTATCTGCTGCTTTTGGATGTTCTCCTACAGCTCTAATTCTAAGCCCTAGCTTCGTCTTATAAAGCATATACCATACAATAAACACTAAAAGCAATGCAATATATACAGTTGCATACTGATTAAATACCAAGTCAAAGAATGAATTCTGTTGAAATATTCCATCTAAAGGTCTAGGGATTTTATTATCTAAATCAATAGACTTTGTCATAGTAGCACCTTCAAAAAATATACGACTTAAAAACAATGCAATTCCTGGTCCTAAAAAGTTAATCGCAATCCCTGATACTACTTGATCTGCTCCAAATGTAATAGATGCAATAGCGTGTAATATAGCTAATAATCCTCCTGCCAGTCCTGCACAGAGTAGCCCTAACCATGGATTTCCTGTGAAATACCCTACTGTTGCACCTACCAACGCTCCTAGAGTCATCATCCCTTCAAGACCTATATTAACAACTCCTGAATTTTCAGAAATAACCCCTCCTAAAGCTGCAAAAATAAGTGGCGTTGAATACATTAATGTCGTCCCAAGAATAAAACCTATATTATCAATCACCTATTTCACCTCTTTTCTTTTTCTTGCATCTAAAAGCATCTTGATGAATTTTGGCATAGCAATAAAGTATACAATCGTTCCCATTACAATACTTACAATCTCTGATGGTGCTCCCATAGCAGATTGTATTTTAGGTCCTCCATATTTTAGTGCCCCAAAAAGTAATCCTGCAAAAATACATCCAAACGCTCCATTACTACCAATCAAAGAAACTGCAATTCCATCAAATCCATATCCTTCCATAGCTGCTAAAATTGAAACCTGTTTTGATATACCCATTACTTGCATCGCACCTGCAGCACCTGCTAATGCTCCAGCTATACTCATTGAAATAATTATACTTTTATTTACATTGATTCCACCATATTCAGCAGCATATTTATTAGAACCAACAGCTCTTAATTCATATCCTAATGTAGTTTTGCTCAATATAAACCAAACCAAAACAGCCAATAAAATAGCACAAATAATTCCTAAATTTATAGGTGTTTTAAAAATACTCTGCAGTATTGGATGAGCTTTTAACCAAACTCTTCCTGCATCTGTATAACGCCACTTCTCTAAAATTCCAACTGTTGCAGTATCCCATATTTTATAAGATGCTTCACTATTAGGTCTTTTAAAACCTTCTAGCATAATAACATAATTATTTAAATACAAAGCAATCCAGTTTAACATAATAGTTGCAATAACCTCATGAACTCCAAATCTAGCCTTTAAAAAGCCTGCAACTGCCCCCCATATACCTGCAGCAGTTATAGCCGCAGCAAATACTACAATAGCATGAAGCACTATAGGTAGTTTCACAAAATAACCTACTAATGTCGCTACTAAAGCTCCAACAATAAACTGTCCTTCTGCACCAATATTGAACAATCCTGTCTTAAAAGCAAATGCTACTGAAAGCCCTGTCATAATTAGAGGTGTAGCATAAATAATTGTATATGAAATATATTTAGGCTTTCCAAATATACCATTTAATATTACTGAATATGCCTCTATTGGACTATATCCTGCTATCTTTAAAGCAATAGCTCCTACAGCAAGTCCTAACAAAATAGATATTAATGTAATCGTAAAATTTCCACTAAATAACATTTCTTTTAATGAATTTTTTTTATTTTTCATTGCCTGTACCTCCTCCTGCCATCATGAGACCAAGCGTATTTTCATCTGTTTTATTTGCTTCTACAATCCCTACTATTTTTCCCTCATAAATTACTGCAATTCTATCGGATACATTCATTATCTCATCTAATTCTAGAGATACAAGCAACACAGCCTTATTTTTATCTCTTTGTTCTACAAGTGCCTTATGAACATATTCAATAGCTCCTACATCTAAACCTCTAGTAGGTTGAGCTGCAATTAATAATTCTGGATTATTAGTTACTTCCCTTGCTATAATTACCTTTTGTTGATTTCCACCTGATAAAGCACGAGCCTTTAACGTCTCATCCTGAGGACGAACATCAAACCTCTCTACTAATTTTTTTGCAAAGCTTTTTATTTTATCTTTTTGAAGAATTCCATTTTTAGCAAAAGGTGCTTTGTAATAATTTTCTAATATCATATTTTCCTCAACACTAAAATCTAATACTAACCCTCTTTTTTGTCTATCTTCTGGAATTGTTGAAATCTTATGCTCTAAAATCTCTTTTGGTGTCCTTCCTGTAATATCCTTTCCCTGCATAATTATTTTTCCTGATTCTATCTTTCTAAGTCCTGTAATCCCTTCAATTAATTCACTTTGTCCATTTCCATCAACTCCTGCTATCCCTAAAATTTCTCCAGCATGTACTTTAAGAGACAATCCATCTACTGCATTAATCCCACGATTATCCTTAACTACTAAATTATTTATTTCTAGTACAACGTCTCCCCTTTCTCTTTCTTTTTTTTCTACAACAAAATTTACTTCTCTTCCAACCATTTTATTTGCTAGTTCTTCCTTAGTAGTTACACTAACATCTACTGTATCAATATGCTTTCCTCTACGAATAATTGTACAATAATCAGCAATTTGTTTTATTTCTTTTAATTTATGAGTAATTATAATTATAGATTTGCCCTGCTTAGTAAGATTTCTAATTATATCTATTAAATCTTGAATTTCTTGTGGTGTTAATACAGCTGTTGGCTCATCTAAGATTAAGATTTCAGCTCCCCTATATAATGCTTTTAAAATCTCTACTCTTTGTTGCATCCCTACAGTAATATCCTCTATTTTCGCATAAGGATCAACATAAAGACCATATTTTTTAGACAATTCTTCCACATGTGAAACCGCTTCCTTAATATCCAGCTTTCCAAAGCTAGTAGTCGTTTCCTTTCCCAATATGATATTCTCTGCTACTGTAAAAGGCTCCACAAGCATAAAATGCTGGTGTACCATACCTATTCCATGTTGAATAGCTACATTCGGATCTGTCATTGTTACCGTTTTCCCATTGATTCTTATTTCACCAAAGGTAGGCTGATATAGACCATACAAAATGTTCATAAGCGTAGTTTTTCCTGCTCCATTTTCTCCTAATAAAGCATGTACTTCCCCTTTATGAACCGTCAAATTAATGTTATCGTTTGCAGTGAAATTACCAAAAACCTTTGTGATATTTTTCATTTCCACAGCTTTTTCATCAAACTTGATGTGATTCAATAGAATAACCTCCTAATCACTTAATACCGAAGCAGCCCAGACTATTTGCCTGAGCTACTTGATTTTCATTTTATATTATTATATCACTTTTTTTATTTAAATTCACTAAAAGTTTTTTCATTATAAGGAACTACAATTTTTCCATCTATAATTTGTTGCTTTAGATCTTCTACTTCTTTCAAAATATCAGCTGGTACATGCTTGTTAGAAGTTGGAGCAATATCTACACCACCCTCTTTAAGTCCATAAACAACTGTTGTTCCTCCTGGGAATTTTCCTTCTTTTAAACTCTTTGCTATATCAAAAACTGCAGTATCTACATGCTTCATTGCTGATGTAAGTACGTTTTCAGGTGCTAGATTACTTTGATCTCTATCTACACCAATTGCAAATTTATTTTGTTCCTTAGCAGCTTCTATAATACCATCACCAACACCACCAGCAGCATGGAATACAATATCTGCGCCATCTTTATACATTTGATTAGCAATTGCTTTACCTTTAGCTGCATCTGTAAAAGAATCAGCATATTGAACTAAAACTTTTACATCTTTGTTTGCTTTTTTTACACCTGCTCTGTATCCATATTCAAATCCGTCAATAACATTTCCTTTAACTCCACCAACAAATCCAACTTTTCCAGTTTTTGTCATTTTCCCTGCTATATAACCTACAAGGAATGATGATTGCTCAGCTTTAAATACTACACCTACTAAATTTTCTGGTGTTTTTTCATAAGCATAGTCAACAATAGCATATTTTTGCTCAGGATTTTTTTCAGCTTCTTCTTTTACTAAATTACCCATTTTATATCCTATACCCCAGATTAAATCATTCTCTTCATCTAATAAAGATTCCATGTTTGGACCGTAGTCAGCATCTTGTCTAGATTCTTTATAAGAAACTTTAATTCCTAATTCATCTTCAGCTCTTTTTAAGCCTTCCCAAGCTGATTGATTGAACGATTGATCATTTACTCCACCTACATCTGTTACCATAGCAATTTTTAATTTTGTTTTTTCCGCTTGCTCTGGTGTTTTTTGTCCACAACCTGCTAGTAATCCAGCAACAAGTATTACTGTCAATAAAATTGCTAATCCCTTTTTAAACATTTTGAATTCCTCCTCTATTTTGATTTCCCACAAAAAGAATAATATTATGTATTCGCTAAAATATTCAAAATTCCTTTATCATAACACCATATTTTTTGAATTTTTTAATGGTAAATAAAATTAAATATTTACAGTTTCTTTTCATATTTATATTTCCATTTTATTATCAAGATTATACTTAAACTTCTAACAAATATCTCTTTCCTTTTCAATAAAACCAGCTTTTGCTAGCACTTCTGTTGCAATATCTATTCTTTCTTCATTTACAAGAACAATTGGTCCTGTACACCCCATTCCACTTTCTGCATAAATTCCTGTTTTCCATAGCACCTTTACAGCAGCTTCTAAATCCATTATATCTATTCCAGATATAGAGCCTGTTACTACTTCCTTAGAAGGTGCAACTACTCCTTCTTCGCTTTCTGTTTCTTTTTTATAGTCTTTTCTTAAATGCTTTAATATTTCATCAAGCTTTGCTTTCTTTGCTTTTTCAAATTCTTCCTTTGCTATTTCTAGTATTTTTCCTTTTGTTACCTTTGCCGCATAGCTAAGGGCATTTGATACTACTGGTATTCCTGATGCTCTTGATAGGATAAGAATGATTTTATCATAATCTTCTCCTACACCCGGACCATATCCATATCCTAAGCCTTCATAGCTTCCTCCCGTTGTGAATGATGAAAATACTTTCATCATAATATTTCCTGTAAGCGTATCTATTACCATCACATCTGCTGTTCCTGCAAGAAGATCATTTCCTCTCATTATGGCTCCGCCATCTGAACGCATGGATTCTGCAAAGTTAATATTATATCCATTATCTCTTAGTTCCTTTAATGCTCTTTCTACCTGTCTTGCTCCATCTACATTTAATATTCCTACTGTTGGATTTTCTATCCCCATCGCTTTTGCTGTAATTATTCCATACAATGCATTTTTTACCATTGCCTCTGTTCTATTTACTGATGATGTTCCTGTTGTTGTTCCTATAAACATTTCTTTTCCATACCCTGGCGTGATTACTCTTCCTACTGTTGACACACCAACTGGAAAGCTGTAGTGCATAGTTACACATGCTTTTATGTATCCACTATCTAATAATTCCTCCATTTTTTTATGCATATCCTTCTCTGATTCTACTTCTACAATTTCTAAATATGTATCCACCTTTGGTCCAATAAGAACAATATCAAAGTTTTCTCCTTTTTTTGCTGCTATTTCAGCACCCTTTACTAAATTTTCTGTGCCATGCTCACTTCCTAATATTGTAAGGCCTATCCTTATTTTTTCTCCAAATTCGCCACTTTTTATAGCATCAGCAATTTCTATAAAGGTTTTTCCTATTATTTGTTTCACCGCTCTTTTTTGTCCCATAATCATCACCCCTATTCCTTTAGTAGATGTGATGCGAAATCTTTCATAGCCTCCGCTATCATATTTTTTATCTCTTCTTTTGATACCCCTACTGTTTCTTCTACTCCTGAATTTCTTTCAATAACTACAGATACACCATCAAACAGGTTTGTCATACGCCCTAAAAATAAGCTTCCCTTTCCTATAATCATCACTCTATTTAATTTACCTTCTGTTAAATCCTCCTTAGCAAAGCCTATATAAGGAACTCCTGACGGAATATGTCCTTGTGTTGGTGCCCAACCAGGCATACCATGTTCTTTCACGAAATTTAGAAGCTCTTTTCTATCTAATTCTTTTCTTTTAACTCCTAAAGCACCAATCATTTTGTAGTTTGCTTCTGGCACGTCTCCTGCTCCTGCTGGTTTTGTAATATCTGGATTCTGCATTTCAACAGAATATTTATCAATATCTGTAATCTTTAGTCCTCCCTTATCAAGAGGTGCTGTAACTAATGAAGTGATTACTGCTTGTGGAGATGAACCTGTACCTACTGTATGTCTTCCTACTAAATCCGTTCTAATGATTGGATTTATACCGTCATTTTTACTAACAAGTATTGCAAATGCACCTACTACATCTTCTAATATAGGCAATTCTTTTTTTACATGGTCTTTTCCATTCATTCCAAGCTTTGCTGTAGCTCCTCCTGCTACTATAACTACATTCTCATAGGTTCCAGCCTTTACAAGAGATGCTGCCTGAATCAATGCATGAGTTGGTGCTGCACAAAAGCCTCTTGTATCTGAACCTGTTGCATTTATAGCACCTGAACATTCTGCAATAGCCTTTGCAAAGTTTCCTCCACCTCTTTGATTCATATCTCCACAAGCTTCCTCTGAACACTCTATAATATAGTCAATATCTGCTACATTGAGATTATTCTTATCAACAAGATGTTTAAACGCAAGAACACCAGAAGCTTTTACTACTAAATTTTCAAAAAGAATATGTGAAGTTAAATTTGCATCTACATCATGAGCTCTTTTTACACAACCAACTAAATTTCCCTCATGATAAATAGCTTCAGCATTCTGCTCATTTATAAACTTCTCAATTTCAGATAATTCTTCTCCTTCCTTTAGCCTTGCTACATCATCCTTCAATAAATGATGATGCCTAAGCTTTTCTTTTAATATTTTATTAAAGCCCTTTTCTATTTTTACAAGATCAAATGCATCTACAATCTTCATAAGCGCAATGAACTCATCCTGAGGCATAATTTCTCCAAATTTCCCAAAACGATCCTTGCAATTAGCATCTTTACTACACCACGGCAAAGCATATTCTCTTAATTCCTCTGGATGCATATTCCCTATGTACACTTGATTAGGAGCATAATTTAAAACCTCTTCATAGCTTCTAATATGCTCTGGAAGCTTTTTAAGGTATTCTGAATCAGGGTTTGTAACTCTTTCTGTAGTCTGAGTTGTTCCATTATGAATGATCATATCAGGAGTATGTACAAGAACATATCCTGCACCTTTAATTACTGGATAACTCATTTTTCCACCTCCACATAATTTTAAAAAATTTGCCACAAGTCTTATGCAGCTCGCAGCTACAGACTATTCCATAATCTATTTTTAGTATATTACAAACATAAATACATTGTATAGATATAAAAAATGTTTATGATGATCGCTATTTTATTAAAACTTTTAATAAATATAATACAATCACTAAAACTATTGTATAATTTTAAATAAATGGGTGATCTTCACCACCCATTTATAGTAAGCAGCTGCCAGCTGCATCAACAGCTGGCAAAGACTTAATCTTCAAAAACAGTTTGATCTTCTATTTCTGTTTCTAATGCTTTTAATGCTTTTTCAACCAATCTTTTTCTTAATTTTTTCTCTTCCTCTAGGTCTAGCGCTGGATTCCCTAGCGGATGAGGAATAGCTATTGTAGGTACGATTCTATTTGCTCCAACTGTTAATGAAATAGGAACAACAGTACACATATGCACAACAGGAATTCCTGTTCTTTCTATTTCTTTTACCATTGTTGCACCGCAACGCGTACAAGTTCCTCAGGTAGATGTTAGAATAACAGCTTCTACACCATCTGCCACCAATTCTTGTGCATATTGTTCTGCAAATTTCTTAGCATTTGCAACAGATGTACCATTCCCTACAGTTGTATAGAAGTATCTATGAAGTTCTCCGATTTTCCCTTCTTTTTCTAATTCCCTTAATACATCAACAGGTAATACTCTATCAGCATCTTCATTTGCATAAACAGGGTCATAACCACCATGTGCTGTTTCATGGGTTTCAGATGTTAAATCACTAAAATCAGCTATATCATATTTGCCATATTTAGATGCACTTGATGATTCGATATGGTCTGGATTTCCTTTCGGTACAATCCCTCCAGAAGTAACTATTGCTAATTTTGCTTTTGATATATCTTTAATAGCTTTACCTGGTGTAACATGATCAAACTCAGGCATCGGATATTCTGTAACATAATCTTCACCATTAAGCTTTTTAATCAACATATCTACAGCTCTCTTTGAGCCTCTTTCTTCTCTAAATATATTTTTTCTTATTCCTCTCGGAATATATCCTTCAATACTAGGCGCTTTTACTTCTTCACCTTTTCCAAGTTTTAATGCAAGCTTTGCTAATGCTGGAATAGCTTTTCTCATTGTAGCAGCAGAATTTCCTGTTTCTATAATATAAATATCCTTTTTAAACATATCTGCTCCAGGATTTTCTGGATACATAGCTGTTACAACAGGAATATTTAGCTCTTCTTTTACAGCTTTACTAATCGTTCCACACGCTACACCGTATCTACCTGCATTAAAAGCTGGACCTGCAATAAACATATCCGGATGATACTTTTTCACCATATCAATAATAACAGCTTTTGCTTCTTCAATATTTTCATTAAAATAGGAGTCACCACAAATAACTGTAGCAACAATTTCGGCTTCATCCTTAAAAGCTGCTTTTAAAGCCATTCCAGGCCCTACAACTCCTTCTCTTACCTCAGGTTTTATATCTGCTTTTTCTTCTCCTCCAATACCTGCAAAGAATTGGTTTATATAATGAACAACTCTAATAGTGCTCATATTTCCCCCCCTCTCGTATTTTAAATGGGAAATTCTTTTTAATATTTACAGAATTGTTCTCTCATCGATCTCATTTCTTCGACAATTGCATCAACATCTAATACCATTTCCATCATACCAATTTGCTCTTCATACACCTCTGGATCTACAGCATCTTTAAATTCTGGCTCTACAGCATGGTATGTTCTAAGTCCTAACTGGACTCCCGCTAATGAACCTGCAAAAGTAGGGTCTCCATTTGTTACAGTTTCAGCAGCTAATCCTGCAGCTTCTGCTTCTGCTGCTCCAAAAATTACTATAATATTTTCTGCACCATACTTTTCTGTTAAATTTTTAACCCTATTTTGATTTTCTAGGTCCATTGCTCCTGCTGCCGTTCAGACAAAGCACTCTGTAGCAGAAAAAACTACTTCACAGCCTGTGCCTTTTAAACATTCTTCAATAGCAGGACCTGGTATCCCATCTCTGTCACCAATGATGATGACTTTCTTACCTTCAAATAAACCCATGGTTACCATCCTTTCCCTTTGTTTTTCATTTTAAAATAGTTCTTATTAAAAGCCTGTAGCAGATAACTTATTAAATCCTAATTCATTTGTTGCACCAGTAATCACTTGAAGTTCCACTTCAATACTTCCATCATGTCTTAAACTGCCATCAAATCCTCCAGCAATTTTATCAACATAATCTAGCATACCTATTATTTTCTTCATCGGTGGAAGAATAATGATTTCATTTGCATTTCCACCTGTTACTACAGCATCTGCTTTTGGATCTGCATCTGCAAGAGATTGAGATGCCCCATCACGACCTGCATATTCATCTGTTACAATTACAGTTTTTACACCTTCGTCTTCTATTTTCTTGCAATTCATAATAAGATCTGTGTCTGGATTTCCAAAGCCCTCTTGAGATACAATTACTCCCTCAAGACCTAAATATTTGCAAAGCTTAGCAGTCCAATTTGATGATCTTTCTTTATCTGCAAGATATACATTTTCATTTGTAATAATTACTCCTACAAAATTTATATCCTTACCATGTCTTTCATATAAGTCATGAATAATTGGATTATTTTGATGATGATAAGTTGTATTTTTATCACAAGCAGATACACAATTACCACTAAGTATTGCTCCATCCATTATCTCTGTTGGATAAAGAATTGTAGGAACAATTTTTTTTGCATCTACTCCATAAACATAAGTATCATGAAGCAACCCTTGTGTTTGAAGCATGTATACATATGCTACTTTTGGTAAATCAGGATACTCTTTGACACTCTCAAATAATGGTTTTGTTTCATAAACTTCTACTTCATCTGGTACCAATTCTCTACCAGCTTTACCAATAAAGCTAGCTACTTTTAATCCTGCCATTCTTACAGCAGCTTCATATTCATGTTGTTTTAAACCATCTATTGGTTCAATTACTAAACAAATATTGTTTAGCTTTGAAAATGGAGTATACTCGGCTCCAGGACCACTCATATCAATGATACCTTCCTGAAATCCAACAATTTTGCCGCAAGTAACAACTGCAGCTCCCTTTAATACATGCGTGCGGCCTGAACCTACAGTAGTAACTTTATTTATTACTCCAGGAAATATGCCACCTTGCCCTTCAACTTTTACTCTTGGCTCAATAACATCCTTTACAGGAGTTATTCTAGTTGCTTCCCCTGGCTTGGCAAGTTCTACCTGTGCGCTTTTGATATGATCATCTTCCATGATAATGTTGATGATTTCTTCCTTATTTACATATAATGTTCCATTTTCTACTTTGGTCATATCACCAAATTGAACATCGCTAATATTAATTTTCCCCAATTCTAGGCGCACATCATTCACCTCCCTTTATATTTTACCCACAACTGGTGACTTACTCACCAGCGTGAGTTGTAAACTATCCTACATGTTTTTGAAGCATAGCAAGAATATTAGCTTTTGTTGCAGCTTCCTTTGTCACTTCATCTACTTTTTCACCATCTTTGTATAATGCAATTGTTGGAAGTCCTAATACTCTTTGTGATATAGCAAGCCTTCTTGCTTTCATAGTATTTAATTTTGCAAATTTTACTCTTCCTTCATATTCAGCTGCAAGCTCTTCTATATCTGGCATTAATGCTTTGCATGGCTCACAGCCATCACTCCAATAATCCACAAGCACATATCCAGATGCCTCTAAAACTTCTTTTTGAAAAGTATTTTTATCAAGTGCTAACATATAAATTCCTCCCCCTATCTTTAATAATGATTTTCAATATATTTTTCTGCTGCAACAGCTGCAATTGCACCATCTGCTGTAGCAGTTACTACCTGCCTTAAGGATTTTACTCTAATATCTCCAGCAGCAAATACACCTGCTACACTTGTTCTCATGTCTGCATCTGTTATAACATATCCATCATCTGTTAATTCAATTTTTCCTTTATATACATCACTTTGAGGTTTATATCCTACAAACGGGAATATCCCAAATGTTCCATCATTTTCATCTGCATGATATTCTGTAATTTTACCTGTTTTTTTGTTCTTAAATACAATAGCTTCTACAATTCCATCTCCTTTTATTTCTTCTACTACTGTATCCCACATAAAATCTATTTTTTCATTTTTAAATGCTTTCTCTTGAATTGATTTTGCAGCTCTTAACTCATCTCTCCTATGTACAATCGTAACCTTTTTGGCAAATTTCGTTAGATACATAGCTTCTTCTAATGCAGAATCTCCTCCTCCTATTACAAATACTTCTAAACCTGTAAAAAAGTCTGCATCACAAGTTGCACAATAGGATACTCCTTTTCCTATTAATTCCTTTTCTCCTGGACAACCAATTTGTTTTGGTGTAGCACCACTTGCAATTATTACTGTCTTAGACTTATATACTTCCTTCTCTCCCTTTATTACCTTTACTTTTTCAGTAAAATCAACATCTATTACTGTATCCTTCTTTCTTTCTGCACCAAATTCCTCTGCCTGTTCTACCATCCTTGCAATAAGGCTTGGCCCTGTAGCATTTTGAATAGAACCTGGATAATTTGCTACTTCATTTGTCGTAACAATCTGACCTCCTGTTTTATCCTTTTCTAAAATCAATGTTTTCATTTTCGCTCTTGCTGCATATAGACCTGCTGCAAGTCCAGCAGGCCCTGCTCCTATTATGATTACGTCATATAGTTTTTCCATTTTAATCCTCCTTTTTAATTGTTTAAAATAATCAAAAAAATTGATCCATACTTTCTATTGCACTCTTTATAAGACAATAGTCAATAAGTTTAAAATCCTCTAATATTTTTTCTGTCCAAAGAGGTATTTTCTTCCCTTTTATAAACTTCTCTGCCGTCTGAATACTTTCTTCAATTATTTCAAGTGATTTAATATGAAGCTCATTTTTTTTCTTTGTCATAATGACTGATTTAAAAGGAGTCTCATTAGGCTTAACGCTTCCTGAGAGAGGGTGAGTAAGCAATCTATATCCCTCATGTATCTTGTTTCTCGTAATTATAAGAACATCAAGATATGTATAATCTTTTGAATAAATTATATCCATTTTTTCTTTATTTTCTTCAAAAACTTTCAAATTATTTGTAATTAGAACTTTTTTCATATTCATTCACTCCACTTTTTATACAGCTAGGAAAACGTTTTTTGTTCTTATGAAAATAGAGGCACATGACAAACTCATGTTTGCCATATGCCTCTGTCTTGAACCTGAGAGTTTCTTCTAATAGATAGAATTGCTCCTTCGGTGCTTTTAAAAAGCTTTCCAGAGTTCTGTCCAAATACGGTCCTTTTGCCTGAGAATTTCACAAAAAGATAGGCAATATCGTTTTGCTTGTCCCTTCGGCGACCCAATTAGGATTCTCTCCCGCATTTTTCAACCAGAATATTTTTATACATTTCAAACAATCATTAGAATTATCTATATATTCATTATAATACAAACAATATACCTTTACAACAATTTTTTGGCAACTTTTGTTATTTATTTCACATTTTATTCATCTCTCATGTAAAGAAGAGCCAATATTCCTGGACCAGTATAAGTCCCTATGGTACATCCTATTTCCGTAGTAATGATTTTTTTTGGCTCAAAAGTATCCATAATCTCTTTTTTAAGCTTTTCTAATCCGTCAATATTTGCCCCATGTGCTATACACACATATTCTGATCCATGCTTTAAACCTCTTTCTTTTGCAATTTGAATCATTTTAGGTATTACTTTTTTACTTCCTCTTACTTTATCAAAAAGTTCTACTTTTCCATTTTTTATAGTCAAAATAGGTTTTATATTTAATATTTTTCCAATAGTTGCCTTAGTATTACTAAGCCTTCCACCCTTTTTAAGGTAGTCAAGAGTTTCTACAGAAAAAATATGATCAGCTTTCTCTTTCATTTTTTCTACTCTTTCTATAATTTCTTTTTTGCTTTTACCTTCCTTTGCCATTTTTGCTGCTTCTACTGCAATCATTCCACAAGTATATGAAAGTGATAAAGTATCAATTACTGTTATATCATCAGACGCCAATTCCTTCTTTGCTATTAGTGATGATTGATGAGTTCCACTAACACCTGAAGATCCATTAATAACTATTACTTCATATCCATTTTCTAAAGCATTTTTCATTTCCTTCATAAAAATACTTGGAATGACTTGAGAAGTACTAGGCAATTCATCAGAAGCTTGAAGTTTATTAAAAAATTCTTCTGGGCTTAAATCCTCTCTATCTTTAAATTCATTATCTCCAAACCTTATTGTTAATGGTAAAACTGTAATATCATATTTATCGATAAGCTCCTTCGGAATATCAGATAAGCTTGTTGTTATAATTTTTATAGGCTTCAATCACATTCCCTCCTATCATGATAAGTTGATTTTATCTATATTATTTTATTATCTATACATTGTTTTTACAACTAAAAAAAACTAAACCTTCAAAAATCACTTTGTTCAAACAATGAAGGTTCTTAACATATTTTCCATGTAATTTCAGTAAGCTTTTTTACAAAAGTTATTATCTTTATATATTTATTTTTTTATGTTGATGATTATAAAAATATTATATTGATACGTAAAATAGAAAATAGACTCCCCATATATGAAGAAGTCTTATACTTAAATCTTAAAATTTATCAGATGCATCTATTACAGAAAAAGCAATTTTCGTAGCATGATCTCCTATTCTTTCAAGATTGCTAATAATATCTAAAAATATAATTCCTGCACCTGCTGAACATTCCTGTTTATTTAATCTTGCAATATGACTAGTCCTAAGTGATTTTTCCATATGATCAATTTCTCCTTCTCTTTCAACAACCTTTCTTGCCATATTCATATCTCCTGTTTTTAATGAAAGAATTGCTTGATCATATGATTTCATTACACGATTATGCATAAGCTTTAATTCTTCTATAGCCCCTTTGCTAAATACTAATTTACGTTCCGAAGCAAAAATGGCTAATTCAGCTAAATTATCAGCATGATCTCCTACCCGCTCAATATCATTAATCGTATTAAACAATCCATCCACAAGTTCATGTTGCTTCCCTGATAAATTAGTACTAGATAATTTAACTAGATATTCAGCAATTTCTCGTTCCATCGTATTTATAATTTTTTCCATTTTAAAGGTCTCATTTGCTAATTTCTCACTTTTCTCAAAAAAAGCTTTCATAGAGGTTCGATAGCTCTCTAAAACTAAATCACCCATATTAAGTATTTCCTTTATTACTTGTCCTATAGCAATAGATGGTGTTTCTAGCATCCTATCATCAAGATACTTACCACCTCTTTTTTCTCTCTTTTCAGAATCATTTATAGGGATCACTTTATTAGCAAGTTTTACCCATATTGTAGCAAAAGGTAGTAATAGTAATGTGTTTCCAATATTGAAAAGAGTATGTGCATTAGCCAATTGCCTTGCTGCATTTTCTGGTGAAAAATGCTTCACAATCGTAATAGTTATATCTTTAAAGAATATCATAAATAATAATGTACCAACTACATTAAAAGTAAAATGAATAAATGCTGCTCTTTTTGCTGTTCTATTCGCTCCAATACTTGATAACATAGCTGTTACACAAGTTCCAATATTGGTTCCAAATATAATGGGTAAAGAAGCTTCTATAGGTAAAAGTCCTTCACTCGCTAAAGCGATTAAAATACCTGTAGTCGCACTACTACTCTGCACTACTGCAGTAATCAAAAATCCTGTAAATATAGCCATCAATGAATCAGTAAATGTTGGATTTCCAAAGCTAAGTAGCATTTCTTTAAACCCTGCATATTCACGAAGTGGTTTTACCGCATCTTTCATAAAGTCCATACCAATAAATAAAATACCAAACCCTATAAAAATTTCTGCTACATTTTTTGTCTTTTTATTGTTGCTAAAAAGCCATATTCCAACACCTATTCCAACCACGACAGGAGCAATATAGCTTAATTTTAACGAGGCGATTTGAGCAGTTATAGTAGTTCCTATATTAGCACCCATAATAACTCCTGTAGCCTGAGTTAAATTCATAATTCCTGCGTTTACAAAACCTACAACCATAACGGTAGTTGCACTACTGCTTTGTATAATCATTGTAACCAATGCTCCAACAATTACTGCCATGATTCTATTATTTGTAAGGACTTCGATAATTTTTTTCATCTTATCTCCAGCAGACTTTTCCAGCCCATCACCCATAATAGTCATTCCATAAAGAAATAATCCTAGCCCTCCAATTAGTCCAAAGAAGATTTCCATTTATGCCCCTCCTATAATTATGTAATAAATGCACACCTTTTATATAATACACCATTTTTAATGCCTTTTGTTAATTTTATTAAATTTTCTTCATAAAAAAAAGCGCACATGCGCCCTTTACACTAAATTTACAAAACCTGTTTGTCTTAATGCTTCATATAATATGATATTAGCAGAATTTGATAAATTTAAAGATCTTGCTCTCTCATTTTTAACCATAGGAATTCTTATACAATTATCTTCATTTTTATTAAGTATTTCTTTTGGCAAACCAGCCGTTTCCTTTCCAAATACAATAAAGCATTCGTCTTCATACTTCATATCCGTATAGAAATTTTTTCCTTTTGTTGTTGCAAAAAAGAATTTCGCACCTTTATATTTAGCAAATAATTCATCAATATTGTCATAGATATGTAAATCCAACAAATCCCAGTAATCTAATCCAGCTCTCTTTAAATGCTTATCATCAATTGAAAATCCTAAAGGTTTTATTAAATGTAATCTACTTCCTGTTGCTGCACAAGTTCTCGCAATATTTCCTGTATTTGGTGGTATTTCTGGTTCAAACAATACTATATTTATAGACATATTATCTACTCCTTTATTGCAATATCTAATTCAATTATACCACAATCTGTATTCAATGGAACGGTAATTGTTTCCTTTGAGCTTGTAGATACAGATAATTTTTCTCCAATCAAAAGAGTAGGTGGTGTAATATCTATTGTAATACCTTTATTATAAAGTAGTGTGGCTGCGTTTCCCAAAATCATATTCCCAAGTTCTGAAATAGCACTTTTCGCAATGTCATCTAAATTGTTAACTGGCATACCGCCCATCATATTAGAAGCAATTTTTCTTGCCATATCTTCATTCATTCCTAAAATTGCTTGTCCTTTTAATTGACCAGTTAATCCTATAAAGATCATTACATCTGAACCGTCAAAAGAACCTTCTCTAGTAAACACTTTTCCCATCTCACATGGTATGTTTGCCATTTGATGTAAAATATCCTTACTGGCTTTTATAAAAGGATTTATCAACTCTACATTCATTGTAATACTCCTTTCTTATGCTAGAGTGTAAGGTTATTGCTGTTATTATATCATATTTATATGATTTTTTTATACATTTTTCACATATTTTAGATAATTTTCTCTATGTTTTTTATCTCCTATTGATTTCCATGTATGTTTTTTATTTTGTTTTTATCTAATATAATTTCTTGCTCCTATTGTATCCGTAGCAATTGGATCTGTTCCAGTAATAATAATAACATGAGTATCCACTGACTTTCCTATCTCTTCTCACACAATCACCTCAAATAAAATTTTTTATTCATAGTATGAGAAAATTATGTAATTCTTATACAATTTTGGAAAAATCGAACTTTTAGTTTCTGATCTTTTTTCAAAAAAAAAGACCCTTTTGAAAAGGATCATTCATAAATTTTATTAAACAGTAGATTTTTTAAGATAACTCCTCCAAGTTATTGCCCATTTATTTGGATCATCCATATATGATTCATCAACTCTATGACACGAGCTACAATATGGTGCATTTTTGAATTTTTCTGGTGTTTCATAAGCTTCTTTAAATATATATTCAAGAGTCGCAATATATTCATCTAAATCTTCTTTTGATGGGGTTTCGGTAGGCTCTAATGTCATTGGCTCTGGAACATAGTATGGATGGTGACTAGTCCAATAGTGCATACCAAAATCCATCATCCTTCTTTGTACATCTTCCGTCTTAATACCCGTATCTTTAGTTAATTTTTCTATTGTATATCTAACTTGCTCTATGCGTTGTTTTCCTCTAATGTATGGTGCATCTACACAATCTAACTCCATGAGCTTTTTAAATAAATAATTATTATTTAGCACTGCTATTTTAGCAACCTCATACAATCCCTCTGGACCCATGCTCATAATCCATGCATAAGCTTTCATCACAACAGGTGCTACACCATTAAATAATCTAACCTTCCCTACAGCATATGAATTATTTGTAATGTCATAATTTAAAAAATATTTTTCTCCATCAAAATCTATTAGTGGAGCTGGCATAAATTTTTCTAATTCTTTTGTTACTCCCATAGCTCCAGTTGCAGGTCCACCGCAACCATGAGGTGTTGAGAATGTTTTATGTAAGTTGAAAAAACACATATCAAAGCCTGCTTCTCTTGCTCTTGTGACACCAAGTAAGCCATTTGCATTTGCTTGATCATAGCAGCAAAGCCCTCCATTTTCATGTACAAGAGATGTAAATTCCTGTATCCTAGTATTATATACTCCAGTATCTTCTGGATTTGCAACAAAAAATGCTGCTGTTCTTTCAGATACGGCTGCTTTAAAAGCTTCAAAATCTGGATACCCATTTTCATCTGGATGAATATAAATAATTTTATATCCCATCAATGCTGGAGCTGCTGCATCTGATGGATGCGAATAAAGAGTTGTAATGATTTCATCTTTCTTATCTTCGCACCCATTAGCTTGATGATAAGCTCTCACTACGGATGCCATAGTCATAATAGCCTGACTTCCTCCACCCGGCTGGAATGTAAAACGATCCATACCAGAAATTTCTCGCATTAAAAGATCTGTTTTATACATAATTTCTAAAATACCTTGAACAGTACTTTCATGTTGAAGTGGGTGTATTTCTGTCATTTCAGGCATTCTTGCTAATTGCTCATTTACTTTTGGACTATATTTTACAGTACAAGTTCCTTGCCCAATTTCTATATTTACATCTGCACCTAGTGTCATTTGAGACAAGCGCATATAATGTCTTAACACTCTTGGTTGAGATATTTCTGGCAAATTAGGAGCTTCCTTTCTCATCATATTTTTAGGAAGCTTTGAAATCCCATCTCCAACCAAATCTACAATTTCATCTTCAGCCTTTGGAACTAAAACTCCTCTTTCTCCCTTTTTGCTCAATTCAAATATAATCGGTTCATCCCATTTTGCTTGGTGAAAGTTTCTTACTTTGTAGTTTCTATTGATCCTTTTCATTCTTATCCATCCTTTCTCTTCCCAAAATCTCAACTTATTATTTCACACATTCTTCAAGAGCTGCTACCAATCGATCAATATCTTCCTTTGTATGCACTTCAGTCACACAATACAAAGCACTTTCTCCTAGCTCTGGAAAATCTTTTGATAAATCTTTTCCACCAAATATGTTTTTTTCTATTAAAAATTTATTGATTTCTCTTACCGTTTTTCCAGTTTCATCAAAATTTACTACAAACTCTTTAAAGCTTACAGCATCAAATAATGAACCCTTTACACCATTTATTGCATTAATTTTTTTTATTGCGTATTGAGATTTTTGCATAATAGCTTGACCTAATTCAAACATACCAACTGGCCCCATTGTTGCTAGATATACACCTGCTGTAATCCCCCAAAGTGCTGTTTGCGTTCCAACATATTCTTTTCCTTCATGTCTATGATGACCAAAAGAAGTTCTATCATAAGCAACATCTCCAAATCCATACTCACCTTCAACGATAGTTGGTGCTATTCCAAATAAACGTGATGGAAATTCCATTACAAATCTTTCTTCATCACGAGTAGCCATAAATCCTGACTGTCCTCCACCATAATTCATATGTATCCCTAATGGCTGCAAATCTCCACTAATAATATCTGCACCATATTGACTAGGAGGTATCATTACCCCTAACGAACTTGGGTCTACTCCTACAACACTAAGGGCTCCTGCATTATGTGCAATATCAGAAATTTCTTGTCCATGTTCTTCAATGAATCCTAGAAAAGAAGGATTTTCAAAAAATACTGCTGCCGTTTTTTCAGAAATTTTTTTATTTAAATCTTCAATATCTAATTGTCCTGTTTTTATATCATAATCTACTTTAATAAGGGTTAAATCTTTTGCACAATAATTTTTCATAATCAAAAATTTTTCCTTATCCATAGCTTTTGGCACTAATACTTCATTTCTTTTTGTTATTCTTCCTGCCATTCTAATTGCTGTAGCTGCTGCTTGTGCCCCATCCATAGTTGGAACATTTACTACATCCATATCAACAAGCTCTGCAACTAAGCTTTGATATTCAAATAATGCTTGAAATCTTCCAAAATCATTGTATGGCTCTCCACCATAAGCAGTTAAAAATTCTCCTCTTGAGTTAATCTCATCACATATAGCTGGTACATAATGCTGCCAGCAACCAGCCCCTAAAAAGTTAATATTTTCTTTACAAGTTTTATTTTTTTTCAATAATCCCTCAACATGTCGTCTTAATTCATATTCAGAGCTAAAAGGCTTTGGAAGATTCATATTTCCCTTAAGCTTTATCTCTTCTGGAATTTCTGCATGAAGCTCTTCAAGACTATTTATTCCTATTTCCTTTAACATCTCCTGTTGTACATCTACAACAGAATTTGGAATATATGGATGTGATTTAAATCCTTGTATGCTCATTTTTTTCCCTCCTATATGTTTATAGCTTTTAATACTTTTATACAACCACCAATTATGCTATTCCACCACCATCAACAACTACTGCACTACCTGTCATCCAGCTTGAGAGATCACTAGCTAAAAATAGTACTACTTTTGCTATATCTTCTACAGTTCCAAGTCTTCCTAGCGGTCTGTCTTTTCCACAATCAATAAGATATTTCTTCTGTGTTTTTTCATCTACAACTATCCCTGTTTGACGACCTTCCTCCCTAAGCATTTCTGTATCCGTATCTCCAGGATTAACACTATTTACACGAATATTATGCTTTCCATGATCTATTGCCATAGCACGAGTTAAGTTAACAATTCCTCCCTTTACAGCACAATAAGCTGCTGCATTATCTCCTCCTTTTAATCCCCATCCAGAACCTGTATTAATAATGCTACCACCGCCACCTTCTGCCATAATTGGAATCACATGCTTAGATAATAAATATGTACCTTTTAGCCCTACATCTAATACAAAATCCCATTCATGCTCATTTAATCCAACAACTGTCTTTCTAACTGTAACACCTGCATTATTGAATAAAATATCAATACGTCCAAACTTTTCTTTTATAGCATCAACAACTTCTTTTACATTTTTAATAGATGTTACATCACATTTATAGAATTTAGCTATTCTTCCTTCTTTTCTAATAAGCTCAGCTTCTTCTTCTCCCTTTTCATTTACATCAAGCATTGCTACTTTTGCACCATAAGCTGATAAAAGCTGTGCTGTAGCTAATCCAATTCCACTTGCCGCTCCTGAAATAACAGCAACCCTACCCTCCAATGATAAAAAATCTTTTCTTTGTAGCATATAATCCCCCCAATATGTTTTAAATTTAGTCTATTTCATTTATATTCCTATACACGTACAATCTATACCAAAATATAATAATATGTGAATATTTTTATAAAAACATATTGTATACATTATAAAAATATGTTAATATTATGCCATAGTTTTTTATTCGCGAACATTTGTATTTATTTCGCAAACACAACACAATAAAAATAGGAGGAATTACATATGAAACATATAAAAATAGGATTGTTAGGTCTTGGTAATATTGGTAAAGGAGTATGGAATATCATAGAAAATAATAAAAATAAAGTTGAAAGCTATATTGGAAGTAGCATAGAAATTAAAAAGATTTTAGTTAGAGATATACAGAAAAATAGAGATATTTCTGTACCAAAAGAAATATTAACTACTGATCCTAATAAAATAATTCAAGATCCTGAAATTGATATAATCGTTGAAGTAATGGGAGGAATAGATACTGCTTTTGAATATATTAAAGAATCCTTTAAAAACGGAAAACATGTTGTTACAGCCAATAAAGCAGTAATTGCAACCTATGGTGATATCCTTTATGAATTAGCAAAAAAATATGGCGTGGCATTAAGATATGAAGCAAGCGTAGGTGGAGGAATCCCTATTATTAATACTTTAACACAAAGTCTTTCTGCTAATAAAATTGATGAGCTTGTCGGGATTATCAATGGAACAACAAACTATATCCTTACACAAATGAGCGACTTTGAAATGGATTTTAATGAAGCTTTAAAATTAGCCCAAAAAAAAGGTTATGCAGAAGCAGACCCAACATCTGATATAGAAGGAGAAGATGCAGCCTTTAAGCTATCTATTTTAATTTCTGTAGCTTTTGGCATAAGAATTTCTCCTAATGAAATTCCAAGAGAAGGGATTACTAAAATTTCTAAAAAGGATATCGAATACGCCTCTCAATTAGGATATAAAATAAAATTATTGGCTGCTGCAAAAAAGCTTGATAAAAATTTCGAGTTTTACGTACATCCTACATTAGTTCCTATTCATCATCCACTAGCTTCTGTGAGCAATGAATTTAATGCTCTTTTTATTCGAGGTAATGCTGTAGGTGAACTAATGCTTTACGGCAAAGGAGCAGGTTCTATGCCTACAGGAAGTGCTGTAGTCGGAGACATTTTAGAGATCTGCAAAATCATTAAAACAGATTATAAAAATCAATCTATTGATCCTTTTAAAGAAATAAATTTAAACATTATCGGTGAAGGAATCAGCCAGTATTACATTCATACAGAAGTAGTAGATAAGCCTGGAGTACTAGGAAAGATTGCATCAACCTTTTCAAAATATAATATAAGTCTAGAATCTGTAGTACAAAGAGCAAGAGGAAATCAATCTGTTCCGCTCATCTTTATCACTCACGAAGTAGAACGTAATCAATTAGATAAAGCATTAGAAGAAATAAAGCAAAATAGATTTGTAAATGAAATTGCAAGTATATTAAGAGTAGAAAATCTATCATAATGCACCCCCACTTTTAACAGTGGGGGTTAAATTTTTGATTTTTAATATATAGGGATCTAACTCCAAAATGAAATATAAAAGATAGTTCATTCCAGATAACTTTTGAAAAAACAAAACTTCATTCCATGAAAAAATACTAAACCTTCAAAACTCACTTCGTTCAAACAATGAAGGTTCTTAACGTATTTTTTATGAAATTTCAGTAAGTTTTTTTACAAAAGTTATCAAAGTCATTCACTTATCTTTATATATTTCTTTTTTAATATTGATGTTGTTTATTTATAATAAATATATTTGACAAAAATATAAAAATGGAATATAATCCTAAGTGTATTAATATTAATAATACACATAATACATATAATATTTTTTAAGGAGGTGTAAAATGATACAAATAGATTTAAAAAGTAGAAAACCAATCTATGAACAGCTAGTAGAAAAATTTAAACAGTTAATTATAAATACTGTACTCAAGGAAGATGAGAAATTACCATCCGTCAGAGAATTAGCTAAACAACTCACTATAAACCCAAATACTATTCAAAAAGCTTATAGAGAGTTAGAAAGGCAAGGCTACATCTATACTGTACGAGGAAGAGGAAATTTTGTTGCAAAGCAAATAGAAAAGGTAGATGAAGAGAAATTGAAACGACTAAAAAATGAAATAAAAAAGAACTTATCTGAGCTGATCTATTTAGGTCTAGACAAATCAGAGCTATTGAATTTGATAGAAGAAGTGTACGAAAACATGAAAGGAGGACAAAAAAATGATTCATGTGAGAAATCTAGATAAATACTTTGATAATTTCCAAGCATTAAAAAATGTTAACTTAAATATACAAAAAGGTTCTATTTACGGATTGGTCGGTTCAAATGGAGCTGGAAAAACTACATTGATAAAGCACCTTACAGGAATATACAAGCAAGATCAAGGAGAAATAAAAATCTTAGGAGAAGCAGTATACGAAAATTCACAATTAAAAGCCAAAATAGGTTATATACCAGATGCTTTATACTTTTTTCCTCAATATACTATTAAAGCTATGGCAACATTTTATAAAAACATATATCCTACTTGGAATCAAGAACGCTATGAAAAATTAAAACAAGTATTTGAAATAAATGAAAACAAAAAAATTCACAAGCTTTCAAAGGGAATGCAAAAGCAAGTAGCCTTTTGGCTTATTTTATCTATGATGCCAGAAGTTATGATTCTTGACGAGCCAATCGATGGCCTTGATCCATTGATGCGAAAAAAAATATGGAATTTAGTAATTGAAGATGTTGCAGAAAGACAGACAACTGTACTAATATCCTCTCATAATCTAAAGGAACTGGAAAACATATGCGATCATGTGGGAATAATGCATCAAGGAAAAATGATTATTGAAAATAATTTAGATAATTTAAAGTCTGATATACATAAGATTCAAGTTGTATATAAAGACGGCTTCCCAACAGAGCTGCATAAAAAACTAAATATACTGCATCAAAAAAAGACAGGAAGTGTTCACTTATTCATAATAAAAGGAGAACAGGAAAAGGTGTTATCTACATTAAGACAATATCAACCAATAATATTGGATATATTGCCACTTTCTTTAGAAGAAATATTTATATATGAGCTAGGGGGTATAGGCTATGAAATTGAAAACATCATTTTTTAATCAAACACTTATAAAAGAAGATTTAAAAAGATTTTGGGGAATGGGACTTCTATACTTTTTACTTTTACTTTTTGCAGGTCCTTTATATATTTTTATAGTAAATATTGAACATCCAGATCGAGTTTATTATACCATTGAAAATTTTATCAATATACAGCACAATGGCCTTGAAATTATCTGTACAATAGCAATTCCAATTATACTAGGTGTTCTTATTTTTAGATATTTACAACTAAAAAATTCATCAGGAATGCTTCATGCCTTACCATTTACAAGAAATATACTCTTAAACAGTCACATTTTATCAGGCATAATCATTCTATTAATACCTGTTTTACTCAACTTTATCATTATGCTTATTACGTATTCTAATCTATGTAAAAACATAAATACAACGATTGCTATTTCTGATATATACCATTGGTTCTTTATTACCTTACTTCTTAACTATACAACGTTTTTCATAACCATCTTTACAGGAATGATAAGTGGAGTATCTTTTATTCAAGGTATACTTTCTTTAATATTTTTATTTTTACCTTTAGGCTTTACAGGATTGTTTATGCTATTTTTAGATAAACTATTATTTGGATTTGTTCCTAATTATTTCATTTTAGAAAATTTTGCTGTAAATATTATGCCTATAACACATATTTTTGACCATTCAGAAATAAGTCATTTATTAATGCTATGGTATATTATACTGTTGGTTGGATTGTTTTTCGCTTCAAAAGTTTTATATCATAAAAGAAATCTTGAAAATGCTACCGATACTATTGTTTTTAATATATTAAAACCATTATTTAAATATAGTGTTACATTTTGTACAATGATATTAGGAGGACTATATTTTTCGAAAATAACAAATAATACACAAAGCTGGTTATATTTTGGATTTTTCATAGGAGCTTTGTTTGGATATATTATAGCTGAAATGATATTACAAAAATCCATATGGATATTTCACAGATTATTTGGATTTGTACCATTCATTATAATCATGATTCTTTTAATAGGTGCTATAGAATTAGATTTAACAGGATATGAAAAGCGCCTGCCAGATATAAAAAACATAGAAGGTGCATATTTTGATCATCATACTAACACTTTTAAAGAGGATGATCATTTATTTCATGAAAAAGAAAATCTTATAAATATACAAAATTTTCATCAAATGATTATAAATAATCAAAAAACAATAGAAAACAGTATAAAAACAAGAGATGAAAGAACAACATCTGTTGCAATAGGATATAAATACAAAAATGGAAATACATTAATAAGAGAATACTCCATTCCCTATGCAATGAAATATAAAAATCCATATATAAAGAAAATATATGAATCAAAGGAATACAAAATTATTAATAATAAAATATTTAGTACAGATGTAAACAACATAGATTGTATTTATATAGAAGCGTATAATGTAGATAGACAAATAACAATTTTCAATCAAAATGAAATCAAAGAATTTGTTGATATTCTCAAGGAAGATATAATTAATCAAACTTATGAAGAAATGAATTCTAATCAAGCAAAGTGGGCAGAGATTCGTATTGTTTATCCTAAAAATTTAGAAAAAGCATCTTATAAACAAAAGGATGATTTTAAAACGATTTATTTAGATTTGAAAAAGTCTTATAATGGACTCGAAAAATGGTTAAAACAAAAAGGATACTATAAAAATGTAAGAATACTGCCTAAGGATATCGAATATGCCGTTGTTACAAAAATAAAAGATTCAACAAATCCAGATATAATTTATAAAGAAATATCAAAATTTGATCCTACACATATAAAAGAACTAAAAGACAAAGCAATAGTAATCAAAGATGAAAATAATATAGAAAAGCTTTTAAAATCTTATAATATGAGTTCTTTAAAGGATAGAAAATATTGTGTTATCTTTTACTTGAAAAATAGAAATACAATAATTGGATGGTATTCACAAAAAAATGCATTAGACTTTATAAAAGCATCTTTTTAGAAAAAAATAAAATGTCAACAGCACATCATGTTGACATTTTATTTTTCTTTCAAAGCATTGAGCCTATGAACAATATTTTTTTCGTATCCATTTTCTTTAGGATAATAATATTTCGTTCCCACTAAACGATCTGGCAAATACTGCTGTTTTACATAACCTTCTGGATAATCATGTGGATATAAATATACGCTATTATTCATTTTAGGATTGTAATTATTTTCTATTCTTCTAGCAGTCATATCCCTAATATGCATAGGAACTATTCCAATATCTCTATTTTCAATGTCCTTTAAAGCATTATTTATTCCTACATAGCTTGCATTACTTTTTGGAGATGTTGCTACATAAACAGCTGCTTGTGCAAGAATAATTCTAGCTTCAGGCATTCCAATAAACTTGACTGCTTGTGCAGCACTATTTGCAATTACTAATGCATTTGGATCAGCATTTCCTACATCTTCAGATGCTGCAATAACAATTCTTCTAGCAATAAATACAGGGTCTTCTCCAGCATAAAGCATTCTAGCAAGATAATGTAGCGTCGCATCTGGATCTGATCCTCGCATGCTTTTAATAAAAGCTGAAATCACATCATAATGAGCATCACAATTCTTATCATAATTTATATGTCTTTTCTGAAGACATTCCTCTACCACATTAAGGCTTATATAAATCTTTCCCTCTTCATTTTTTTCTGTTGTCAGCACAGCTAGCTCTAATGCATTTAATGCTTTCCTTGCATCTCCATTAGCAGCACTACATAAAAAATCTACAGCTTCGTCCTCTAAATCAATCCTAAACATGCCTAACCCATTTTCTACATCTGTTATAGCTCTATAAATTACTTTTTTCATAGCAGCTTCATCTAATGGCTTTAATTGAAAAAGCATAGATCTTGAAATCAACGCATTATTCACCTCAAAAAATGGATTTTCTGTTGTAGCACCAATCAATACAAGTGTACCATTTTCAACATATGGTAATAATCCATCTTGCTGTGCCTTATTAAATCTATGAATTTCATCCAAAAATAATATTGTCTTTTTATTATACATACCAAGAGCATTCTCTGCTTCTTTTACTACCTCCTTTAAATCCTTTATTCCTGATGTAACTGCATTTAATTGAACAAAATTTGATTTTGTTGAATTAGCAATAATTCTAGCTAAACTAGTTTTTCCTGTTCCTGGAGGGCCATAAAGAATAAGTGATGTAATTCTATCTGCCTTTATTGCTCTCCACAAAAGTTTTCCTTTTCCTAAAATATGCTCTTGACCAACAAAATCCTCTAATCTTTGTGGCTTTAGCCTTTCTGCTAATGGAGCATCCTTTTTTATATTTTGTTCTCTTACCATATCAAACAAATCCATATCTCTCACCTTTTCTTATGAAAATAAAATTCAATTACAGTGTATCATATATCCTAAGCATTCCAAAATATTTAAATAAAAAACATTCCATGAAAACTCCTATAATCACATATCATCATTTCATCAACTTCCATCTTTATAACATATAGGAAGTTATCTGGAATGAACTGTTCTTTATATTTCGTTTTGAATTTGTTTATCTATATAATTAGCAACTATCTATAGACAAACAACATCAATATAAAAAAGTGGAATCCTTTTGCTTATTTTTTGCTTATATTCTGGTCATTTTTTGTCAAATCACCTCATTAACTACTTGACGTTCTATCATTTGTCTGCTAACATAATATTATTATAATTTTGACACAATTCGCCATAATGTAAACATATACCTATTAATAAGAATTTTATGGTGCAAAATAGGAGGGACTATGGAAAATTTTTCTCAGAGAATTACAGCTATGCAAGCCTCACCCATTAGAAAATTAACCCCTTATGCTGAAAAAGCAAAAGCAGATGGAAAAAAAATATATCATCTAAATATTGGACAGCCTGATATTGAAACGCCAAAAAATTTCATGGAAGCCATAAAAAGCTTTGACGAAAAGGTATTAGCCTATACAGCATCACAGGGAATCCCTCAATTGATCCAGGCAATCATTCGATATTATAAAAAATATAATATGCATTTTGAAAAAGATGAAGTGCTTATTACAAACGGAGGAAGCGAAGCCCTTCTTTTTACACTATTAGCTATTGCTGATTATGGAGATGAGGTAATCATACCTGAACCTTTTTATACAAATTATGCAGGTTTTAATGCCATAGCAGGTATAAAAACTGTTCCGCTTATAACTGAGGCTTCTTCAGGTTTTCATTTGCCTAAAAAAGAAGAAATCGAAAAATTAATTACCAATAAAACAAAAGCTATACTCGTAACAAATCCAGGAAATCCAACTGGAGCTGTTTTTACAGAAGAAGAAGTAAATCTACTGGCTGATATTGCTAAAAAACATAATTTATTTATTATATCTGATGAAGTCTATAGGGAATTTGTATATAATGGTCTAAAATTTAAAAGCTTTGGAAGTATTCCTAGTATAAAAGATCAAGTAATATTAATCGATAGTGTATCTAAAAGATTCAGCGCTTGTGGTGCAAGAATCGGTGCTATTTTAAGCAAAAACAAAAAATTGATTGCTCAGATTTTAAAGATCTGTCAAGGGCGACTGTGTTGTCCTACTCTTGAACAAATTGGTGCAGCAGCCCTTTATGATGTTCCTGAAGATTACTTTAAAAAAGTACTATCTGAATATCAAAAAAGAAGAGATATTCTTTATAGTAAGCTTCAAGAAATACCTGGGGTAGTTTGTCAAAATCCTGAAGGCGCTTTTTATGTAATTGCAAAGCTACCTGTTAAAAATGCTGAAGAATTTATAATATGGTTATTAAAGGATTTTGATTTGAATGGTGAAACCGTCATGTTCGCACCAGCTCAAGGATTCTATATTACACCAAATGCTGGTGAAGATGAAGTTCGCATAGCATATATTTTGAATGAAAATGATTTAAAAAAAGCGATGGATATTTTAAAAGTCGCTCTTAAAAAATATCCTAAAAGAAAATAAAAAAATACATTCCTTTTTAGCAAGGAATGTATTTTTTATTATTTTCCACAACATTTCTTGTATTTTTTACCACTTCCACAAGGACAAGGTTCATTTCTTCCTATCTTATTCTCTTTTACAATAGTTTTTGCACTTCTTTGTGCTTTAGTAATTTCTTTTCTTTTTTCTTCATCTAATATTTTATCCCATTGTGGAAGAGTATATAAGTAATCTGCTTTTGCTTCTAACATGTTATAGTAAAGCTTTTCAAAATCAATATCTAGCTTTATCATACTATCTTCTGTAATTTCTTCTAAATCTAATGCTTCCCTTAAGCTTTCATTTATTCCATCTAAAAAACCCATAAAATATTCATTAGAAGTCTCATATTTTTCCGCCAATTCCTTTAATACACCTTCTAATGGTTGTCCATGATTTTCTAAAACCTCTTCATAAATTTTTTTCTCAGTAACAGCATATTTATTCCAAAATTTATCAAAGCTTTGCTTTGTTTCATGTTGATATGCTAGTTCTCTCCAATTTTCAAATAAACTCATGCTTACTTCTCCTTTTTCCTTAAAGTTTCATCCATAGCATTTTACCACATAATGCTTCTTATGTCATCTTAAAATATTAAACAATTTTTTTCAAGGCATAGAAACTAGCTTCAACTGTTTTTTCTATGTCTTCATCACTATGAGCAGCTGATATAAAAGAAGCCTCAAACTGAGAGGGTGCTAAATATATTCCTGATTTTAGCATCTCTTCAAAATATATGCTAAACTTATTTGTATCACTGCTCATAGCTGTTTTGAAATCTACAACTTCTTTTTCTGTAAAGAATATAGAAAGCATAGCACCTACACGATTAAAGCTTGCCTTTACTCCCAATTTTTGTGCATTTTCTTTTATCCCATCTACTAACCTTTTAGATTTCTTTTCTAAATCTTCATAGATTTCTGGATGATCTCTTAATATCTTAAGTGTTACATATCCTGCAGTCATAGCTAAAGGATTTCCAGATAAAGTTCCTGCTTGATAGACAGGTCCTATCGGTGCTACTTTTTCCATTATTTCTCTTTTTCCTCCATAAGCCCCTACAGGAAGACCTCCTCCAATTATTTTTCCAAAAGTTGTAATATCTGGTTTAACATTATATAAACTTTGTGCACAATTATAAGACACTCTAAATCCAGTCATTACTTCATCAATAATCAAAAGGGCACCATATTCCTCTGTAATCTTTCTTAACGCATCCATAAATTCTTGTTTAGCTGGTACAACCCCCATATTTCCAGCTATAGGTTCAACAATCACCCCTGCGATTTGTTCTCCATACTCTTTAAAGATATCTTCTAAGCCTTCTATGTCATTATACTGTGCAGTAATCGTATTTCGTGCAATATCTTCTGGTACACCTGGACTATTAGGAACACCAATTGTTAATGCCCCAGAACCTGCTTTAATAAGTAAACTATCTGAATGACCATGATAATTCCCTTCAAATTTTACTATCATTTTTCTTCCAGTATACCCTCTTGCAAGTCTTAGTGCACTCATAGTAGCTTCTGTACCAGAGTTAACCATTCTTACTAATTCAACAGATGGTACTGCCTCACATACTAATTTCGCAAGCTCTGTCTCTATCTCAGTAGGAGCACCATAGCTTGTTCCCATATCAATTACTTTTTTTAAAGCATTTGTCACTTCTTCATGAGCATGTCCTAAAATCAAAGGACCCCATGAACCAACATAATCAATATATTCATTCCCATCTACATCATATATTTTGCTTCCTTTTCCCTTCCTGATAAAAAGTGGATCCATAAAAACAGATGGAAATGCTCTTACAGGACTATTTACACCACCTGGAATAAATTGTTTTGCTTCCTCAAATAATGCTTTTGATCTTTGAAAATTCATTTTTTATTCCTCCTTTAACCACTGAGCAGCATCCTTTGCATGATATGTAATAATTATATCTGCTCCTGCTCTTTTCATAGATAATAATTTCTCTAAAACAATACTTTTTTCATCTATCCAACCTTTTTCTGCTGCTGCCTTAATCATTGCATACTCACCACTTACATTATAAACAGCTAAAGGCATATTAAATTTATCTTTTACTCTTCTTATAACATCTAAATAAGAAAGTGCAGGCTTGACCATAACAATATCTGCTCCTTCTTTTATATCAAGCTCCACTTCTCTTAATGCTTCGTCACTATTAGCTGGATCCATTTGATAGCTTTTTCTATCTCCACATTCTGGTGCAGAATTTGCAGCAGCCCTAAATGGTCCATAAAAAGCAGAAGCATATTTTGCACTATAAGCCATAACTGAAACTTCAGTAAATCCATTTTCGTCTAAAATACTGCGAATAGCAGCAATTCTTCCGTCCATCATATCTGAAGGAGCTACCATATCAGCACCTGCTTTTGCATGAGATAGAGCAATTTTAGCTAAATATTTTAATGTCTCATCATTATCTACATAACCGTCTTTTAAAATACCACAATGTCCGTGATCCGTATATTGACACATACAAATATCTGTAACAACTAACAATTCCTCATTTATTCTTTTTATTTCTCTTATTGCTCTTTGAACAATTCCATCATCGCTGTAAGCTTCACTACCATAAGAATCTTTTTTATCTGGCAAACCAAAAAGAATCACTGCTTTTATTCCCAAATTTGTAATTTCATCTATTTCATCCTTTAACATATCTATAGAAAAGTGATAATTATTTGAAAGACTTTCGATCTCCTCTTTTATCCCTTCCCCTTCTACTACAAATAATGGGTAAATAAAATCCTTTACATTCAATACTGTTTCTTGTATTAGTCCTCTTATAGCAGCATTTCTTCTTAATCTTCTTGGTCTATTTAGTAAATTCATAATAATTCCTCCCACCTAACTGTTATAATAATTATTAATAGCTTTAACAAGACCATCTATTGTAAATTCTTTTGCCTGTATATCAACCTCTAATCCATGTTTTCTTGCAGTTTTTTCAGTAATAGGTCCAATAGAAGCTATTCTTTTTCCTTTTAACAGCATTTTATTGTTCTCTCCTAAAATATTCATAAAGTTTTTAACAGTAGAAGAACTCGTAAATGTAATAACATCGATATTTTCATCTTTTAATATACTAATCAGCTTATCTTGATCATTTTTAGGAATAACCGTACGATAAATATGTATATTATCTACAATAGCCCCTAATTTTTTTAATTCTTCAATTAAAATTTCTCTAGCAATATCTGCTCTCGGTAAAAGAATATGCTCTCCTTCTTTAATTTTATCTTTTAATCCATCAATAATAGCTTCTGCTCTATATTCTTCTGGTATATATTCAATAATAAACCCTTTATCCTCTAAAGCTTTCGCAGTAGCTGGTCCTATTGCTACAAGCTTTGCACCAAGAAGCTTTCTTATATCTATTTTTAAATTTTTCATTCGATCAAAAAATGCAGTTACACCATTAACACTAGTAAATATAATCCATTTGTATTTCTCAACTGCTTTTATGGCTTTATCGATTTCATCAAAGCACTCTGGATGCTCAATTTTTATAGTCGGAAACTCTACAGCCTTTGCACCCAAAGCTTCAAGCTTTTTAGATAAATAACTTGCTTGCTGTCTTGTCCGTGTAACTAAAACTTTTTTCCCAAATAATGGCTTATCCTCATACCATCTTAATACGTCAGATAAATTCACTACTTCTCCTACAATAATAATAGATGGATTTTTTAATCCATTTTCTATTACCTTTTCATGAATATTATTAAGAGTTCCTTTAATCATTTTATGCTCGGTAGTAGTTCCCTTCATAATCACAGCTACTGGTCTGCTCGGACTTTGTCCGTATTTTATAAGACTTTGACAAATTTTTTCTATATTCTTTACACCCATTAAGAATATAAGTGTTCCTTCTAATTTTGCTAAAGCTTCATAATCAACAGCCTTTTCTTCTTTTGTTGGATCTTCATTTCCAGTAATAACATGAAAGGAAGAACTTACATTTCTATGAGTTACAGGTATTCCTGCATAAGCTGGTACAGATATAGCTGAAGTAATACCGGGAACTATTTCAAAGCTGATTCCATTTTCTTTTAATTCTTTTGCTTCTTCTCCACCTCTACCAAAAACAAATGGATCTCCTCCCTTTAATCTAGCAACATTTTTTCCTTCCAAAGCTTTTTTTACAAGTAATGCATTGATCTCTTTCTGTGTATAAGCATGGTTGTTCGGAGCTTTTCCAACATAAATCAATTCAACATCTTCTCTTGCAAACTTTAATAACTTAGAGCTTGCCAATCGATCATATAATACAACATCAGCATTTTTTATACATTCTATCCCTTTTAGGGTAATCAGCTTATAATCTCCAGGGCCTGCTCCTATCAAAAATACTTTTCCTACCTTCACATCTAATCACCTGCCTCAATATTTTTTAAAATCTCGTCTCCGCCTTTTTGTAGACTAAGCTTAGCCATTTTTATCCCTAACAATTCATATTGATCTTTATAACAGGAATCCTCAAGTGTTATCAATTTTTTCCCATCTGGAGAAGCTATAACTGTAGTCATACAAATTTTATCTTCTTTTAATTTTGCATATGCACCAATAGGCACATGACATCCTCCATTAAGTGTCCTCATAAAACTTCTTTCAGCTTTTACAGCAATTTCAACACTTGAATTATTTAATTCTTTTACAATACCTCCTATAAAAGTATCATTTTTTCTAATCTGAATTCCCAAAGCACCTTGTCCAACTGCTGGTATACATATCCTTTCTGAGATAAATTCTGATATTTCACTTTTCCATCCCATTCTCATAAGCCCTGCAGAAGCAAGAATCACACCATCTAAATTCATGCTTTCTATTTTTTTCATTCTCGTCCTTATATTCCCGCGAATAGGCTCTATCACAAAGTCAGGTCTATAATATAACAGCTGTGCAGCTCTCCTTAAACTACTTGTACCGATTCTTGCACCTTGTGGTAATTTTTCAAGGGGCAAACCATTTTTACTAATCAAAATATCTCGCGGATCTTCTCGATCTGTAATAGCTCCAATGATTAAATCATCTGCCATTACTGTTGGTACATCCTTCATACTATGTACAGCTAAATCAATTTCATTCTTTAAAAGAGCTGCTTCAATTTCCTTTACAAACAATCCCTTTCCACCAATTTTATTTAATGTCTTCTCTAAAATTTTATCTCCAATAGTTTTAATTTTTACAACCTCATATTCATATTGAGGAAATTTCTCTTTTAATCTATCAATTACCCAATAAGTCTGTTTAAGTGCAAGTTCACTCGCCCTAGAACCTATAATAATTTTCTTTTTTACCATTTTTTTCACCTTTTCATCTATAATCTTTTTTGATATCATCGTATAAATTCAAAACTGCTTCTTTTATATTATTGATTTCTCCAGCTTTATACCTTTTAAGCACATCACTATATACAATCCTTTCAAAAATATTTCTTCTTATATAGACTTCTTCAATATCTTTTAAAACAATCTTCCTTAAAGCTCCTAAAGCATTGATAAAAGCAGCATATTCTTCTCCAAAAATTTCTTCTAACTCTTCTCTTATTTTTTTAGAAAGCATAGGACTTTTTCCATTTGTTGAAACAGTTACATGCAAATCTCCTCTTCTTATAACGCTAGGAACTGTAAAGTCGCAAAATTCTGCTTTGTCTATTACATTCACAAGAATCCCCTCATTTCTTGCTTCTTCTAAGCAAGACTTATTGACCTTTCTTTGGTCTGTTGCAATGAATGCTAGAAAACTCCCCTTTATATCTCCAAAGCGATATTCCCTTTCTATTAGTTCGATATGCTTCTCTCGTTGTAATTCTTTTAATCTTGTTGTACTATTAGGGCTTATCACCTTCACTTTAGCACCACACTCTAGGAGAGCAAGTACTTTTCTCTCTGCTACCTTTCCTCCCCCAATCACAACACAATTCTTTCCAAATATATTTAACATGATAGGGTAATACTTATCCATATATTTCACTCACTTTTTCTATTAAAAGCTTCATATTCTCAAAAATATTCTTATATACTATATTAGGTCTTTTAATTAAAATTACAGGAATCTCCATTCTTTTAGCAGCTTCCAATTTTTGTATAATTCCTCCAATGTCACCACTTTCCTTAGATACCATAACATCTATTTTATATTTTTTAATCATTTCCATATTCATTTCTATAGAAAAAGGCCCCTGCATTGCTATAATATTTGAAGGTTTAATTCCTAATTGTTCACAGCTTTTAATAACTTTGCTTACTGGTAGTACTCTAGGAAATAATCTTTCTTTTTTTAAATCTTTTGCAAAAATATCTAATGTTTTGCTTCCTGTAGTCAGCAAAATATTGCCATCTATTTTTTTTAATATTTCTACCCCTTCTTCATAAGTAAAAGCATATTTGATCAGATTTTTATACTGGTCTAAATCTACATTTTCTCTTTGAAACCGAAAATAAATAGTTTTTGTATTTTCACAAGCATCCATAGCATTCTTTGACACTTCCACAGCATAAGGATGCGTTGCATCAATCAAAACCTCTACCTTTTTTTCTATTATTAACCTTTCCATTTCTTCCCTATTTAGTTTTTTAGAAATAATACTACACAAATCATTTTTTTCAATAAGAGTTCCTCCATAAGCTGTAGCTGTCGTTACAATGAGTGGATACCCCTTATCTAAAAGAATGCTAACAATTTCTCTCCCATCCTTTGTGCCGCTTAAAATCATAATCATAATTGATAACCTCTAGGAGTAATCATTTTTCCGTTTTTTACATAAGTTTTACTATTTCCAATAATTACTACCGTCAACATATCAATATTGTACTTTAACATGTTTTCAAGGTCAGTAATAATTACTTCTTCGCCATCTCTTTTTGCATTTCTTACTATTCCTACAGGTGTATCCTTTTCCTTATACTTCATTATAATTTCTCTTGCTTCTTCAATTTGATAAACACGCCCTTTACTTTTAGGATTATAAAGTGCTATGATAAAATCTCCTTTAGCAGCACATTCAATTCTCTTTTTTATCAGCTTCCAATCCGTCAATAAATCACTTAATGATATTACTGCAAAATCATGCATCATTGGTGCTCCAAGAACAGAAGCTGCTGCACTAGCTGCAGTAATTCCAGGGATTATTTCTATTTCAACATCTGCATTCCGTTCATACTTCACTTCAAGCATAATCCCTGCCATTCCATACACACCTGCATCTCCACTACTTATAATACAGACTCTTTTTCCTTCTAATGCTTTATCAATAGTCAAATTACATCTTTCAACTTCTTTTTTCATTCCTGAATCAATTACCTCTTTTTCATCTAACAAATCCTTTATTAAATGAATATATGTTTTATATCCTATAACAACTTCTGAATCCAAAATAGCATCTAAAGCTCTCTTGCTCATATGTTCTCTACTCCCAGGCCCTAGCCCTATTACATATATTTTTCCTTTATTATGCATTCTGCTGCCTCCCTTTCTTCCTACAGCTATATATATTTGCTCCAAACAATTCGCTTGCAATTTTTGCATACAACTTCCCTTTTCTGTCTTCTCCCGCTCTCTTTAGATTCAAAATAGGTCTTTTAATTAATTTCTTCGCCATGCTTCTCATAACAAGCTCAATAAGTTCCTTATCCTTTTGTGAAGCTTTATCAAGCCTTTTCATCAAGCTTTCTATTTCTGATTCTAATATATAAAAGCTTTGCTCTTGAATTTCTTCAATGACTGGAAATACAGGAATACAATTATACCAATTTTCGAATTGAATACATTCTTCAATAATAATCTTTATTGCATCTTGTGCAGCTTTAAGTCTTGATTCCATATTTTCAAGTGATACTTTTTTTAGTTCATCTAGTTCATATACAGATATCCCCTCTATGTTTTTTATTTGAGGATCTACATCTCTTGGCATTGCAATATCAACAATACAAAGTCTATGTCCATTATAGAAATTCTTTTTGAATTCTTCATTTTTTAAAATATAGTGGGGCGCACTTGTCGAAGTAATAATAATATCTACTTTTGAAATCATACTGTAGCGCTCTTTAAATTCCACAACCCGAATCTCTCTGTATCTTTCAGATAAATCAACAGCATGTCCTACCGTTCGATTTGTTACATATATTTCTTTTACCCCTTTATATATTAAATTTTCTATAGCAATACGGCTCATTTTACCAACACCTATAACCAAAACCTTCTTGTCCTTTAAATCATCAAAAATATCTTCAATCAATTTCACAGCAATAGAACTAATGGATAATGAATTTTGTGATATTGATGTCTCTCTTTTTATTCTCTTTGCCGTTGTAATAACTTCTCTGTATAATTTATTTAATATTTTTGATGTACAGCCTTTTTCCAATGCATATTCATGAGCATTTCTTACTTGTCCTAATATTTGGTCCTCCCCTAGCACCAAAGATTCAAGCCCTGCAGCTAATTGAAACACATGCTTTACTGCTTGATCTGAATATTTTACAAAAAAATACATATCCAGCACATTTTTTTCTACATGAAAAAAATCAAAATAAAAATCCTTTAAATACTGAATTCCTTCATTCACATCTGTAACTACAGCTGTAATTTCACTTCGGTTACAGGTTGATAAAATAACTGCTTCCTTCACATGCTCACTTTTTTTTATAACAGCATACGCCTTTTCTAAATCGCTTTTTGAAAAAGAAACTTTTTCTCTGATTTCAATTGGAGAATTTTTATGATTTATCCCTACTACAACAATTTCCATTTTCTACTCACCTTCTCTAAACACCGCTATTGTTATACCGTCATAACCCTTCTTTTTTTGAAGCATTTTTCCAGCTTTACTAGTTAAAAATGCAGCAGGCTCACATACTGCTCCAACGCCTATTTGTTTTTTTACAAATTCTGATTGTTCAAATTGACTTTCTACTTTCTTTATATCTTTTCGATCTACTATTATTAACGGTACTTTTAATACTTTTGCTGCTTTTATTAGTCCTTCTTCATTCTTTTTTACATCTACTGTTGTTATATGCTTTATAGATTTTTTTGAAAGCTTCAATATATTAAGAGTATCCTCCACAGCATTTATAATTTCTTCTTCTGTTTTTCCACGCCTACATCCAATACCCAAAATAATATTTTTAGGTCTAAGTACTACACAATCTATTCCTATAGGCTTATTGATATTTTTTTCTGATATGTAAATAAGACCTTTAAATTTATCATCTATATTCTCTTTGTCAACTTTTATGATATTAAGTGGCATCTCTTTATCTATAAAAATATCTGAAATAAGTCCAACCTTTTCGCCATTTACAATATGGGCTGTTACCTTCGTTGCATCATAAAAATCTTCTATCTCACAATCTAATTCCATTGCTAACGTATCTACTGCTATAGATTCATTCACATCTGAAGCAGTCGTAATTACAGGATTTGCATTGATCATTTTTGCAATTTTTTTTGTGTAGTCATTTGCACCTCCTATATGTCCAGATAAAAGACTGATTACATTTCTTGCTCTTTCATCTAATACAATTACAGCAGGATCTGTTTTTTTATCTTGAATATAAGGAGCAATAGCTCTTACTACAATTCCTGTAGACATAATAAAAATCAAACATCTATATTTATGGAATATTTTTCCTATAAATTCAGTCATCTTCCCATCAATTTTTTTTATATTTTCACACTCCATATAAAACCTCGGATGTACATATAAAACAGCTTGGTCTATAGAATTAAGTAACTTTAAGCCAAGCTTCATACCACCCTTTGTTAATGTAATAATTGCTTTATTCATTATTTTGCAGTCCTAAATTCATGACTGAATGTCTTATCATAAAGCTTAGAGTACTCGTACTCATTTCCCAGGAAATCCCCTACTAAAATTTGAGCTGTTTTATTAATCTCAGATTCTTTTACTTTTTGTGTAATATTTTCTAATGTACCAATTACAACTTTTTGATCATCCCAAGTAGCCTTTTGAATCACTGCAATAGGTGTTGATAAAGGATAATGGGTTAAAAGCCTTTTTACTACTTCTTCTATCATATGTACTGATAAAAATATACACATAGATGCTTTATGCTCAGCTAATTTTTCAAGGCTTTCTTTTTCAGGAACAGGCGTTCTTCCTTCCATCCTTGTTAAAATAACTGTTTGGGTAACTCCTGGCAAAGTAAACTCCTTATTTATAGCCGCTGCCGCTCCAACAAAAGAGCTTACTCCTGGGATCACCTTATAACTAATTCCCTTTTCTTCCAATATATCTATCTGCTCTCTTATAGCTCCATAAATACTTGGATCTCCTGTATGCACTCTAGCTACGAGTTTCTCGTCTTTTACTGCTTTTTCCATTACTTTAATTACTTCTTCTAATGTCATTGAAGCACTATTATATACAACTGCCGTATCTTTTTTACAATCAATGATCTCCTTATTTACAAGAGAACCTGCATAAATAATTACATCAGCCTCTTCAATAATTTTCTTTCCTTTTACCGTAATCAAATCAGGGTCTCCTGGACCTGCTCCAATAAAATATACCATTCTTTATTGCCTCCCTTTGTTTTTTATCCCTGAAATAATATATATAGGATTTAAACCTTCCATTAGCGTATATCTTCCTAAAGCTTTTCCTCTAGCAATATTCACTGATATCACATCTATATCGCAAAATCCATTTTTTTTAAGATTTTCAATAGCTTCATATAAAGTTTCTATTGTTATACAATTTATAACACATATACCATTTTCTTTTAATTTGTCATAGCAAATATTAATGATTTTTTCTAATTCTCCTCCACTACCACCAATCATAACTCTATCAAAGGAATCTAATTCCTTTAACTTTTCTGATGCTTTGCCGTGAATAATTTTTAAATCAACTTCAAATTTTTCACTATTTGCTTTGATTAATTCTATACCTTCTATATTTCTTTCAATAGCAATTACTCTACCCTTTGTACAAATATGAGCAGCTTCAATAGCAATAGATCCTGTACCTGCTCCCACATCTATCATAGTAGAATGCTCTTCTAATCTCAGCTTAGATAAAGTTACAGCTCTTACTTCTTCCTTTGTCATAGGAACTTTTCCTCTAATAAATAATTCATCAGGTATTCCTGGCGTTTTATAAGTCCATTTCATCCTTTATCACCACCACTGACATGCCAAAGTCTGGCATGTTTATAATTTCTTCAGGCTTTCCCTTAGTAATTTTCTCATGATCATAAGAAAGATTTTCTCCTATAACCATAAGCTTTCCGCTTATTTTATTTTCGACTAATTTCCTCGCAATCTCCTTAGGAGAATATTTATAATCTGTAAGTAATATAACTTTTTTATGTTTTTTTATCGTCTCTATAAAATCAAAGGTCCTTCCATGCAAGCTTCCAATAAATGCATCATGCCATGATTCTTTAATTTTTGCTGCTAAATACTGATAAGAGCTAATTCCCGGAATAACCTCTAATTCACTTGTTCTAAAGTGCTTCTTTAAAAAATTAAGCATACTGTAAAAGCCTGTATCACCTGAAAGCAAATAAGCAATTTTTTTATCATATCTATTTTCCTTCGTATATTTTATTAGCTTATCTAAATTTGATCCAATATAAAAGGTTTCTTTATTAAGATGTTCAAAATACTGTAAATTTCTTTTTCCACCTATTAAAACATCACAACTTTTTATAATTGCTGTTGTAACCGGCAGTATATATTCTTTGCTTCCAGGCCCCATACCGAGAACATACACCTTATGCATTTTTAAATTCCTCCAACAATTTTTTTGCTCTATCTCCTACCCCTAAAATCTTCTGATCCATAGAAAACATAATAATGCCAACCTCTAATTGATCATAAGCTCTACTTTTACACCTATTTTCTGCTTTATTACATAAAACTTCAAACACTCTTTCATATCCATTTTCTTCTATAATTTTGATGGCAGCTTCCGTTGTAACACATTCAAATAATTCCTCAATAACTTTTGTAGAAGCTCCTAAAAGAGCCAAATTCGATGCTATAATTTCTATTCTTCCATCTGCCACTTTACTGTGAGTATGAAAAATCCCTCCAGAAAGCTTTACAAACTTTCCAATATGTCCAATCATGAGTACTTTCTTTATCTCATTTGCTATACATTGTTCAAGCATAAAGCCTATAAAATTACTAGTTTTTATAATATGCTTTTCATTAAATTGATAGTGCTTTACAGCTAAATCTCTTCCATAATTTCCTGGCACTAAAATTAGTTTTTTTATTCCTTCTTGTACAGCCATTTTTAGCTCAATGGCTAGAGATTCCTTAAATGCTTCCTCTGACATAGGTACAACAATACCAGATGTTCCAAGAATAGAAATTCCACCTACAATTCCTAGTTTGGGATTAAAGGTTTTCTTTGCAATCTCTTCCCCTTTAGGAACAGATATAGTAATGATTGCTCCCTTATTTTTGGGTAAAACCTCTAATACTTCTTTTTGAATCATCCTTTGGGGAACAGGATTAATAGCAGGATTTCCAGGAGCTACAGCTAGTCCTGGTTTTGTAACAATCCCTACTCCTTTTCCCCCTTTAATCTCAATCCGTGGTTCATCAATAATATCAACTCTAGAGGTTATCAAAATCCCGTGGGTATTATCAGGATCATCTCCACCATCTTTTTCAACAGAACAAATAGCAAAACCTTTTCCTATATTATATTCTTTTATTTCTATATCAAGCTTCCAACCCTTTGGTGTATCAATCCTAACAAAATTCATCTTCTTTTTTGTCAAAGCCATAATAGCAGCAGCCTTTGAGGCAGCAGCAGCACATGATCCTGTTGTATATCCATATCGCATTTTCTTTCCGTTCTTTACAATATATCTATCCACCATCTTTCTCCCTCTTCTTCCTACAGCATATACAAAATAGCATTCACAATAGCAGCTGCTACAGTGCTTCCTCCTTTACGCCCCCTTGTAACAATATATGGAACATTTAATTTTTCAAATTCTTCCTTAGACTCAGCAGCTCCAACAAATCCTACAGGTACACCTACTACTAAATCCGGCTTTACCTTTCCTTCTTCAATAAATTGTTTTAATTTAAATAAAGCAGTAGGCGCATTGCCTATGACAAATATTTTGTTCTTTTCATCTTTTATCGCCTTTTCCATTGCTGCCATTGCTCTTGTTGTTCCTTTTTCTTTTGCTGTTTTTGCTACATCTTCATCTGATATAAAGCAATGCACCTCTCCTCCATATTCTGAAAGCTTTTTCTTATTAATTCCTGACATTGCCATTTTTGTATCTGTCACTATATGTCCACCTGATTTTATTGCCTTTTTTGCAGAGTTAATAGCATCTTCTGAAACAACTAAAATCTCTGCATATTGAAAATCTGCCGTAGTATGAATCACACGCTTTACGATTTTTGCTATATCCTCTGGAAAAGTTTTATCTCCTAATTCTTCTGTGATAATTTCAAAGCTTCTCTCTTCAATTAAATGTGGAACCTTTATATAATCACTCATATTTTCTCCTCCTAATCTTCCGATACTATGCTTACGCCACCCTTTACCATCTTCGCAAAATAATATTTATAATAATATTCATAAACTCCTTTTTCCTGCAATCTATCCACTAATTCTGCTCTATGTATTTTATTTTTTTCAAAAATAATGCCAAGTACTGTACCACTGTGAGCAACATTTACACCATAGCATCCAAGCTTTAAAGAAATATCTACAATCTCTTCAAGCTTTTCTTTATATAAAATGTTTTGATTTGCTAATGCACTAATTGTCGCTGCTTTTCCTAAAAGTGAAGGATCTCTTTTTTCATAGCCTAATTTAAATATTTCATAAGCTTTTTCCACTTTAGGTTTATTAATCGCTCTTAAACAGCTATAATCCTTCCTTCTAAAAACTTGCGTATTTAAGCTTTCCTGTGATTCTAAAATCAATATATCTAAGTTTAGATCCCAATCAAAGCTATTTATCCTTACTCCATTTAAATGATCAAAAAGAGTTAATGTATGAAATATTGTACTATCTGTTGGTTCAATTTGTGTACAAATCTTTGCTAATTCATCTAAAGATATTTCTTTTCCTATTAATTTTGCTGTTACTGCTACCGTTGCTGCAATATCTGCTGTACTGCTTGCCATTCCCTTCTCAATAGGTATATTAGAATCTACTTTAATTGATAAGGTATCTCCAACACTTTTATGCAAACCAAAGTAATCAATTGTTTTATACATAGCATTTATAGCTTTTTTAAATTTTGGATCTCTAACTGGAGCTTTTTTTTCCTCTACTGTTACAGATGAATAAATATTTATTGGATAAGATATTAATTTTTCTCCCTTTCCAATGATTCCTTGCAAAAGTTCTCCGCAAGAAGCTGGACAAATCCCTTTAACCTTCATATAGTACCTCTTTTAATGCTTTTATAAAAATTTCATTTGATTTTTTATCTTTGATCGCTATTCTATAAAATGAATGATCTAAATTTTTATAATTGCTACAGCTTCTTATCAATATTTTATTTTTTAAAAGTGCTTCTTTTAAATCCGTTTTATGTTCTAAAAGCTTAAATAATATATAATTCCCATTAGGCTTGTACACTTTAATCTTATTGATTTTTTTTAATTCATTAAAAAAAGCTTTTCTTTCTGATATAATCCATTCTCTACTTTTATTGATATATATTTGATCCTTTAAAACCATTCCCGCCATAGCTGCATAACTATTAATCGTCCAAGGCTCTTTATGATCATTCATGCTTTTTAATAATCTACAGTTAGAGGTAATGCCATAACCAATTCTCAGACCTGGAATAGCATAAAACTTTGTTAATGCTTTAATAATAAAGAGATTTTTATATTCTTTTATATACAAAAGCATTGTTTCCTTTTTGGGTTCATCTACAAAATCAATAAAAGCTTCATCAAGCATAAGATAAACATTATTTTTCCTACAATGCTTTAAAATCTTTACCATTATATTTTTTTCGATTAATTGACTTGTTGGGTTATTTGGATTGCAAAGAATTACTAAATCAAAGCTTTCATCAATAACTTTTAAAATATCCTGCTCCACTGCAAAATCATTTTCTTCCTTTAAATTATAATACTGTATATTACTTCCTGCTCGTACCAACGCTCGCTCATATTCTCCAAAAGTAGGAGCAATGAGCATGCTTTTCTTTGGTTTTAAGCTTGAAATCATTGAAAATATAACTTCCGTTGCACCATTTCCAACAGTTATATATTCTCTAGGTATATGATATTTCTCTGCTATTGCTTGAATTAACTGATGATATTCCGGATCAGGATAATTTTCAATACTATCTATATTTTTAATCAAAGCTTCTTTAAATCTCTTAGGTACACCAAGGGGATTTATATTTGCACTAAAATCAATAATTTCTTCCATTTTTATCCCTAATTTTTCTGCAATTTCATATATATTTCCACCATGTTTTACTTTTTTCATCCTATCCGCTCCTATATACCTATTTTTACAATCGTCAAAACAATAAAACATACTGCTGACGTAATATACATAATTTTTATACTTCTAGCTATATCATCTTTTTCTAATGACCTTAATAGATCTCCTATCGTAGGCTTATAAACCTTTTTTCCAAAATATGTATTTATTCCCCCTAATTGTATTCTTAATGCTCCTGCTACAGCTGCTTCTGGATATGCACAGTTTGGACTTTTGTGATTTTTCCTATCTCTTTTTATTATGTATATACAATTTTTCCAATCATATTTTAATAAAAAGGTTGCTAAAATCATAAATATCGCTGTTAATCTTGCAGGTATATAATTTAAAATATCATCAAATTTTGCAGAAGCCCAGCCAAAATATAAATATTTTTCATTTTTATATCCAACCATAGAATCCAATGTATTAGCTGCTTTATAAGCCATCCCTAATGGTGCACCCCCTATAAAAATATAAAATAAAGGTGCTATAATACCATCAGAAGTATTTTCTGCAACCGTCTCAACAGTAGCTCTTATAATTTCATCTTCATTTAATTCACTTGTTTCTCTTCCAACAATATATGATAAAAATCTTCTAGCTTCTCCTATATCATTTTTTTCTAATTGCTTTAGAACCTTTCTACTTTCCACATCTAAGCTCTTTGTTGCCAGTATCTGAAAAATCAAAAAAGCTTCTACACCATATCCTAAATAAGGATTTATATACGCAAACACCTTAATCATTAAAAATGTTATAATATATGCACTGCATACTATAATAATTGTCAAAAATATCCCTAATAATTTTTCATCCTTATTACTCTTAGCATATTTTCTTAAAAATTTTTCTGTATTTTTTATCCCATTCCCTATAAACTTTATAGGGTGTGGAATCCAGTAAGGATCTCCCCATATTAAATCTGCTATGTAGCCAATTCCTATTGTAATCATCCTTATTCACCCTGAATAATATTGTATATTTTTTCTAAATCTACATGTTCACGAACAATTTTTGCAAGCTTATCATATTCCTTTTCCTTAAATAATTCGAAGCTTTCTACATTGCTTTCTTTTTCATCTAATCCCTTAGCTTTTCTTATATTATTTAACAACTTTCTTGTAAAGCCAATATTATCAAATATACCATGAATATAAGTACCCATTACATTTCCTGACATACTCACAGCTCCATCCTCAATACAAACCTCATCATCTAATCTTTTCTTGATATGATTTAACACAAAGCTTTCTTTTCCTAATTGGGTTTGACCCATATGGATTTCATATCCCTTTATCTTCATCCCCTTGATTCCTTCAAAATTATTTTGAACTTTTGCTACAATTTCTGCCTCTACTTGTGTTGTCGTCTTTTCTAGTTCAAAAACAGTTTCTATATCTAGTAGCCCTAGTCCATTAATTTCCTTTATATCACTTTCTGTTCCGTAAGGGTCACAAAGTCTTTTACCCAACATCTGATATCCCCCACAAATTCCTATAATTAATTTTCCTTCTTTATTTAATCTGAAAATTTCTTTAGCTAAACCTGTTTCCTTTAAATAAATCAAATCTTCAAGTGTATTCTTAGAACCAGGTATAATCAACATATCTGGATTTCCAATCGATTGTCCTCTCATGACATATCTTAAATTTACATCTTCTTGCGTTTCAAATACATTAAAATCTGTAAAATTAGATACATGGGGTAAATAAAGAACAGCAACCTCTATTTGTCCTTTATTATTTCTTTCAGTCCTAAATCTTTCAGCCAAACTATCCTCATCTTCTATTTGTACATTATAATATGGAACTACTCCTAAAACAGGAATACCCGTTAATTCTTCTAACATTTTGATTCCAGGTTTTAATATCTCTACATCTCCTCTAAATTTATTGATTATAATTCCTTTTACTCTCTTTCTTTCTTCTTCTGTAAGGAGCATAATCGTTCCATAGATAGAAGCAAAAACCCCTCCACGGTCTATATCCCCAATAAGGATTACATCTGCATCTGCCATTTCTGCCATCCCCATGTTTACAATATCCTTATCTCTTAAATTAATTTCCGCAGGACTTCCTGCTCCTTCTAATACTACAATGTCATAATGCTTTGCTAATTCATCAAATGAATCTTTTACCATTTTTGCTAAGGTTGGTTTAAACTCATGATATTCTACTGCTGACATATTCCGATATACTTTACCATTTAAAATCACCTGACATTTTTTATCTGTTGTTGGCTTTAAAAGAATAGGATTCATGAGTACACTAGGTTCTACTTTAGCAGCCTCAGCCTGCACCACCTGAGCTCTTCCCATTTCCATTCCCTTTTTTGTAATATATGAATTTAGTGCCATATTCTGTGATTTAAAAGGAGCTACTTTGTAACCATCTTGATAAAATATCCTGCAGAATGCTGCTGTAAGCAAACTCTTTCCTACAGAAGAAGCTGTTCCCTGAAACATTAAACTTTTACTTTTCATATTCTTCACAACTCCTATTCTTAAAAGATATACAATTTTTTATAAAGTCATTTGCAATGCTCATATTACTATAAAAATGAATATGTGCATACGCCCCTAAAGCATTATACTTTTTAAATCCACATTTCCACGTCTTAACGATTTCTCCATTTCTTATTTTATTCACAGTGTATACATATTCATCTTCTTTAATATCATCTACTGTTGAACGATGAAATTCATGGGCTTTTACAGAATATTTTTTTTCTGCAATTGCACAAGATTTGTCGATATTTACATAAACATATCCAAATCTTTGAAGCCTTTTTGTCATACTGGCTTTTGTATTAAATATACCTACCATTTCATACTCTCGATTCTCTAATGTGGTAATCCCTTTTGACAGATACATAAGCCCTCCACATTCAGCATAGGTCGGCAAACCTTTCTCAATAGCTTTTTTAATACTATTTCTCATAGAAATATTTTCTTCTAAATCCTTTGCAAATATC